>NZ_JBFUAK010000010.1:0-325539 GCF_056406315.1 Roseateles sp. P1_C6
CTACCCACATACTGTTCGCTTCGCGTTCAGTCGTCAGCAGCAAAGAGGCGAGATTTTGATCTGCTTTCGCAGTGTCGTCAAGTACTTTTGAAAAATTCTTTCGAACCCCTCAGCACCCAACGAACTCTCCAGCTCGCCCCGAGCTCTTCAGCTCAGCCTCACCAACTCCTCAACACCCCGCTTGCCGTTGCCGGTTTGCGTTGCGCTTTGTCATCAGCGAAGCCCACGACTGTAGCACAGGAATTTCAGACCGCGCAAGAGATCAGGAAGATTTTGAAGAGAGGGCTGGAGAAGGTGCTGTTCGCTACCGTCTGACGCCCACCCACTACATATAGATAGAAGATCTCAGCGCGCAGCAGCGGAGGCCGACCCCGCTCAATGCACCGCGATCACGCCACCTTTGCCGATGGCGAGTTCCCTGGCGGCTGCGCCTTGCGGGTCTTCGCTTTCAAGCACGCGCGGGAGCGCGGCCGCCAGGCGCTGCGTGTCGGCACGCAGCACGCGTTGCTTCACGGCGGGGATCTGTGAAGGATGCATGGAGAAGCTGCGCAGCCCCATGGCCAGCAGCAGGTCGGTGAAATCGGGGTCGCCCGCCATCTCACCACAGACGCTGACACCCTTGCTGCCGGCACGCGACTGGGCGATGGCCTGGCTGATCAACTGCAGCACCGCCGGATGCCAGGGGTCGTACAGATGCGCCACCGCTTCGTCGGCGCGGTCGATGGCCAGCGTGTACTGGATCAAGTCATTGGTACCGATGGAGACGAAGTCCACGTGCCGCAGCAGCAGCGGCAGCATGACGGCCGCCGCCGGGATCTCGATCATGACGCCCAGTTCCACGCGCGTGAAGGCGTGGCCGGCGTCGGTGAGCTGCTGCTGCACCTTCTTGACGGTCTCGACGATCTGCCGGACCTCGCCCAGGTGCGCCACCATGGGAACCAGCAGCCTCACCTTGCCGAAGGCGCTGGCCCGGTAGATGGCGCGCAGCTGCTGGCGGAACATGCTGGGCTCGGCCAGGCTCCAGCGGATGGCGCGCAGGCCCATGGCCGGGTTGAGCACATGCTCGTGGCGCAGCTCGGACACGCTGAGACGGTCCAGCGGCTTGTCGGCGCCGATGTCGACCGTGCGTATCGTCACCGGCATGCCTCTCATCGCCTCGACGGCGGCCTTGTAGGCAACGAACTGTTCCTCCTCGCTGGGCAGTTCGCCGTCGCGGTTCATGAACAGGAACTCGCTGCGGAACAAGCCCACACCGGTCGCGCCGGCTTCCACGGCGGCGTGGGCGTCGGCCGGCAGCTCGATGTTGGCGTGCAGCTCGATGTGCTCGCCGTCCAGCGTGACGGCGGGGGTGTGCCGCAGCCGGCCCAGCCGGGCACGCTCCAGCTCGCTCTGGCGTTGCCGGAAGCGGTACTCCTCCAGCACGATGGGCGATGGGTTGACGATGACCGTGCCGGCGTCGCCGTCGATGATGACCCAGTCGTCCTGCATGATGAGGCGCGAGGCCTCCCGGGTGCCGACCACGGCGGGGATGTCCAGGCTGCGGGCGACGATGGCCGTGTGCGAGGTCTTGCCGCCGATGTCGGTGATGAAGCCGCGGAAGACGCTGCGCTTGAACTGCATCATGTCGGCCGGCGCGATGTCGGCGGCAACCAGCAGCAGCGGGTCCTCGCCGCCGAAGTCACGCGGCGTCACGGGCGTCGGGGTGTCGCCTTGCTCATGCGCCAGCGCGCGCAGCACGCGCTCGACGACCTGCTCCAGGTCGGCCTTGCGCTCGCGCAGGTAGTCATCCTCCATCTCGTCGAACTGGCGCGCCAGCACTTCGAGCTGGGCGGACAGCGCCCACTCGGCGTTGTAGTGGCGCTCGACGATCCAGTGGCTGGCGCCGCCGGTGAAGGCTTCGTCGTGCAACAGCATCAGGTGCACGTCCAGCAGCGCGGCGAGCTCGTGAGGGGCGTCGTCGGGCAGCTCGTCCTTGAGCGTGGCCAACTCCTGCACGACGGCGTCTCGCGCGCGCAGCAGGCGCTGGATATCGGCCTGAATCTGGTCCGGCGCGAGGAAATAGTGGGCCACGTCGACCCGGCTGGACGCCACCAGCACGGCCCGGCCTATCGCCACGCCACGCGACACCGCGATGCCGAACACCTGAAAACTCATCAGCGCACCCCGCAAATCGAAGGGCCAATGTAGCGCCTCGCGCGGACCTTTCGCGTCATGGTTTTTTCATAGAGGCTTCACCGCGGCGTCAAACCATCGCCCCAGCATGCCGGGCATGAACCGCAGTCACATCGTCACGCATGCGCTGTCGCATGCCCCCGCCCTGCAGCGCCCGGAGCGCACGCATTCTTCCACCCGCCTGAGCGTCAGCTGGGCCAGCAGCGAGGCCGAGGTGCGCGAAGCCCAGGCGCTGCGCCATCAGGTCTTCGCCGTCGAGATGGGCGCGCGCCTGGCGCGGCCCAAGGGCACGCCGGCCGGCCTGGACATCGATCTCTTCGACGCCTACTGCGAGCACCTGCTCGTGCGCGCCGACGGCGAGGACGGCGAGCCCGGCCCCGTCATCGGCACCTACCGCGTGCTGACGCCGGCCGCCGCCAAGCGCGCCGGCGGCCTTTACAGCGACACCGAGTTCGACCTGACCCGCCTGCGCGCGCTGCGCCACCGCGTGGCCGAGATCGGCCGCTCCTGCGTGCACGCCGACCACCGCAGCGGCGGCGCCATCATTGCGCTGTGGGGCGCGCTGGCGGAGTTCATGGCCCGCAACGGTCTGGACACCGTCATCGGCTGCGCCAGCGTCAGCATGCGCGACGGCGGCCATTTCGCGGCCAGCCTGTGGCGGCAGATCGCCGGCCAGCACCTCGCGCCCATCGACTGCCAGGTGCGCCCGCGCCTGCCGCTGCCCATCGAGCACCTGCGCCAGGATCTCGTCGTCGAGGCGCCTGCACTGATCCGCGGCTATCTGCGCTGCGGTGCCAAGCTGATGGGCGAGCCCGCCTGGGACCCGGACTTCAACACCGCCGACCTGCCGCTGCTGTTGCGCACGGCCGACCTGCCGGCACGCTTTCGCCGCATCCTGGGCTGAGCGCTGGCGGCCTTACTGGCCCTCGCCGAACTTGTCGTTGACCAGGGCGGTGATCTGGTCCTGCGCGGCCTGCTCGTCTTCGCCGTCGGTCTCCAGCTCGACGCTGGCACCCAGGCCTGCGGCCAGCATCATGACACCCATGATGCTCTTGGCATTCACGCGCCGGCCATTGCGGCTCATGTGCACCTCGCACTTGAAGCTGCCGGCCAGCTTGGTCAGCTTGGCCGAGGCGCGTGCGTGAAGACCCAGCTTGTTGCTGATGGTGAGGGTGGACTTGATCATTCGTCGGGGGGCAAGGGAGGCGTGGCGACGATGCCGCTGACCGCGCCTTGCACGGCGCGCCGGGCCAGATCGGTCAAGGGCTTCTGGCTGGCGTAGCAGAGCGTGCGCCACAGCATTGGCACGCTGACACCGCTGAGCACCTGCACCTGCTCCCCCGCCAGGCGCTGGGCGCCGTTGCTGGGGGTCGCGCCGAACACATCGGTCAGCACCAGCCACTCGGGCTGGCTGGACCCGGCCATCAGCGCACGGGCGGCTGCCTCGACGTCCTCGGGGCACAGCCCCGGGTTGACGTCCAGCACGAGCAGTGTCGGCGCGCAGTCCGGAAAGATGTGCTCGGCCACCTGCCGCAGCGCGGAGGCGAGCGGCGCGTGGGCGATCACGAGCAGGTTGGGCATGGGACGGGATGTTAGCGGGCGGGCTCAATGGCCCCACCGACGCGCAGCCCGCCGACGAAGATATCCCAGGCCGCCGCGTCATCCTTCGCCGCCGTCATCAGCGCCTGGTAGACCCGCCCGCCATGGGCAAACACGGCCACGCGCGTGATGCCGCCGGCACCCGCCAGCCGGTGTTGAACGGCCTCGGGCAAGGGCGTCATGCCCGGCACCTGCAGCACTTGCGCGGGCGACAGTGGCCGGTTCAGCTTGGCGGCCAGCGCTGCGGGCATGGCCTTCAGCGCGGCACCGGCCCGGGTCGGATCGGGCGTGTCCGCCCAGGACAGCGCGAAGCCCCGCCCCGCCGCCTCGCACTGGGCCAGGCCCATGGCGCCTCCACCCTCCCCGGCGCGGGCCGGTCGCTGTTCGACGTCGGGCTTGCAAGGAAACAGCGCCACGGCACCCGAGCCGATCGGCATGGCCTCGCGCCAGTTCAACGCCGGCTGACAGGCCGCCAGCAGGGCCAGCATTAGGGCAAATCCGGCAGTGGGGCAGGCGCGCATGGCCGAATTATCGGCAGCCACCCCACGACAATTCCGCAATGCAAGATATGCCCTCTCCCCAAGCCCCCCAGGCGCTGTCCGGCGTGCGCGTGCTGGACCTGTCCCGCGTGCTGGCCGGCCCCTGGTGCACGCAGACGCTGGCCGACCTGGGCGCCGACGTCATCAAGATCGAACGGCCCGGCAGCGGTGACGACACGCGCGCCTGGGGCCCGCCCTATCTGAAGGACGCCAACGGCCAAGACACGAGCGAGGCGGCCTACTTCCTTGGCGCCAATCGCAACAAGCGCTCGCTGGCCGTCGACCTGGCCACCGCGGAGGGCCAGGCCATCGTCAGGAAGCTGGCGGCCCAGGTCGACGTGCTGGTCGAGAACTTCAAGGTCGGTGACCTGGCCCGCTACGGGCTGGACGCTCAAAGCCTGCTGGCCGAGCACCCGGGCCTGGTCATCTGCTCCATCACCGGCTTCGGCCAGACCGGCCCCTACGCCGAGCGCGCCGGCTACGACTACGCCGTGCAAGGCATGGGCGGGCTGATGAGCGTGACCGGTGAGCGCGACGACCTGCCTGGCGGCGGGCCGCAGAAGGTGGGCGTGGCGGTGTCGGACCTGTTCACGGGTTTGTACGCCACCGTCGCCATCCTGGCCGCGCTGCGCCACCGCGACGCGACCGGTCAGGGCCAGGTGATCGACATGGCGCTGCTGGACACCCAGCTCGCCATGCTGGCCAACCTGGGCAGCAACTACCTGTGCAGCGGCAAGGTGCCGGGCCGCATGGGCAATGCGCACCAGAACATCGTGCCCTACCAGGTGTTCGAGACCAGTGACGGGCACCTGATCCTGGCCGTGGGCAACGACCGCCAGTTCGCCAAGTTCTGTGAGATCGCCGGCCGGCCGGACTGGGCGGCGGACGCCCGCTTCGCGACCAACGCCGAGCGTGTGCGCCACCGTGCGCTGCTGGTGCCGATGCTGGAAGACGCCATCCGCCAGCGCCCGCGCAACACCTGGCTGGCTGCGCTGGAGGCAGCCAAGGTGCCCTGCGGCTCGATCAACTCCATCGCCGAGGCCTTTGCCGACCCGCAGGCCCAGGCGCGCGGCGCCGTCGTCGCGATGGACCACCCGCTGACGCCCGACCTGCGCCTGGTCGCCAGCCCGATGAAGCTGTCGGCGACCCCCGTCAGCTACCGGCACGCGCCGCCGCTGCTGGGCCAGCACAGCGACGAGTTGCTGCGTGAAGCCGGCTGTAGCGTGGAGGAAATCACGAAATGGCGCGCGGCTGGTGTTATTGCCTGAGGGCTAACCCACCCCTGAACCAAGGGTTTCCCCCCGGCCAGGGGATGGAGGCGGAGCCGTCCTGTCCTCAGCATGCGCTTTCATACCGCGGCGGGCCAACAACCTAGAACCATCCGCCGCGGTTTCCGTCACCCGGGGTCATGTCCACACCGCCTTCTTCCGCGCCTGCAAGTGCCGCCAACGATGTCATGCCTGAGCCGAGCCCGGTGCAGTGGGCGGACATCGTCCAGCAACTGGGCGCCGAGATCGCCGGGCCGCTGAGCGCGGCGCTGGAACAGATCCAGAACCTTGCCAGCACCGGCCAGATCGACCGCCGCGGCCTGCGCCTGCTGCGCCGCAGCGTCGACGACGCCCGCACCGCAGGCATGCTGGGTCAGCAGCTGTCCCGCCTGGCGTCTGGCCGGCTGCGCCTGAACCGCGAGCGCCAGCACCTCACGCAGATGCTGCGCAGCGTGCTGGCCCAGCGCAGCCGCGAGACGCAGGCGCGCGGCGTGCAGGTGCGCCAGTCGCTCAAGCCGGTCGAGATCTGGGCCGACGGCGCGCTGCTGTTTGCGCTGCTGAACGCGCTGATGGACTGGGCGCTGGCCAACACGCATTCCTCGGTCGACCTGCGCCTGGACCTGACGCCCTGGCCCGTGAAGGCAAGGCTGAGCTGCCGCTTCGCGCACCGCTCGCTGGAACTGCTGGCAGACGACGCCGAGCCCCATGCGCCGACGCCGGGGCTGGACTCGCTGGCCTGGCGTCTGCTGGAGCAGACAGCCATCACCTTGGGTGTGCTGCCGCTGCGCGAGCAGGAGGCCGGCATCACGCTGTTGACGCTGGAGTTCAACCAGCTCGCGCCCGACGAGGCGCCACCGCCTGACAGCACGCTGAGCCGGCTGGAGGCCGAGGCCGAGCGCATGGGTGGCAACTCCCGCCCGCTGGCCGGCTGCCAGCTGCTGATCCTGTCCGCCAACCGCGACCTGCGCGCCGAGGCCCAGGCGGCCGTGCGCCACATGGGCATGCTGATCGACGTGGTCGGCAGCGTGGCCGAGGCCGAGCAGTTCTGCGCCGAAGGCCTGCCGCATGCGCTGCTGTTCGACGCAGGGCAGATGAACGAGGCCCTGCTGCAGCTGATCGCCGAGGTCATGCGCGACGCGCCGGACTTCACCTTCGTGGAGATGTTCGACGGCGAGCACCGCACGCAGCTGTCCACCGCCACCAACGACGGCGTGGCCCGCATCTCGCGCCGCCACCTGCCGGACGCACTGCCGTCGCTGCTGATGTTCGAGCTGGCCAAGCGGCCTTGACAGCCCAGGGGCATCAGGCCGGCGCCTAAAATCCGCGTCCATGCTGTTCCGCCGCCTGATCCCTGCCGCCCTGCTGGCCTGCGCCGCCGCGCTTTCAGGCTGCGCCCGCGAACAGGCGCCCACCGTCGACTACGTGCTGCTGAACGGCCAGAAGGCCAGCTCCCAGCAATGGGCGGGCAAGGTCATGCTGGTGAACTTCTGGGCCACCAGCTGCGCGACCTGCGTGAAGGAGATGCCGCAGATCATCGCCACGCACGACAAGTTCAAGGCCCGCGGCCTGGACACGCTGGCCGTGGCGATGAGCTACGACCCGCCGGCCTTCGTGTCCAAGTTCGCCGAGACGCGCCAGCTGCCGTTCGGCGTGGCCATCGACAACACCGGCAGCGTCGCCCAGGCCTTCGGCCCGGTGCAGATGACGCCGACGACCTTCCTGATCAACAAGCGCGGCGAGATCGTCAAGCGCTATGTCGGCGAACCCGACTTCGCCGCGCTGCACGGCCTCATCGAGCAACTGCTCAACGAAGCCTGAGCCCGTCGACGAACGCGGCCATGCGCGCCGCGATGAAGTCCACGTCCTCCTCCAGCGCGAAGTGCCCCGTGTCCAGCACATGCAGCTCGGCGTCGGGCAGGTCGCGCAGATAGGCCTGCGCGCCGGCCTCGGGGAAGAAGGCGTCGTTGCGGCCCCAGACGATCAGCGCCGGCGGGCGGTGCTCGCGCAGCCAGGCCTGCCAGACCGGGTAGCGCTCGACGTTGCGGTGGTAGTCCAGCGCGATGTCGACCTGGATGGCCTTGCGGCCGGGCAGATCCAGGAAATGCTGGTCCAGCAGCCAGCCCTCGGGCGCGATGCGCGCCGGCTCGCGGGTGCCACCCTCGTACTGCATGCGCGTGACCTCCGCGGTCAGGATGCCCATGACGGCCTCCACGGCGCCGGGGCGGCCGGGCGTCAACGCCACCATGTCGCGCGCCATCGGGCTCAGGCCCTCTTCGTACGCGTTGCCGTTCTGGATGACCAGGCCGGCGATCCATTCGGGGTGGCGCTCGGCCAGGCGCAGGCCCACCGGCGCGCCGAAGTCGAACAGGTAGGCGACGAAGCGGGTGAGGCCCAAGGCTTCGCAAAAGCCTTCGACGACGTCGGCCAGCCGGTCGAAGCTGTAGCCGAACTCGGCCGCCGCCGGCGCGTCGCTGAGGCCGAAGCCGGGGTAGTCGGGCGCCACCAGGTGGTAGCGGTCGGCCAGCGCCTCCATCAGCTTGACGTACTGGCGCGACGACGACGGGAAGCCGTGCAGCAGCAGCAGCGTCGGCGCGTCCGCCGGGCCGGCCTCGCGGTAGAACAAATTCAGGCCGTTGACCTTGATCTGGCGATGGAAGATGGGGTGGCTCATGGTGATCTCCTGTGCAGTACCTACAGCGTAAGGACGCCGGAGCCAGCGGGGTAGCCACGGTATCCTGCAAGCACTCTCCACTTTCAATGGAAGATCCATCATCAGCACCCTTGCCGACGTCAACCTGAACCGCCTGGCCGTCTTCGTCGCCATCGTCGAGGCAGGGTCGCTGAGCGCCGCGGCGCGGCGGCTGGGCATCGCGACGACCATGGTCAGCGCCCACATGCAGCGCCTGGAGCGCGAGGTGGGCGCCAGCCTGCTGCTGCGCACGACGCGCAGCCTGCGCCTGACCGGGGCCGGCGAGGGCTTCTTCGAGGCGGCGCGCCAGATCGTCGCCGACGCCGAGGCGGCCATTGCCGCGGCTGCATCGGACACGAGCGCACCGCGCGGCCGCCTGCGCGTCACGGCGCCGGTGGACTATGCCGAGCGCGTGCTGGCGCCGGTGGCCGTCGCGCTGCGCCGCCAGCATGCCGAACTGCAGATCGAGGTGCTGGCCGTGGACCGGCCGCTGGACCTGGTGGCCGAGCAGATCGACGTGGCCATACGCATCGGCGAGCTGGTCGACTCGGAGCTGCGCGGCATTCGCGTCGGCACCTTCGGCAAATGCGCGGTTGCCAGCCCGGCGCTGTTGCAGGGCCAACCGAAACCGGCGCGGCCCGAGGACCTCGCTGCCCTGCCCTTCATCGCGCTGTCGGTGCTGGCCCAGCCGCTGCAGTTCCGCTTCAGTGCCGACGGCGAGGCGGAGCAGCCCGTGCGCTTCCAGGCCGCGCTGGCCATGAACACGGCCTCGGCCGTGCGCAGCGCCGCGCTGGCCGGCGGCGGCCTGTGCGTGCTGCCGGACTATCTGGTCGCCGACGATCTCGCCGCCGGCCGGCTGGTTGAGCCCCTGCCCGACTGGCGCCTGCCCGAAGGTGGCATCCACGCCCTCTACCCGGCCGCGCGCCAGCCGCCGCGCAAGACACGCGTGCTCATCGAGGCGCTGCAAGCCCTGGCCGGCTGACGCACCGCGCCGTTATGGGTGCTGCACGATGTCTCATGGCCGCGCCGGCGCGGCTTGGCTGACACTGCGGCGATGCAAAAGACCCTCGCGGCCCTGGCCGTCACGCTGCTGCTGTCGGCCTGCGCCCACCAGCCCCGGCCGCCCGAACCCCCACCCGCGGTCCAGCCGACCACCGCGCAGCTGGACGCGGCCCGCCGCGTCGGCCTGGGCGCGGCCGAACTGGGCGGCCTGCTGAACAAGCCGCTGTACCAGATGCAGCCCGCCGAGCTGGGCCGCTTCCTGGCCTGGCAGCAGCTGGATCAGCCGGCGCTGCGCCAGCGCATCGCAGCCTTGGCGCGCAAGAACATCGGCCAGCCCTACGAGCTGTTCCTGCTGGGCGAGTTCCCGTATGAGACCTACGACAGCCAGCCGTTGTTCAACCTCGCCAAGAGCGACTGCGTCGTGTTCGCCGAGCATGTCTACGCGATGGCGCTGAGCGCGTCGTGGGAGGAGTTCTTCTGGATGCTGCAGCGCATCCGCTATCGCGACGGCGTCATCGGCACGGCCACGCGCAACCACTACACCGAGGCCGACTGGAACGTCGCCAACGGCTGGCTGGTGACCGACGTGACCCGCACGCTGGGCGCGCCGACGCAGGCCTATCACCAGCGCATCGACCGCCAGGCCTTCCTGCTCAAGCAGTTCAAGATCCAGCGCGACATCCCGGTCCAGCCCTTCGACGACGTCTACGTCGCCAAGCAGGACGTGGCCGCCATTGAGGCGCAGCTGCAGGACGGCGACTTCGTCAACGTGATTTCCAGCAAGGGCGCGGACTCCTGGGCTTCGCACGTGGGCCTCATCGTCACCGGTGCGGACGGTTCGCGCCGCCTGCTGCATTCCGCCGAGCCGCAGGTGCGCGAGGAGACGCTGCAGGGCTTCATCGCCCGCATGGCGGAGCGCGACGCGCGCCAAGCGGGTCAGAACAAGGCGCAACTGGCCGGCTTCAAGTTCCTGCGCCTGAACGACGCGCCGCAGGTGCCGCCGATGGCGCCTCAACCCCGACCGGCGCGGCCCGCCGCCCTCGGTCAGGCCGGCTCGTAACGCCGCCAGGCCTCACGCACGAAGGCGATGAAGGCCGCGGCCCGGCTGCGCGGGCCGGGGCGGGTGGCCGTCAGCGCCAGCAGTGGCCGCGGCGGCGCCTGCCAGGCCGGCAACACGCGCTCGACGCCCGCCAGCGCCAGTTCGTCGTCGCGCCAGAACCAGGTCGGCAGCAAGGCCAGGCCCAGGCCTTGCTGAACCGCGTCGCGCAGCAAGTCCACGGACGACAGCGTCAAGCCGCCGCGCACGACGATGGCTTCTTCGCGGCCCTCGGCCGCCAAACGCCAGGGCGACGCGGTGGCCGGCGCAAGCAGGCAGGCATGGCCGGCCAGATCGGCGGGATCGAGCGGGCGGCCGCGCACATCGACATAGCGCGTCGCGCCGAACACGGCCGAGCGCGAAAGGCCCAGCGGCGTCTGCACGAGATTGGAGTCGGTCGGCTCGCCCAGGCGCAGCGCGACGTCGACGCCGGACTTGATGACGGGCAACAGCGCGTCGCCCGCCAGCAGCTCGAGCTTCAGCTGCGGGTGGCGTGCGGCCCAGGCCGGCAGCGCGGGCAGCAGCACGCGGCGCGCGAAGGCGATGGAGCAGGCCACACGCAGCCGCCCGCTCAAGGCCTGGCCGGGGTCGCGCAGCGCCTGCGCCGCAGCGTCGGCCGCGGCGATCAAGGTCTCGGCATGCGGCAACAGCGTGCGGCCCGCATCGCTCAAGCTCAGCGAGCGGCTGGAGCGCTGGAACAAGGCCACGCCCAGCTCGCGCTCCAGCGCGGCGAGCTGGCGGCTGATGGTGGGCTGGTTGGCGTCGAGCTGGTCGGCGGCGGCGGTCAGGCTGCCGCTGCGCGCGATGGCGACGAAGACGCGGTAGTGCTCCAGCAGACCGGCTTTCATCAATGCTCCCTCGGTATGGCTGTGATGCCGGGCCGCGCATTGTTGCGTCAGGCCGCGGTTCCTACATTGACCTCATCGACCACCAGGAGCCGCCATGTTTGCCCCACTGATCCCCGAAGCCACGACCGGCATCGCCCGCGAGTTGCTGGACGCCACGCGCCGCCAGCTCGGCCGCGTGCCCAACCTCTACGCCGCGATGGCGCACAGCCCGATCGCGTTGCAGGGTTACCTGGACTTCCGCGGCGCGCTGCAGCAGGGCGTGCTGGCGCCGCGGATGCGCGAGCGCGTCGCGCTGTTGACGGCGCAGCTCAACGACTGCGACTACTGTGTCGCCGCGCACACCTTTCGCGGCGGCAAGATAGGCATGAGCGCCGACGACCTGCTGGCCACGCGACGCGCCCACAGCGACGACGCGAAGACGGCCGCCGCGCTGCGCCTCGTGAAGGCACTGGTGCTGCGCGACACCGCGAGCGCCGAGACCGCGCTGACCGAGGTCTGGCAGGCCGGCTGGACGGAAGAAGAGGTGGGCGAGATCGTGGCGCATGTGGCGCTGAACGTGTTCTCGAACGTCTTCAAGCAGATTGCCGAGCCGCCGCTGGACTTCCCCGTCGCGCCCGCGCTGCCGGGGGCCGCGGCATGAGAGCGGCCGTGCTCGGCTTCATCGCGATGGCGGCGGCCTGCGTTGCAGCGTGCGCGCTGGCCGGCTCGGTGCGGCTGCTGGGGCCTTTCGTCGCCAGCATCGGTGTGATCTGCTCGGCGCCAACGCCGGCCCTGCGCCGCCAGGCCGGCGTCGCGAGCTTGCTGGCCCATGGTCTGTGCGCAGCGCTGGGCATGGTGGCACACGTGTTGCTGCCGGCGTGGCCGGCGATGGCAGTGCTGGCCGCGCTGGCGGGCTTCATGCTGCTGCGTGCGCTGGGCCGGGCGCACGCGCCGGCGCTCGCGCTGCTGACCGTGCTGGCCCTGGGCGGCGCGTCGGCGGCCGAACTGGCCGGCACGGCCGTCATGGCGGGCGCGCTCTGGCTTGGCGCGGGCTGCTGGAACCCGTTCGAAGCCGCCCAGGCTTAGGCCTGGGGGTTCAGCGCCGCGTGGGCCTGCTCGTCCGCGTGGTAGCTGGAGCGCACCATCGCACCCACGGCCGCGTGCGTGAAGCCCAGCTCGTAGGCTTCCTTCTCGAACTGCTTGAAGGTGTCCGGCGTCACGTAGCGGCGCACCGGCAGGTGGTGGCCCGACGGCGCGAGGTACTGGCCGATGGTGATCATGTCGATGTCGTGCGCGCGCATGTCGCGCATGACCTGGCGGATCTCGTCGTCCGTCTCGCCCAGCCCGACCATGATGCCGCTCTTGGTCGGCACGCCCGGCACGGCGGCCTTGAAGCGCTTGAGCAGGTCCAGGCTGAACTGGTAGTCCGAGCCCGGGCGCGCTTCCTTGTAAAGGCGCGGCGCGGTCTCGAGGTTGTGGTTCATCACGTCGGGCGGCGCGGCCTTCAGGATGTCCAGCGCGCGGTCGGCGCGGCCGCGGAAATCGGGCACCAGCACCTCGATCTGCGTCGCCGGGCTCAGCTCACGGACCTTGGTGATGCACTCGGCAAAGTGCCCCGCGCCGCCATCCTTGAGGTCGTCGCGGTCCACGCTGGTGATGACCACGTACTTGAGCTTCAGCGCGGCGATGGTCTTGGCCAGGTTCAGCGGCTCGTCCACATCCAGCGGGTCGGGCCGGCCGTGGCCCACGTCGCAGAACGGGCAGCGGCGCGTGCACTTGTCGCCCATGATCATGAAGGTGGCCGTGCCCTTGCCGAAGCATTCGCCGATGTTGGGGCAGCTGGCTTCCTCGCAGACCGTGTGCAGCTTGTGCTCGCGCAGGATCTGCTTGATCTCGTAGAAGCGGGTCGACGGCGAGCCGGCCTTGACGCGGATCCAGTCGGGCTTCTTCAGCACCTCGGCCGGCACGATCTTGATCGGGATGCGGGAGGTCTTGGCCTCGGCCTTTTGCTTGATCGTCGGGTCGTAGGTGGTGTCGGACATGGTCAGGACGTCGAGACTTCAAATTGGGCCGAGAGTCGCTCGGCGAGCCGGCCGGCCGCGGTCGGCCAGTCGGTGAAAACCCCGATTTTATCGAGGGATGTGGTTTCCAGCCCTTCGTATCCGCATGGGTTGATGCGCTGGAAGGGTTCCAGGTCCATCGCGACGTTCAGCGCGAGGCCGTGATAAGTGCAGTGGCGGCTGACCTTGATGCCCAAAGCGGCGATCTTGGCCAGGCCCTTGAAGGCATCGTCAGGGCCGTTCGGGCCAGCCAGCGCGGCATGGCTGCCGGGATCGGCCGGGCGCACGTAGATGCCAGGCGCGCCGGCCACGCGCAGGCCGGTCACGCCATAGCTGTCCAGCGTCTGGATGATGGCCGTCTCCAGGCGGAACACGTATTCCTTGACGAAGATGCTCAGCCGGCGCAGGTCGACCAGCGGATAGGCCGTGATCTGGCCGGGGCCGTGGTACGTGACCTGGCCGCCGCGTTCGGTGGCGACGACGGGGATGTCGCCGGGCAGCAGCAGGTGCTCGGGCTTGCCGGCCAGGCCTTGCGTGAACGTGGGCGGGTGCTCGCAGAGCCAGAGCTCGTCCGGCGTGTCGGGATGCCGCGCCGCCGTGAAGGCGCGCATGGCCTCCAGCGTGGGCAGGTATTCCACCCGCCCCAGAGTCTTGACGATCATGCGGGCATCATAGGGAGCGCTGTAAGCCCCCGCCTCTCCAAGCCGACTGCATCCGATGAAGACGCCACTGATTGCCACCCTGCTGCTCACCGCCTCGCTCACGCAGGCGGCCTCGCTGTCCGACGCGCTGACCGCCTACGACGAGGGCCATCTGAAGGCTGCGGCCCAGGGCTTTGCCGAATCGGCGCGGCGCGGCGAGGCGCTGGGCCAGTTCAACCTGGCCATGATGAACCTGCGCCGCGAGCTGCCCGGCGCCAGCGACGCCAAGGCCTGGCAATGGCTGCAACGCGCCGCCGCGCAGCAGCACGCGCTGGCCGAGAACGCGCTGGGCGAAATGATCGAGCAAGGCCGCCACGGCAAGCCCGACGCAAAGGCGGCCTGCGGCTGGTTCGAGCGCGCGGCCGAGCACGGCAACGGTGACGGCGCGCTGGCCGCCGCCACCTGCTATTACCTGGGTCGCGGCCGGGCGCAGGACATGGCACAGGCCCACCGCTGGTATCTGGAAGCCGCCAAGTCAGGCGACGTCGGCGCGCAATACCTGGTCGCGTCGATGTTCGAGACCGGGCTGGGCGTAGAGGCCGACGAGCGGCTGGCGCGCTACTGGTACGACGTGGCCGCGAAGAACGGCGACGACGCGGCCCAGGCCAAGGTCAAGGCGATGGACGCGCGCGACGCCTCAGGCCCAGGCAAGGTCTGAGGCGGGGGCGCAAAAGCCTTCGACGCGGTTGCGCCCGCTTCGCTTGGCCTGGTAGAGCGCCTGATCGGCGCGCAGCGCCACCGCTCGCCAGTCCGCGTCATCGGGCTGGACGTCGCCATAGCCGACGCTGACGGTGAGCGCCACCTCGCCCTTGGTCGTCTGCAAGGGATGCGAGGCGATCCGCGCGCGAATGCGCTCCGCCAGCACGGCCGCCTGCAGCCCCGGCGCGCAGACGACGAATTCCTCGCCGCCGATGCGAAAGCGCCGGTCGTAGCCCCGCAGTTCCTGCGCGACCAGCGCGGCCACGTGCCGGATGGCCTGGTCGCCGATGTCATGCCCGTGGCGGTCGTTGACGTTCTTGAAGTGGTCGATGTCGAACATGACCACATGAAAGCCGGCGCCGGTGCGGCGGCCGCGCTGGAACTCGGCAGCCATCACGCCGTCCCAGGTGCGGCGGTTGTGCCAGCCCGTCATGGGATCGACGTCGGCATGGCGCTTCAGCTCCTCGGCCTTGTCCTGCAACACCAGCAGCGCGCAGGTCATCGTGCTGAGCAGCAGGTAGACGAACATCAGCAGGCGGCCCGCGGTGAACACACTGTCGTTGAGGCTGATCGGGTCGCCCTGGAACATCGCCTGGGCAAGCACCAGCAACCTCACCAGTTGCTGCACGGCGTAGGCCAGCGTCAGAGCCAGCAGCAGTTTCATCGCCGGCTTGGCCAACTGCCGGGGCTCCTGGCAGAGCTCGGCGGCGACCGCGAAATGGGTGACGACGATGATCGGCCAGCCGAGCAGCAGCCGCCATTCAAGATGGTCGCGCACACCGGGCAGCAGGCCCAGGCCCAGCGTCAGCAGGCCAAGCAGCAGCGCCTGATGCCGCGCCGGCGGACGCCCCAGATAGAGCCGCACACCCGACAGCATGAGGACGTAGCCCGCAATCGTGCAGGCATTGGCCATGGCCACGGCGACGGGATGCGGGTGCAGGCCGTACGACAAGACCACGACGCCGAAGAGGCTGTTGGCCAGGAACAGCAAGGCGGCCAGCGTCCAGTCCTTCAGGCAGCCATCCGCCGGGCTGAGCCGGCTCATGACGCCCAACGTGGTCGCCATCGTGGCTGCGCACACGCAGGTCACGATCCCCAAGGTCCGGATATCCATGACGCTCCCCAAATGCTCGCCGCGCGCTTTTTGCTTGTTGCGGCTGTGCCCCTCCCTTTGGGGCGCTGGGGACTCTAGGAGATCAGGCTTGCGCGCCAGCTCAGGCGCCGGTGAAAAGCGTGCTTACAGCACAACCTTGACCATGGGGTGCGTGGTCAGCGTGCGGTAGATCTCGTCGAGCTGCTCACGGCTGGTCGCCGTGATCGTGATGGTCAGGCCCAGGTAATTGCCGCCCTTGCTGGGACGCTGCTCGATGGTGCTGGCGTCAAAGCCCGGGTCGAACTGGCGCGCCACGTGGGCGATGGCCTCGACGAAGCCGTCAACCTGGGCGCCCATGACCTTGATCGGGAACTGCGACGGGTATTCGATGAGCGACTGCTCGGGCGGGATGTCGGGCGGCAGGTTCATGGCAGCGACCTCGCGGTTTACTTGATCCAGAGGCGGATGGAGTCGAAGGCGCGGCCGACCAGGCCGGCGACCGGCACGGCTTCCTGCACGATCAGCGGCACCTCGGCCACCGGCGCGCCGGCCGTCGTCGTCACGCGCAGCGTGCCGACGCGCTGGCCCTTGTTCAGCGGCGCGACCAGCGGGTCGGTGCGCTCGACCTGGGTCTGCAGCTTGGTGGCGTCGCCATGCGGCACGGCGACGTAGATCGCGTCCGCAGCGCCGAGCTTGACCTCCTTGGCCTCGCCCTTCCAGACCGGCACGGTCGCGATGGCCTTGCCGGCGTCGAAGACCTTGACCGCGTCGAAGGCCGTGTAGCCCCAGTTCAGCAGCTTCTGGCTTTCGCTGGCGCGCGCCTCCTTGGACGAGGTGCCCATGACCACGCTGAGCAGGCGGCGCTTGCCGTTGGGGAAGTCGCGGTTGGCGCTGGCCACCAGGCAGTAGCCGGCGGCGTCGGTGAAACCGGTCTTCATGCCGTCCACCGTCGGGTCGCGGCGCAGCAGCAGGTTGCGGTTGTCCTGGCGGATCTTGTTGAAGGTGTAGTCGCGCTGCGCGTAGTAGGCGTAGTACTCGGGGTAGTCCGTGATGATGTGGGACGCCACGACGGCGATGTCGCGCGCGCTGCTCTTGTGGCCGGGCTCGGTCGTGCCGGTCACGTTCTTGAACTCGGTGTTCTTCAGGCCCCAGGCCTGGGCCTGGCGGTTCATCAGCTGCACGAAGTTCTCGACGGAGCCGCCCACGCCCTCGGCCAGCGCCACCGCGGCGTCGTTGCCGCTCTGGATGACGAGGCCGCGCAGCAGCTCGTCCACCTTGGGCGTCATCGTCGTGTCGATGAACATCAGCGAGGGGTCGCCCTTGCGCTCGTCCCAGGCGCGCTTGGACACCGTCAGCGTCTGCTCCAGCGTCAGCTTCTTGTCGCGCAGCGCGCCGAAGACGACGTAGGCCGTCATCAGCTTGGTCAGCGACGCGGGGTCGTTGACCGTGTCGGCATCACGCTCGGCCAGGGTCTTGTGCGTCGTCAGGTCGATCAGCACGTAGTTGCGCGCGGCGATCTCGGGGGGTTGTGGCGCCTGGGCCTGGGTGGTCAGCGCGAACGCCGCGAGGAAGGAAGCAAGCAGTCGTTTCATCGGTTCAGTGCAGGCGCGGGCCTCAGAGCTTCGTGGGATCGAAGGCACGCACGACCAGGGACTTGAGCAGCGGCAGCTGCCCATGGAAGAAATGGCCCACGCCGGGCACGACCGTGACGGGCAGGCTTTGCGGCCGCGCCCAGTCGAGCACTGCCGTGAGCGGCACCACGTCGTCGACCTCGCCATGGATGACCACGGTGTCGGCCGGCACGGGGGCGGTGTCGAAGCGGCTGGTGGCCGGGCCGACGAGGACCAGGCGCTGCGCCGCTTCGGCGAGTTGCTGCGCAGCGCGCGAGGCGACGTAGCCGCCAAAGGAAAAGCCCGAAAGGATCAGCGCCTCGCCGGGCGCGCGCACGGCGGCCAGCACGGCCAGCGCGTCATCGACCTCGCCGCGCCCCTCGTCCCAGCCGCCTTCGGATTTGCCGATGCCGCGGAAGTTGAAGCGCACGGCGCGCCAACCGAGCTGGATGAAGGCGCGCGCCAGCGTCTGCACGACCTTGTTGTCCATCGTCCCGCCCTGGGTGGGGTTGGGGTGGCAGATCAGCGCGGTGCCGGCGATGGTGCCGCCGTCCGGTGGCAGGTCGATCGCGATCTCGATCTGCCCGGCCGGCCCGGGGACGAGACGCTTCTCGGTCTGCGAGTTCATCGGCCGACGCTGTCGGGCAGCACGAGACGCTCGACGACCTGGCCGTCGCGCAGATGGCTTTCGACGATCTCGTCCAGGTCGCTCTTGTCGACCCAGGAATACCAGACCGCCTCGGGGTAGACCACCGCCACCGGCCCGCCGGCGCAGCGGTCCAGGCAGCCAGCCTTGTTGACGCGCACACCGCCCTTGCCGGCCAGGCCCAGCTGCTTGACGCGTGACTTGCAGTGGTCGAACGCGCCCTGGGCGTCGTGGTCGGCACAACTGGCCTCGCCATTGGCGCGCTGGTTCAGGCAGACGAAGAGGTGGCGCTGGTAGTAACTCATCGCCGATGATTGTCTCATCGGGGTTTCTGCACCAGGCGGGCGGCCAGCCAGACGAGGGCGATGAAGGGCCAGGTCCAGGCCACCCAGCGCGTCAGCCCGTAGAGATTGACGAAGCGGCCATGCTCCCACGCCTGCATGTTCAGCGTCAGATAGGGGTCGCTGGGCGCGACGCTGATGAGACCCACCAGCGTGCACAGCGTGAACAGGCCCAGGGCCGCCGCCACGCGCGACGGCAGCAGGCAGGCCAGCAGCGACAGCGCGACCCCCAGGCCCACGCCGGGTCGGGTGGCGTCGCTGAGCCAGGCCCAGGCGTGGTCGGGCCCGAAGGCCATGGCGGTGGCCGTGGCCGTGCCCAGCAGCCCCAGCAACACGGCCCCGCCGGCCAGCACGAGGCGGCGCAGGCCGGGGCGCGCGACGGTGATCATCAGCAGCACCGGCGCGACTAGGCCCAGCCCGATGGCCAGCGCCTCCAGGCCCGGCGGCAGTTCATGTTCGACGGTGACGGAGTCGCCCCAGTTCAGCGCCCAGGGCGTGCCGGAGAGGGCGTCCAGCAGCGTCTCGCGCCACCAGGGCAGCCATTGGCCCAGGCCGAAGGGCAAGGGCGTCGGGTACAGCAGCGCCAGCGGCCACAGCGCCAGCAGGGCCAGGGCGGGCGCGCTGCTGCTGCCGAACCAGTGGTCGCGCACGTCCTCCCAGCGCTGCAGGCCACCGAGACCGCTGAGCACCATGCCCAGCATCGCACCCAGCGTGCTGCCGGCGCTGTTCAGCGCCCAGTCGGACAGCGAGGGCACGCGCCCGGGCACGAAAAACTGCAGCGTCTCCATCAGCAGGGACAGGGCCGGCCCGGGCAGCAGGCCGATCAGCCAGGCGGCCCGCAGCCCCCAGCCCGAGCGCACGGCAGCCGCGAAGCCGAGCAGGCCCAGCGGGATGTAGCCGATCAGGTTGGCCTCGACGTCGAAGGCCCAGAAGCGCGGTGGCCACGGCAGGCTGAACAGCCAGGGCAGCCCCATGCCAGGCGGCCAGCGCCAGGGCCAGAAGGGGTAGAGGCTGGCATAGGCGACCAGCCCGATGTGGGCCAGCAGCAGCCAGGTGGCAGAACTTTGCCGACGGCGCATGCTCAGAAGGGCTTGACCGTCACCAGCACGACGATGGCGGCGAACAGCACGACGGCGCTCTCGTTGTAGACGCGAAACCAGCGATGGCTGCGGCGGTTGGACAGTTCCTCGAAGCCGCGCAGCAGGCGGCGGTTCATGTGGTGCAGGCCGACGGCGCCCACCACCAGCAGCAACTTCGCATGCAGCCAGTAGCTGCCGCTGAACCGGCCCACGCCGAAGCCCAGCCAGACCCACAGGCCCAGCAGCAGCGCGACGCCCATCAAGATGCTGCTGAAGCGATGCAGCTTGTGCGCCATCAACAGCAGGCGCTCGCGCTCGGCATGGCTGTCGGGCTGCACCATGGCCAGGTTGACGAAGATGCGCGGCAGATAGAAGAGGCCGGCGAACCAGGCGGCGACGAAGACGATGTGGAAGGCTTTGACCCAGAGCATGGCGGGCATTATGAAAGCCGCCAAGATCCTGCGTTGTCAGCCACGACCTCGCGTGCCGCAGGTGCGCGGACAGGCCTCACGGCATGGGGCCGAAGGGCCTCGGCGCGATAGCGCCGAGCGGCTCGTTAGTCGAGGCGCATGCCGTGTGACTGGCAAAAAAAAGCCCCGGTCAGGACCGGGGCCGAGAAAGCCTTATCGCTGTCATCACGCTAAGGCTCCTGCTCAGGGAGGAAAAGCAGGGAACGACCACCTTGCGGCTATCATTCGCGGACAAGTTTAGCGCGCTTGAGCGGTGGCGTCACGAATAAATGACGTCTGGATGTGTCGTCCATCACGCGCCGGGCCGCAGCCCTCCCACGACCTGCATCCGCCCGAGGATTCGCCTTGACCCGCTCACTTCTGACCGCCCCCGCCTACCCCGCCGCGCGCCCGCGCCGGTTGCGCCGCGATGCCTTCACGCGCGCGCTGGTGCGCGAGCATTCGCTGCTGGCCAGCGACCTGATCCTGCCGGTCTTCATCCACGAAGGCGAGAACCGCCTGGATGCCGTCGCCTCCATGCCGGGCGTGTCGCGCCAGAGCCTGGATCACCTGCTGCGCACGGCCGAAGAGTGCGTCGAACTGGGCGTGCCGGTCATCGCCCTGTTCCCCGTCATCGACGCGGCGCTGAAAACGCCCGACGGCGCCGAGGCGCTGAACCCCGACGGCCTGGTGCCGCGCGCGGTGCGGGCGCTGAAAAAGCACTTCCCGCAGCTGGGCGTGCTGACCGACGTGGCGCTGGATCCGTTCACCAGCCATGGCCAGGACGGCGTCATCGACGAGAGCGGCTACATCCTGAACGACCCGACCGTCGAGATCCTCGCCAAGCAGGCCCTCGTGCAGGCGGACGCAGGCGTCGACATCGTCGCGCCGAGCGACATGATGGACGGCAGGATCGGTGCCATCCGCCAGGCGCTTGAAGCCGCCGGCCACATCCACACGCGCGTCATGGCCTACAGCGCCAAGTACGCAAGCGCCTTTTACGGCCCTTTCCGCGACGCAGTCGGCTCGGCCGGCAACCTGGGCAAGGCTGACAAGAAGACCTACCAGATGGACCCCGGCAACAGCGACGAAGCGCTGCGCGAAGTGGCGCTGGATCTGGCCGAGGGCGCCGACATGGTCATGGTCAAGCCCGGCCTGCCGTATCTGGACATCGTGCGTCGCGTGAAGGACGAGTTCCGCGTGCCGACCTTCGCCTACCAAGTCAGCGGCGAGTACGCGATGGTCAAGGCCGCCGCGGCCAACGGCTGGCTGGACCACGACGCCGTCATGATGGAGTCCCTGCTGGCCTTCAAGCGCGCGGGCGCGGACGGCGTGCTGAGTTATTTCGCGCTGGACGCCGCGCGGCTGCTGAAGAAGGGCTGAGTCCGGTGCGGGTCTTCCACATCGAACCGGACAGCTTCACGGAGCTGACAGCCCTGCCCGACGCCCTGCCCGCGCGTGGCTTCCTGTGGTTGGGCTATGGCCGGCGCGAGTTCGAGGTGGGCGAGGCCGCCGCGCAGCAGGCGCTGGTGCGCTGGGGCTGCGGCAACATCGTCGACCTGCATGTGGCCGACCTGATCAACAACCAGCTGCCCTCGCACTTCGACTACACGTCCTGGTACGACATGCTGGTGTTCCGCCGCCTGGCCGCGGCGCCGGGCAGCGCCGAGTTGTTCGTCGACGACGAACACGGCACCTTGGCGTCGGCGCAGCGGGCCATGCGCGCCATCGACACCAGCCCCGTGGGCTTTGCGGTGTTCGACCGTGTGCTGGTCACCGTGCACCCGACGGACTGCCAGGTGCGCGAGTTCTTCGCACAGAAGCTGGAGCGCCTCAGCGAGGGCCGCGACAAGCGCGAGGCCCGCGGCGCCGCGCGCATGCCGGCCAGCCCGGCCGACCTGATGCTGCGCATGGTCAACCACATGGTGGACAGCTACCTGGAGCTGCGCCGGCTGCTGACCCGCCAGCTGGCGACGCTGCAGCGCGTGCTGCTGGACCAGAACAGCGAGTTCAACGACTGGCCACTGCTGCTGGAAAGCCGCGACGCGCTGCACCGGCTGGAGGACACCTGCGAGGACCAGCGCGCCGCCATCCAGGAATGGATAGACGCGCTGGATGAATGGCCGGCCGACGGCGACCCGACGGTGACCCGCGAGCGCGAGCTGCTGCGCGTGCGCTCGCGCGACGTGCTGGAGCATGTGGAGCGCGTGCTGACGCATGTGCGCCGGCTGGAGTCGTCGGCCGAGTCCGCCGTGCAGATGCACTTCAGCGCGCTGGGCCACCGCACCAACAGCATCATGCGCACCCTGACGGTGCTGACGGCCATCTTCCTGCCGCTGAACCTGATCACCGGCATCTTCGGCATGAACTTTGAGTGGATGCCGCTGATCAAGAACCCCAACGGCTTCTGGGAAGCGTCGCTGCTGATCGTGGCCGTGGCACTGGCGCTGTGGCTGTTCTTCCGCGGCAAGCGCTATCTGACGTCCGGCAAGTAGCTAGCCGTTGCGTCGATAGGGGTCTGCAAAGCCCAGCGCTGTGAGGATCTCCGTCTCGCGCGCTTCCATGCACTCGGCCTCGTCATCGGCTTCGTGGTCATAGCCCTGCGCATGCAGCGTGCCATGCACCAGCATGTGGGCGTAGTGGTCCAGCACCGGGATGCCCATCTCGGCGGCCTCCTGCTCGACGACCTCGGCGCAGATAACCAGGTCGGCGCCGACGACCGGCTCGTGGGCGTAGTCGAAGGTCAGCACATTGGTCGCGTAGTCCTTGCCGCGGTACTCCCGGTTCAGCGCGCGGCCTTCCTCGGCGTCGACGATGCGCACGGCGATCTCGCCCGGCAGCTCCAGCGCCGCGCGGATGAAGCGCTGCACCTTGTGGCGCGGCAGCAGCGCGCGGTGGCGCGGGTCGGCGAACTGCAGGGACAGGCTCAGCTCGGGTTTCATATCTCGCGGGCCTCCCGCTTGGCGCGCGCTTCGTAGGCCTCGACGATGCGGGCCACCAGCGGATGACGCACGACGTCGGCACTGGTGAAGCGCGTCACGGCGATGCCCTTGACCTTGGCGAGCACATGCTCGGCGTCGATGAGGCCGGACTGCACGCCGCGCGGCAGGTCGATCTGGCTGGTGTCGCCAGTGACGACGCAGCGGCTGCCGAAGCCCAGGCGGGTCAGGAACATCTTCATCTGCTCGGGCGTGGTGTTCTGCGCCTCGTCGAGGATGACAAAGGCGTGGTTCAGCGTACGGCCGCGCATGAAGGCCAGCGGCGCCACCTCCAGCTGGCCCTTCTCGAAGGCCTTGGTGACGCGGTCGAAGCCGAGCAGGTCGTACAGCGCGTCGTACAGCGGGCGCAGATAGGGGTCGACCTTCTGCGTCAGGTCGCCGGGCAGGAAGCCCAGGCGCTCGCCAGCCTCCACCGCCGGGCGGGTCAGGATGATGCGCTGCACGGTGGAGCGTTCCAGCGCGTCCACCGCGCAGGCGACAGCCAGGAAGGTCTTGCCCGTGCCGGCCGGGCCCAGGCCCAGCGTGATGTCGTGCGACAGGATCTGCTGCAGGTACTGGTGCTGGCGCGGCGTGCGCGCCGACAGGTCGGTGCGGCGCGTGCGCAGCACGAGCGGGTCTTCATCACCCGGTGCCGCATCGGTGGGCGCCGGCGTTCGGGCTTCGACGAGCGCCAATTGCAGCGTCTCGGCCGGCAGCGGTCGGCGGGCGCGTTCGTACAGCGCCTCCAGCAGCGACTTGGCGCGCTCGGCCGCGGCCTTGGGGCCATCGACGCGAAACTCGGCGTCACGCCGGCTCAGCTTCACACCAAGGGCGGCCTCGATCTCGCGCAGATGGGCGTCCAGGCTGCCGCAGACGCGGGCCAGGCGGGTGTTGTCGGCAGGGGCTAGCTCAAAGCGCAGGATCACGTGGGGCGCCGCAGAAGTTGAAGGATGGATTGTCGCTGGTGGTGCATTCCCCGGCGCGCTGGGCATGCGCCCTCCCTCACAATGCCGCCCCATGACCTCCCCGACTGCGCCGATGGCCGTGATGGCTCGGCGCCTGCCCCTTTCGCTGTTGATTTCCGTGGCCTTGCTCTGCCCGGCCGCCGCCCATGCCCAGACCCAGTCCGGGCTGTACTGGGCCGCCACGCTGCACGGCTGGGTTGCCGCGATGCTGGCGTTGATGGCCACGGTCGTCGGCCTCGTCTCGGGCCTGCACCACCGCGAGCGGCCGGCGAGCTTCCTGGTCGGCATGATGTTGAGCTGGGTGGTGCTGCGCGCCGCCACCGCGCCCGGTGCCGCGGGCCTGCGGCCACTGCTGATGACGCTGCTGGTGCTGTGCGGCGTGCAATACCTGCTGCGCCAGATGAACTGGAAGCGCAGCTGGATAGACCATGCGCTGCTGATCCAGTGCCTCGTCGTGCCGGCCAGCCTGCTGCTGACGGGCGGCCAGGTCGGCTTCCTGGGCGTGCTGTGGCACGCGGTGCTGAGCCTGGAACTCGTCGCCGCGATGGGCTGGGCGCTGTGGCTGCGCCGCCTGCGCCTGCAAGCCACACCCGACAGCGCCCAGGCGCGCGAATTCCATCTGATGGCCTTCCTGCTGCTGCCGACCATGCTGGCGCTGGTGGCCGAGATGCTGCTGGCGGCCGTGAACGAGTCGCTGTGGTGGACGGCCTCGCCCTGGCTGGGGCTGATGCTGCCGTTGCTGATGCTGGCCCTGGGGCTGCAACTCGTGAACCACGTCGCCCATGCGCGCGTCGACGCCGAGAAGCGCATCGGCGCCATCGAGCAGCGAATGGCAGAACGCATCGCCGAGGTCGAGCGCAGCCACAGCCAGTTGGCCGAGCAGAAGCTCGAACAAGTCACCGAGCGCGAGCGCAAGCGCATCGCCGCCGACCTGCATGACGACCTGGGCGCCAAGCTGCTGACCATCGTGCACACCAGCGAGTCCGACCGCATCTCGACGCTGGCGCGCGAGGCGCTGGAGGAGATGCGCCTGTCCGTGCGTGGCCTGACTGGCAAGCCGGTGCACCTGATCGACGCGTTGGGCGACTGGCGCGCCGAAGTCGTGTCGCGCCTGGGCCAGGCCAATATCCTGGCCGAGTGGAAGTCCCCGGCCGAGGACATCGAGCACACCTTCCAGGCCCGCTCCTACGTGCAGACGACCCGCATCCTGCGCGAGTCGGTGTCCAACATCATCAAGCACAGCGGCGCCACGCATGCGACCATTTCCAGCGCCGTTCAGGATGGCGACTTCATCCTCTCCATCCAGGACAACGGCCAGGGCATTCCGACTGAACTGGACGGCAGGCTTGACAGAGGCCACGGCATGGCGAGCATGAAATCACGCGCCAAGCAGATGCATGGCCAGTGCCTGGTTGAATCCGGCCCGGGTTGGGGTACTGTCATCCGTCTGACGATTCCGCTGTAGATATCGAGGCCCCCATGAACCACATCCTGCTGCTCGAAGACATCCCCGAGATCCGCGCCTGGCTGAAGGCGCTGGTCAAGCAGGTGTTCGCCAACGCCCAGATCACCGAGTGCTCACGGGTGCAGGACGCACTGTCCCTGGTCAACGGCCAGCGCTTCACGCTGGCGCTGCTGGACCTGGGCCTGCCGGACGGTTCGGGCGTCGAAGTCATCGCCGCGCTGCGCGAGAAGCAACCCGAGGTGCAGTCCGTCATCGTCACCATCCACGACGACGACGAGCACCTGTTCCCGGCGCTGCAGGCCGGCGCCTTCGGCTATCTGCTCAAGGAGCAGTCGCGCGAACTGCTGGTCGAGCAGCTGCAGCGCATGAGCCAGGGCGAACCGCCGCTGTCGCCGTCCATCGCCCGCAAGGTCATCGCCTACTTCGCCGCGCAGGTCAAGAAGCCGACCTCGCCGCTGCTGCACGAGGTGTCGCTGACCGATCGCGAGACTGAAGTGCTGCTGCGCGTCGCCAAGGGCTACACGCTGCCGGAGATCGGCGTGCAGCTGGGCCTGTCCCGCCACACGATCGCGGACTACGTGAAGCAGATCTACCGCAAGCTCAATGTGAGCTCGCGCGCGGAAGCTGCTCTGGAAGCGCAGCGGCTGGGTTTGTTCGGCCGCAACTGAGCCTGAAGCGGCCCGGATAATGGGCCGATGATTGGAAGACTCAGCGGCGTCATCGCCGAGAAATCGCCCCCACAAGTCGTCATCGACGTGGCGGGGGTGGGCTACGAAGTCGACGTGCCGATGAGCACGTTCTACAACCTCGGCAGCCTTGGCGAGCGGGCCGTGCTGCTGACCCATCTGACCGTGCGCGAGGACGCGCACCAGCTGTTCGGCTTCCTGACGCACGAAGAGCGCGCCACCTTCCGTCAGCTGATCAAGATCAGCGGCGTCGGACCCAAGATGGCGCTGGGGTTGCTGTCTGGCCTGTCGGTGTCGGAACTCGCACAGGCCGTGTCGCGCCAGGACGCCGGGCGACTGACCAAGGTGCCGGGCATCGGCAAGAAGACCGCCGAGCGGCTGCTGCTGGAACTCAAAGGCAAGCTTGGCGCCGACCTCGCCCTGCCCGCCGCCGTCACCAATGATGCGCAAGCGGACATCCTGCAGGCACTGGTCGCGCTGGGCTACAGCGAGAAGGATGCCGCTGCAGCGCTGAAGGTCTTGCCGCCCGACGTGGGTGTCAGTGACGGCATCAAGCTTGCGCTGAAGAAGCTGTCATGAGCATCCAAACCGACGACTTCGCACCCGCGCCGCGCATCGTCAGTGCGGCGCCCGAGTCCAGCCGCGAGGAGGCGATGGAGCGGGCGCTGCGGCCCAAGCATCTCGATGACTACGTCGGCCAGGTCAAGGCGCGCGAGCAGTTGGAGATCTTCATCGGCGCGGCCCGCAAGCGCCGCGAGGCGCTGGACCATGTGCTGCTGTTCGGCCCGCCGGGCCTGGGCAAGACAACGCTGTCCCACATCATCGCGGCCGAATTGGGCGTCAATCTGCGCCAGACCTCGGGCCCGGTGCTGGAAAAGCCCAAGGACCTGGCGGCGATCCTGACGAACCTGGAACGGAACGACGTCCTCTTCATCGACGAGATCCACCGTCTCAGTCCGGTCGTCGAGGAAATCCTCTATCCGGCGCTGGAGGACTACCAGATCGACATCATGATCGGCGAAGGCCCCGCGGCCCGCTCCATCAAGCTGGACTTGCAACCCTTCACGCTGGTTGGCGCCACAACGCGCGCTGGCATGCTGACCAATCCGCTGCGCGACCGTTTCGGCATCGTCGCGCGGCTGGAGTTCTACACGCCAGCCGAGTTGCAGCGCATCGTCACGCGCTCGGCCGGCCTGCTGGGCGCGCCCATCGACGCCGACGGTGCGCTGGAGATTGCCCGCCGCTCGCGTGGCACGCCGCGCATCGCCAACCGTCTGCTGCGCCGCGTTCGAGACTACGCCGAGGTCAAGGCCGACGGCCGCATCGTCGCCGGCATCGCCGACAAGGCGCTGGCCATGCTGGACGTGGACCCGCAAGGCTTCGACCTGATGGACCGCAAGCTACTGGAAGCCGTCGTGCACCGCTTCGACGGCGGCCCGGTCGGCCTGGAGAATGTCGCCGCGGCGATCGGCGAGGAGGCCGGCACCATCGAAGACGTCATCGAACCCTATTTGATCCAGCAGGGCTTTCTTCAGCGCACGCCGCGCGGCCGCATCGCCACGCAGGCAGCCTACCGCCATCTCGGCCTCGCGCTTCCCAGCGGCAAAGGTGCGCCCGACCTGTTCGGGGAGTGAACCTGGTGCCGCATGGCACTGCTTCGGCAAAAACGGCGCCCTCAGGCGCCGTCTCAATGAAAAAAGCGCCCCGTGGGGCGCTTTTCTGTTTCCGATCCCAGGATCAGAAGTTGTGGCGGATACCAGCAGCCAGCGACGAGAAGTCGGCTTGACCTGCGCCGTTGTAATCGGTCTTGGTCCAGAAACCGTAGACCTTGGTGCGCTTGCTCAGGTTGTAGTTGTAGCCAGCGGTCAGCTGCTTGGCACCACCGGTCTTGAAGGCGCCATCGCCGCCGGCCTTGCTGCCGCCGACGTTCAGATGAAACTCGGACTGGCCCAGGGTGTACATGGCAGCCAGACGACCCACGTCGCGGTTCTTGAAGCCGGAGACTTCTTCACGCTGGTAGTAGCCACCGAAGGTGAAGGCACCCAGCTCATACAGGCCGCGGACGGCGTACTGCTTGTAGATGCCAACCTTCTCGTAGCCGAAACCGGCGTGCAGCGGGCCCATGTCGTAGTTCACAGCCACGTCCCAGGCGCGCGGGACAGAGCCTTCACCGGCGGCCACGCCCACTTCCGAAGAGAAGCCGGAGACATTGGGCGTGAAGTAGGAGACCTTGTTGTTGGTCGTGAAGCGCGTGCCGTACAGGTTGTCGGCGGACGTGCCCGTGTCATGGTTGTGCATGCTCACGTAGTCGGCCGTCGCGAAGTACGAACCCGGGAACCACTTGCCCAGACGCACGCCACCGAAAGCGCCTTCCAGCTGAACCCACGAAGCGCGGTTCCAGAAGGTCGTGCCGCCGGTCGCGGCGCCGGTGTCGCTGTTCAGGCCGTGTTCCAGCGAGAACGATGCCTTCAGGCCGCCGCCGAGTTCTTCGCTACCCTTGAAGCCCAGACGCGACGAGTTGTTCTGCACCACGACCTTGCGGTCAGCGGAGCCGACCTTCTGGCTTTCGACGGTGGTGTTCAGACGGCCCCACAGAGTGACGGAGCTTTGAGCGAAAGCCGGAGCCGCGACAGCGGCCAGAGCGGCGACGAGTGCAATTTTCTTCATCGTTTGCCTTTACAGAGAGGTGACGGCGGGTTGACGGCCCGGCCTTGAAGGACAAGTGGCGGCCAGTATAGGAGCGCCAGTCGCCGCAGCCGCCTGAAGCGACGCGTGGATGCAACAGTGGGCCTAGGGGCCTGAAAGAGCGGCCGCCTCAGGCGGCGACGTCATCCGCGCTCAGGCCAGCCAGATGGCGGTCATCGTTCCAGCCGATCAACGTGAAACCCTCGGCCGTCGCCAGCAGACGGTTGATGGCGGCATTGCCGAGCTGCCAGCTGCGTGTCGCATCCAGGGCAGCACGCGTGGCCGCTCGATAGAGGCAGTCCAGCACGCCACCGTGGGCGACGAGGGCGATGCTCTGGCCGGGGTGCGCGGCCGCGGCGCGGTGGGCGGCGGCCAGGCAGCGGGCGCTGAAGACGGTCAGGCTCTCGCCGCCGCCAACGGCAAAGTCGGGCTCGCGGCGCCGCCAGCGGGCGGCATCCTCGGGGTAACCCTGAGCAATCTCCTCCCAGCTCAACCCCTCGAAGCGACCAAAGGCGCGCTCGCGCAGCCCGGCGTCCAGTTGCAGCGGCAGGCCGTGCACACGGGCCAGCGCCTCGGCGGTCTGGCGGGCGCGGCTGAGGTCGCTGGTATAGATGGCCGCCAGCGGTTCGTCGACCAGGGCTTCGGCGACGCGCTCGGCCTGGGCCAGACCCAGCGGGCTCAGCGGGATGTCGGTGTGACCCTGGATGCGCGCTGCGCGGTTCCAGGCGGTCTCGCCGTGACGGATCAGGATCAGCCGGGTCGCTTCGTCCAGCACTAGACGCCCCAGACGACGTCGGCGTCCTCGCGCTGACTGCGCTGCATCAACTCGTGCAGCGGCCAGGCGCGCTGTCGCAGGCTGACGCCTTGGCGGCGCGGCGCAGGCTGGGCAGCGGCCTTGGCTTCGTCGACGCTGCGCTGGAACTGTGCGTCGTCGGCCGCAACGCCGGCCTCCAGCGCCTGGATCAGGCCGGGCAGCGCGGCGGCTTCGAGGATGCCCTGGGGCGCGGGCTCGCGGCCCAGCAGGCGCAGCACGGCGTCACCCGAGTCGGCCAGCATGACGACATCGGCACCGGCCTTGGATTTGAAGCGGTAGAGCATGGCCGCATTGTCGGCCCGCGTGGGTGAAAAAACTCAGCCGTTACCGGCCAGGCCCAGCCAGCCGGACACCGCCGCATCGACGACGTGGCGGCGCGGGCGCACGCGCTGCTCGAACTCCTCGGGCCGCAGCGCCGGCGCATACAGATAGCCCTGGAATTCATGGCAGCCGGCCTGGGCCAGGAAATCGCGCTGGGCCTCGGTCTCGACGCCTTCGGCGATGACTTGCAGGCCCAACGCCCGGCCCATCTGCACGATGGCGTTGGCAATGCCGACGTCGCTGGCATCGCCCGGCAGCCCCTGCACGAAGCTGCGATCGATCTTCAGGCGCTGGATGGGGAAGCGCTTCAGATAGGCCAGCGATGAATACCCGGTGCCGAAATCGTCGATGGACAGCGTGACCCCCAAGGCGGCGAGCGCCCGCATGCGCTTGAGGCCGTCGTCGGCGTCGCCCAGCAGCACGCCCTCGGTCAGCTCCAGCTCCAGCATGCTGGCCGGCAGCGCGGCATCGCGCAGGGCTGCGGCGACGTTTTCGACAAAGTTGGCCTGTTGGAACTGCAGCGCCGACACGTTGACCGCCACCGGCATGCGCAGGCCCTTGCCCAGCCAGTAGGCGGCCTGGTCGACAGCCTCGCGCAGCACCCAGTCGCCGATGGCGACGACGAAGCCGCTCTCTTCGGCCAGCGGGATGAATTCGGCCGGCGAGATGTCGCCGCGCTGCGGGTCGCGCCAGCGGATCAGCGCCTCGGCGCCGATGACGCGGTCGCTGCCCAGCTCGACCTGGGGCTGGTAGTGCAGCCGGAAACGCCCTTCAGCGAGGGCCTGGCGCATGTCGTGGTCCAGCCGCATGCGCGACAAGAGGTCGACCTCCTTGCGCGGCACGTGGAAGCGGAACCCCGCGCGGCCGCTTTCCTTGACCCAGTGCATCGCGCGCTCGGCGCTGGCCATCAGCTCGTCGGGCGTGCTGCCGTCGCCGGGGTACAGCGCAATGCCGCAACTGGCGGTGACGGTGAAGCTCAGCGTGTCGAAGCTGAACGGCTGGGCCAGCAACTGCTGCACCAGGCGCGCGGCCGCCTCGGCCTCGGGCCCTTGGGCGCCGTCGATGAGCAGCGCGAACTCGTCACCACCCAGGCGAGCCAGCGTGTCGTTGGCGCCGACGGCGCCGCGCAGCCGCTCGACGATCTCGCGCAGCACGCGATCCCCATAGGTGTGGCCCAGCGTGTCGTTGATCTGCTTGAAGCGGTCCAGGTCCAGGTGCAGCAGCGCGAAGGACGGCTGCGGGTCGCCGGTGGCGACGGCGGACATCTGCTGCACGATGCGGTCGGCCAGCGCGCGGCGGTTGGGCGCGCCGGTCAGCACGTCGGAGCGGCCGAGCTCCTCGATGCGCTGATGGGCAGCGAGTTTTTCGCTGAGGTCGCGGAATGAAAAGACCCGCCCGATGGGCTCGCCGCGGCTCATCTGCGGCAGCGAGACCTGCTCCAGCACGCGGCCGTCGCCCAGGCGCAGCATGTCGCTGGAGCGCATCAGCGGCGCGTCCAGCAGGGCCTCGATGCGCAGCCGGTACTGCTCGCCGTCGCGCATGACGCGCTGCAGGCTCAGCCACAGGCCGGCGTCGCCAGGTTCGTGCAGCAGGCCGCCGGGCAACCCCCACAGCTTGGCAAAGCGCCGGTTGAAGCTGCGCACGCGGCCGGACAGGTCGACGACGAGGATGCCGTCGGCGGTGGACTCCAGCGTCGCGCGCAGCTCGGCCAGCAGCGTCTCCCGCTCGGCCTCGGCGCGGCGGCGGCGCGTCTGGTCGTGCAGCAGCACCAGCCAGTAGCGGCCGCCGTCGGGCGTGTGCACGGGGCTGATGGAGCGACTGACCCAGCGCGGCTGACCGTCGCTGTGGGTCAGCACGGTGTCGGAACGGATGCGCGCGAAGGGGTCGCGCGCGGCCCCCTGCCAGAAGGCTTCGTCTTCAAGTGACCCGCACAGCGTGGCCGGCGGCTGGCCCAGCGCGCGCTCGGGCTTGAGGCCCAGCAGACGCAAGGCCGCACGGTTGACGGCGCTGACGGTGAGGCTTTCGCCATCCACCAGCCAGGCCGGCTCCGGAAGACCTTCGAGCACAGCGCCGATCACGGACGGCGCCTCGGGAACGCGAGGCAGGGACACGTTCGCCTCGCGGCTGGCGTTCACGTGGCCAGCTCCCCTGGGCCTGTGCTGGCCGCATCGAAGAAATAGGCGATGCGCGCCCTCGGGCTCAGGTAGTCCAGCGACGCCCGCGGCAGGAACTGAGGCTTCAAGCTGCGGCGGATGCCGAGGTCGGGCATCTCCTCGAGATTGAGGATCAGGGCCTCTTCCTTGGCCACCTTGGGGTCGTGGACCATGACGCGGGGCTTGAGCGGGCGGGCCGAATTGACCGACACGACCAGCGCGTAGCGGTCGTCGGTCAGCTGCACGGTGGAGCCCGGCGGGTAGACGCCCATCATGCGGATGAAGGCGTTCAACATGGTGGCGTCGAAGCGATTGCGCCCTTGCGCGAACATCAGCGACAGCGCCTCGTGCGGGGTCATCGCCTTGGACGTGATCAGCGGGTTGCACAGGCCGTCGAAGCGGTTGACCAGCGCGACGATGCGCGCGCCAGTGCTCATGCGGTCCATGTTGATGCGCTGCGGGAAGCCGCTGCCGTCGGCATGCTCGTGGTGCTGGGCGACGATCAGCAACGGGCCGGGCGCCAGGCCCATGGCCTGCGCAATGGCGACGCCCTTGACGACGTGCTGCTGGTAGGCCTGCGTCTCGGCGGCGGTGAAGCTCTCGTCGCGGTGGCGCAGGCGCGCGGCCACTTCGAGCTTGCCGACATCGTGCAGCAGCGAGCCGACGCCAAGGTCCATCATCTCGTCGCGACCCAGGCCGAAGGCCCGGCCCAGCAGCAACGCGATGATGCAGACGTTCAGCGCGTGCGCGGTGCTGCGGTCGCCGGCGGCCTCGTTCAGCAGCCGCATATTGAGATCACCCTCGACGAGCATCTTGTCGAGCAGCGCGGCGGTCAGGCTCTCGGCCTCCGTGCGGGCCTGGTGCGGATCGGTCTGGACCAGGTCCATGACGCCGCGAAAGCCCTCCGAGGCCTCGCTGTACTGCTCCTCGCACAGGCGCAGCGCCTCGCGCTGGGCGGCAAGTGCGCGGCGGTGGGCCTCGCGAGCCAGGTCTTCCGGGCTGGGCCCGGCGGGCGTCTCGGCGTCGGCAGACTCGGTGGCCGCCGCGGCGGCGGCATCGTCCGAGGCGGCTTGAAGCGCCAGATCGCTCTTGGCGGGGCTCCAGCGCACCTGGGTCAACCCCAGGCGGCGCAAGATCAGCAACTGGTCGCTGGACGCGATCTTGAAACTTGAAAGCGGAAACGGGTGCGACATCCAGCCCAGATCGAGATGAATGAACATCCCCACGGTCAACTGGCTGATATCTATCAGCGGATCGTTTGTTCTATCCTGCATTCGCTCAAAACCCGTGCGCCCGGGCACCCCTCGACTCGGCTCCAGCTTCGGCACCTCTGCCAAAACACTGGGACCGGCCTCCAGCTATACGTCAAATCGGCCAACTGCGCCCGAATCAGGCGGGGAAAAATCCCTAGATTGGCGCATGTAGGAGCTTAGCGCCTGATCGTGACTGAAATGACTCGGCTTTGTCCGGGCAAACGCTGATGAATGCCGACCTTGTGACGCTGGGCGCGTCGGCACCGAGTGTGCTGGCGCCGCCCGCACGGCCTCCCGGCCGCCGGCGGCGTGCGACGCTTCAGCGCCGCGCGTGGTGGTGGGCGATGAAGTCGCGATACCAGTGGGCGCTATCCTTGGCCAGCCGGGCTTGCGTCGCGTAGTCGACGTGGAAGAGGCCAAAGCGCTTCAGATAGCCGGAGTTCCACTCGAAGTTGTCGAGCAGGCTCCAGTAGAAATAGCCGCGCACATCAGCGCCCAGGCTGCGCGCCATCGCCAGCGCCTGCAAGTGACTGGACAGGTAGGCGATGCGCTCGACGTCGGGCACGCGGCCGTCGACGACGCGGTCGGCATTGGCCATGCCGTTCTCGGTGATGAACATCGGCGGCGGCGAGTACTCGCGGGCCAGGCGCACGAGATGCTGGGCAAAGACCTCGGGCACGATCTCCCAGCCCATGTCGGTGAAGCCGCGCCGGCCCGGGCCCTTGATGGCCTTGCCGTCGGCGCCGAACAGGCTGCGCGTGTAGAAGTTGATGCCGAGGAAGTCCAGCGGCTGGCGGATGCGCTCCAGGTCACCTGCCTCGATGCGGGGGGCGTCGTCGCCGACGTGCTCCAGCGCATCGGCCGGGTAGGCGCCGCGGAAGATCGGGTCCATGTACCAGCGCACGTTGAGCCCGTCGTCGATGCGGGCCGCACGCCGGTCGGCCTCGGTCGGTTCGGCCGGGAAGGACGGCGTGTGGTTCAGCACGATGCCCAGCTGGGTCTTGGTGACCGCGCGCATCGCGGCGATGGCGTCGCCATGGGACAGCATCAGGTGGTGGGACACCTGCAGACTTTCGGCGCGGCTGGTGTGGCCGGGCGCGAACTGGGCGGTTTCATAGCCCAGCGTGGCCGTGCACCAGGGCTCGTTGTGCGTGGCGATGCTGGCCAGGCGGTCGCCGAAGCGGCGCGCGATCTCGGCGGCGTAGTCGGCGAAGCGGCCCACGATGTCGCGCGACAGCCATCCGCCCATGCCCTCGTGCAGGGCCTGCGGCAAGTCCCAGTGATAGAGGGTGGCATGGGGCTGAATGCCGGCGTCCAGCAGCGCATCGATGAGGCGGTCATAGAACGCGAAGCCGGCTTCGTTCCACGCGCCCTGCCCCAGCGGCTGCACGCGCGGCCAGGCAAAGCTGAAGCGGTAGCAATCCAGGCCCAGCCCCTTCATCAGCGCCACGTCGTCGCGGAAGCGGTGGTAGTGGTCGCAGGCGACGTCGATGTTGGACTCGTCGAGGATGCGCCCGGGCTCGCGGCAGAAGGCGTCCCAGATGGACGCGCCCTTGCCGTCTGCGAAAGCCGCGCCCTCGATCTGCGCGGCGCTGGTGGCGGCACCCCAGAGGAAGTCGGCGGGGAAGGCCTGGGCGAGGGTGGCGGGGTCGATGCGGGCGGGATCGAGGAGAGGCATGGCGGTAGGACGAGCCGGGCGGCACCGGCAACAGACAGGGTGAAGGCTGGCGGACCGGAGCCGGCCGCAGGAACCTCCTGAACAGCAGTGCCCGCGCCGGTCCGATGTGCTGGATCGAGGGATCCAGAACCTTCATCGTCCCCGATGATGACAACGCTGTCAATACAGGATGACGGCCATGCCTCGGGCTTCTTCGCCACTTGCGTCGGAGCAGCGCTCGCGGGCAGTGACTGATTAGATAAGCAGAGCGCGGGCGCCTGCGCCCGTCAGCGGGAGGCGCCGCCCGGTCAATCCCAGGGCCGCATCGCGCGCCCTGGGGCGGCCGCGGTCAGCGGGCGCGGGTCGAATCGCGCACGACCAGCTCGTGCGCCAGCACCTTGTGCAGGTTGGCTTCGACCTGCGACGGCATGTCGGGCCGCTGCACGGACACCAGCATCTCCACGGCCGTGCGCGCCATCTCGGCGACGGGCTGGCGCACGGTCGTCAGCGGCGGCCAGACCAGCGCGGCGGTCGGCGAATCGTCGAAGCCGGTGACCGACAGCTCGCCCGGCACCGGCAGGCCCAGCCGCTGCGCCGCGGCAAGCACGCCCAGGGCCATGTCGTCGTTGCTGGCGAACACCGCCGTGGGACGCTGGCGGCGGCTGAGCAACTGGTGGGCGGCATCGCGGCCGCTGGCGAATGTGAACGCGCCGGGCTGGATCAGCTCGGGGTCGGGCTCCAGGCCGTGCGCGCGCAGCGCATTGACGAAGCCCTGGTAGCGCAGCGCACTGGCCGACTGGTCCGGCGGGCCCTTGATGAAGGCGATGCGCTGGTGACCCAGGCTGAGCAGCAGGTTGGTGATCTCTTCGGCGGCGTGCACGTCGTCCATGCGCACCGAGGGCACGCCGGGCAGGTCGCGCTCGGGTGACATCAAGACGCAAGGCGTGCCACTGTCGCGCAGCGCCGCGAGCACCTCGGGGTTGTCGCAAAGCGGCGGCGTCAGGATCATGCCGTCGGGCCGCAGCGCCAGCACCATGCGGTCGATCTGCTGGCGCAGGTCGGGCGCGTCGTTGTGCAGCGACTCGACGACCAGGTGATAACCCAGCTCTCGGCATCGCAGCGTGGCGCCTTGCTGCACGCTGCCGACGAAGATCGCGCTGGGGTCGTAATAGAGCAGGCCGATCAGGAAGGAGCGACCGCCTGCGAGGCTGCGCGCCGACTGCTTGGGCCGGTAGCGCAGGGCCTCCACCACCTTGAGCACCTGATCCCGGGTGCTTTCATGCACACCGGGCTCATGGTTGAGCACACGCGACACGGTCTTGATCGACACGCCCGCTTCACGGGCGACGTCGACGATGGTGGGGCTTCCGCCGCGTGCGCTCACAGCGACGAAGAATTACTTCTTCTTGGCCTTGGCGGCCGGCTTGGCGGCGGGCTTGGCAGCCGCCTTCTTGGCAGCGGCCTTGGGATCGACAGCAGCCTTGAAGCCAGCGCCTGCGGTGAACTTGGGCAGCTTGGCGGCGGCAATCTTGATCTTTGCGCCGGTGCTGGGGTTCACGCCATTGCGAGCGGCACGTGCGTGCTGCTTGAAGGAGCCGAAGCCGGGGATCGACACCGCACCACCCTTTTTGACGGTGGTGACGATGGCGTCCAGCAGGGTCTCGAGGACACGGCCAGCTTCGGCCTTGCTCAGCTCGTGCTTGGCGGCCAGGTGTTCGATCAGATCGGTCTTGTTCATGCGGGGGGTCTCGTCCAAAAACGCGCCCGAACGGCTCGGGCGGGCGCGATTGTGGCCCATGCCGACGGGCATACTGTCTCGGCAGAGTCCCGTATCCATCGCCGATGTCCCCGCCCGTGCAATTTGTCTCCTTGCTCGACGCCCTGCCGCAGCAGGTGTGGAAGGCCGACGCCCAGGGCCGCCTGCTGTGGATGAATGCGCGCCTGGCCGAGGCGTTGAACCGCCCCGCGCTGCCGACGCCGTTGGCCAATTGCCTGCACGAGGATGACCGCGCGGCCTTCAGTTCGCGCTGGGCCGCGGCCCAGGCGACGGGGCGCTTCGAGATGGAGTACCGCCTTGGTTCAAGCTGGGTGATGGCGCAGGCCCAGCGCCTGCCCGACTCGCCGCTGTGGCTGGGCACGCACACCGACATCGCCGCCCGGCGCGCAGCCGAGAACCGGCTGCATGAATCGGACGCGGTCTGGAAGCTGGCGTTGGAATGCAGCGGCGACGGCGTCTGGGATTGGCATGTGCAACAGGGCACGGAGCTGTTCTCCGACCGCTATCTGCGCCTGTACGGCTTCGAGCCTGGCGACGTCGACGCGACGCCCGAGGCTTTCGATGCGCGCACCCACCCCGATGACATCGCGCAGATGGCCAAGGACCGCGAGGACCATTTCAGCGGCCGCACGCCGCTGTACCGCAACGAGCACCGGGTGCTGGCCAAGGACGGCAGCTGGAAATGGATCTTGAGCCGCGGCATGGTCATCGCCCGCGACGCCAACGGGCGGCCGCTGCGCATGGTGGGCACGCACACCGACATCACCGACCGCAAGCGCCAGGAGGCGCTGGTCTGGCAACAGGCGCGCGTCGACACGCTGACGGGCCTGCCCAACCGGCGGTCGCTGCGCGAGCGCATCGAGCGGGCACTGGCGCAGCGCGCGCTGCGCGGCGACGAGCTGGCCGTCATGTTCGTGGACCTGGACCATTTCAAGGAGGTCAACGACTCGCTCGGCCACGACGTCGGTGACGCGCTGCTGGTGCAGGTGGCCGGGCGGCTGCAGGACGGCATGCCGGCCGGCGGCGTCGTGGCGCGCATGGGTGGGGACGAGTTCACGGTGCTGCTGGCCACGACGGATGCCGCCGCCGCCGCGCAGCGCGTCGGCCACGCGTTGCTGGAAGCGTTGTCCGAAGCCTTCGAGGTGGCGGGCGAACGCGTCTATGTGTCGGCCAGCATCGGCGTCAGCCTCGCGCCACGCGACGGCGTCGAGATCGAGGCGCTGTTCAAGCATGCCGACCTGGCCTTGTATGAAGCCAAGGGCGCCGGCCGCAACCGCATGAGCCTGTTCACGCCGGCCCTCCATGAGGCTGCCCAGCGCCGCACGCGGCTGGCCGGCGAACTGCGCGAGGCGTTGCGGCTCGCGCAGTTCAGCCTGGTCTACCAGCCCATCCTGTCGCTGCGCGAGCCGGACGCGCCGCCGCGCAAGGCCGAGGCGCTGCTGCGCTGGACGCACCCGCAGCTGGGGGACGTCAGCCCCGCGCAGTTCATCCCGCTGGCCGAGACCAGCGGTCTCATCGTCGACATCGGCGACTGGGTCTTCCGCGAGGCGGCGGCCCAGGTGTTGGCCTGGCGCGCTGCGGGGCATGCGGCATTTCAGATCAGCATCAACAAGTCGCCGGTGCAGTTCCTCAGCGAACGCAGCCACCGGCTGCAGCCGGACTGGGTCACGCATCTGCGCGGCCTGGGGCTGCCGGGCGATGCGCTGGCGGTGGAGATCACCGAAGGGCTGCTGCTGGAGCGCGACGAGGCGGTGGCGGCGCGGCTGCGCGCGCTGCGCGAGGCGGGGCTGACGGTCTCGCTGGACGACTTCGGCACCGGCTATTCATCGCTGAGCTATCTGCAGCATCACGACATCGACACCGTCAAGATCGACCGCAGCTTCGTCGCCGGGCTGGAAAGCGGCGGCAAGGCGCTGGCGCTGTGCCGGGCCATCGTGACGATGGCGCATGAGCTGGGCATGGAGGTCGTGGCCGAAGGCGTGGAGACCGAGGCGCAGATGCTCGCCTTGAAGGCGATGGGTTGCGACTGGGGGCAGGGGTGGTGGTTTGGGAAGGGTGTGCCGGCGGGTGAGTTCGAGGAGCGCTGGTTCTCTTCCACCACTCGCTGAACGGCCCATCGAGGGCCATTCAGCGGGGACTCGGTCACGTCCCGTGACCCCGGCCTGAAGCACAGCTTCAAGCCCGTCTCGTCCTCACGCGATGTCCACTGGACATCGCTTCCTCGGCCCCAAACGCAAAAGGCCAGCACTTTCGTGCTGGCCTTTCTTGTTTGGTGCCCAGGAGAGGACTCGAACCTCCACGGAGTTACCCGCTAGTACCTGAAACTAGTGCGTCTACCAATTCCGCCACCTGGGCTTTCAGGGAGGCCGGACTATAGCCCAGTTCTCAGCCCTCCCCGGCAAAGTCGACTCAGGTGTCGAACTTCACGCCCTGAGCAAGAGGCAACTCGCTCGAGTAGTTCACGGTGTTCGTCGTGCGGCGCATGTAGGCCTTCCAGGCGTCCGAACCGCTCTCGCGGCCGCCGCCGGTTTCCTTCTCGCCGCCGAACGCGCCGCCAATCTCCGCACCGGACGTGCCGATGTTGACGTTGGCGATGCCGCAGTCGCTGCCGGCCGCGCTCATGAAGCGCTCGGCTTCGCGGATGTCCGTCGTGAAGATCGCGCTCGACAGGCCTTGCGGCACGCCGTTCTGCAGCTCGATCGCCTCTTCCAGCGTCTTGTACTTCAGCGTATAGAGGATGGGCGCGAAGGTCTCGTGGCAGACGACCTCGGTCTGCGACGGCATGCGCACCAGCGCCGGCACGGCGTAGTAGGCCTCGGGGAAACGGTCGGCCAGCGCGCGCTCGCCACCGCTGACCTGGCCGCCCTGCTCGCGGGCCGCGCTCAGCGCGAACTGCATCGCGTCGAAAGCCTGCGCGTCGATCAGCGGGCCGATCAGCGTGCCCTGCTCCACCGGCGAGCCGATGGGCAGCTGCGCGCGGGCGCGATCCAGCCGGTCGACCAGCGCGTCGTGGATGCTCTCGTGGACGATGACGCGGCGCGTCGTCGTGCAGCGCTGGCCGGCCGTGCCGTAGGCGCCGAACAGGATGCCGCGCACGGCCAGGTCCAGGTCCGCGCTGGGCGTGACGATGATGGCGTTGTTCCCGCCCAGCTCCAGCAGCGAGCGGCCGAAGCGCGCCGCGACGCGCGGGCCGACGGCGCGGCCCATCCGGGTCGAGCCGGTGGCCGAGACCAGCGCCACGCGGGCGTCGTCGACCATCGCTTCGCCGACATCGGCGCGGCCGATGATCAGCTCAGACAGGCCGTCAGGCGCGGCGTGGCCGGCGGCGCGGTAGGCCTTCAGCGCGCGTTCGAACAGGGCCTGCGTGGCCAGCGCCGTCAGCGGCGTCTTCTCGGACGGCTTCCACACGCAGGCGTCACCGGCGACCAGGGCCAGCGCGGCGTTCCAGGCCCAGACGGCGACGGGGAAGTTGAACGCCGAGATGATGCCCACGACACCCAGCGGCAGCCACTGTTCCATCATGCGATGGCCGGGGCGCTCGCTGGCGATGGTCAGGCCGTGCAGCTGGCGGCTCAAACCGACGGCGAACTCGCAGATGTCGATCATCTCCTGGACTTCGCCCAGGCCTTCGCTGGTCACCTTGCCGGCTTCGATGGAGACCAGCTGCGCCAGCTGCGCCTTGTGGGCCCGCAGCTCTTCGCCGAACAGACGGATCAGCTCGCCGCGCTTGGGGGCGGGCACCACGCGCCAGGCCTTGAAGGCCTCATGCGCGCGGCCCACGGCGGCCTTCATGTCGGCGGCGCTGGCGGTCGCCAGCTGGGTCAGCACGCTGCCATCGATGGGCGAGCGCACGGTGAGGTCGCCCGAGCCGGGCAGATGGACGCCGAGGGCGTCGAGGAGGGAGAGAGTCTGTTGCTTCATGACGAACATTGTCCTCAGGAGATGGATTCCACCTGGCGGGACTGTTGATACGCCGAGCCGAAGCGGTTGGCAAGGAAGTCGGGCAGGCTGACCTCTTCCTGGCGGACAAAGCCGCTCTGCGGCAGCTTGCCTTCGCGGAACAGGTCCACCGCGGCGCAGATGCCGGCGGCGGTCGTGATCTGGATCGCGCTCAGGGGCTGGGCGCCATCACGCGTCGCGAAGATCTTGCGGGCGAAGACTTCCTGCAGCAGCACGCCGTTCTTCTGGCCGGACACGGTCACAAAGACGAGGACGACGTCCTGCATCGTCGCGGGCATGCTCTTGCGCATGATGTCCTTCAGGTTGCCCTGGTCGCTCTTCAGACCCAGGTCGCCCAGCAGGAACTGCATCAGGTCGCGGTGGCCGGGGTAGCGCACGGTCTTGTAGTCGAGGTTGCGCACCTTGCCGGCCCACGTCTCGCACAGCGTGCCCAGGCCGCCGGACGTGTTGAAGGCCTCGTACTCGGTGCCGTCCAGGCTGAAGTGCTCCAGGCCTTCCAGCGGCAGCGCGGCGATGGTGTCACCCTCGTGGATGGCCTCGCAGGGGTGGCAGTACTCGTTGATGAGGCCGTCGACCGACCAGGTCAGGTTGTATTTCAGCGCGTTGGTCGGGAAAGCCGGCAGCGCGCCCACGCGCATCTGCACGTCGCGCACGGAGTCGAAGCCGCTGGCCAGGTGGTGGGCCACGATGCCGATGAAGCCCGGCGCCAGGCCGCACTGCGGCATGAAGGCGGTCTTGGCGCCCTTGGCCATGTCCTTGATGGCCTTGGTGGCGGCCACGTCCTCGGTCAGGTCGAAGTAGTGGCAGCCGCATTCCAGCGCCAGCTCGGCGGCGGTGATGGCCAGGTGGTAGGGCAATGCGTTGACGACGGCGTCCTTGCCGCGCAGCTGGGCGGCCAGCGCGACGCGGTTGTCGCTGTCGACCTCGGCCGTGGCGATGCCCTCGGCGGCCAGCACCTTCAGGTAGCCGGGGTTCTTGTCGAGCACGGTGACCTGGTAGTCGCCGGTGGCGTGCAGCAGGCGGGCGATGGTCTGGCCGATGTGGCCGGCGCCGAGCAGGGCGATCTTCATGAGGGGGCTCCAGGCTGGTGTTTGCGTTGGGCCGAACTCTAGGCAGGGGCAATGACGAAAGAAAGCACTAGTCCGACGAAAGCAATTGCAGATTCGACGATTCGTCGCGATGATTCGCCGTTATGGATGAATTACGGGTAAACCCGATCGCTCCGCCGGACGACCTCGACCGCCGCCTGATCCTGCTGCTGCAGGCCAACGCACGGGAGAGCACAGCCACGCTGGCGCGCAAACTGGGCGTGGCGCGCACCACGGTGGTCGCGCGGCTGGCGCGGCTGGAGGCCAGCGGTCGCATCGTCGGCTACACGGCGCGGCTGGGTGGTGACGAGGCGGGGCGCAGCGTGCAGGCGTTCGTCGGCATCACCGTCAGCCCAAAAGCCGGGCGCGAGGTGGTCAGGCGCCTATCAGAACTGCCGGAGCTGCGCCAGCTCGCGTCCGTCAGTGGTGAGTTCGATTACATGGCGCTGCTGCGCGCCGACACTACGGCTCGCCTGGACGCGCTGCTCGACGGGATCGGCGAGATCGACGGCGTGTTGCGCACCAACAGCTCGGTCGTGCTGGCCTTGCGCGTGGACAGACAAACCTGAACCGGAGACTTCGATGATCTGGCTTGCCCTCGGCCTGGCGCTCTTTCTCGGCATCCACCTGACGCGCGCGCTCGCGCCGCAATGGCGCGACGCGCAGATCGCGAGGCTGGGTGACAAGGCCTGGAAGGGCCTCTACACCCTCGTGTCCATCGTCGGCTTCGGGCTGATCCTGTGGGGCTTCTCGCGCGCCAGGCTCGACCCCGTCGTACTGTGGGCGCCCATCCGCGGCATGAACCACGCGGCGGCCGCGCTCGTGCTGGTCGCGATGGTGCTGATGGCCGCGGCCTATGTGCCGCGCAATCACATCAAGGCCAAGGTCCAGCACCCGATGACGCTGTCGGTCAAGGTCTGGGCCTTTGCCCACCTGATCGCCAACAACACGCTGGCCGACGTGATGCTGTTCGGCAGCTTCCTGGTCTGGTCCATCCTCGTGTTCCGCGCGGCACGCCGCCGCCCCGGGCCGCCGCCGGCACCCGGCGCGCTGGCCGGCACGGCGGCGACCGTGGTCGTCGGCTTCGCGCTGTGGGCCTTCTTCGCGTTCTGGGCGCACGCGGCCTGGCTGGGCATCGCGCCGCTGGGCCGGTGATCCGACCGTTGGTGGCGGCCGATGCGGCCGCCTTCATCGCCGCAGTCCGACACAGCCGCAAGCTGCATCGCCCATGGGTGCAACCGCCCGACGACGCCGAGGCGTTCGCGCGCCACCTCGCCCGCTTCGATGGCGTGGCCCATCACGGCTTCGTCGTCGAGGTCGACGGCCAGCTGGCGGGCGCCATCAACCTGACCCACGTCATCCTGGGCGCGCTGTGCAGTGGCTACCTCGGCTACTACGCCTTCAGCGGCTTCGAGGGCCGAGGCCTGATGACGCAGGGGCTAGACGCCGTGGTGCGCCATGCGTTCAAGGTGCTGGGCCTGCACCGCGTCGAGGCCAACATTCAGCCCGGCAACCAGGCGTCGATCGCGCTCGCGAGGCGCTGCGGCTTTCAGCTCGAAGGCTACTCGCCAAAGTACCTCAAGATCGCCGGACGTTGGCGCGACCATGAACGCTGGGCCCGCGTGAGGCCTTGAGCCAGGCGCGGTAGGCCTAGACTCGCCGTTAGATGACTCTCTGCCCTCGCCTGCTGCGTCGCTCGTTGCTGCGCTCACTGGCTTGGTTACTGGGCCTCGTGGCCATGGCCGCGGGTGCGCAGGCCAAGCCACTCACCGCCTGTGGCGAGCCCGGCATCGGGCCGCCCTGGCTGTACCGCACGCCGGACCAGCCGCAGCCGCTGAGCGGCTTCCTGGTCGACTTGTGGCCGCCGCTGTTCGCCACGCTGGGTGTCGAGCTGCGGTTGATCGGCGATCTGCCCTTCAAGCGCTGCCTGCGCGCGGTAGCGGCCGGCGAGATCGACTTCGCGCTGGCGGCCTATCACGATGACGAGCGCGCCAAGACGCTGGCCTACTCCGCGCCATACAAGACCTTCACGCCGCAGGTCTTCTTCCGCGCGGCCCAGCCGCTGAAGATCGCCAGCCGCGCCGACCTGAAGCGCTGGCGCGGCTGCGGCAAGAACGGCGCGAGCTATGCGCACTACGGGCTGGTCGCGGGCGACCTGGACCAGGGCGCGCGCAATTACCAGCAGCTGATCGAAAAACTGCTGCTGGGTCGCTGCGACTATTTCGTCGAAGAGCTGGAGGTCATCGCGCAGCTGGAGCTGGGCAAGGCGGACCACCTGGCCACACCGGGGCTGGCGCACGCACCGCTGCCCGACGTGCCGCCCCCGGCCTTCCACGTGGTGGCCGCGCGCGGCAGTGCGGCGGCCGCCCTGCTGCCGCGGCTGGATGCCGCCTTTGCCGAGGCACAGCGAAAAGGCGATGTGGCGCGGCTGTGGAAGCGCCACGCGGGCAAGCTGCCCTACTGAGCCTGGCGCGCGTCGCCGCGGCAGGCATCCATCAGGCGCGTCAAACCCAGCAGCGCGTCCAGCATCGGCGTCGCCACGCCCAGCTGCTGCGCCAGCTCGCGCGGCGCGCTCAGCAGCGCGTCGGTCTCGATGGGCCGGCCGGCCTCGATGTCCTGCAGCATGGACGTCTTGAAGGCCCCCAGGCTGCGCGTGATGACGTGCCGGTCCTGCGGCGTCTGGGCGATGGGGCAGCCGACGCGCTCGCCGATCACGGCGGCCTCGCGCATGATGGCCGTCGTGAATTCAAGCACCAGGTCGTCCGCCAGCACGCGGTCGGTCGTCGCGCGGGTCAGCGCCGAGACCGGGTTGGTCGTCATGTTGCCCCAGAGCTTGTAGAAGACCTCGCGCTGGATGCTGTCCACGGCCTTGGCGGCAAAGCCGGCGCTGGCGAGCAGCGCGGCGAGTGAGGTCACCGACTCGCTGGCGCCGCCCGCGGCCTCGCCGATCAGCAAGCCGTTGCCCAGCACATGCTGGACCCAGCCCGGTGCCTTCATGAAGCAGCTGGCATGCACCACGCAGCCGATGACGCGCTCCGGCGGGATCAGCGCGGCGATGCGCCCGTCGGGGTCCACGCTCTTCAGCGTCAGCCCCGGCACGACCAGGCCGGCGGTGAACCACCAGGGCAGACCGTTCAGCGCCGTCAGCACACGCGTGCCAGGGCCGCAGAGCTCGGCCACCTGCGCGGCCACGCCGGCAACGGCCGGGCCCTTGACGGCGAGGATGACCAGGTCTTGACGGCCCAGCTCGGCCGGGTCGGCGCTGACGTGCAGCGGCACGCTCAGCGTCTGCCCGCCGCTGTCCAGGCGCAAGCCATGCTCGCGCACGGCCGCCAGCGTGGCCCCGCGAGCCAATGCGCTGACGCTCACGCCGTCGACGCGTTGCAGGTGCGCGGCCAACCAGCCGCCGATGGCCCCGAGGCCGACGATGCAGACCTTAAACATGAGGATCAGTCTCGCACGCCGGCTTGTCGTCGCCGATGCGCGCAGCCATGATCGGCGGTCATCTCAGGAGCCCCTCAGGAGACCGCCATGGCCACCAAGACCCGCAAGCCCGCCACCGCCAAGAAGGCCGCCGCCAACGCCGTCCCCATCCCCAAGCTCGACGCCCGCCCCGACCGGCTGGACCTGCGCGACCTGGTCTACCGCTCGCCGCTGCGCTCGCTGCCCGGCCGCTGGCCGCAGGACGCGGACCTGAAGCGCCTGCTGCCCGCCTACGTGAAGGCCGGCCGCATCCTCAACCAGGGCAATGAGGGCGCCTGCACCGGCTTCGGGCTGGCCTGCGTGACCAACTACCTGTACTGGCTGCGTCATCTCGAATCGGCCGCGCGCAGCCGCAAGCCGCCCGAGACCGTCAGCCCGCGCATGTTCTACGAGCTGGCCAAGCTCTACGACGAATGGCCGGGCCAGGACTACGAGGGCTCGTCCTGCCGCGGTGCGCTGAAGGGCTGGCACAAGCATGGCGTGTGCTCGTCCAGTTTGTGGCCCTACCCGCTGAGCGCGGACGGCCAGGGTGTGTTCGAGCGGCCGGCTGCCGGCTGGGACGAGGACGCGACCGGGCGGCCGCTGGGCGTGTACTACCGCGTCGACAAGAAGAGCGTCGTCGACATGCAGGCGGCCATCTACGAGATCGGCGCCGTCTACGTGTCGGCCGACGTGCACGACGGCTGGAGCCTGGACGAATCGGCCATGCCCGCCAGCCACGACAAGCTGCCGCGCATCGCACGCATGACGCAGAAGAGCGGCGGCCACGCCTTCGCGCTGGTGGGCTTCAATGAGCGCGGCTTCGTCGTGCAGAACAGCTGGGGCACCGGCTGGGGCGCCAGCGGCTTCGCCGTGCTGTCGTATGAAGACTGGGTCACCAACGGCACCGACGCCTGGGCCGTCGCTCTGGGCGTGCCGCAGGACTTGTCGGACGTGAAGGCCCGCCCGGCGCCGCCCGCCAAGGGCGCGAAGGGCGCCAAGGCGGCCCCTGCCGCCAGCGGCTTTCGCGTCATGGCCGGCCGCGGTCTGGGCGATGTCGGCGCCACGCTGCGCGTCGACGACAACCCCTCGGACGACCCCTGGCCCTTCAACCATGTCTTCGCGCACAAGCCCTACCAGCCGCTGCGCACCGACGCGGCCTACACGCACACGCTGGTGTCGGGCAACGACGGCCAGCTGATGTCCACCGACTTCACCCGCGCGCGCGACGACCGCGAGGGCCTGGCGCGCGAGCTGGTCGTCGAGCGGCCAACCGCCTGGTTCAAGGGCAGCAAGGACAAGACCGTGAAGCTGGCGCTCTACGCCCACGGCGGCCTGAACTCGGAGATCGGCTCCATCCAGCGCATCCGCGTGATGGCGCCCTATTTCCTCGCCAACGGCATCTACCCACTGTTCTTCACGTGGAAGACCGGCCCCGGCGAAACCGTGAAGTACATGCTGGAGGACTTGAAGCACCGCATCATCGATTCCGACGACCGCAGCGAGGGCTGGCTGGACCGCCTACGCGCGGCCGCCGCCGAGGCCAAGGACCGCGCCATCGAGGCCGTGGGCCGCCAGTTCGCCCGCGGCATCTGGAGCGAGATGCGCGAGAACGCCGAGGGCGGCGCGACGGCCGACCACGCGCTGGACCTCGCCGCGCGCATGCTGCGCGAACTGCGCGACACGCTGGTCAAGAGTGGCAAGACGCTGGAGATCCACCTCATCGGTCACTCGGCCGGCTCCATCCTGCTGGGCCATCTGCTGGGCCGGCTGGGCGGCGCCAACCTCGTGCCGGCCGCCAGCTGCGAGCTCTACGCCGCGGCCTGTTCCAGCGGCTTTGCCGTGCAGCACTACGGCGCCGCTGACCAGGCCGGCGTGCTGTCGCTGAAGACGCTGCGCCTGCACGTGCTGACCGACACCAACGAACGCGCCGACGGCCTGCCCTCGGCCGACCGCGACATCTACGGCAAATCCCTGCTCTACCTCGTCTCGCGCGCGCTGGACGACATCCGCAAGCAGCCGCTGCTGGGCATGGAGCGCGCCCTCGTCAAGCCCGACCCCGCCTGGGCCGACGACCAGTGGGTGGGCACGCCCAACGCCGACATGGCCGCCTGGCTCAAGCTCTGGCCCGGCGGCGCACTGCTGAACCGTGTCACCGCGCCCAAGGTCCGCACCACGAAGTGCGGCGACCAGATCGACGCCAGCCACGGCAGCTTCGACAACAACATCGACGTGCTGACGGGCACGCTGGAGCGCATCCGCGGTGGCGCGCTCGTGTCGCCCATGGAGTGGCTCGACTATTGAGTCGGCCGAGGGACAACGGATGGAGATGTCCGTTTGCGGCCAGCGCAGGCCGCCGTCGAGGGCCACCATGGCGGCGCCCACAGGAGACACCATGGCCTCGATCCGCCGCGACATCCACATCGACGTTCCTGCCGCCACCCTCTGGGACGCGATGCGCGACGTCGGCGCGCTGCACACCCGCCTCGCCCCCGGCTTCGTGACCGACTGCGTGATGGACGGCGACGATGCGCGCCAGCTGCGCTTTGGCAACGGCCTCACGGCGCGCGAGGTCATCATCGACATCGACGACGAGGCCCGCCGCATCGTCTGGTCGGCCGCGGGCGGCCGGCTGACACACCACAACGCGTCCACGCAGGTGTTCGATGCCGGCGGGTCGCGGTGCCGCGTCGTCTGGATTGCCGACCTGCTGCCGCATGCGCTGGCGCCGGCCATCGCCACGATGATCGACGCCGGCATGCAGGCGATGAAGATCCATGCCGAAGCGGCCACCGGCGACCGCTGAGCTGCGCATACGGCGCGCCATGCCCGCTTTGCCCGCCATCCGCCCGCGGCGCCGGCGCGCGCCCACCTCGCCGCCGCGGGGCTATTGGTTCGCCCTGTGCTGCAAACCTGCCGGCCATCGAGAATCACGGCCATGAAATACCTGCACACCATGGTCCGCGTCGAGAACGTCGACGCGTCGATGCGCTTCTACCGCGACGCCCTCGGCCTGCGCGAGGTCAAGCGCTTCGACAGCGAAGCCGGCCGCTTCACGCTGATCTACCTGGCCGCCCCCGGCGACGAGGATGCTCAGGTCGAGCTGACCTACAACTGGCCCGATGCCGACGGCAAGGCCGAAACCTACAGCGGCGGCCGCAACTTCGGCCACCTGGCCTACGCGGTGGACGACATCTACGCGGCCTGCCAGAAGCTGATGGACCACGGCGTGACCATCAACCGCCCCCCGCGCGACGGCCGCATGGCCTTCGTGCGCTCGCCGGACGGCATCTCGGTGGAACTGCTGCAGGCCGGCCCCGCGCTGGCACCGGCCGAGCCGTGGACGTCCATGCCCAACACCGGCAGCTGGTGAGTCACAGGGCCAGCGTGTCGGCCCAGATGTTCTCGGCCCAGCCCAGCGCGTAGGCCGCCTCCTGCGCGCTCGCCGCTGGCGACACACCACCCGAGCCCGGCACCGTCTTCATCGTCTTCTCGGCCAGGTCGTACTGGTGGACGGACGCCACGTGCATGGCCTGGTCCGGCGTGACGAAGCTGTAGCAGGTGTTCATCACCACCGGCGCCGGGTTCACGGCCTCGCCCTTGAGCAGTTGCAGCACCGCAGCCGCGGCCAGCTTGGCCTGCTGGTTGGCCAGATGGCCGGACTTGGGCATGCCCGAGGCCGACAGGATGGCGTCGCCGATGACGTGCACACCGGGCGCCACCTGGGCCTGCATGGTCAACCAGTCAATGCCCACCCAGCGACCATTCACGTTGGCGAAGTCCCTGGCGAGGTCGCCCGCGCGCTGCGGCGGGATCAGGTTGAGCACGTCGGCCTTGATGTCCTCGAACTCGAACTTCGCGACGCCGCCGGCCACCGCCTTCAGCTCGGCATTCGGCCGGTACTCCAACACGCCGGCGTGGTGCTGCGCAAAGGCGCGTTCGAACAGCGCCTTCTTGCTCTGCACCTCGGGGTTGGCGTCCAGCACCAGCAGCTTGGCGCGCGGCTTGGCGCGACGCAGCCAGGACGCGATCAGGCAGGCGCGCTCATAGGGCCCGGGCGGGCAGCGATACGGCGCCTTGGGGATGCTCATCAGCACGACGCCGCCGTCGGGCAGCGCCTCCAGCTGGCGGCGCAAGGCCAGCGTCTGCGTGCCGGCCTTCCAGGCATGCACGGCACGGCCACTGTCGAACGCGGTGGCCAGGCCGGGCACGCCGTCCAGCGTGAAATCGATGCCCGGCGCGAGGATGAGGCGATCCCAGGCCAGCGTGCCGCCGTAGGCCAGGCGAATCGTCTTCGCGGCCGGATCGATCGCCACGACCTCGCCGCGCAGGCGCTTCACGCCCTGGGCCTCCAGCCCGCCATAGCCGTGGGCAATGCTGATGGGCTCACGCGCACCCGCGACGACGAGGTTGGACATGGGGCAGGAGATGAAGCCCTCGTGGCGCTCCACCAGCGTCACGTCGACCGCCGCACCACCCCAGAGCTTCAGATAGCGCGCCGCCGTCGCGCCGCCGAAACCGCCGCCCACGACGACGACACGCCCCAGGCCCGGCGCTGTCGGCGTCGCACAGCCCGCCAGCGCCAGGCCACCGGCGGCAATCAGTTGGCGCCGCGCGATCATGGCTTGGCCTGCGCGGCAAAGTAGGCCGCCACGAGGCGCAGCTGCTCCTCGGTGTAGCCCTTGGCGATCTGCGGCATCACCGTGCCGGGCTGGGCGCCGCGGCGGTAGTCGGCCAGCAGTTCCAGCATCACGTCGGCCTTCATGCCGGCCAGCGGCGGCATGGTCTGGCCGCGCGGGCGGCCCTGCGTGCCATGGCAGTTCGCGCAGGTCGCCGCGAGGCTGCGGCCGACGTTGAGATCCTGGGCCAGCGCCGGGGCGCAACACAGCAACAGCAACCAAGCCTTCATCACAACTCCTGGTGTCAGAGTTTGTGGGAACGGTCTCCGCGTTCGAACCCCATCGCATCGAAGGGCGCATTCAACGGCGCGAAGGCGATCACCTTGAACAGCTCGCCCATCTCATGCTCGGCCAGCAGGCGGTGGGCCATGGCCCGCTCGCCCAGCGACGCTCCGCTGAGCAGATCGGCGATGCCGCAGTTGAGCAGGAAATTGGCCTGGCTGGTGTAGCCCAGCACGACGAGGCCGGCGTCCTGGCCGGCCAGCGCAATGCCGGTGAAGTTGACGTGGGCGGTGATGTCCTTGTCGCCCACGGCCACCAGCGGGTCGGCGTCGGCCAGGTGGGCCTGGTGGCACATCAGCGTGCCGCCGCGGCGCTGCGGGTGGTAGTACTCGGCCTCCGGGAAGCCGTAGTCGATGAAGAAGGCCGCGCCGCGCCTGAGCGTGCGGGCCAGCGTGCGGATGAAGGCCTCGGCCTGCGGGTGGATCTCGGTGACCGTGCCCGGCACGATGCCGTCTTCCAGCGGCGGGCGCAGCATGCTGTCGCGGTCTTCGAAGGCGAAGCCGTCGCCCGACGTGACCACGCCGCGCTCGCGCCAGACGTGGCCGTCGAAAGCGACCAGTTGCACCGGCATCGCGTCCAGCACCTCGTTGCCGACGACGACGGCCTCCAGCGCCGGGGGCAGCGCGTCCAGCCATTCGACGCGGTCACCCCAGTGGCTGAGGCGCTCGCGCTGGCGCTCCCGCAGTTCGGCCGACAACTCGACGATGCGGTAGCGCGCCAGACCGGCGTTCAGCGCGTCCAGCTCGGCGATCAGCTGCGCCGCCAGCGCGCCGGAGCCGGCGCCGAACTCGACGAGGTCGCGGCAGCCGCTGGCGTCCATCGCCTGCTTGAGCTGGCGCGCCAGTGCCCGGCCGAACAGCGGCGACATCTCCGGCGCGGTGACGAAGTCCGAACCGGTGCCGGGCATCTGGCCGAACTTGCGCCGGCCGCCGGCGTAGTAGCCCAGGCCGGGCTCGTACAGCGCCATCGCCATGAAGCGGTCGAACGGCAGCCAGCCCCCCGCCGCGGCGATCTCGGCATGCAGGCGTTGCAGCAGCGTCACCGCGCGCGCACCCAGGCTTCGAACTCCGCTGCCGGCATCGGCGAGCCGACCAGCTCGCCCTGCAGCTGCTGGCAGCCCCAGCTGGCCAGCAGCTGCCACTGCGCGGCCGTGCGCACGCCCTCGGCCGTCACGGTGAGGCCCAGCCCCACGGCCATCTGCACGATGGCGCGCGTGATCGCCTGGGCGCCGACGTCGTCGGGCAGGCGGGCAACGAAGCTCTGGTCGATCTTGAGCTTGTCCAGTGGCAGCTCCGTGAGATGAGCCAGCGAGGTGTAGCCGGTGCCGAAGTCGTCGACCGACACGGTCAGCCCCAATGCGCGCAGCTGCGCCAGCGTGGCCGGTGCATGGGCGATGTCGTCGATGAGCATGCGCTCTGTCAATTCCAGCTCCAGCCACTGGCCCTTGGCGGCGGCGTCGGTCAGCACGCGCGCCACCGTCTCGGCAAAGCCGTCCAGGTGGAACTGCATGCGCGACAGGTTGACGGCGATGCGCATCGGCCCGTGGCCGCTGGTCAGCCCCTGCTCGCGCCAGCGCCGCGCGGTGGCGGCGGCCTCGCGCAGCACCCACTCGCCCAGCGACAGCATCAGGCGGTGGCGCTCGGCAACGAAGATGAAGGCGTCGGGGCTCAGCAGGCCACGCTGCGGGTGGCGCCAGCGCAGCAGCGCCTCGGCGCCTGACAGCTGGCCGCTCGAGGCTTCGACCTGGGGCTGGAAGAACAGCTCGAACTCGTTGCGTGTCAGCCCCTGCGCCAGCTCGGCCTCCAGCACCAGGTCGGCGTAGGCCGTCTCGGCCAGCGCGGGCTCGAAGAACTGGTAGGTGGCGCGGCCGCGTGCCTTGGCGCGGTACATCGCCGTGTCGGCATGCTGGATGAGCTCGTCGGCCTGCTGGCCGTCATCGGGGTAGACGGCCACGCCGATGGACGGCGTGACCGACAGCGCGCGGCCGTCGGCCTTAACCGGCACCTCGACGACGGACAGCAGCGCCTCCAGCACGACGACGATGTCGGCGCGGCTCGTCAAATCGGTCAGCAGCACGACGAACTCGTCACCGCCGAAACGACCGACCAGGTCGCTGCCGCGCAGCGCGCCGACCAGCCGCTCCGACACGGTCGTCAACACCTGGTCACCTTCGAGATGACCCAGGGAGTCGTTGACGCGCTTGAAGTTGTCCAGGTCGATGAACAGCAGCGCCAGCGTCTCGCTCTTGCGCTCGGCGCGCTTCATCAGCAGGCTCATGCGATCCATGAAGGCCGATCGGTTGAGCAGGCCCGTCAGGCCGTCGTGGTGGGCCAGGTGCTGGATGCGGGCCTCGCTGGCGAGGCGATCGCGGATGTCGCGCACGACGGCCATGCGCAGCTTCTCGCCGTCGCGCTCCATCGTCCGCATGATCAGCTCGACCGGCACGCGTGCGCCGTCGCGGTGCTGGATGACCGTCTCGTAGCGCAGCTCCTGGGCCTGCTGCATGACCTCGCGCACCTTGGGCAACTCGTCCTCGGTCACGTAGGACAGCACGTGCTGGCCGATCAGCTCCTTGGCGGACCAGCCCGTCATCGCGCACAGCGGCTGGTTCACGTCGGTCATGATGCCGTCGCGGTGGAAGAGGATGCCCTCCACCGAGGCCTGCATGAACTTGTCCAGCCGCGCCTCGGACTCGCGCAACAGCCGCTCCGCGACACGGTGGCGGGTGATGTCGTAGACCAGCACCCAGCTGCCCAGCAGCGTGCCGTGGTCGTCAAACTGCGGGATCAGGTGGATCTCCAGACAGGCCTGCTCGCCGTCGGGCCGCGTCAGCTCGCGCTCGTACACCACCGGCTTGAGCTTGCGCACCAGCTCGTCCACCGACACGCGCACCTGCGCATAGGCCTCGGCGCCGATGATTTCGCTGAAATGCATGCCGACGATGGCGTCCTGCGTCAGGCCGAAAGCCTCCGCATAGCCGCGGTTGGCGAAGAGGCAGCGGTGGTCTGCCGCACCGTACAGCGCGATCCACGCGGGCACATGGTCCGCGAGCATGCGAAAGCGCGCGGCGTCCAGCGCCTGGCGTTCGAGATGCAGGTCAGTAGGTGCGGTCACGAGGTTTGCGCCGTGCGGCGGGCCAGACACAGATCGTCCCAGGCACCAGCCTTGTCGGCCGGCGAACGCAATAGATACGCCGGATGGTAGGTGACGACCAGCGGCAGGCCGCGCCAGGCATGCACGCGCCCGCGCAAACGGCCCAGCGGCTCGGCCAGGCCGGTCAGCCGGCGTGCGGCCTGCAAGCCCACGGCCAAGATGAGGCGCGGTTGCAGCAGCTCGATCTGGCGGGCCAGCACGGCTTCGCAGGCGTCCAGCTCGGCCGGTTGCGGCGCGCGCCCGCGCGGCGGCCGGCACTTGACGATGGGCGTCACGAAGGCCGTCGGCGCATCACCCGTGCGGCGCTGGCCGGCGGCCAGCAGCATGCGGTCCAGCAACCGGCCGGCGTCGCCGACGAAGGGCTCGCCAGCGGCATCGTCGGCCTCGTCCGGCGGGTCGGTGACGACCAGCCACTGCGCCTGCTGCAGCGCGCCGGCGCCGAAGACGGCATGGCGGCGTTGCTCGCACAGGCCGCAGGCGCGGCAGGTGGACACCGCCTCGCGCAGCGCGGGCAGGTCCAGGCCCGCAAAGCTGGAGGGCGCGACCGGCACGGCTGGCGGCACCGCTGCCAGCGCGATTGCCGGCGCAGCCACGCGCACGACGACGGGTGGCGGTGCGGCGACGACGATGGGTTCCGGCTCGGGTTCGGCGTCGGCCACCTGGGCGGCACCAGGCGCTGCAGGCAGCCGATATCCCATCTCCGCCAGCATGGCCCGTTGACGCTCATCCCAGGTCATTGCGCGTCCACCATCAAGCTCATCAGGATGGCGTCCTCGCGCGGCCCCTGCTTGACCGGGTAGTAGGCCCGCCGCCGCCCCACCTCGGCAAAACCGTAGCGGGCGTAGACCGCGCGGGCGCGCTCGTTGCTGACGCGCACCTCCAGCCACAGCTGCGTGAGGCCGCGGCGCCGGCATTCGGCGACGACGCGTTCCAGCATCGCGACGGCCAGGCCGTGCCCCTGCCAGTGCGGCACGACGGTGATGTTGAGCAGATGCAGCTCGTCCACGCCGGGCATCGCCGCCCAGTAGCCCAGCAGCTCGGCACGCGGCCCACGCAGCACCTCGGCCGGATAGCCCGCGGCCAGCGAGTCGACGAAATTGCCATGCGTCCACGGCACCGCATAGGCCAGGCGCTCGACGGCCATGACCTCGGTCAGGTCGGGTACCCGCATCGCCGCGGCCTCGAAAGGCGGCAGCTGGCGCTCCAGCAGCGCGCTCATGGCCGCTGCTCTCGCTCGGCCGTCGTCAGCGCCACCTTGTCGCGCACGTAGACCGGCAAGGCCTCGGCGGCATCCTGGGTGTCGCCGCGCTGCCAGGCGGCCAGCGCCAGCGCGGCCAGCGCCGCGGCCCGCGAGCGGGCCTGCGGCCAGGCGCGCGGCAAGGCGCCCAGCGCCTGGGCGTATTCGGTCAGCGCCGTGCCGGCCACCGCGGCCGGCGTGCCCCAGTGGGCCGCCAGCACCTCGGGGCGGTACAGCGCCGGCGTCGAAATGACCTGCCAGGCGCCATCCACCCAGCGGTAATGCGCCGCATAGATCTCACCGATGCGCGCATCCATCGCCACCCAGACGTCGTCACCCGCACCCTGGGCGCGTGCGTCTTCGGCCACCAGCATCAGGCTGTCGATGGCCAGCACCGGCTTGGACAGCCCGAACGCCAGCCCCTGGGCCACCGCGCAGGCCGTGCGCAGGCCGGTGAAGGCGCCAGGGCCCTGCCCGAAGGCAACGGCGTCCAGGTCGTCCATCTGCAGCCCGGCAGCGGTCAGCAAGGCCTTGACCTCGGGCAGCATGCGCGCGGAGGCCTGGGCGTCGCCCGCGGCCTCGAAGACCCTCGTCTGCCCCGGCGTCACGAGGGCCAGGGCCATCGTGTCGGTAGAGCTGTCGAGAGCAAGCAGAACGGGCATCAAGGCAGTTTACCGTCGGGGGTCATGAGAACCTTTGCGCTGGCCCTGGGCTGTGCCCTCGCTTTCCCTCTGAAAGCGGCCCCTGAAGTGCTGCCCCTGCCGCTGGCGGTTCAGGTCGCCCTGCGCCAGGCGCAGATCGACGCCGGGGCGGTGGGCATCGTCGTGCAGGCGCTGGACGAACCGCGGCCGCGTCTGGCCTGGCGGGCCGACGCGGCCATGAACCCGGCCTCGCTGACCAAGCTCGTCACCAGCATGGCCGCGCTGGACACGCTGGGTCCCGCCTGGCAGTGGCAGACGCCGGTCTGGCTGACGGAGGACGGCGGCCTGGCCGTGCAGGGCAGCGGCGACCCGCGGCTGACGACGGAGCGCCTGTGGGCGGGCCTGAAGCGCCTTGGCGTCGCGGAGCTGCACGGCCCGCTGCGCCTGGACCGCAGCGTCTTCACGCCCGGCACGGCCGACCCCGGCGACTTCGACGGCGAGCCCTGGCGCGTGGGCAACACCCAGCCCGAGGCGCTGCTGCTGAATGCCAAGGCGATCAGCTACACCATCCGGGTCGAAGGCCTGCAGGCCCGCATCAACGCCGACCCGGCGTTGGACCCGCCGCAACTCGTGCCGACGACCGCCGCCCCGTGCGGCGACTGGCGCACCGCGCTGAAGCTGCAATGGGCGCCCGGCCAGCGGCCGCGCTTTGGCGGCAGCTTTCCCGCCGCCTGCGGCGAACAGACCTGGCTGCTGGCCGACCCCGACCCGGCCAGCTATGCCGGCCGGCTGCTGGCGCTGATGCTGCGCGAGGCCGGCATCGCCTGGCGCGGCGACGCCGTCCTCGACGCCCCCGCGCCAGCCGGTGCGCCCACGCTGCTCTGGCCCGGCCCGACGCTGGCCGAGGCGCTGCGCGACATGAACAAGGCGAGCAGCAACCTCGCGGCGCAGCAGGTGCTGCTCAGCACCGCCCGCGCAGCCGGCGTGCCGACGCCTTCGCCCGACACCGCCGCCGCGTGGCTGCAGACCTGGCTGGACCAGCACGCGGGCACCACGCCGCCCAGCCGGCTCGTCAACGGCTCGGGCCTGGCCCGCGAGACGCGGCTCAGCCCCGGCCAGATCGCCGCGCTGCTGCGCTGGGCCTGGGGCCAGCCGTGGATGCCGGAGTTGCTGGCCTCGCTGCCGGTGGCCGGGCTGGACGGCACGCTCAGCCGCCAGCCCGCCCGCTTTGGCGCGGCGGCCGGGCGGGCGCATTTGAAGACCGGCTCGCTGCGCGATGTGGTCGCGCTGGCCGGCATCGTCGACGCGCCCTCGGGCCGGCGCTGGTTGCTGGTGGCCGTCATCAACCACCCGCAGGCGAACGCCGCGCGGCCCGTGCTGGAGGCGCTGCTGCGGTGGGTGGCGCAAGACGCGCCGGAGGCCAGGACCCGCTAGAGCAGGCCGGGGTTGCGCTGCCAGACGCTCCAGGTCAGCGCCGACGCGAAGCTGACCCAGGCCAGGTAAGGCAGGAGCAGCACGCCGGCCAGCCGGTGGATGCGCCAGAACGCCGTGGCCGTGCCGGCGATGAGGGCCCACAGCAGCAGCACGTCGGCGAAGGCCAATGCGCCCTGGTGCCAGGCGAAGAACAGCCACGACCACAGTGCATTCGCGGCCAGCTGCACGATGTACAGGCCCAGCGCGCCGTCGACGCGCTGCGACGGCCGCTCGCGCCACACCAGCCAGGCAGCAACCCCCATCAGCAGGTACAGCAGTGACCACACCGGGCCGAAGACCCCGGCCGGCGGCGCCCAGGCGGGCTTGGCAAGCTGGCTGTAGAAGCTGGCCGCGTCGACGGATGCGACGGCACCCACGGCGGCCGCCACGAAGGTGAACGCCAGCCAGGCCACCAGACCTAGCACCTGGGTCCGCGTGGATTTGTTCGGCATGACTGCCCTCGATAACGGTTCAGATGAGCGGCAACGATAGCCGCCGCGGCGACACCCGCTTGCCGGCGCTTGCCCGCTGAGCCGGTAGGAGCGGGCCTACGGTGGGCTTGAGCCCAGTCCGACCGGCGCCTGGCGGGGGCAAGGCTAGAGTGAATCCACACGACCCCAAGTGGAGTTGATATGTCATTTGCACTCTACATCCTCGGGCTCGCGGTGCTTCTCGGCGGCGTCGCCTGGGCCTTGATCACCGCCGGCCTGGCGGCCACCTACGTCGCCATCGCCTGCCTCATCGTGGCCGGCGTCGGCATCATGATGGCCGTGTCGCGCACCCGCGCCAAGGACCCACCGGCCTGAAAGGGAGGCGCGCAAGCGCCCCCACCCTGCCCGCTTGGCTGGCACCTGAAACGCCGCACCGCTGCCGCCCGCACAGCGCGGCGGCGGTCAGGGCGCCGGCGACCGGACCCAACAGCCAACGCCTTCGCAGCACGCTAACCCCGCCGACAACGCATCAGCAGCGCCGGCCCGTCCGGCGTGATGACCTGGCCCACCGCTTCGAAACCCGCCGCCGCATAGCAGCGGATGGCGCGCAGGTTGTCCGGCGAGGGGTCGGTCTGCACGACCGTGACCGCCGGGTCGGCAAGCAGGCGGTCGACGAAAGCGCGCACCATCGCGCGGCCCAGACCCAGGTTCAGCTGCGCCTCATTGGCCAGGAACTGGTCGATGCCGCGCGCCCCAGGGTCGGTCTCGTCCTCCCACCAGCCATCGCCCGAGCCCATGACGACATAGCACTGCACGAAGCCCACCGGCTCGCCGCCATGGTGGGCAATGAAAGCTCGCGTGCTGCCACCGCAAAGGAAGTCTTCACGCAGCTCGTCGACGGAATCCGCCGCCCCCCACCAGGCCGCCACATGAGGGCGAGACAGCCAGGCATTGAGCAGCGGCAGGTCGGCTTCGGCGAGCGGGTGGAACTCGAAGGCAGGCAGGGCGGGCGCGGGCATGTGGCGTTGTAACCCGACAGCTCAGGCGCCGGATTCACCATTCACCCGGCCGGGGCCGCCATTCGCCCGCTGCGCCCGCCGCGGCGGCGCCGGCACACGCAGCATGGCGGCATGAAGAACCTCCTGCACACCGTCAAGGCCAACCGCGGCTTCCTGCTGTTCCTGCTCAGCTTCGCGCTGCTGCGCACGGCCGTGGCCGACTGGAACCCCATCCCGTCGGGCTCCATGCGGCCCACGCTGCTGGAGGGCGACGTCGTGCTCGTCAACCGGCTGGCCTATGCCGTCAAGCTGCCGCTGACCGACATCGAGCTGCTGCCGCTGGGCGAGCCCCGGCGCGGCGACGTCGTCACGCTCAGCTCACCGGTCAACGGCACGCGCCTCATCAAGCGCATCGTCGGGCTGCCGGGCGACCGCATCGCGATGCGCGGCGACGTGCTCATCCTCAATGGCGAGCCGGCACGCTATGCCGACGCGCACAAGGTCGGCGAACTGCTGGCGCCCGGCTGGGCCGTCGACGCCGTGCGCGCGACGGAGCACATAGACGGGCGCCAGCATGCGGTGCAGTTCCTGCCCACGGCGCGGGCGCGGCGCGACTTCGCCGAGATCACCGTGCCGGCGGGCCACTACTTCCTGCTCGGCGACAACCGCGACAACAGCGAAGACTCCCGCTTCATCGGCACGGTGCCGCGCGAGAAGCTGATCGGGCGCGCCCACCATGTGGTCGTGTCGGCCGACTGGCTGGGCGAAGACGGCTGGCGCATGGCGCCGCGCTTCGAGCGCTGGGTATCGGCGATCCGCTGAAGAGTCTCAACCCCTGCGTGCGGCCTCGATGGCCGCGATGTCGATCTTCTTCATCGTCATCATGGCGTCGAACGCGCGCTTGGCGGCCGCGCGGTCCGGGTCGGCCACGGCGTCGGTCAGCGCGCGCGGCGTGATCTGCCACGACAGGCCCCAGCGGTCCTTGCACCAGCCGCACTGGCTTTCCTGGCCGCCATTGCCGACGATGGCAGCCCACAGGCGGTCGGTCTCCGCCTGGTCTTCGGTCGCGATCTGGAAGGAGAAGGCTTCGCTGTGCTTGAACAGCGGGCCGCCGTTCAGCCCGATGCAGGGGATGCCCGCCACCGTGAACTCGACGGTCAACACATCGCCCTGCCTGCCATCGGGAAAGTCGCCCGGCGCCCGGTGGACGGCGCCCACCGAACTGTCGGGGAACGTCTTGGCGTAGAAGTTGGCTGCATCGACGGCACCGCCGTCGTACCAAAGACAGATCGTGTTCTTGCTGACCATCCGGGCCTCCTGAAGCGCCGTTTCGTGACGAGGAAATAGAGAAGGCCCGATGTATCGACATCAGGCCTTCAGTCGCTTGCCTGTCGAGTGCCTTTTCAGGTGACTGTTCTGGATCGCGACACAACCAATTTAGGCAACGCGACGCATCGCGGACACCTCGTCAACGCCGCGTGTGGGCGTAGGTATCGGCCTACAGGCGCGAGGGGACTTGATACCCCACGTTTGCGAAGGACAACCTCGATGCAACCAGCAGGTTCGATGAGTGCTCCTGGCGCGACTGCGAGCAGACAGGTTGCGAGGGATTGCCCCGTCAGTTCGCCGCCGAAAGCAAGCGGCGCAAGCAAGGGCTGTTCTCAAGGCCAGGGCACAGAACGACCACGTTCCCGCAGCTCGGGGCATCTGCTACGTCGCCGATGCGGTCCCCGAAAGCAAGGCTTCTACTTGGTCGCGTGGATATGGGGTGCGTCTGTCTTCACCGTGCAGCTTGACGTAGAAGTCATTGATGACTGTGGCGATCGACGCATGGCGGTGGACGATCTCAGCCACGTTGGAAGGCATACCGGACACAAGTTGATGCATCGCTTGACCCTGTGCGGCGGCCCGCACCAATTCGAAACGAGCTGGCGGGCTGTCTACCGCCGGCGCGAAGGCTTTGACCAACCAATTGACCCATTTGGCCAATGCGTAGCCGCGGTCCAGGCTCGCGTTGCGATGCAGGTAGCTCAATTCGTCCGTCGAAAGCGCAAAGCGCGCCGATGTGGCCAGACCGAGGTCTGCAAAGTACAGGCGTTGCCCATCAGTCAGGATGTTCCCGTGGTGGGCATCACCGTGGAGCAAGCCCAGCGAGTTCATCTGGGGAATGTCGACGGTCAGGCCGCGCTCAACCATCGCCAGGGTCGACTCCGTCACCACTTTGCGCGGAGTGATTTGCTGCTCCAGCCACGCACCAAGAGTCCAGGGCACGTGCTCCAAGAAGATCATGAGGCTGGACTTGGCTTCAGCGAGCGCAACCAGGCGAGCCCCCATGGCATCTGAGCCGCCCCAATAGCTGGTCATGCGCGCAACGTCAGTCCATTCGACGGGTGGCGGCGCGGCTGCTGGTGACGATGGACCTTCCAGCACCCGCCAGTGGTACATCAGGGGAAAGCTCACCAACTGATGAGCCAGCACCCAGCCCGTCGTCATGACATTGGCGGCCAACTCGCGCCAGGCGCCGAAACCAGCGGAGCCGACGTTGCGCTGGCAATATGTCGGAAGCCCGAAGAGGTTCGCCGTCGACATCTGGTGTGCAGGGAGCAGCTCCAAATCGGTCAACCGCAGGCGTTTTGCGAACACCTTGTGTCCGGCGAGCGCAAAAGTCAGAGTGGTCCCACCGATGCCCGACGCCAATTGCTCGGCGCCGTCCACCAGTTGAGTCAACTGCTGGTCACTTTGCAGGGCAAGCTCGGTCGATAGCTGCGCAAATCGTGCAATGCGCTCACTGTGGGTCATTGAAGCAGTGGTGGGGGTGTCGAAGCAAACGGCGCGCAGCCTAGCAGCATGAACTCTTCCCTACGCGCCCGGGCAGGAGCAGCCGTTGACGACGGGCGGCTTCAAAGCGCTCCAAGCTGGCGGTTACCACTGGAGTTGCCGTGCATCGGTCACGACCACTGGATCGGCAGGGCGGGGGGCTACAGACGAGCCGGCGGCCTAGGCATCTGCGGATGGGTCTCCCCCTCAAGCGATGGCAACATCGTCGAGCCCATGTCCCACCCGACGGCGGCGCAGGGCTGCCAGGACGTTTGTGACTGGCGCGGCATTTGCCCTGAAAAATATCACTGTGCAAAAGCACGGCAGAACGGAGGAAGTTCATATGCCACAAGCGCTTGTACGCGTAGCGCGGCTGCCGTTGGCGCGGTCTCCGGTGTTATCCGACAGTTGCCGTCGGTATATAACTAGTTGAGCAGCATGAAGACGCGCTATCGATGCTTTCAGGAGTTGTCAGGCACCACTAGCCTGCTGCCCGCAGATGCGGAAGACGAGACGCGAGATAAGGGACTGCTTCAGCCGGATGCTGAACTGCTGTGGGAAATCGAGGCAGACACCTGGGAGGAAGCAATGGCGATTCGCAACCTGCGGATGGGGTTTGGTCCGTATGTCCCTGTCGGAGAAGCGCAGCCTTGTCCGAAGTGCAGCGCCGCCTTTTACCCTGAAGGTTCGGGGCAATGCTGGCGCTGCGGACCGGTATGCTGAAACCGCTTCCCAACCCATCATTCAAGCGGACCTGCGCCAGCTACGCTGGCTGGTCCGCTTAATTTAGACGTTAGGCGCCATGGCAATTATCTCGATCGTCAGAACAGGCACATGGCTCTACGGAGGCACGGTAGAGACTCCCGTTGATATCGTTGCCCTAGGTTTCGACTGGCAGTACGAGCTGGACAAGGCAGACGGGCAACTTGAAGCTGGCGCTGCCCCAATGCCGATGGGGCCAGACGGCTACCTGTACTACGTTCGCTTCAAACATGCGCTGGAGGTTTCCGCGCCAACCTGGCCTGACTCCATCGGATTCCCCACAGTCGACAGGGCAATGCGTTGCGCTGAGGGCAAGGTTCAAGGCGGCGTCCGCTGGCATAGCCGGCTTGGCGCCTAACAATTCATTCAAGCCAAAGCCGCTTCGCGGCTCGGCTTAATTCAGGCGCTAGTCCTCCACTCCCCCGCGTGGACTGTCCACGCACTTCAATCCCGAACGGATCGTCTATGCCTCTCGTCACCCTCACCGTCCTTCGTCCCAAGACGTCCGATTTCAAAGACACCGTGCTGCGGGCGGTACACGACGCCCTTGTCAGCATCGGCGTCCCGGATGCGGATCGATTTCATCGGGTACTGGAACTCTCACCCGAGGACTTCCGCTTCGATCGTTCCTACCCGGACGTGCAAGGCAGTCGAAGCGACAACTTCATCTTGATCGAGGTCGTGCTGTCCGCAGGGCGAAGCGTGAAAGTCAAAAGGCAGTTCCTCACCAAGCTTATGGAAGGCCTCAGCGCGGCTGGACACGACCCCGAGGATGCAATGGTGGTTTTCAAGGAAACAACCTGGGAAAATTGGGCGTTCGCTGGGGGCCGGCAGATTCATGTCTAGACAGCGGCGCGCGAGGCCTAACCCGTCTCTCGGGTGGGCCTCAAGCGACCGGCCGCACTACGCCCAGCAGTTGAACATCGCCTCGTGCGGCCAGCCGTTTTCGCGCCCTCAGCTCCAACGTCAGGCCGCGGAGCCGCCCACCCAGCATGTCTGCAGAGTCGTCTACCGTTGCGTTTCGCTGTACCAAGTGCCAGGAGCCGTTTGTTCCGCCGGACGGCGGGCACTGTGGAGAGTGTGGAGAGCTGTTCTGCATGAGCCATCTTCCGTACTCCAACCCCTCGCCACGTTTGGGTTGGTCTTTGCTGGCTTGCCAGGCCTGCTTCCAAGCAGCGCGTGCTGTCCAGCCAGGTGCGCGGCAGTAGGCGCTCTGTGAGTCTTCCGATGCCTAGCCCTTCACCCTCGGGTGAGATCCAACGTTAAGTGGACGGTGGAAACAGTCAGCTCATGCGGCTGCACGAGTGGTACGGGGACTTTTCCCGGCCGTCGGGGCCGACCGGGGAGCTGTGGGACGAATGGAAAGCTCCAGGCGCAATACTGGCAGGTCGACGTACCGTGGAGCAGGTCGATCACTGGGGCGGGGACATCACGGTGTCCGGATCGTCGTGCCCAGCCACCGGCCGCCCGGTCCGTCCGTCGCGAACTATCCGTTGGTGACGTACGTGACCGATGGGATCGAGAGCGCGATGGCACAGGCGAAGTCCGCCGCTGGGAAACGCGACGTGCTCATGCTGGGCGCGTACACGGCGCAACGGGCCCTCCAGGCCGGTGTACTGGACGAGTTGCAAGTTCACCAGATCCCGGTGCTGTTCGGTGGTGGCCGTCGGCTGTTCGAGGTGTTGCCGGCGCGCATCGAGCTGGAGATCGTTCGGGTGATCGACACGCCGGAGGCCACACACATTCGCTACCGCGTCCGTCGCTGAGCCGGGCGGTTGGGTGACAGATGGACGGCGAGACGCCACCTAACAGCTGGTAGCAGCGGATGGTCCGCTGCTGGGCCCGCCGCTTAACCGAAGTTTTGAACGTCAGCGTTGGGCCGCCTTATCGGGCGTGATGCTACTTCCGCTCTGCGTCGGAAGCCGCCACCCGGGGCCATCCATCCGAAGGCCCGCGAGCCTGAACAGCCGCCACCCAGCGCCACTCACTCCTCCCACCGGAACCGCCACACCGCGATCAGCGCGAACACCGCGCTGAAGCCCAGCATCACGCCGCTGGGCAGCAAGGCCTCGGCAAAGCCCTGGCCGCGCCAGGTCATCGCGTCCAGCGCGTCCACCGCCCAGCGCGTGGGCACGGCCAGCGACACCGTCTGCAGCCACTCCGGGAAGATGAAGGCCGGCACCCAGGCGCCGCCCAGCATGACCATCAGCAGCGTGGCCAGGATGGCCAGGCCCCGCGTGGCCTCCGGCGTGCGCCCCAGCGCGGCGACCAGCAGGCCGAACGTAGCAGTCAGCAGCGCGAAGCTGGCCAGCACCAGCGCAAAGCCCAGCGGGCTGCCCAGCACGCGCACACCGAAGGCCGCGATGGCGACGATGTAGATGACGGCGAAGACGATCAGCGAGATCAGCGCGCTAGCGACGATGCGGCTGCCCAGCAGCTGGGCACGCGACAACGGCGCCGCGCGCAGGCGCTTCCACAGGCCCAGGCGGCGCATCAGCAGCAGGCCCATGCCCATCTCGACGCCGCTCATCAGGATGAACTGCACGCCCATGCCGGCGAAGGAGTGGGCATAGCTGTTGTAGGCCACCGGCGCGGCGTTGGCGGTGGATTGCAGGGCTTCGATCTCGCGCGTCGTGTAGGGCATGGACAGGCCGCCGGCCTGCGGCGCCGATGCCGCCGACGCGGCCGAAGCCGCGGCGGTCTCGTGGCGTTGCACGGTGCCGATGGCGGCAAACATCTTCACCAGGTCTTCACGCTGACCCGCCGGCATGCTCGAGGACTGGCGCACCTGACTCTCCAGGTCGCCCAGCGCCGCGGGGCTGAAGCTGTTGCGGCTGACTTCCTGCATGACGGTCTGCGCAAGCAGCCCGCGGACGACGGCCAGCGCGCTGGCCTGCGAGGGGTCGTAGTGCAACGCGATCTCGGGCTTGGCGCCGGCGCCGAACAGCGCGCGGCCGGCCTGCTCGCCCAGGCCTTTGGGCAGGATGGCGACGGCGCGCAGCTTGCCGGCGCGCACCTGGGCCAGCAGGTCGGCCTCGTCGCCGACGGTGGTCTTCAGCGAGGCCTCGGTCTGCAGCGCGGCGACGACGCGCTGCGACAGCGGGCTGCCGTCCTGGTCGACGACGCCGACGGCGATGCCCGCCATCTTGCTGTTGCTGCCGAACAGGCTGCCGAAGAAGGCGGCGATGAGGATGGGCGCGACGATGCTCATCAAAAGCGCGCGGCGGTTGGAGAAGTGCAGCTTCAGTTCTGCACGGACGAGGGCGAGCAAGGCTTGCATGGTTCAGTCCTCTTCAGTCGCGCAGTTGGCGGCCGGTCAGGGCCAGGAAGACGTCTTCGAGCGTGGCACGCGCCGAGGCCAGGCCGCGCACCTTGACACCGCGCTGGGCCAGCGCGGCCAGCAAAGGGCCGGTGTCGCGGCCGATGTCGGCCACGCTGGCGTCCAGCCGCTGGCCCACACGCTTGACGCCGGGCAGGCCTTGCAGCGCCGCGTCGTCGGGCTCGCCGTCGAGCTCCACATGCAGCGTCTGCGCGGCCGGCAGCAGCGCGAACAACTGCGCCTGCGTGCCGCTGGCGACGACGCGGCCGTGGTCGATGATGACCAGGCGGTCCGCCAGGCGCTCGGCCTCTTCCATGTAGTGGGTCGTGTAGATCAGCGCCTTGCCGGCCGCTTTCAGCAGCTCCAGGTTGTCGAAGATGGCGTTGCGGCTCTGCGGGTCGACGCCGGCCGTGGGCTCGTCCAACAGCAGCACCTCGGGGTCGTGCACCAGCGCGCAGGCGATGTTCAGGCGGCGCTTCATGCCGCCCGAAAAGGTGGCGGGCTTGTCCTTGGCGCGGTCCGACAGCCCCACCATGGCCAGCACCTCGTCGGTGCGGCGCTTCAGCAGGTCGGGCGCCATGCCGTACAGCGCGCCGAACAGCTCGACGTTCATGCGCGCCGGCAGCTCCTCGTACAGCGCGATGTCCTGCGGCACCAGACCGATGCGGCGCTTGTAGCCGGCCTCGTCGGACGCCAGGCTGACGCCGCCGGCGAGCGTCACGGTGCCGGCGTCTGGCACCGTCAGGCCGCAGATCATGCCCACCGTGGTCGACTTGCCCGCGCCGTTGGGGCCCAGCAGGCCCAGCACCTCGCCGGGCCGCAGCGCCAGGCTGACCTCGTGCACGGCCGTCCTGTCCCCATAGGCCTTGCGCAGGCCGCGGGCCACCAGCACTTCCTTGTCCATGCCTTCACCTCCTGGTTCGATTGGGGCGGATGCTAGGTGGGCAGGCGCGCGGCTCCGAGGGGGTTGCGACGGATGGCGAGCCCGGCGCGTGAATGGACAGCGCGCGGCGCCAACGGCCCATACTCGCGGCATGGCGGCTCGCATCGGCATCATCGGCACCGGCTGGGTCGGCACCAGCGTCGCGTTCTCGACGCTGCTCGCCGGGCACGCCAGTGAGCTTTGGCTGCACGACCAGCGCGGCGACGTCGCCGAAGGCGAGGCCATGGACCTGGCCGACGGCGCGGCCTTCTACCCGCGCTGCGCCGTGCGCGCGGTGGCGCTGGCGCAGATGCGCGAGGCCGACATCGTCGTGCTGGCGGCCGGCCGCAACGGCCGCCCCGACGAGAGCCGGCTGGACCTGCTGCGCGACAACGCCCGCATCGCCGCCGACCTGGGCCGTGCGCTGGCGGGCTTTCCCGGCATCGTCATCGTCGTGACCAACCCGGTGGACGTGCTGACCCGCGTCGTCACGGCCGCCAGCGGCCTGCCGCCCGAGCGCGTCATGGGCACCGGCACGCTGCTGGACACCGCCCGGCTGCGCGAGCGCCTGGCCGTCAAGCTGGCCGTGGCGCCGCAGTCGGTCCATGCCCAGGTCGTCGGCGAGCATGGCGACTCGTCCGTCATGCTGTGGTCGGGCGCCCGTGTCGGCGGCGTGGCCTTGCGCGATTGGCAGGGCTGGCAGCCGGCCGAAGAGGCAGCGCTGGCGCAGTCGGTGCGCCACGCGGCTTACGAGGTCATCCGGCGCAAGGGCGCCACCAACCACGCCATCGGCCTGGTGGCAGCGGAGCTGATCGGCTGCATCGCCCGCGACGAGCGCCGGCTGCTGCCGGTCAGCCGCGTGCAGACCGGCATCTGCGGCATCCAGGGCGTGGCGTTGTCGCTGCCGGCGCTGGTGGGCGCGGGCGGCGCCGTGCAGGTGGTGGAGCCCGCGCTGGATGCGGCCGAACGCGAGGCCCTGGCAGCCTCCGCCGCCGTGCTGGCGGGTGCGTACGCGTCTCTGGCCGGCTGAACGCCGGCTGGCGGTGTCAGGCCGTGGCGAGCGCCCGGCCGATCAGGATCTTCTGCACCTCGCTCGTGCCCTCGTAGATCTGGCAGACGCGCACATCGCGGTAGATGCGCTCGACGGGGAAGTCGCTCAGGTAGCCGTAGCCGCCGTGGATCTGGATCGCGTCGGAGCAGACCTTCTCGGCCATCTCGCTGGCGAACAGCTTGGCCATGGCCGCCTCCTTCAGGCAGGGCCGGCCGGCGTCCTTCAGGCTGGCGGCATGCCAGATCAGCTGGCGCGCCGCCTCGATCTGCGTGGCCATGTCGGCCAGCTTGAACTGCACCGCCTGGTGGTTGAAGATGGGCTGGCCGAAGGTGACGCGGTCACGGCTGTAGCGCAGCGCCGCCTCGAAGGCCGCACGCGCCATGCCGACCGACTGCGAGGCGATGCCGATGCGCCCGCCCTCCAGGCCCGACAGCGCGATCTTCAGGCCCTGGCCCTCGTCGCCGAGCCGGTTGGCGGCCGGCACGCGGCAGTTCTCGAACAGGATCTGGGCCGTGTCGCTGCTGTGCTGGCCCATCTTCTCCTCGATGCGCGCGACCGTGTAGCCGGGCGTCGCGGTCGGCACGACGAAGGCGCTGATGCCCTTCTTGCCGGCGGCCTTGTCGGTCACGGCCATGACGATGGCCACATCGCCCTGCTTGCCGCTGGTGATGAACTGCTTGACGCCGTTCAACACATAGTCGTCGCCATCGCGCACGGCGGTCGTCTTCAGCCCACCGGCCTCGGAGCCCACGTGCGGCTCGGTCAGGCAGAAGGCGCCCAGCATGTCGCCACGCGCCAGCGGCTTCAGGAAACGCTCCTTCTGCTCATCGTTGGCGAACGCCATCAGGATGGAGCAGACCGGGCAGTTGTTGACGCTGACCACCGTGCTGGTGCCGCCGTCGCCGGCGGCGATCTCTTCGAGGATGACGGACAGCGCCAGGTAGTCCAGGCCCGCGCCGTCCCACTCGGTGGGCACGGCCACGCCGTAGCAACCGAGGGCGGCGAGGCCCTTGAGCTGTTCGGCGGGGAAATGGTGGTTCTTGTCCCAGGCGGCGGCGTGGGGGGCGATCTCGGCCTGCACGAAGGCGCGGATGGCGTCTTGCACGGCGAGGTGGTCTTCGGGAAGCAGCATGGTGGGCTCGACCTCTGATTGGGGGTGAGCCATTGTCCCGTCAGCTCGGGCCCAGCGCCTCCAGGCCAGTGTCGGCGGCAGTCGATACCGCGCGGGTCACACAGCTGGGGCCAACGCGCGCCGGCGAATCGGCCCGCGTGGGCTCAGGCCTCGACCGACTTCACCAGCAGGGTGCCGCGCCCCACGACGCAGGGGTGCGCGTTGCGCACCATGGCGCGGCCATCCAGGTGCGCCAGCCAGCCGCCCAGCGTGGCGTTCCACTCCACCGTGGCGACGCGCCAGTGCAGCACGACGTCCTGCTCGGCAAACACGGGCGCCTTGAAGGCGAAGTTGAAGTTCAGGCACAGCAGTTCACGCTCCTGGCCATCGTCGCTGCGCGAGAAATGGCTGGCGACCAGGCCGATCATCTGGGCCGTGGTCTGCTGGCCGCTGGCGATGATTTCGCCATGCCGGGCGCGCTGCGCGGCCTGCACGTCGTGGTGCAGCGGGTTGGTGTCACCGGTCAGGCGCGCGAAAGTGGCGATGTCATCCCGCGTGAAACGGATGAGGCGCTCGCAGGTTTCCCCTACCCGTATCAGGGCGGTCACGACCGGGTCGTCGGCAAAAGTGGTGTCCATGGCTAAGTCCTGAGCCCCGCAATGGGGCAAGTCAATGTGCGGCCCGCTGCCCCCAAAGAGGAAAGCAAAGGGAGTGCCTGACCGGAACGTTAGCTCAACCCGGTGACGTCACTGAACACCCATCACCATGCGAGGCGCTGGCCGTCGTAATTAAAGAAACTACCTGTATCGCCAGGCTTCACGCTGGCCAGAACGGTGCGCATGCCCGCCACGCTGGACGCGGCGTCGATGTCCGCGCCCGAGCCCCCCATGTCGGTGCGCACCCAACCGGGGTGAAAGCTGATGACGGTCGCCTGGCCCGCCAGGGCCAGCGAGGCGTCCTTCATCACCGAATTCACCGCCGCCTTGGAGGCGCGGTACAGCCAGCCGCTGTTGCTGGCGCGCTGGCCGATGGCGCCCATGCGGGACGACAGGATGGCCAGCCGCGCGCCCGGTGCCAGTGCCTCCGCCACCTGAGGCAGCAGGCGCATGGGGCCCAGCACGTTGGTGTGCATGACGGCATCGAAGTCGTCCTCGGTGGGCGACTGCAGGCCTTCGGTGCGTGGGCCGAAAACGCCCGCGTTGATGACGACGACGTCGAAGCGCTCGCCGTCGACTTGCCAGGCCAGCCCCGACACGCTGGCCGCGTCGGTCACATCCAGCTTCAGCGCGCGGGCGCCGTGCGCGGCGAGGCGTTCCAGCGCCGCCTCGTCCCGCGCGGTGGCGGTGATGCGGGCGCCGGCCGCGCGGTACTGGCGGACGAACTCGAAACCCAGGCCACGCGACGCGCCGACGATGAGGACATTCATTGTTTTGTCAGTGCCAGTTTGGCCGCCAGCACGGTAAAGAGACCCGCGCCACCGAGGTTGAGGCCGCGACCCACCCAGGGGCGCGGCTGGGAGCGCCGCAACGGCGCGACGATGGCGATCAGGCCGAGCAGGAACAGCAGCCCCTGCGCAATGAACCAGGCGCCGAGGAACAGGAAGGCCAGCGTCTTCTGGGATGAATCCGCCGCGATGAACTGCGGCAGCAGCGCCAGGAAGAACAGCGCCACCTTGGGGTTCAGCGCATTCGTGAAGAAGCCTTGGCGGGCGGTGCGCCACAGCGACGTCGGCGCAGCGACCTCTGCGGCGGCCGCTGCGGGCCGCAGCCCCGCGCGCGCCATGCCCCAGGCAACGTACAGCAGATAGGCGGCACCCACGTACTTGACGACCGCAAAGGCCTCGGCCGACGTGGCCAGCAACGCCGCCAGGCCAAAGGCCGCGGCCAGCGTGTGCAGCACGCAGCCGGCCATGATGCCCACGGCCGCCGCCACGCCCTGCCGCCAGCCGCCGCGCAAGGTGCTGGCCACCGTGTAGGCCATGTCGACGCCGGGCGTGGCGTTGAGCACGAAGACGGTGGCGGCGAACAGCGGCAGGTCGTGGGTGCCGAGCATGGCTTACAGCATCTCCACGGCCAACGCCGTCGCTTCGCCGCCGCCGATGCACAGCGCCGCCATGCCACGCTTCAGGCCGCGGGCCTTCAGCGCGCCCAGCAGCGTCACGACGATGCGCGCGCCGCTGGCGCCGATGGGGTGGCCCAGCGCGACCGCGCCGCCGTTCACATTGACGATGTCGTGCGGCAGCTTGAACTCGGCCATCGCGGCCATCGTCACGGCGGCGAAGGCTTCGTTGACTTCCCACAGGTCGACCTGGCCCGCCTGCCAGCCCGCCTTGGCCAGCGCCTTCTGGATGGCACCGGCCGGGGCGGTGCTGAACCATTCAGGCGCCTGCGCGTGCACGGCGTGGCTGACGATGCGGGCGACGGGCGTCAGGCCGCGCGCCTTGGCGGTGCTCTCGCGCATCAGCACCAGCGCGGCGGCGCCGTCCGAGATGCTGGAGGACGTGGCGGCGGTGATCGCGCCGTCCTTCTTGAACGCGGGCTTGAGCGACGGGATCTTGTCGAGCTTGGCCTTGAAGGGCTGCTCATCGAACTTGATGACGGTGTCGCCCTTGGGCGAGCTGATCGTGACGGGTGCCATTTCCCAGTCGAAGGCGCCGCTCTCGTTGGCGGCCTTGGCGCGCTGCGTGGACGTGATGGCGTACTGGTCCATGGCCTCGCGGCTGAAGCTGTACTTGGCGACGCACTGCTCGGCGAACACGCCCATGGCCTTGCCGCGCTCGTAGGCGTCTTCCAGGCCGTCGATGGCCATGTGGTCGTACATCTGCGCGACGCCGTACTTGACGCCCTTGCGCGCAAACATCAGGTGCGGCGCGTTGGTCATGCTCTCCATGCCACCGGCCACCATGACCTCGGCCGAACCGGCCGCCAGCATGTCGTGGGCGAACATCATGGCGCGCATGCCGGAGCCGCACATCTTGCTCAGCGTGACGGCGCCGGCGGAGTCGGGCAGGCCGGCCTTGCGCAGGGCCTGGCGGGCGGGCGCCTGGCCCTGGCCGGCCATCAGGCAACTGCCCATCAGCACCTCGTCGACGGCGTCGCCGGGCACGCCGGCACGTTCCACCGCCGCCTTGATGGCGACAGCACCCAGTTCCCAGCCGGCAAGGCCGGCGAAATCACCCAGCAGGCCGCCGATGGGGGTACGGGCGGCGGACACGATGACGATGGCATCGGACATGATCAGGACTCCGTTGGTAAACGAAAACGGGATTGTGGCGCGCCGAATCAGCGCAGCGCCGAAGGCGGCACGATGCCGCAGTCAGCGGGACGGACATCGGGCTCCAGGCGACGCACCGCGTGGCAGACCTCGTTCCAGAACTGGCGTGTCCAGGCCGGGTGGCGCTGCGCGAACGCCGGTGCGGCCGGCATGAAATAAGGCAGGCGCGCCACCGGCGGCGCCCACTCGACGAGGTGAGCGCGCTGCTCGGCGGTCAACGATTCGCGCGTGGTCAGCAGCAGGTCGAAGCGGCCCGCCTGCAGCATGGACAGCTCGCTCTCCATCGTGCCCACGGCCTCCAGCGACCAGCCGCGCTCGCGCGCGACGGCTTCCTGTACCGAACCCGCAATGACGCCCACGCGCCAGCGCGGCGACAGGCGGCGCCCATCCCAGCCGGCTTCGGCCGGCGTGCCGGTGCGCCCGTACAGGGCCAGGTGGCCGAACACCGGCGCCCAGGCCACGTCGGGCCGGCCTTGCGCGTCGAGCGGGAAGCGCAGCGCGCGCAGGCGCTCGGGCGTGACGCCATAAAGCAGCGCGAAGTCGAGGCTGCCCTGCGCCAGCGAGGCGCTGAGCCGGCGGCTCGGCAGCCGCACCAGCTCGGCGGCGCAGCCCAGGCGTTTCAGCGCGTCGCGCACGGCCACGACCTCCCAGCCCGGCGGGTCGGCGAAGCGCTGGCCCTGGCCCAGCAGGCCCGGCGGTGTCGCGCTGTCGTTGAAGCCGACGCGCAGCGGCTGTGGGCAGGCTGGCGCGGCGGCGCTCAGCGCGCAAACGCCGGCCAAACACAGCCCCAGACCCAGCCTCCGCCACATGCGCGAAGTTTAGGGGCGCCCGTCATTTCTTCGCGCCTCATGCCGCTCAGCGCCATAACCGGTAGGTCCAGAAGGCCTCCTCGACCTGCATGCGGCGGCGCAGTTCCTCGGGGCTGAAGCCGGTCAGCCGGCGTGTCTCGCGGCACAGGTGGCTCTGGTCGGCGTAGTCGTTGTCGGCGGCGATGTCGGCCCAGTTCACGCCGGCCCCACCGTCGGCGGCAGCGGCCACCGCATAGAACGCGCTCTCGGCCCGCGACACGGCGCGCAGCTCGCGCATCGGCAGGCCCGCCCAGGCCTTGATGCGACGCTCCAGCTGGCGCAGGCTGCGCCCGGCCGCGCTGGTGGCGGCGCGCACGGCCAGCGCCTGCGTCCAGTCGGCGTAGCGGTGGCCCGGGCGCTGCGTGCCCAGCGCCTGCCAGCGCGGCAGCAGGAAGGCTTCCAGCAGTTGCAGGCGCACCGTGTCGCCCGGCGCAGCAGACATGGCCTCGGCCCAGGCCAACCAGTCAGCGGGCAGCACCTCGCGTGCGTCGACCACCCGGTTGACGAAGCGGTCCAGCGCGACGCCCGTCATCGCCGTGAAGGCGTCGGGCAACAGCAGCAGCTTGAAGGCCTGCATCTCGCCCGGGTTGCGCGTGTGCGTGGGCAGCGTGAACGGCCCGCCGAACAGGATGGGAGCATGGCGGCGCTCGGGCGGTGGCGTCGAGAAGCCGGGCGTGGCCAGCCATTCGCTGCTGCCCTCGGCCCACCAGAACAGCTGCGCCAGCGGCGTCGCGGGGAAGTAGTTCTCGCGCTGCCGGGCATCGAGGCTGCGGCCGCGCGTGTCGCGCAGCATCACGCCGCGCACGCAGCCGGCCAGGGCCAGCGGCGGCAGCCAGAGTCGCGTCGCGTCTTCCATCGCGGTCAGTGTCGCATTCGTTCAAGACCGGTCGGCGCCCGCGGGCGCAGCATGCGGGCCATGACTTCACTGACCTGGAACGACCTGCCCGGCCACCCGACGCGCTGGTGGGGCCTGCCCGTGCTGGCGGCGATGCGGCGCGACTACCTCGCGGTGATCTCCGCGCAGCGGCCGCTGGGCGACCTGGTGCGCCAGCAGATCCTCGGCGAGCGCGGCGTCGACGTCTTCGACCCCGAGCTGCTGCGCGCAATCATGGTGGACCACGCGGACGCGCTGATCCGCTGGCAGCGCGGACCGGAGGTGTTTGCCGAACTGATGGGCCAGTCCGTGCTGGTCACCGAAGGCGCCACCTGGCAGCGCCAGCGCCGCATGCTGATGCAGGCCTTCACGCCCCGCCGGGTGGCCGGCTACGCGGCGCTGATGACCGAGGCCGCCGTCGCGGGGCTGGACCGCGTGGCCGACGGCGACGTGGCGATGGACGCCTTGTTCAGCCACCTGACGATGGACGTCATCTCGCGCACGCTGTTCAGCACGCCCATCGGCGCCGACACGGGCGCCGCGGCCGAAGCGGTGCAGGTGCTCAGCGAGACGGCACTGGCCGAGATGTTCTGGCCGGTCACGCTGCCCGACTGGCTGCCGCTGCCCGGCAAGGCGGCCAAGCGGCGCGCGCAGCGGCTGATGCACGGGCTGCTGGGCGGCCACGTGAATGCCCGGCGGACGAGCGGCGGCAGCCAGCCCGACCTGCTGGGCATGCTGATGGCGCTGCGCGACGAGGCGACCGGCGAGGCGCTGTCGCCGCAGGAGGTCTATGACCAGTGCATGGTCAGCTTCCAGGCCGGCCACGAGACCAGCGCGACCGCGCTGCTGTGGTGGAGCTGGCTGCTGGCCGCCCACCCCGAGGCGCAGGCGAGGGCGCGCGCCGAGGTGGACGCGCTGCTGGCCGGCCGCGCGCCGACCGCCGACGACGCAGGCGCGCTGCCCTTCCTGTCGGCCACGCTGAAGGAGGCCATGCGCCTGTACCCGCCTGTCGCAGGGCTGCTGACGCGGCGGCTGACGCGCGACATCACGGTGGGCGGCGTGCGTCTGCCGGCACGGACGCTCGTGCGCGTGACGCCCTGGCTGCTGCACCGCGACCCGCGCTGGTGGCCGGACGAACCGCTGGGCTTCAAGCCCGAGCGCTTCCTGCCCGGCGCGCCGCAGGAGATCCCGCGCGGCGCCTACATCCCCTTCGGCCTGGGGCCTCGGGTCTGCCTGGGCCAGCATTTCGCGGTGCTGGAAATGACGCTGATCGCGGCGCTGGTGCTGCAGCGGTTCGAGCTGGCGCCCGTTGGCACCGAGGCGCCCAAGCCGCGCATGGCCGTCACGCTGCGGCCAGACGGCGGGCTCAGGCTGCGGTTGACCAGGAGGCCCGCATGAACGCCTGGCTCGCTGGCGCCGCGGCGCTGGTCTTCGTCATCGGCCTGGTGCACTCGTGGCTGGGCGAGCTGAGGATATTCCGCCACCTGCGCCGAGGCGGCCTCGTGCCCACGGGCGGTGAGCCGGTGCTGCGCGCCTTCCAGACGCGCATCCTGTGGGCCAGCTGGCATCTGGTGACGGTGCTGACCTGGGCACTGGCGGCGCTGCTGCTGTGGCTGGCGCACCCGGCGGTGCGGGCCGTGTCAGGCGGCTTCGTCGAAACCGTCAGCATGGCCGCGCTGACGGCCGGCGCGGGCTTGGTGCTGTGGAGCAACCGCGGCCGCCACCCGGCCTGGATCGCGCTGCTGGCTGCGGCAGCGCTGGTGCAGATGTCGTTGCGCTGAGGGCCGCTCAGCGCGGCGGCTTGACGCCGCAGTCGACACCGCGCGACTCCGGCGACAGCCGCCGCGACTGCTGGCACAGCTCGCGCCAGAACTCGGTGACGAAACCGGGCGCCGTGGCGTGCACCTTGCGGCTGGCCGGCGCGAAGTACGGCAGCCGCTCGACCAGCGGGGCCAGTTCAACCAGCGGGTCGTCGCCGCTCAGCTGGGCCTGCGGCAGCGACTCGCGCGTGGTCAGCAGCAGCTCGAAGCGGTGCGCCCGCAGCGCGGCCACGCTGCTCTCGTAGCTGCTGGCGGCCTCCACGGTCCAGCCGCGCTCACGGGCCATGGTTTCCTGTGTCGAGCCGCTCACCACGCCCACCCGCACGCCGGGCGGCAAGGTCGTGCCGGTCCAGGCCTTCAGCGCCGGGCCGCCGGACAAGCCGTACAGCGCCAGATGACCGATCCCCGGAGCCCACGCCGCATCGGCACGGCCGCTGGCGTCCAGCGGGAAGCGAAGGCTGCGCAGGCGCTCGGACGTTGGTCCGAAGAACAGGGCCAGCTCCAGGTCGCCCAGCTCCAGCGCGCGCAACACGCGCCGGCCGGGCAACCGCACCAGCTCGGCCGGGCAGCCCAGGCGTAGCACCGTCTCCCGTACCGCCTGCACGGACCAGCCGGGCGGGTCCTCGAAGTCGGGCCCGCTGCCGAGCAGCAGCGGCACAACGGGCGTGTCGATGAAGGCGATGCGCAGCGGCTGCGGGCATGGCGCCGCCCAGGCCGCAGCCGGCAGGCACAGGCCCAACAGCAACGTCAGGCGCGACAGCAGGCGCATGCGCGGGGTCGTCAGCGGTAGAACGCCTCGACCTGGCCCTTGAGCTTGATGCACAGCGGTCGGCCCTTGCGGTCCAGCGTCTTGCCGGCCGGCACCTTGACCCAGCCTTCGCTGATGCAGTATTCCTCGACGTCGTTGCGCTCCTTGCCGTTGAAGCGGATGCCGATGTCATGCTCGAAGACTGCGGCGACATGGTGGGGGCTGCGCGGGTCGACGCTGAGGTGGTCGGGGAGTTCGGGGCGGGTGTCGGACATGGGCTTAGAGGCGCGATGGATCAGGCCGCCATTGTCGCGCGCCAAGCTGGGGATACCGCCGCGGCGCCGACCGGCCCAGCATGGCGGCATGACCGAGATCACCCAGTTGCTGACGGCCCTGGCCGCGGGCCAGGCCGACGCGCGGGACCGCCTGTACACGTTGCTCTACCCGGAGCTCAAGCGCCTGGCCCGGAGTCATCTCGCGGGCCATGCGCCGATGACGCTGGAGCCGGCCGCGCTGATCCATGAGGTGTGGCTGAAGAGCGCCGGCCGCGAAGGCGCGCTGCACCGCGCGCAGTTCTTTGCCCACGCCAGCAAGGTCATGCGCAGCGTCATCATCGACCATGTGCGCGAGCGCCGTGCCGACAAGCGCGGCGGCGGGTTTGCCGACGTGACGCTGTCCACCCAGGCGTTGGAGCAGCTCGCCCCCCCTGACATGCTCAAGCTCGACGACGTGTTGCAGATGCTGGAGCGCGCCGACGGCCGCGCGCACCAGGTCGTCGAGATGCGCTTCTTCGGCGGTCTGGAGATGGAGGAGATCGCCGAGCTGCTGGGCGTGTCGGTGCCGACGGTGAAGCGCGACTGGCGCAAGGCGCGCGCCTTCCTGTTCGACGCGTTGCAGACGTGATGAAGCCCCTCGTCCGGTCTCAGCCCGACAGTCACCGGCGACCACGGTGAAGACCACCGACCGGGCCGATGCGCTGGCGGCCTTCGATGCCTGGCAGGACGCGGGCTCGGCCGAGCGCGAGGCGCTGCTGGCGGAGCTGCCACCTTCGCAGCGCCAGCGGCTGCTGGCCTTGATCGAAGCCGACCGCGCCGCCGAGGCACGAGCCTTCCTGGCCGAGCCGGCCCAGTTACCGGACGCGCCCGAGCTGGCCGGCCAGGTGCTGGGCGCGTGGACGCTGGTCGCGCCGCTGGGCAGCGGCGGCATGGGCGAGGTGTGGCGCGCGCGGCGCAGCGACGGCGCGCACAGCGGCGAGGCGGCCATCAAGCTGTTGCACAGCCCGTGGCGCGGCGAAGCGGCGCAGGCGCGCTTCCGGCGCGAGGGCGAGCTGCTGGCGCGACTGACGCACCCGCACATCGCGCAGCTGCTGGACATCGGCGAGGCGCTGCTGGGCGGCACGCGCACGCGCTACCTGGTGCTGGAGCTGGTGGACGGCGAGCGCATCGACACCTGGTGCGGCGCGCAGGGCCTGGGCACCGAAGCGCGGCTGCGGTTGTTCCTGCAGGTCTGCGACGCGGTCGCGCACGCGCACTCACGCCTGGTCGTGCACCGCGACCTCAAGCCCGGCAACATCCTCGTCACGGCAGGCGGCCAGGTGAAGCTGCTGGACTTCGGCGTCGCCAAGCTGCTGGCCGATGACACCGGACCCGAGCTGACCGCGCAGGCCGCGGCGGGCCTGACGCCCGAGTACGCCGCGCCCGAGCAGTTGCGCGGCGAGCCCGTCAGCACGGCCACCGACGTCTATGCGCTGGGCCGGCTGCTGTGCCTGCTGCTGACCGGCCAGCGCGAGCTTGGGGCCGCGCTGCGCGGCGAGCTGGCGCTCATCGTCGCCAAGGCCGTCAAGCCGCGGCCGGAGGAGCGCTATGCCGGCGCCAGCGCGCTGGCCGACGACGTGCGCCGCCACCTCGAGCACCAGCCCATCAGTGCCCGGCCCGACTCGCTGGCCTACCGCAGCGCCAAGTTCGCGCGCCGCTACCGATTGCAGCTGGCCGCGCTGGGGCTGGTACTGGCCAGCCTGCTGGCCGGCGTGGCCGCGACGACCTGGCAATGGCGACAGGCCGCGCAGGAGACCGAGCGCACGCGGCGTGTGCAAAGCGTGCTGACGGAGCTGCTGGCCGGCCTGAGCCCGGATGCCTCGGGCAGCGCCACCGTGCCCATGATCGAGCTGCTGCGCCGCAGCTGGGCCGAGGCGAAACGGCGGCTGGGCAGCGACCCGGGGTTGCTGGCCGAAGTGGCGCGGCCGCTGGGCCTGCTGCTGAACCAGTCCGGCGACATAGCGCTGGCCGACGAAGCGCTGACGCTGGCGCATGCACAGCTGCAGGGGCGCGGCGACACCGGGCGCGAGGTGGTGTTGCAGCTGGCCAATGCGCGCCGCCGGCTCGGCAAGGTGGACGAGGCGCGCGGCTTGTTCGATCAGCTCGCCGGTGGCGACAGCGCGCAGGCCGCCATCGCGCTGGCCAACCTGGGCGACATGGCCGCGGAGGCCGGCGACCTGGCGCGCGCCGAGACGCTGCTGCACCGCGCCGAGCCGCTGGCGCTGGCCCGCTTCGGGGCTGACCACGAGGCGTATCGCAAGTCGCTGGATGCGCTGGCCAATCTCGCCCGCGCCCAAGGCCGCTGGGACGAGGCGCGCAAATGGCTGGCGCGGCTGGTGCAGGTCAGCGAGGGCGCGAACCGCCTGGTCGCGGCGCAGGCGCGCAGTTCCGCGGCCATGCTGGAGGCGGAACTGGGCCGCCATGCCACCGCCGTACCGCTGCTGCGCGCCAGCGTTGCCGAGCTGGCGGACGTGCTGGGGCCGGGCGATGCGACGACGGTCTACACGCGCGTCTGGCTGGCCGGCGCCCTCTTCCACCACGGCGAACCGGACGCCGCGCGCCGCGAGGCCGAGGCCGCCGCGCGCCAGGCCGAGGCGCTGGCCGAGCCGGAGGCGCAGCCGCTGGTGGCGCTGACGGCAGCACGGCTGCAACTGCGCCTGGGTGAGCCGGCCGCCGCAGCCACGCGGCTGCGGACCGCGCTCGGCCGCCTCCAGGCCACCGGCAATGCCACCGCCGCGGCGCGCGCGCTGGCGCTGCTGGGCGAGGCGGCACTGCGCCAGGGCCACGCCGGCGACGCTGGCGACGCAAAGCGCAGCCTGGAAGAAGCGCTTGCGCAGCAGCGCCGCCTGCTGCAAGCCCATGACACCGACCTGTGGCCCACGCTGGTGCTGCTGGCGATTTGCGAGGCGCAGGCCGGCCAAGCAGAGCGCAGCACCGCGCTGCTCGCTGAGGCCGTCGACGTGGCGCGGGCCGGCCTGCCCGACGGCCACCCCGACCGCGCCCGCGTCGCGGCGCTGCAGGCGCTGTTCACGCCCGACCGTGCCGCGCGCGATGCGGCGTTGCAGGCCTATGGCCAGGCGCTGGCCGACCGGCATGACGCCACGGTCGTGCGCAAGGCACTGCTGGCGTTGCAGGCATTGCCGGCGCCCAGCCGCGATGCGCGCGATGCTCTGGTCCTGTTGAGTTTTTGATGGAGAACGCCATGCGCTCACTGCTGCTTATCCGATCCCTCGCGACGCTGCTTGCCGCCTGCACGGCCGCGGCCCTGGCCGCGCCGACAACCCCGGCGCCCGTGGCCAAGACGGCCTCCGGCCCTTCAATCGCCACCACACAACCGGGCACAGCGCCGGCCGCGGGTGGCAATGGCGGCAGCCTGAGCATCAACGGCGGCAACACCGCCGGCCAGGTCAAGCCCAAGCTGCCCAAGTGCCCCGACCCGCTGAACAACGCCTGTCCGGCCGTGAAGGCGCCGGGCAAGTAGGCTGCCGCTCAGCCCTTCGTCACGACCAGCGTGACGTCGTACTTGCCGCCGTCGCCGACGATGGTGAAGGTCTTGGTCTTGGCGCCGGCGGCCACGTCGAGCAGGCTGGCGCTGAGCGCCACTTCCCGCGTGGAGCCGACGCGGTCGTCGAAGTTGGGCGCACCGGTCGGGATGGCCAGCGCACCGTTGATGTCGGCGATCAGCTTGGACACGCGCTGAGCCCGCGTCATGCCGGCCGACGCGGCCAGTGCGCCCACGACGGCGGCCTTGGCCAGCTCGCGCGCGGCACTGGCCTTGCCGTCGTCGTGCTCCATCATGGACACGAGGATGACGGCATTGGCCGGGTTGGCGATGGCCTTGGCCGCGCCCGACGGACCCCAGGCGTTCCTGCGCCAGATGATGAAGGGCATGTCGCTGGGGTTGATGCCGGGCTGCAGCGGCTGGGTCGTGCAGGTGTCGCCAGCGTCCACGCCGCCCCAGGGGCCGTACAGCGTGACCTCGGCGTTGGGCAGCAGCGGGTTGGTCAGGTCGACGGCGGTGATGAGCACATAGGGCTCGTCCGAGCCGACTTCGTCGGTCTCGATGCGGCACTTGATCTTCTTCAGGGCGATGGTGACGGGCAATGCGGCCATGATGTTCTCCGGTGAGTTGGGAGGGCGGCAACACGCCGGCCTCGTCATCAAGGACGCAAGCGCGGCCCGCCAGGGATCACGGCGCCGCAGGTGAAAACTACCCTCGCCGCGGCGAACGGCGCTGCTGACAAACGCTGACAGCGCCGACCGCGAGCATGGCGACCTTTCAACGGAGACCGCCATGCAACCCGACTGCCTCATCCTCTACGTCAACAGCCCCGCCGAGAGCGTGCTGTTCTATCGCTCGCTGCTGGGCCGCGAGCCCGTCGAGCAGAGCCCCAACTTCGCGATGTTCATGCTCAACGACAAGACGATGCTGGGCCTGTGGGCCGCACACGACGTGCAGCCCGCCACCGGCCAGCGCGGCGGCGCCGCCGAGATCGGCCTGACGGTGGGCACGGACGACGAAGTCCACGCCGCCGTGGCCGCGTGGAAGGCCTCCGGCTGGCCCGTGCTGCAGGCGCCCACCGCGATGGACTTCGGCTACACGGCCGTGACGGCCGACCCGGACGGGCACCGCGTGCGGGTGTTCCGCCCGACCCAGGGCTGACGACGCAGCCAGGGGTTTCCCGGTGTGCCCTGCGGCACCCGGCGGGAACGGTCGGACACTCACGCCGTTCCCGCACAGGAGATCCCATGTTGAAGACCACCCGCCGCGCGGTGCTGGGCGCCATCAGCGCCGCTGCGCTCGCACTGACCGCCGGCCCCACCGTCGCTGCGCCCGCCGCTCAGTCGGACCGTTGGCAGATTCCCGTCCACACCAAGACGCTGGCCAATGGCCTGACGGTCGTCATCTCACCCGACGCCAGCAGCCCCACCGTGGGCATCAGCGTCGTCTACAAGGTCGGCATGCGGCTGGAGCCGAAGAACCGCACCGGTTTCGCCCACCTGTTCGAGCACCTGATGTTCCAGGGCACGCCCAAGGCGCCCAAGGGCGTATTCGACCAGGTCATCACCTCCGGCGGCGGCAACAACAACGGCTCCACGCGGCCGGACTTCACCAACTACATCGAGACCGCGCCGTCGTCGGCGCTGGAGTCCATGCTGTGGCTGGAGGCCGACCGCATGACGCTGCTGGACCTGAACCCGACGTCGCTGAAGAACCAGCAGGACGTGGTGAAGGAGGAGATCCGCGTCAACGTGCAGAACCAGCCGTACGGCGGCTTCATGTGGCTGGACATCTCCGCCCTGGCGTTCGACAAGTGGGAGAACGCCCACGACGGCTACGGCAGCTTCGTGGACCTGGAGAACGCCAACCTCGACGACGTGCGCGCCTTCCACCGCGACTTCTACGGCCCCAACAACGCGGTGCTGTCCATCGCCGGTGACGTGACGCCGGCCCAGGGCTTCGCGCTGGCCGAGAAGTACTTCGGCAAGATCGCCAAGCGCGCCACGCCGCAGCCCAGCAACTTCACCGAAGGCCTGAACACCGCCGAGCGCCGCCTGACCCAGCCCGACAAGCTGGCCCAGGTGCCGGCCATCGCCGCGGCCTGGAAGCTGCCCGACCGGGCCAGCAAGGACCAGGCGCCCTTCGCCGTGCTGGGCCAGCTGCTGGCCGGCGGCGACGCGTCGCGCCTGTACCAGGGCCTCGTCAAGGGCCGTGAGCTGGCGCTGAACGTCAGCTCGCTGTACGGCCTGACGGGCGTGTGGGAGTACGACGGCCCCAGCCTGTTCACCGTGTTCGCGCTCTACAAGCCGACGACCAACGCCGACGCGCTGCTGGCCGGCATCGACGAGGAAGTGGCCCGCATCGTCAAGGATGGCGTGGATGACACGACGCTGAAGAACCTGAAGACGGCGCTGCTGGCCGACTGGTACAACGACCTGGAGATGTTCCTGCGCCGCGCCGACCGCCTGGCCAAGCTGCAGGCGCTGTGGGGCGACGCCGGCGTCGTCAACAAGGTGCCGGGCTGGATCGAGGGGGTGACGTCGGCCGACGTGCAGCGCGTGGCCGCCACCTACCTGACGAAGGCCAACCGCTCGGTCATCGACCGCAAGCCCGCCGCCATGCTGGCCGCACCCGCTGCCGCATCCGCCGCCAAGCCGGCTTCCCAACCCTGATGCCGAGGCCGTGATGACCCAAAGCACCCCCGCTTCCTTCCGCCTTGGCCTGCTCTCCGCAGCGCTGGCATTCGCCACTGCCGCCCAGGCCGCCACCGTCACCCTGCCCGCCGAACTGCCGCCGTTCGGCAAGGACAAGCCGCTGGCCGTGCCCAAGATCACCCAGCAGACGCTGCCCAACGGGCTGCAGGTCTGGGTCGTGCCGCGCAACGGCATCCCGCGCGTGGACTTCGTGCTCGCCGTGCGTGGTGCCGGCTTCGGCGCCGATGCCCCCGACGCGCCCGGCCGCGCCAAGCTGCTGGCCGGCCTGCTGTCCGAAGGCACGGCGCAGCGCACATCCAAGCAGATCGCCGAGGCCGCGCAGGCCATGGGCGGCTCGCTGGGCGCGTCGGCCAGCAACGACGGCATCAGCGTGTTCGGCAACGCGCTGGCCTCGCACGCCGGCGGCATGGCGCAACTGCTGGCCGACGTGGCCCGCCGCCCGGCCTTTCCGGACGGCGAGGTGCAGCTCGCCAAGACCAACGCGCTGCAAGGCCTGAAGGCCAGCAGCACGCAGCCGGGCTTCCGCGCCGCCAAGGCGCTGGACGGCGCCATCTACGGCCCGCACGCCTATGGCCGCACGCAGGAGACCGAAGGCGCCATCACCGCCGCCAGCGCCGAGGCCTTGCGCGCGGAGCATGCGCGGCGCTTCCGCCCCGACCGCGCGCTGCTCGTGATCACCGGCCGCATCGACGCGGGCGCGGCGCTGAAGCTGGCCCGCGAGGCCTTCGGCGACTGGCAGGCCAGCGGCGACGCGGCACCGGAGCTGGCCGCGCCCGCCGCGGCCATGCCCGTGCAGCGCCTGCTGCTGGAGCGCCCGGGCAGCGTGCAGTCCACGCTGCGCCTGGGCCGACCCGGCATGGCGGCCAACGGCGACGAACAGGTCGCCCTGAGGCTGACCAGCACCATCCTCGGTCAGGGCTTTTCCAGCCGCGTGAACCAGAACCTGCGCGAGGAGAAGGGCTACACCTACGGCGCCCGCGCCGGTGGTCAGTCGTGGCGCGTGGGCGGTGCCATCAGCGGCGGCGCCGACGTGCGCAACGAGGTGACCGGGGCGGCCATGACGGAGTACATCAAGGAGTACCGCCGCATCGGCGCGGAGCCCGTGCCCGAGGCCGAGCTGGGCATGAACAAGCGCTTCATGGCCGGCAGCTACCTCGTCAGCACGCAGCTGCAGGGATCGGTGGCGCGCCAGCTCGCCGGCAACTGGCTGGTGGGCCTGCCGGCGGACTTCCTCGGCAAGTTCGTGCCGGCGCTGCAGAAGGTCTCTGCCGCCGAGGTGCAGGCCATCGGCAGGAAGTACTTCAACCCGGACGAGCAGAGCTGGGTGGTGGTGGGCGACCCCGGCAAGATCGCCGAGCAGCTGAAGGCGTTCGGCGAGTTCGTGACGGTGAAGCCCTGAGCTGAGCGCGAACGGCGGGCCACTGGCGCCCGCCTCGCGCGGTCAGCGCGTGCGCCGCGGCTTGCTCTTGCCGCGCAGCTGGGCGCCGGCGCTGGCGTTGCCGCGCGTCGCCGGCTTGTCGGCCGCGGGCTTGACGGGCTTGACCAGCCCCGTGGCGGCGGACACAGCCACGGTCTGGAACTCGGCCGCGTAGTGCTTGCGCATGCGCACGATCTCGCGGCTGTACTTGCTGGCGAGCTGCTGCTTCTTGGTGTCCGACAGCAGGCGGCCGGCCAGCTGGAAGAACTTGGACTCCTCTTCCTTGAGGTGATGGCGGACCTTGAAGCTGAGCGTCTTCGCGGTCGCGATCCAGCCGTCCTGCTGCTTGTCGCGCACCGACAGGTCTTCGAGCAGCTCGTCGACCTGGTGGTGCTCGTGCAGCGCATGCCGGGAGGCATCGAGACCGCCGTCCTCCATCAGCAGCGGCACGTAGAGGTGGCGCTCCTCGGCGGCCGCGTGCGCCATCAACTCCACCTTGAGCTGCAGGAACAGCAGCTGGCGCGCGGCCATGTCACCGCGCGACGCCGTGAGCTTGCGGCACAGGTCGCGTTGCAGGTCGTGGCTTTCACGGATGGCGTCAAAGATCATGCAGTCGTCTCCAGGGGCGGGGTGCCGCTGCGACGATTCTGGCGAGCCGCTGGCCCCGCGTCTGTCGGACTGGGCCGCTTCGCGTCAGCCCGCGGCGAAGCGCCGCGCCGGGTCGTAGGGAAACACGTCGTGCACATGCCCCGCCAGGATGCGCGCCTTGTGGCCCTGCCAGAACGCGGCGTCCAGCAGGTCGGCGTGGTGGCGCATGAAGCTGTCGCGCACGCGCGGGTTGCCGAGCAGGAAGGGCGCGAAGGTTTCCGGGAACACGTCGCGCGGCCCGACCGCGTACCAGACCTCGCCCGACATCTCCTCCTCCTCGTTGCGCGGCGCCGGCACGCGGCGGAAGTTGCAGTCGGTCAGGTACTCGATCTCGTCGTAGTCGTAGAACACGACCTTGCCGTGGCGGGTCACGCCGAAGTTCTTCCACAGCATGTCGCCGGGGAAGATGTTGGCCGCCACCAGGTCCTTGATCGCGTTGCCGTACTCGATGACGGCGCGCTCCAGCTGCTCGGGCGAGGCCTCCTGCAGGTAGATGTTGAGCGGCACCATGCGGCGCTCGATGTAGAGGTGCCTGATGACGAGGTCGTCGCCGTTCTCCTCGATCAGGCTGGGGCAGAAGTGCTTCAACTCGGCGATCAACTCGTCCTCGAAGCGATGGCGCGGGAAGGCGACGCGCGTGTATTCCAGCGTGTCGGCCATGCGGCCCACGCGGTCGTGGGTCTTCACCAACAGGTACTTGCGCTGGATCTGTTCGCGCGTGGTGTCCTTCTGCGGCGGGTAGAAGTCCTTGATGACCTTGAACACGAACGGGAAGCTCGGCAGGTCGAACACCAGCATGACCATGCCCTTGATGCCCGGCGCGATGCGGAACTTGTCCGATGAATGGCGCAGGTGACCGAGGAAGTCGCGGTAGAACAAATTCTTGCCCTGCTTCTGCAGGCCCAGCGCCGCATAGATCTCGGAGCGCGGCTTGCGCGGCATCAGGGAGCGCAGGAACTGCACGTAGGCGCTGGGCACCTCCATGTCGACGAGGAAGTAGGCACGGGCGAAGCTGAACAGGATCAGCAGGTCGTCCTCGCCGAACAAGGCCGCGTCGATGACGAAACGGCCATCGTCATGGCGCAGGATGGGCAGTGCGAACGGCGTCTCGGTGAAGCCGTTGATGACCTTGCCGACGACGTAGGCGCCCTTGTTGCGGAAGAACAGCCCGGACAGCACCTGCAGCTGGAAGTTGGCTCGCCAGCGGAAGTCGCCGAGCTGGCGGCTGACGGCGGCCAGCACCTGGCCGATGTCGCGATCCAGGTCGGCGAACTCGCCGTTCAGCTGGAAGTTGGTGATGACGCGCTTCAGCGTGTCGCGCAGCGTGTCGGGTGACGGGTAGTAGGCGCGGTAGGTGGGCGTCGCGGCGGGCTCGTCGTTCTCGATGTACTCGGTCGAGATGGCCGGGCGCACGAAGATGAAGGCGTTGTCGAAGTAGGCGTGGTGCAGGATGCGCGTGCAGACCGAGTTGAAGAAGGTCTCGGCCAGTTCGGGCTGGTGGTGGTTGGTCAGCAGGCCGATGTAGTGCAGCTTGACCTGCTGCCAGACTTCCATCGCCAGCGTGGACGCCGCAAAGCGCTGTTCCAGCAGTTCTGTGGCCTCGGCCACGCGGGCGTCGTAGAACTCGATGCGCAGCGCCTGGGCGCGCTGCTGGCCCGGCCAGTCGCCGCGCTCGAAGCGGGCCTTGGCCTCGGCAGACGTGGCGCGGAACAGCCGGTAGTGGCGGTCGAAGCCCCCGAGCAGGGCCTGGGCAATCTCGAAGGCGCGCGAGTCCGTCAGCTGGGTGGGGAACATCGCCCCACTCTAGCCGCCGTCGCTCAGACGGCGCTGGCGTAGCGCTGCTTGACGCGCTGCAGCGCGCGCTGGTACGTGGGTTCCACGTCCTCGGCCTTCGCGGCCGTCAGCGTCAGGTCTTCGAGCAGGCCGTTGTGCAGGCCATAGACCCAGCCGTGCACGACGATCTCCTGGCCGCGTTGCCAGGCGTCCTGCACCACCGTCGTCTGGCAGGCGTTGCGCGCCTGCTCCAGCACGTTCAGCTCGCACAACGCATCGACACGCCGGGCCTCGGGCAGGCCGTCCAGCCAGGCTTGGTGGTCGTTGCGCACGTCCTGCACATGGCGGATCCAGTTGTCGGCCAGGCCCACGCGGATGTCGTACAGCGCCGCGCGCACGCCGCCGCAGTTGCTGTGGCCCACGATGATGATGTGGCGCACCTTCAGTTGGTCCACCGCGAACTGCATGACGGACAGGCAGTTCAGGTCGGAGTGCACGACCACGTTGGCGACGTTGCGGTGCACGAACAGCTCGCCCGGCAGCAGGTTGACCAGCTCGTTGGCCGGCACTCGGCTGTCGGCGCAGCCTATCCACAGGTATTGCGGCGTCTGCTGCTTGAGCAGCCGCGAGAAGAAGCCGGGCTCGCGCGACTCGGTGTCGGCGGCCCATTGCTTGTTGTTGTCCAGCAGTTCCTGAAGTTCGTGGCTCATCGTCGTCATGATGGCATTGTCGTCGTGGGTGGTGATGGCCTTACATGGTCTCGGCGAACAGCTCGCGCCCGATCAGCATGCGGCGGATCTCGGACGTGCCCGCGCCGATTTCGTAGAGCTTCGCGTCACGCCACAGGCGGCCCAGCGGGTACTCGTTGATGTAGCCGTTGCCGCCGAAGATCTGCACGCCTTCGCCGGCCATCCAGGTCGCCTTCTCGGCCGTCCACAGGATGACCGAGGCGCAGTCCTTGCGCACCTGGCGCACGTGCTCGGCGCCCAGCAGGTCGAGGTTCTTGGCGACCGTGTAGGCGAAGCTGCGTGCGGCCTGCAGCACGGTGTACATGTCGGCCACCTTGCCCTGGATGAGCTGGAACTCGCCGATGCTCTGGCCGAACTGCTTGCGGTCGTGGATGTAGGGCACGACGTTGTCCATCACGCTCTGCATGATGCCCAGCGGCCCGCCGGTCAGCACGGCGCGCTCGTAGTCCAGGCCGGACATCAGCACCTTGGCGCCGCCGTTCACCGCGCCCAGCACGTTCTCGGCGGGCACCTCGACGTTGTTGAACACCAGCTCGCCCGTGTGCGAACCGCGCATGCCCAGCTTGTCGAGCTTCTGCGCGATGCTGAAACCCTTCATGCCCTTCTCGATCAGGAAGGCCGTCACGCCGCGCGCGCCCAGCTCGGGCTCGGTCTTCGCGTAGACCACCAGCGTGTCGGCGTCAGGGCCGTTGGTGATCCACATCTTGGTGCCGTTGAGGACGTAGACGCCGCCCTTGTCCTCGGCGCGCAGCTTCATCGACAGCACGTCTGACCCAGCACCCGGCTCGCTCATCGCCAGCGCGCCGACGTGTTCGCCGCTGATCAGCTTGGGCAGGTACTTGGCGCGCTGCGCGTCGTTGCCATTGCGCTTGATCTGGTTCACGCACAGGTTGCTGTGCGCGCCGTAGGACAGGCCCACCGACGCGCTGGCGCGGCTGATCTCTTCCATCGCGATCATGTGGGCCAGGTAGCCCATGTCCGCGCCGCCGTACTGCTCCGGCACCGTGATGCCCAGCACGCCCAGCTCACCCATCTTGCGCCACAGGTCCATCGGGAACTGGTCGCTGCGGTCGATCTCGGCCGCGCGCGGGGCGATCTCCTCGTCGGCAAACGCGCGCACGGCGTCGCGCAGCGCATCGATGTCTTCGCCGAGCTGGAAGTTGAGGCCGGGCAGATTCATGGGGGTGTCTCCTGCTGTCCGCCCGGTCAGCGCCCGCTCGTGCCGGGCCTGCTGGGCAGGTTAATTGACGTAAACGTCAACTGTAGCAACTCAGCCGGTGGCGTCGGCCGGTTGCGGCAGCAGGCGGCGCACCAGCGGGTGGGCGATCTTCTTGTCCGTACCGACGGCGTAGAAGGCCTCCTCGACGCCGATGCAGTCGCCCACGCGCACCAAGCCGTCGCGCTCGACCAGCTTGTCGCTCATCAACGCCGCGGCCGGAAACACGCCCATGCCCGCCGCGCCAAAGGTGGCCAGCAACGCGCTGTCCTCGAACTCGCCGGCCACGCGGGCGCGCACGCCGTGGCGCTCCAGCCACTGGTCCAGCCGCGGGCGCACGGCGGCATGGGCCGTGGGCAGCAGCAGCGGCACGTCGGCCAGCGACGCCGGGAAATCGCGCGCTGCCGCCGCGGCCCAGCGCGGCGCCGCGAACCAGGCCATCGGCGAGCTGCCCAGCGCATGGCTGTAGACGCGCAGATTCGGGTTGGGCGGCGCCGGCCGGTCGGCCAGCACGACGTCCAGGCGGTGCAGGGCCAGGTCGCCCAGCAGGTCATCGAACTCGTCCTCGTGGCACAGCAGCCGCAGGTGGGGCGTGTCGATGATGGGTTGCAGCAGGCTCTGCACGACCAGCTTGGGCAGGCCGTCCGAGATGCCCACGGCCAGCCGCACGGCCGGCGCGGTCGCAGCGTCGCGCACGCGCTCGGGCAGCACCTCGCCCAGCGTGAAGATCTGTTCAGCCACCTCCAGCGCCGCCTGGCCGGCGTCCGTCAGCGCCAGGCCACGGCCCGCCGGCTTCAGCAGCGAAGCACCCAACGACTGCTCCAGCTCGCGCACCTGTGTCGACACGGTCTGCACCGACAAGCCCAGCCGCTCGGCCGCGCGCGTCAGCCCGCCCTCCTTGGCGACGGCCCAGAAATAGTAGAGATGGCGGTAGCTGAAGCTCAGGCTCATGCGGCGATCATCACAAGTTATACGGAAGTATTGCTTCTTGATTTTCTGCTTTTTCTTGCAGCCTGGGAAGCCTAGTCTGGCGATCCTCGTCGATGGCTCAGGAGGCCCTCATGCAAAACCAACCCCGCACCCTTGCGATCGTCACGCCTTACGGCGGCACGGTCGACCGTGGCACTGCCCACCGCGTGCTGCGCAACACCTACGCGCTGCTGTCGCTGACGCTGCTGTTCAGCGCCGGCGTCGCCGCCGCGGCCGTGGCGTTCAACCTGCCCTCACCCGGCATCATCCTGACGCTGGTGGCCTACTTCGGCCTGCTGTTCGGCATCCACAAGCTGAAGAACAGCGGCATGGCCGTGGGCCTGGTGTTCGCGCTGACCGGCTTCATGGGCTGGACGCTGGGCCCCTTGCTGACCCGCACGCTGGCGCTGCCCGCCGGCGGCCAGGCCGTCATGCTGGCGCTGGGCGCCACGGGTGCCGTGTTCCTGGCGCTGTCGGCCTACGCGACCACCACCAAACGCGACCTGTCGTGGATGGGCGGCTTCCTGTTCGCCGGCATGGTCGTCGCCATGCTGGCCGGGCTGGCTGCGATCTTCTTCCAGATCCCGGCGCTGGCGCTGACGGTCTCCGCCGTCGTCGCGCTGCTGTCGGCCGGCTTGATCCTGTTCGAGACCAAGCAGATCGTGGACGGCGGCGAAACCAACTACGTGCTCGCCACCGTCAGCCTGTTCGTGTCCATCTTCAACCTGTTCACGAGCCTGCTGCACCTGTTCGGCTTCGCCGGCGCGGATGACTGAGGCAGGACCAAGGACAGCGCCTGCGCGCTGTCCGACGCTTGCCGAAGGCCAGGCGCCATGCAGGGCGCCTGGCATGACGATCAGGGCTGCTTCCTGAGCAGCCACAGGTAGAGGCCGACGCCGATGCCGGCAAAGGCCAGGCCGCCCAGCCACTGGGCGGTCGTCGCGAAGCTCTCGCCCACCAGCGCCAGCGGCGCGCCCTGGCCGGAGAACACGACGACGGCCGCGAGGACGACGCCCAGCAGGCTCTCGCCGACGATGAGGCCGGAGGCCAGCAGCACGCCGAGCTGCTTGGTGGCTTCGGGGTCGCGCTTGTGCGATGCACGGCGGTCGAACCACCAGCCCGCCACGGCGCCGACGACGATGATCAGCGTGCTGTTCAACGGCAGGTAGATGCCCAGGCCCACGGCCAGCGGCGCCAGGTGGGCCTTGCCGCCGCTGCCGCGCTTGAGCACCTCGTCCACGAGGATGCAGGCCACGCCGACGGCGGCGCCGATACCGATCAGGTTCCAGTTCAGGTCACCCTGGATGACGCCCTTGGCGAGCGCCGAGATCAGCGCGGCCTGCGGCGCGGCGAGCGCCGTTTTCGGGTCCGCGCCAGGCACGCCGGCAAAGCCGTAGGCTTTGTTCAGCAGGTCCAGCACCGGCGGGATGACGATGGCGCCGGCGAGCACGCCAATGATCAGCGCCACCTGCTGGCGCCACGGCGTCGCGTCGACGAGCTGGCCTGTCTTCAAGTCCTGCAGGTTGTCGTTGGAAATCGTCGCGACGGCGAACACGACGGCCGTGACGAACAGCGCAAAGGCAACCAGCGCCTGGCCGCTGGAGGCCGGCAGCAAGGGCTTCACCGCCACGGCCAGCAGCAGCGATGCGCCGATGACGACCAGGATGCCGACGCCCGACAGCGGGCTGTTGGACGAGCCGATCAGGCCGGCCATGTAGCCGCAGACGGCGGCGACGAAGAAGCTCATCAGCACGACGTAGACGACACCGCCGACGACCAGCAAGCCGAGCTGGTCGCCCAGGCCCGCCGAGGTCGCAAAGCTGGACAGCATGAAGCCGATGGGCAGCATGCAGGCCAGCGTGATGAGCCCGACCCAGCCGATGGGGATGTCGCGCTCGTTGCGCGGCAGCGTATCTGCCTTGCCGGCCTTGCGCACGCGCGCCGACATCGCGGCCGAGTGCAGGCCCGCGACGACCGGCTTGGCTAGCTTGACCAGCGTCCAGATCGCCGCGACGGCGATGCAGCCGGCGCCGACGAAGCGCACCTTCTTGCTCCACGCGAACAGCGCCACGGCCTCGGCCGCACCGTCCACACCCTGCGTCAGGAAAGGCACGAAGCCGACCCAGGCGATGGCCGCGCCGACCAGGATGGCGATGCCCACCCACAGCCCGACCAGGTGGCCCACGGCCAGCAGCGCGAAGCTGAAGTTGATGTCGTAGCCGGTGGCGCCCGAGGTCCTGCCCTGCTCACCGGGCAGACGGAAGTACTGCGCCAGGTTGGCCGCGAACAGCTGCGTCGCGATGACGACGCTGAAGCCTGCCGACACGACGCCGCCGACGACGATGGCCAGCAGACCCTGGCGGCTGCCCTCGCCGCTGTCGCTGGCATGGCCGACCTTCAGCACCTCGGCGCAGGCGACGCCTTCCGGGTAGGGCAGCGGCGAATTCGTGACCAGCGCGCGGCGCAGCGGGATGGAATACATGACGCCCAACACGCCGCCCAGCGCGCACAGCGTCATGGACATCCAGTACGGGAAGCCGCTCCACCAGCCGATCATGACCAGGCCGGGCAGCACGAAGATGATGGACGACAGCGTGCCTGCCGACGAGGCGATGGTCTGCACGATGTTGGTCTCGCCGATGGAATTGCCGGCGGCGCGGCGCAGCAAGGCCATGGAGATGACGGCGGCCGGGATGGACGTCGCGAACGTCAGGCCGGCCTTCAGGCCGAAATAGACGTTGGCGGCCGTGAAGACCAGCGTGATGAGGATGCCCAGCACGATGCCGCGCAGGGTGAGTTCGGTGCCCAGTTCGGGCGTGGCGGTGGGCGATGAGGTGCTCATGCTTGTGCGTGCAAACGCCGGGTCTGGCGAGGTGCGCATCATCGTGGCAGCCTGCACGGTCAGCGGGTCCGGATAACCCTAGACCGTCGTCCAATTGACGTTAACGTCAATTGGCGACCTAGAATCCGCGCCGAGCAAGGAGACAGCCATGACCGATCTCGCCGCTGACTACAAAGCATTGGCCGAGTACCGCCCGACCCACAAGGTCCGTTTCGTCACCGCCGCCAGCCTGTTTGACGGGCATGACGCCGCCATCAACATCATGCGGCGCATCCTGCAGGGCATGGGGGCCGAGGTCATCCACCTGGGGCACAACCGCTCGGTGGACGAAGTCGTCACCGCGGCGCTGCAGGAGGATGCACAAGGCATCGCCATCAGCTCCTACCAGGGCGGCCACGTCGAGTACTTCAAATACATGGTGCAGCTGCTGAAGGAGCGCGGCGGCGAGCGCATCCAGGTGTTCGGCGGCGGCGGCGGCGTCATCGTGCCGGCCGAGATCCGCGAGCTGGCGGAGCACGGCGTGCGCATCTTCAGCCCCGAGGACGGCCAGCGCATGGGCTTGGCCGGCATGATCGGCGAGATGGTCATGAAGGCCGACCAGGACTTCAGCGTGCATGCACCCAAGGCCTTGTCGGCCATCACCGGGCATTCGGAAACCGCGTGGCGGTCACTGGCCCAGCTGCTGACGGCACTGGAGAACGGCAAGGCCGAGGCCAGCATCGTCGACGCGCTGCGCGAGCAGGCGAAGGCGATCAAGACGCCTGTGCTGGGCATCACCGGCACCGGCGGCGCCGGCAAGTCCAGCCTGACCGACGAACTGATCCGCCGCCTGCGCCTGGACCAGGGCGATGCGTTGCGCGTGGCGCTGATCTCCATCGACCCGTCGCGCCGCAAGAGCGGTGGCGCGCTGCTGGGTGACCGCATCCGCATGAACGCGATCTCGCCCTGGGGCGGCGGTGCGCGTGTCTTCATGCGCTCGCTGGCCACGCGCGACTTCGGCTCCGAGATTTCACCGGCGCTGCCCGACGTCATCGCCGCGGCCAAGGTCGCGGGCTTCGACCTGGTCATCGTCGAGACCAGCGGCATCGGCCAGGGCGACGCGGCCATCGTGCCGCTGGTCAACGTGCCCATGTACGTGATGACGCCCGAGTTCGGCGCCGCCAGCCAGCTCGAGAAGATCGACATGCTGGACTTCGCCGAGTTCGTCGCCATCAACAAGTTCGACCGCAAGGGCTCGCTGGACGCACTGCGCGACGTGAGCAAGCAGGTGCAGCGCAACCGCGAGGCGTTCACGGTGATGCCGGACACGATGCCGGTGTTCGGCACCATGGCCAGCCGCTTCAATGACGACGGCGTGACGGCGCTGTACCAGGCGCTCAAGGTCCGCCTCGCCGAGCTGGGCCTGCCCTTCAGCGAAGGCCGGCTGCCGCAGGTCCACACCCGCCACAGCACACACCAGACGCCCATCGTGCCGGCCGCCCGCGTGCGCTACCTGGCCGACATCAGCGACACCGTGCGCAGCTACAAGGCCCGCGCGCGAAAGCAGGCTGCGCTGGCCCGCGAGATCCAGCAGCTGGAAGCCAGCCGCGCGATGCTGGAGGCCGCCAACCCCGACAAGAACGGCGCCCGCACCGCGCTCGCGGATCTGGCCGAGCAGCGCCGCACGCGCCTGGACGGCGATGCGCGCCAGCTGCTGCAGCAGTGGCCCGACATGGTCAAGGCCTACGCCGGTGACGAGTACGTCGTGAAGATCCGCGACAAGGAGATCCGCACGGCGCTGGTCACACAGAGCCTCTCGGGCACCAAGATCCGCAAGGTCGTGCTGCCCGGCTACGAGTGCCACGGCGAGCTGCTGAAGTGGCTGATGCTGGAGAACGTGCCCGGCAGCTTCCCCTACGCGGCCGGCGTGTTCGCGTTCAAGCGCGAGGGCGAGGACCCGACGCGCATGTTCGCCGGCGAAGGCGATGCCTTCCGCACCAACCGCCGCTTCAAGCTGGTCAGCGAGGGCATGCCCGCCAAGCGCCTGTCCACCGCGTTCGACTCGGTCACGCTCTACGGCGCCGACCCCGCGCCGCGGCCGGACATCTACGGCAAGGTTGGCAACAGCGGCGTCAGCATCGCGACGCTGGACGACATGAAGGTGCTGTACGACGGTTTCGATCTGTGCAGCCCGACCACGTCGGTGTCCATGACCATCAACGGCCCGGCGCCGTCCATCCTGGCCATGTTCATGAACACGGCCATCGACCAGAACCTGGCCAAGTTCCGCGCCGACAACGGCCGCGAGCCCACCGCCGACGAGGCCGCCAAGATCAAGGACTGGGTGCTGGCCAATGTGCGCGGCACCGTGCAGGCCGACATCCTGAAGGAAGACCAGGGCCAGAACACCTGCATCTTCTCGACCGAGTTCAGCCTGAAGGTGATGGGCGACATCGCCGAGTACTTCGTGCACCACAACGTGCGCAACTTCTACTCGGTGTCGATCTCGGGTTATCACATCGCCGAGGCCGGCGCGAACCCGATCTCGCAGCTCGCGTTGACGCTCTCGAACGGCTTCACGTTCGTGGAAGCCTACCTGGCGCGCGGCATGCACATCGACGACTTCGCGCCCAACCTGAGCTTCTTCTTCAGCAACGGCATGGACCCGGAGTACACGGTGCTGGGCCGCGTCGCCCGTCGCATCTGGGCGGTGGCCATGCGCGACCGCTATGGCGCCAACGAGCGCTCGCAGAAGCTGAAGTACCACGTGCAGACCTCCGGCCGCAGCCTGCATGCGCAGGAGATCGCCTTCAACGACATCCGCACCACGCTGCAGGCGCTGATCGCCGTCTACGACAACTGCAACTCGCTGCACACCAACGCCTACGACGAGGCGATCACGACGCCCACCGACGAGAGCGTGCGCCGCGCGATGGCCATCCAGCTCGTCATCAACCGCGAGTGGGGCCTGGCCAAGAACGAGAACCCGTCGCAGGGCGCCTTCATCATCGACGAGCTGACCGAGCTGGTCGAAGAGGCGGTGCTGACCGAGTTCGAGCGCATCAGCGAGCGCGGCGGCGTGCTGGGCGCGATGGAGACCGGCTACCAGCGGGGCCGCATCCAGGAAGAGTCCATGCACTACGAGATGCTGAAGCACACCGGCGAGTACCCCATCATCGGCGTCAACACCTTCCGCAACCCCAATGGCGAGACGGTGCCGGAACACATCGAACTGGCACGCTCGACCGATGAAGAGAAGCAGTCGCAGCTGACCCGCCTGGCCGAGTTCCAGGACCGCCACGCGGCCCAGGCGCCGGCGATGCTGGCACGCCTGCAGCAGGCGGTCATCGAGAACAAGAATGTCTTCGATGTGTTGATGGAAGCCGTGCGCGTGTGCTCGCTGGGCCAGATCACCGGCGCGCTGTTCGAGGTGGGCGGCCAGTACCGCCGCAGCATGTAGTGGCTCGCGCTGCGGCCCCGGGGCCGCACAGCGCTTGCAATCGATCCATGATTCGATAATAATCGAATCATGGACGAATCTGACGTCATCAAAGGCCTGGCCGCGCTGGCCCAACCGCTGCGGCTGCAGGTGTTTCGCGCGCTGGTCGTCGTCGGCGACGCGGGCCTGACGCCAGGCGCCATCCACGAAGCCCTGGGCGTCGCGCCGGCCACGCTGTCCTTCCACCTGAAGGAACTGGTCAACGCCGGCCTGGTGACGCAGGAGCGCGCCAGCCGCAACCTGATCTACCGCGCCCACTACGCGCGCATGAACGGGCTGCTGGGCTATCTGACCGAGAACTGCTGCCAGGGCGCCAGCTGCGCCGTGGACGGCAGCGCCGCGGCCTGCAACTGCTGAACGGCGCGCCATGACGACCCACGTCCTCATCCTCTGCACCCACAACTCCGCCCGCAGCGTGCTGAGCGAGGGCATGCTCAACCACTGGGCGGGAAAGCTCGGCCGCGACGTGCAGGCGCACAGCGCCGGCAGCGCGCCCAGCGGCCGCATCAACCCCTTCGCACTCGAAGCGCTGGCCAACGCGGGCGCCGACACCGCCGGCTACCGCAGCAAGAGCTGGGACGAGTTCAGCCAGGCCGGCGCGCCGCCACTGTCCATCGTCATCACCGTCTGCGACAGCGCGGCGGCTGAAGCCTGCCCGGTGTTCTTCGGCGGCGCGAGCGATGCGGGCCAACCCGTCAAGGTGCACTGGGGCTACCCGGACCCCTCCAACGCCGACGGCGGTGACGACGGCAAGCGCCGCGCCTTCGAGCTGACACGCCAGGCCATCGGCTACCGCATGCTGCAACTGCTGCAGCTGCCGCTGGACACGCTGAGCAAGGCGCAGCTGCAGCAGGCCCTCGTCGAGATCTCGCGGCAATGAACCTGCCCCGCAAGCTCCTCGCCGAAGGCCTGGGCACCGCGCTGCTGCTGGCCGTGGTCATCGGCTCCGGCGTCATGGCCGAGCGCCTGGCCGGCGGCAACGTGGCCCTCGCGCTGCTGGCCAACACGCTGGCCACCGTCGGCGGCCTCTATGTGCTGATCGAGGTGTTCGGCCCCGTCAGCGGCGCGCACTTCAATCCGGCGGTCAGCGCCGTCATGGCCTGGCGAGGCGAGTTGGCGGCCGCAGCCTTGTTGCCCTACGTCGCCGCACAGCTCATCGGTGCCATGCTCGGCGCCTGGCTGGCGCACGCGATGTTCGACATGAGCCTCCTGCAGTTCTCCAGCAAGCTGCGCAACGGCACCGGCCAGTGGATCGCCGAAGGCGTCGCGACCTTCGGCCTGGTGCTGGTCATCCTGCGCGCGCCGGGCTCGCGCGTGGCGGCCATGGTGGCGGCCTACATCGGCGCGGCCTACTGGTTCACCGCGTCGACCTCGTTCGCCAACCCGGCCGCCGTGTTCGGCCGCATGTTCAGCGACAGCTTTGCCGGCATTGCGCCGGCCAGCGCGCCAGGCTTCGTCGCGGCCGAACTTGCCGGCGCCGCGCTGGCCGTGGCAGCGGACCGCCTGCTTGCCGCCACCCGACCGCCGAGCGAGGCCACGCGCGCGGGCTGAGCCCACCCCTGCCGACGGGGCCGCGGCCCCGTTTCTTTGACCGGAACAGTTGCTGTTGACAACCAAAGGAGCGACCGTCACCATGCGTCCAGATAGTTGCTATGCACACCTAAATGACCGAATCCGACCCCGGCAGCCTGTTGCGCGAAGTGGCGCGCCTGTACACCCGCGCCCAGCGCGTCGTGGCCGACTGCTGCCGCACGACCAGCACGCAATGCCATCTGCTGACCGAGCTGGGCCGCTCCGGGCCCTTGCCGCTGTCCGAGCTGGGCACGCGCGTCAGCCTGGAGAAGAGCTGGGTGTCGCGCGCCGTGGAGGCCATGGCAGCCCGTGGCTTGGTGAGCAAGGAGCCGAACCCGTCCGACGCAAGGAGCTGGCTCGTCACGCTCACCGCCGACGGCGAACGCACCGTGCGTGAGCTGAACCAGACGCTCGACCACCACGCCGCCACGCTGCTGGCCGCCTTGAGCCCGCGCGAACGCGACGCTGTCGAGCACTCATTGCTGACTCTGCTGAAGGCCTTGCGCGAAGACGCGGCCGCCACCTGCTGCCTGCCGCCCCAAGCCCTTCGGGAGCCCAACCAGGATTCCAAACCATGTTGCTGAACCACCCCCTCTCGCTGCGCCAGGCCGGCGCGTCCGACTGGCCCGCCGTCCAGGCGCTGCTGCTCGCCAACCAGCTGCCCACCGAGGGCGCGCAGGCGCACCTGTCCACCTATCTGCTGGCCACCCACAACGGCGAGGTCGTCGGCTGTGCCGGCGCCGAGGTCTATGGCGGCATCGCGCTGCTGCGCTCGGTGGCCGTGGCGCCGGGCCTGCACCGGCAGGGCATCGGCCGCCAGCTGGTCGAGCGGCTGCTGCAGGAGGCCCGGTCGCGCGACATCGCGGCGCTCTACCTGCTGACCGTCACGGCGCCCGAGTACTTCGCGCAGTACGGCTTCAAGCGCCTGAAGACCGAAGACGCCCCGGCCGCGCTGAAGGCCTCGGCCGAGTTCCAGGGCGCCTGCCCGGCCTGCGCCGCGCTGATGACGCTGGCGCTGCGCGAGCTGCCGGTCGCCGAAGGCGCGCTGCCCGTGGCCGTGCTGGGCGCGGGGCCGGTCGGGCTCGCCGCCGTCGCGCAACTGATCGAGCGCGACCTGCCCTTCGTCGCGCTGGAAGCCGGCGCGGCGGTGGGCGCCAACCTGGCGGACTACGGCCATGTGCAGCTGTTCTCGCCCTGGCAGTTCAACGTGGACCCGGCCATGGCCCGGCTGCTGGCGTCGACCGGCTGGGCCGCGCCGCCCGCCGCCGGGCTGCCCAGCGCCGGCGAGGTCGTCGAGCGCGTGCTGCGCCCGTTCGCGGCGCTGCCGCAGGTCGTCGCCGCGCTGAAGCTGGGTGCGCGCGTGCAGGCGGTCAGCCGCGAGGGCTTGGACAAGGTCAAGAGCGCCGGCCGCGACCAGGCGGCGTTCCTGGTGCGCTACGAGCAGGCGGGCCAGGTGCACGAACTGCGCGCCCGCGCCGTCATCGACGCGACCGGCACCTGGAACCAGCCCAACCCGGTGGGCGCCAACGGGCTGCAGGCCCTCGGCGAGGCCGATGCGCGCGACCACATCTTCTACGGTATCCCCGACGTGGCCGGCGCGCTGCGCAGCCGCTACGCGGGCCGGCGCACGCTGGTCGTCGGCGCCGGCCACTCGGCCGCCAACGCGCTGCTGTCGCTGGCCGAACTGGCCCGGCAGGCGCCGGGCACGCAGCTGGCGTGGGCGGTGCGCTCGCCGGCGCTGCAACGCGTCTTCGGCGGCGGCGATGCCGATGCGCTGCCGGCCCGCGGCGCACTGGGTGCCTCGCTGCGCCGGCTGCGCGACGGCGGCGCGCTGGCGTTCTTCGGCGGCCTGCGCATCACCCGCATCGAGCGCGTCGACGGGCGCCTGCGCGTCAGCGGCCTGGGCGCGCAGCAGCAGGCGGTCGTCGTCGACGGCATCGACGAGATCATCTGCGCGACCGGCCAGCGCCCCGACCTGTCGCTGACCAGCGAGCTGCGCCTGCGCCTGGACCCGTGGCTGGAATCGACCGAGGCGCTGGGCCCGCTGATCGACCCCAACCTGCACAGCTGCGGCACCGTGCGGCCGCATGGCCACCGCGAGCTGGCCCACCCCGAGCCGGGCTTCTACACGGTGGGGGTGAAGAGCTACGGCCGCGCGCCAACCTTCCTGATGGCGACCGGCTTCGAGCAGGCGCGCTCCGTCGTCGCGGCCCTCGCGGGCGACCTGGCCGCCGCCGACCGCGTGGAGCTGGCACTGCCGGAAACGGGCGTCTGCTCGGTCGGCCCGGCGGCCGGGGCTGAGACGGCGGGCTGCTGCGGCCCCGCGCCGGCCGTGGCCGCCGTGGCCGTGCCCAAGGCCGGTTGCGGCCCGCGCAGCTGCGGTCCCAAGCCGGCGCCCGCCACGGCCGTGGCACCCGCAAGCGCAGCAGCGCGCTGCTGCGGCTGAGCATGGCCCGCAGCCGCCTGAGCGTTGTCGGCTCGCTGGGCGTCGCCCAGACGCTGGCCTGGGCCTCGACCTACTACCTGCCCGCCATGCTGGCGCGGCCGATGGCGCGCGACCTCGGCGTGTCCGAGCCCACCATCTTCGCGGCCTTCTCGGCGGCACTGGTCGTGTCGGCCCTGGTCGGGCCGCACGCGGGCCGGCGCATTGACCGCTGGGGCGGCCGGCCCGTGCTGATGGGCACCAGCGCCGTCTTCGCGCTGGGCCTGGCGTTGATGGCGCTGGCCAACGGGCCCCTCGGCCTGTTCGCGGCCTGGGCCGTGCTGGGCCTGGCGATGGGCAGCGGGCTCTACGAGGCCGCGTTCGCCTCGCTGGTGCGGCTGTACGGACGCGACGCGCGCGGCGCCATCACCGGCATCACGCTGATCGCCGGCTTTGCCAGCACGGTCGGCTGGCCGCTGACGGCGGCGCTGGAGCACGGTTTCGGCTGGCGCGGCGCCTGCTGGGCCTGGGCCGGTCTGCACCTGCTCATCGGTCTGCCGCTGAACGCCTGGCTGCCGGCGTCCGGCGCGGCAGCGCCAGCACCCGCAACCCATGCCGCAGCCGAGGCCGAGCCCGCCGCACCGCCCGTGTCGACCGCCGCGCTGCTGGCCTGGGTGTTCGCCGTGACCTGGTTCATCAGCACGGCCATGGCCGCCCACCTGCCGCGCCTGCTCGACGCCACCGGCGTGGCACCGGCGACGGCGCTGCTGGTCAGCGCGCTGGTCGGGCCGGCGCAGGTGGCCGGCCGGCTGCTGGAGTTCGGCTTCCTCGGCCGCCTGCACCCGCTGCAGTCGGCGCGCGCCGCGGCGCTGATGCACCCGCTAGGCGCCGCGCTGCTGGCACTGCTGGGCGCACCGGTGGCGGCGGCCTTCGCGCTGCTGCACGGCGCGGGCAACGGCATCCTGACCATCGCCAAGGGCACGCTGCCGCTGGCGCTGTTCGGGCCTCAGGGTTACGGCCACCGGCAAGGGCTGCTGATGCTGCCCGCCCGGCTGGGACAGGCGCTGTCGCCCTGGCTGTTCGGCCTGCTGCTGGCCGCGTTCGGCAGCGCGGCGCTGTGGTTCTCGGCCGGCCTGGCGCTGAGCGCGTTGGCGGCCCTGTCATTCATCCGTGTGCCCGGCCACCATGGCAGCGGGCACCCTGTTCACGAGCCCCTGAAGCGCCCGCCTTGAACGGCCTCAGGCCGCCAGCACGACCCGGTCGCGCCCGCCGCGCTTGGCCTCGTACAACGACGCGTCCGCGCGGCTGAACAGCGCCTCGGGCGGCTCGTCCACGCCATAGGCGCGCGCCACGCCGACGCTGACGGTCACCGGCAGCGGGCCGGCCGTCGTCGTGAACGGCCGGGCCGCGATGGCCTCGCGCAGCCGCTCGCCCAGGCGCGCCTCACCGCCGGCCTCGGGCTGCACCCAGATGACGGCGAACTCCTCGCCGCCCAGGCGCACGGCCAGGTCCAGCGGCCGCAGCGTGTCGCGCAGGCGTTCGCCGATGCCGCTGAGCACCGCGTCGCCAACCGCGTGGCCATGGGTGTCGTTGATGCGCTTGAAATGATCCACGTCCAGCAGCGCCAGCACCGGTGGCTGGGCGACGCCGCGCTGCAGCAGCCGGCGCAGCCGTTCGTCGAAGCCGCGGCGGTTCAGCAGGCCTGTCAGCACGTCGACTTCGATGAGGCGCTGGATCTGGCGCAGCGCATGGTCTTGCAGCAGCAGCAGCATGGCCAGCGCCTGGCCGATGACCAGGCCGATGGCCGCGAGCAGGCCGACCACGTTGTATTGCATCAGCTGCTCGCGCGTCGTCGAGATCAACGGCGTGACAGCCAGGCCGCGCGCCACCTCGACGATGGCGCAGATGATCAGGTCGGCCGCCAGCAGCGCAAGCGGAAAGCCGCGCTGCACGCGCCAGGCCTGCAGCGCAGCGTGCGCGGCCGGCATGGTCAGCACGGCCGAGGCCAGCAGCGTCAGCGTCAGCGACGGCCACAGCTTGCCGGTCAGCGCGGTCAACGTGAACGCGCCGATGCTGACCAACACCGTGAAGGCGATGGGCAGCCGGCAGCGCATCGGCAGCCCCAGATAGACGCGCAGGCCCAGCAACACCATCAGCGCGGACAGCAGGCCGCCCAGGTGGCCCACGGCGCGCAGCGTGAAGGGCCAGTCCAGCGTGAAGACCAGCGCACGGGCCGTCTGCGTCAGCGCCGCCGCGGCGAAGGCCCCGGCCCAGAACCACAGCGCGCGCTCGCCCTTCAGATGCCAGGCACCGCCCAGCGTCGCCAGCGCCAGCATCGCCGTGACGAGCTGGTAGACGCGCAGCAGCGTGTCGGTATGCAGGGGTTCCATCGTCGGTTCGTATCGGTTGGGCCCCGACACGCGGGCGCAGGCTGCACGATGCGCGCATCGCCGGCGCTTCACCGCGGCGCGTCGGGCCGCGCCATGATTTATCTCACGCCCGGCGAGCTTATTCCTTGAGCCGGAGCACCAGGCTGCGGCCGGCCAGGCCGTCGACGCGGACGCTGCCGTCGGCCTGCGCGCGCCAGTCCGCCAGCCCGATGGGCGTGACCAGCGCAGCCCGCGCCATCTCGCCCTGCAGGCCGATGACGGTCAGCCGGTCCGCCGCCGGCTGCGGCCCCGGGTTGACGACGGCGGCGAGCGCGGCCGGCAAGCCCAGCTCACCGCGGCACAGGCCGTCGCCGTCGCGGCGGAAGCTGGCGCGGCCCTGCACGGCGACGCCGTTCAGCTCGCCCTCGAAGCGGCTGGCCTTCAGCGGGCAAGGGCTGGCAGCGAGGCCCGGCACCGGCGCGCGGAACGGCGCGCTCAGCAGCTCGGCGCTGCGCTCGATGGACGAGGTCCACATCGCGTTGGACAGCAGGCTGACGCTGGTCGCCGCCTGCGGCCACAGCAGCAGCACGCTGCGCGCGCCCAGCGTCGCCCCGGCGTGGTGGACGACCTGCTGCCCTTCGGCGTCGACGTCCAGCCGCCAGCCGAAACCCATCTTGTAGCTGCGCTCGCCGACCGGCTTGCCGGTGTTGTCCAGGACCGGCTGCCACATCCAGTCGCGCGTGGCCGCGTCGACGATGCGCCCCTGCAGCAGCCGCCCACCCCATTCGGCCAGCGCCGGCGCGCTGCCGGCCAGGCCGGCACCGCCCCAGCTGTAGCTGAAGTCATGGGCCGGCGCCGCCTGCACGCCGCGCCAGCTGAAGTCGTAAGCCTTGGACATGACGGGCGACTGGCCCGTCATGTCCGGTCCGATGGCCAGGCCCGGCGCGACGCTGCCCGCCAGCAGCGCCGGGTAGGGCTGGCCCGCAGCCGCCTCGGCGGTGGCCGCGAGCAACGTGTAGCCCCAGGACGAATAGAGATAGCGGCTGCCCGGTGCGGCCACCAGTTGGCGCCCCTTCAGGTGGCTCAGCGAGTCGCGGGCGGTCGCGTGGTGCGTGCCGCCACGGCCGTCGTCGCGGTTCTGGTAGTGCGGCATGCCGCTCAGATGGGCGGCCAGCAGGCGGGGCGTCAGCGCCGCCTGCGCCGGCTCCAGTTCGGGCAGCAGCGCCCCCACGGGCTTGTCGACGTCGAGCCGGCCCTGGGCCTTGAGCTGCGCCACGGCCACCGCCGCGAAGGGCTTGGACACGCTGGCGAGGCGAAAGCGCGTGTCGGCCTGCACCGGCAGCCGCTGCTCGGCGTCGCGCCAGCCGCTGCCGCCCTGCCAGCGCAGGCGCTCGCCCTGCCAGACGGCGGCCGCCATGCCGGGCACGCCGCTGATGTCGCGCAGCGCGTCGAGCAGCGCCTGGGCCTGGCGTTCGGGGCTGACGTCGGCGCGGGCGGCCAGCGACGTGGCCAGGCACAGGGCAGCGAGGGCAAGGGGCTTGAGCATGCGGCGCATTCTGGTCAACCGCGGCGCGCCGTGGCGAAAGTCAACGCGCCTGGATGGCCTGCATCGCCGCCTTCACGCGCAGCAGCATGGGCGACGCCGCCACCACGCTGGCGTCGAAGGGGTGCAGCCGCTGCCCGCCCGTGGCGGCCATGATCTTGCGCACGTACAGCCGCGTCTCGGCATAGGGCGGCACGCCGAGGTAGCGGTCCACGGCCTTCTCGCCGGCGTTGTAGCCGGCCAGCGCCAGCATCACGTCACCCTCGAAGTAGGCCAGCAGCCAGCGCAGATAGGCCATGCCGGCGCGGATGTTCTGCGACGGGTCGCTGAGCTTGGTGACCCTGAAACGCAGCGCCGTGTCGGGCATCAGCTGCATCAGGCCCTGCGCCTTCTTGGGCGACTCGGCCAGCGGGTCGAAGTTGGACTCGGTGGCCATGACGGCCAGCACCAGGGCCGGCGCCAGCTTGTACTCCGGCGCCAGCAGCTTCACGTAGTTGACGATGGCCGGCGGCGCCTGGGTGGGCAGCGGCAGCGTGGCCCACAACGACGGGCGGGCGCCACGCGCGGCCGGAGGCGCCGGTGCGGCCACCACGGGCGGGTCGGTCTCGGGCGGGCGCAGGCAGGGCGGCGGGTCGCCCAGCGGCGTGCCGCCCATGGTGTCCAGCATGTTCTGCGCCTGCTGCAGGCCTTGCTCGGCCGCAGCCGCGAACATGTGCGCCGCCTCGGCGTCATTGCGCTGGATGCCGCGCGCGTTGGTCAGCATCCAGCCCAGGCTGAACTGCGCCTCGGCGTCGCCGTAGCGCGACGCGCGGCAATACAGCTTGGCCGCCGCCACCTCGTCGCGCTTGACGCCGTCGCCGTACTCCAGCGCCTTGGCCTCCTGCCGCCAGCGCTCCACCTGCGCCGGCACCACCGGCCCGCGCTCGCCGGGCGGCATCGTCGGGCGGGGCAGCTGCTCCAGCGTCAGCGCGGGCACCTGGGCCAGGGCCGCCGTGGAGGCGGCAAAAAACAGGGGCAGCAGCAGGCGTCGCAAGGGTCAGTCCGGAGGGAGCGGGCGAGGGGCGAAAGTCTAGACTGCCCGAAACCACCGCCACCCCCATGAACAAGACCCGCCTCGAAGCCTTCAGCGATGGCGTCATCGCCATCATCATCACGATCATGGTGCTGGAGCTGAAGGTGCCCCACGGCACCGACTGGGAAGCACTCAAGCCGCTGTGGCCGGTGTTCCTGTCCTATGTGCTGAGCTTCGTCTACGTCGGCATCTACTGGAACAACCACCACCACCTGCTGCACGCGGTGCACAAGATCTCGGGCGCCGTGCTGTGGCCCAACCTGCACCTGCTGTTCTGGCTGTCACTGCTGCCGTTCGCGACCGGCTGGATGGGCGAGAACCATTTCGCGCCGCTGCCGGTGGCCTTGTACGGCGCCGTGCTGGTCATGGCCGCGCTGGCCTGGGTGCTGCTGCAGCGCGCGTTGCTGTGCATCCCCGGCAACAACACGGCGCTGGCCGAGGCGCTCGGGCGCGACTGGAAGGGCAAGCTCTCGCCGGTCGTCTACCTGTCGTCCATCGCGCTGGCCTTCGTGCACGTGGGCCTGTCGCTGGCCGGCTATGCGCTGGTCGCGGCGCTGTGGCTGATTCCCGACCGGCGCATCGAGCGCCACCTCAACCACAGCGAGTGAACATGCCCACGCTCGACCCCCGCATCGATGCCTACCTGGCCGGCGTACCGGCCTTTGCGCTGCCGCTGCTGCAGCGCGTGCGCGAGGACGTGCATGCGGCCTGCCCCGATGTCGTCGAGACCATCAAGTGGAGCCGGCCGCACTTCATGCTGGACGGCAAGCTGCTGTGCGGCATGTCGGCGTTCAAGGCGCATTGCGCCTTCGGCTTCTGGGAGCGCGAAGGCGCCACGCCGGGCCAGCCCGGCGCGATGGGCGACTTCGGGCGCATCACCAGCCCGGCCGACCTGCCCGGCCGCGGCGAGTTGCGCCAGCAGATCAAGGCCGCTGCCGCGCTGCTGCGGGCGGGCGCGCCGCGTGCCGCCAAACCCCATCGCGAGCCCCGGCCGCAGCTGCAGATGCCGGACGACTTCGCCGCAGCGCTGGCCAAGGTGAAGCTCGCCCAGCAACACTACGACGGCTTCGCGCCCGGCAAGCAGCGCGACTATCTGGAATGGGTGCTGGAGGCCAAGCGCGAGGACACGCGGGCCAAGCGCATCGCCCAGGCGGTCGAATGGCTGGCCGAGGGCAAGTCGCGCAACTGGAAGTACGAAAGCTGCTGAACCATGACGACCGACAAGGACTCCCCCACCCATCGCATAGACGCCAAGATCGCCGCCCTGGGCGACTGGCGCGCCGAGGCGCTGACGCGGCTGCGCAAGCTCATCCTGGCCACGGACGACGGCATCGTCGAGGCCTGGAAATGGGACACGCCGGTCTGGGAATGCGACGGCATCCTGTGCACCGGCGAGGCCTACAAGGCCAAGATCAAGCTGACCTTCCCGCACGGCGCCGCGCTGCCCGACCCCAAGGGCTTGTTCAATGCCGGCCTGGAAGGCAAGGTGCGGCGGGCCATCGACGTCGATGCCGCCAGCGACGTCGACGAGGCGGCCTTCAAGGCACTGATCCGCGCCGCCGTCAAGCACAACAAGAGCAAGGCGAAGTGAGCGCGCGGCCGCGGGCCGACGAAACAAACGCAACAGCGGGCCCGCGGCGTTGAAGCGGGCCTGAAACATGGGCCGCCGACAGTGCGGTCACCATGTTGACCCCCTTCAGCGATACGCCGCTGGCACTGAACAGCGACTTCGGCGCCCTGGAGGGCGACGCCCTGCGGCTGGTGGAGCGCCGCTACGTCGACGGCGGCCTGGCCGTGACGCGCGAGCGCTTCGGCAGCCGCCACGAGGCGGGTGACGTGGTCTGCACCGCGCGGGCCGGCGACCAGGTCATCGGCACGTTGACCGTGCGCTTCGACGGCGCGGGCGGCTTGAAGGCCGACCTGCTGTTTGAAGCCGAGCTGGCGGCCTGGCGTGCTGCCGGCGTCAAGCTGTGCGAGTTCGGCAGCCTGGCCGTGGACAAGCATTCCCACGACCCCAAGCGCCTGCTGGCGCAGCTCTTTCACCTGGCCTACCTGCACGCGCATCGGCGCGCCCGCTGCGCGCGTGGCGTCATCGAGGTCAACCCGCGCCACGTGGCCTTCTACCGCCGCCTGCTGGGATGGCTGCCGCACACGACGGCGCGCCACAACCCCCGCGTGAACGCACCGGCCGTGCTGATGAGCTTCGACCTCGCCGCCGTGCGCGAGCAGATCGCCTTCTGGGGCGGCCGCCCCGCGCTGTTGACGCAGGCGCGCTGCCTCTATCCGCTGGCCTGGGACCCGGCCACGGAAGCAGCGATGCTGGCCGCCTTGTGCTGAACCCGCCCTGTGCCGGGCGCGGCCATGGGAACGGCGCTTGCCGGGCACCGGTGTGTCACGGATCGGCAGTTTCTTCCTCGCCGCCGCCCTCTGTGGGCTGGCCACGCAGGCCCCCGCCGCGAGCGGCAGCGGCATTTGCGAATGGCGGGCGCCCGCGCAAGACCCATTCGCCGGCGACGTGCCCGACGCCGTGGACGACTACACCGACATCCCGGCGCCCAACCGCGCCCGCCTGAAAGCGCGGATGAAGGCGTTTGCCTATGACGACATCGTGTCCATCCGGCGCAGCACGATAGAAGGCAACTTCCGCTACGAGCCCGCGCTGCTGGACATGCATTTCGGCACCCGGCGCATCTGCGGCAAGGTCACGCGCAACTCCTGGCACCCCGATCACGAGCAGCGCGCGCTGGCCTACTGCGAGGACGGGCATTGCGTGGCCGTGCCCCTGATTTGCCGCAATGTCAGCCGCATCGTTCGCAAATCTGCCGTCACGGCAAGGGGCGTTCCCGCGGCGGCGGGCGGCCCCGCCGACCCGCTCATCTTCGATCCACCTGCGGCCGGCTTGCCGCCGGTGCCCGCAGCCGTGGACGAAGCCGGCCCCACGGCGCACCCCTTGCTGGCGCCACCGCGCACCGCCGCCCGCATGCCGCCCGCCACTGACCTGCCACTCGCGTCAACGCCGCTGCAGCCGCTGCCGCCGGCGGCCGAGACGCCGGTTGCCGGCGTGCCGCCATGGCCTGCATCACCGGCGCCGCCCGCCGAGGTGCCGCCCGTCGTCGCCACGCCGCCCGCGCCACCGGAGCTGCCCTCGCTGCCGCCCGGGGCAGACCCCACGCCGGCGCCGGCCTTGCCAACGCCCGGCATCCCCCCGTTGCCGCCGGCCCCCGCCGTGCCAGAGCCGGCCACCGCGCTGTTGTGGGCCGTGGGGCTGGCCGCGGGCGCCCTGTGGGTCCACAGGCGGCGCGGCGGCAGCGAACGTTCAGCGCAGCGCTGAGCCGCGCGGCACCTCACAGCCCCAGCACATCCGCCAGCAACGCCGGCAACTCCTCCAGCGTGTTCTGCTTGTCGAACGTGGCCCGCACGCCGGCGCGCTCCGCATCGACGAGGACCTCCAGCGGCAGGTTGCCCGAGCCGATGATGACGGGCAGGCCCGGCCGCACCGCGTTGATGCCACGCAGCACGTCCAGGCCCGACGTGCCCGGCATGTTCAGGTCCGTCACGACGACGTCGATGTCCCAGGGCGCGCGCTCGAAGCAGCGCAGCGCCTGCTCGCCGTGGTTGAACACCGTCACGCGGTAGCCCGAGCGCTCCAGCAGGCGCGAGACCATCAGTGTCATGACCTCGTCGTCATCGACGTACATCACATGCCGGCCCTCGCCGTCGGGCGCCTGCTCCTCCAGCAGCATGGGTTCGGTGACGACCGCGTCGTCGTCGGCCGGCAGCCAGATGTCGAAGGTGGTGCCGCGGCCGAGGGTGCTGTCGACCGTGATCGCGCCGCCGTGCCCGGCCACGATGCCATGCACCACCGACAGGCCCAGCCCCGTGCCCTCGCCCTCGGGCTTGGTCGTGAAGAAGGGTTCGAACACGCGCTTGGCCGTCGCCTCGTCCATGCCGGGCCCGTCGTCACGGACGCACAGGTGCACGTACCGCCCCGGCGCCAGCCGGCCGATGCGGTCGACGGCGTCACGGTCCAGCGTGACCTCATCGGCGCCGATCTGGATGCGCCCCGGGCGCCCCGCCATCGCCTGCCAGGCGTTGGCGCACAGGTTGATCAGCGCCTGCTCCACCTGGGTCGCATCGGCAAAGACCCGCAGTGGACGGGCGGGCAGCAGCGCCTCCAGCTTGACCGACGTCGGCACGGTGGGCCGCAGCAGGCCCAGCGTCTCGTCGACCAGCTCGCGCAGCTCGCAATGCGCCGGGCGCTTGGGCCGGCGGCGCGCGAACGTCAGGATCTGCTGCACCATCTCCCGCGCGCGCAGCCCGGCCTTGCGGATCTGCTGCAGGCTCTGCACGGCGGGGTGGCCCGCCTCCAGGTCACCCAGCGCCAGTTGCGTGTTGCCGAGGATGCCGGCGGCGATGTTGTTGAAGTCGTGCGCGATGCCGCCGGCCAGCACGCCGATGGCCTCCAGCTTCTGCGTCTCGCGCAGGTGGTCCTCCAGCGCGCGGCGCGACTCCTCGGCGCGCCGCTCCTGGGTGACGTTGCGGCCGACGCCGCGATAGCCGGCGAAGCCGCCGTCGTCGTCCAGGACCGGCTCGCCGCTGATGCGGAACACCTGGGTCGTGCCGTCCGGGGCCTTCTGCACCATCTCGAAATCGCGGAAGGCCTCGTGGCGGGCCAGCTTGGCCTGCTGGTGCACCCAGTCGTCCGGGTCGGCGTCGGCGCAGCCGTCCCACAGCCGCTTGCCGAGGGCTTGCTCCACGTTGAGCAGGCCGCTGCGCTTGGCACCGTCGGAGATGAAGGTGTAACGCAGGTCCGCGTCGATCTCCCAGTACCAGTCGGACGACAGCGCCGTCAGCGACCGGAACTGCGCCTCGCTGCGGTGCAGCGCCAGCTGGGCCTGGTTGCGCTCGGTGAGGTCGCGCATGAAGGCCGCGAAATGCCGTTGGCCACCGACGGCCAGTTCGCTGAAGGCCACCTCGATCGGCACCTCCGTGCCATCGGCCCTGAGGCCCACCGTCTCCGTCGCCCGCCAGTTCAGCCGGCGCTGCCCGGTGCGCAGGTAGGCACCGAAGCCGCGGGTGTGCGCCTCGCGCAGCCGTTCGGGCTGCACCACCCCCAGATGGCGGCCGATGAGGTCTTCGGGTTTGTGGCCGAACATCGTCTGCAGCGCCGGGTTGGCGAAGCGGATGATGCCGGCGTCATCGATGATCAGCACCGCGTCGGTGGTGGTCTGCCACAGCAGCCGGTAGCGCTCCTCGCTTTCGCGCAGCGTCGCCTCGGACCGTTCCAGCGCCGCCATCAGCTGGGCGCCCTGCGCGCGCCCCTGCTCGGCATGGGAGCGCTCGAGTCGCACGCGCAGCAGGTCGGCCACGAGGTCCGCCAGGTGCTTGAGCACCTGCGCCTGCTCCGGCGTCAGCGCCCCGGGCTTGTTGTCGAGCACGCACACCGCGCCGAGCAGGAAACCGTCGAACAGCAGCGGGTGGCCGGCGTAGAACCTGACCGCGGAACTGCCGGTGACCAGGGCGTTGTCCCGAAAGCGCGGATCGCCGGTCGCGTCGCAGACCTGCAGCAGCTGGTCGCTGCCCAGCGCGTGAACGCAGAACGACTCCGACAGCGGGTGGAACAACTGGTCCCAGCCGACCCGCGAGGCCACCCATTGGCCCTCGGGCGAGATGAAGGTGATCAGCGACGTCGGCCGGCCGGTCGCGAGCGCCGCGATGGCCGTGACGCGATCAAACGACGGGTCCTCATGCGGGCGCAGCAGGTCAAGCGACCGCAGGAGAGCCAGTCGGGCCGGGTCAGCGAGGTCGTAGGCCACTTGGGTTGAGCCTGAAGGAAACCCATCGTGCCTGACCGCGCGTTTCAGCGCAATCGGCGTCTGTGCGCCCCGTCGCGGTGGCAATGCAGCCCGGCGATGATGGCGGGCATGGACACGCCCGACGATCTCGACACGCCCCGCCCCGGCTGGCTCGGCCCCTGGCTGAAGGGTTTCCCGGCGCTGCAGCCGCCGCTGCCGCTGGCCGACGTCGCGCAGCGCGGCTGGACGCTGCAAGGCGCCGAGCTGCCGCTGCCGCTGGCCGTCGTGCGGCAGACCGCGCTGGCCCACAACATCGCCTGGATGCAGCGGTTCGCGGCCGAGCGCGGCGTGCAACTGGCGCCGCACGGCAAGACGACGATGAGCCCGCAGCTGTTCCGTCGCCAGCTGGACGCCGGCGCCTGGGGCCTGACGTTTGCGAACGTGCACCAGCTGCGCCTGGGCGTGGCCGCCGGTGCGCGGCGGGCGCTGATCGCCAACCAGGTCATCAACGCGGCCGAACTGGCTGAGCTGCTGGACCTGCGACGGCGCCACCCGGGGCTGGAGCTGGCCTTCTTCGTCGACTCGCAGGCGCAGCTGGACCTGCTGGCTGCGCACTGGGCGCCGCTGGGCGCCGGCGAAGCGCGGCTGGACGTGCTGATCGAGCTGGGCACGTCGCGCTGCGGCCTGCGCGAGCACGGCCCGGCGCTGGCGCTTGCGCGTGCGCTGAAGACCCACCCGGCGCTGCGGCTGCGCGGCATCGGCTTCTACGAGGGCTTGCAGGTGCGCGGTGAGAGCGAGCCCGACCGCGCGCTGATGCAGCAGTGGCGGGGCCGCGTCGAGGCGCTGCTGGCGGACATCGAGGCTGAGGGCCTGCTGGACGACGACGCCCACCCGCTGTGGCTCAGCGGCGGCGGCTCGGCGCTGTTCGACCTGGTCGCGCCCGTGATCGCCGGCAAGCCGGGTCGCCTGGGCCTGCTGCGCTCCGGCTGCTACATCTGCCACGACCACGAGCACTACGGCCGCTACATGCAGGCCATGGACGCGCGCCTGCACACGCCGCTGGGCATGCCCAGCCTGCAGCCGGCGCTGGAGGTCTGGACGCAGGTGCTGTCCAGCCCGGAGCCGGGCCTGGCGCTGCTGAACGCGGGCCGGCGCGACGTCTCGTTCGACCAGGGCTGGCCCGTGCCGGTCTGGCATCTGGGCGATGGCGGGCGCGTGGCGGCGCCGGCGGGCTGGCGCGTGACCGGCCTGAACGACCAGCATGCGTATCTGCGCTGGGACCCGACCGCCTGCGACGGGCCGGCCGTCGGCACGCGCGTCGCACTTGGCCCCTCCCACCCCTGCACCACCTTCGACAAATGGGCCTGGATGGCCGTCGTCGACGACAACGACTGCGTGGTGGACGCCATCACGACCCAGTTCCAATGAACCGCCGCCAACTGCTCCTGTCCTGCGCCGTCCCACTGATGCCCGCCCTCGCCGCCACGCCTCCCCGCTTCCTGCATGTCGGCACCTATGCGCCGCAGGGCCAGGGCATTTACAGCTTCGCCCTCGGCACCGACGGTGGGCTGAAACCGCTGGGCATCACACCCAATGCGCACAGCCCGAGCTGGGTGGCCGCGCACGGCGGGCGCGTCTACGCCGCCGAGGAAGGCGGCGACCATGTTGCCGTCTACACGCAGGACGCCGGTGGCCAGCTGAGCCTGCTGCAGCGCACACCCAGCGGCGGCCGCAGCCCGGCCCACCTGTCGGTCAGCGCGGGCCGCGTCTGGGTGGCGCACTACGGCGATGCCCGCTTCGCTGCGCTGGCACTGCAGGACGACGGACGCCTGGGCGCCGCGCAGAGCTGGCCCAGCTGCGCTGGGTCTGACTGTCACCCCGGCCCGCGGCGCGCCGCCCAGGCGCCCCTCGGCAGCCAGGCCGACAGCGGCCACGACGCGCCGCATGCCCACATGATCCAGACCAGCCCCGACGGCCGCTGGCTGGTTGGCACTGACCTGGGCCGCGACCGCCTGCTGGCCTGGCCGCTGACCGCCTCGGCGCCGACATCGCCGGCTCGCGAGCTGGCCCTGAGCCCCGGCTCGGGCCCGCGCCACTTCGCCTTCCACGCCGAAGACGCCAGCCTGGTCTATGTGCTGCAGGAGGAGTCGTCGACGCTGTCGACCGTCGCGTTAGGCCCGGACGGCCCACGGCTGCTGGACGAGATCGCCGTGCTGCCGCCCGGCTTCGCCGGCACCAACTACGCGTCCGACCTGCTGGTCGCGCCCGGTGGCCGGCACCTGTACGCGCTGAACCGCCTGCACGACAGCCTGGCCGTCATTTCGCTCGCCGAGCCGCGTCGGCCCCGGCTGCTGGACCACCACTGGGTGCACGGCAGCTACCCGCGCAGTGCCTGCATCGCGGGTGCGCAGCTCTATGTCTGCAACCAGCGCAGCGACCAGCTCAGCCACTTCGACCTGAGCCGGCCCGAAGCGCCGCGCTTCACGGGCCGGCAGACCGCCTTGCCCAGCCCGGCCGGCGCCTGCGCGCTGTAGGCGTCGTCCCAAAAGAAAAATGGCATGGCCTCGCGGCCATGCCATCTGCTGCAGAGCTGAAGCCGCTCAGGCGCGGCGGCGGCGCGCGGCAGCCACACCGGCGAGGGCCAGACCGACCAGCGCCAGCGAGGCCGGCTCGGGCACGGTGGCGGCGGCTTCGCGGTTGAACACGAAGTTGTCGTAGGCCTGGTTGTTGTTGCCCGCGAACTCGACGCGGCTCAGGTTGGCCCAGTCCGAGGACAGCGCCAGCGTCTGGATGGAGTCGGTGAACGTCAGCAGCTGGGTCACCGTGCTGTTGTCGGCATGGAAGCCCGTCAGCGTCACGCTGGTGGCGCCGCCTCGGCCGAAGTGCCCGTAGTCGAACTGCGACAGCGCGAACAGCTGGCCGCCCGCGCGGCTGATGCGCAGCACGCCGGTGCTGTCGTGCATCAGCCAGTCCGTGCCGTTGTTGAAGGCATAGTTGCCGACGCCATACGCGCTGTCGATGGCATGGCCATGGTCCAGCAGGAAGCTGAAGCTCTGGTTCGTGAACCCGCTGTTGCCGTAGTTCGTGACGCTGGACGCGCCGGCGATGTTCTCAAACGCCACGGTGACCGGGGCGGCCCAGGCCTGTGCGGCCGCCAGGGCCAGGATGCTGACCAGAACTGTTCTTTTCATGACGATCTCTTCCTCACTGCAGGCATTGCAGCGGCGCGACTCTAATGAGCCGCCTCCTTGCAACGCCCCCCGTGAGTCGAGGGGCCGACCGGTGCTTTGTCACGTTTGAAAGCCACGGGCGAACACGCCGTGGAATCTGCACGGTCGGCCGGCGCTCAGGCGACTGCTTCGGCCTTGCGCCAACGCCTGGGCGTCATCTTGCGGATGCCGTCGTCCACCAGCGTGAACAGCACCGGAATGACCAAGAGGCTCAGGAAGGTCGACATGATGAGCCCGCCGATGACGACGATGGCCATGGGGGCGCGAAAGCTCGGGTCAGTGCCGAAACCCAGCGCGATGGGCAGCATGCCGGCGCCCATCGCCAGCGTCGTCATGACGATGGGCCGGGCGCGCTTGTGGCAGGCATCGATGAGCGAGTCCAGCCGACCCAGGCCATGTTCGCGCTGGGCCATGATGGCGTACTCCACCAGCAGGATGGAGTTCTTGGTCGCGATGCCCATCAGCATGATCATGCCGATCATGGCCGGCATGGACAGGTCGGTGCCGGTGACGAACAGCGCCAGGATGGCGCCCGGGATGGACAGCACCAGCGCGCCCAGGATGGTGACCGGCTGCACCCAGGCGTGGAACAGCAGCACCAGCACGATGTAGATGCAGGCCACGCCCGTGCCCATCGCCAGCAGGAAGCTGGCGCTCAGCTCGGCAAAGGCCTCGGCATCGCCGACCTCGGTCTTGATGATGCCCGGTGGCAGGTGGGCGACGGACGGCAGGGCCGCCACGCGCGCCTGCACGTCGCCCAGCGCTTCGCCGTTCAGCTCGATCTCGAAGTTGACGTTGCGGGCGCGGTTGTAGCGGTCGATCTGCGCCGGGCCCGTGCCCAGCGCGATGTCGGCCACCTGCTCCAGCGGCACCGGGCCGCGGGCGCCCGGCACGTTGAGCTGGCTCAGCAGCGCCAGGTCGGTGCGCGCGCCCTCGGGCAGCTTGACGACGATGGGCACCTGGCGCTGCGCCAGGTTGAGCTTGGGCAGGAACTGGTCGTAGTCGCCGCTGGTGGCGATGCGCAGCGTCTCGGCAATGGCCGAGGTGCTGACGCCCAGGTCCGCCGCCCGCGCGCTGTCGGGCTTGACGATCAGCTCGGGCCTTTGCAGCGCCGAGCTGCTGGTGACCTGGCCGATGCCGGCCAGGCCGCGAAGCTCGCGCTCCACCTTGGCGGCATGCGCCGTCAGTGCCTCGCCGTCCTCGCCGGCCAGCACGAGCACGTATTTCTCGTTGGAACCGCCAAAGCCGACGTTGAAGCGCGCGCCGGGGATGGCCTCCACCGCCGCGCGCAGGTCGCGCTCGATGGCCTGCTTGCTGGTGCCCTTGCGGTCGCCGCGCGGCGTCAGGTTGATCGTCAGCGTGGCCTTGCGGGCCTCGGCCGCGCCACCCATCGCGAACGGGTCCGATCCCGCCGCGCCGCCGCCGACGGCCGTGTAGACCATCTTCACGTGCGGGTTCCTCGCCACCGCGTCGCGCGCGGCCACGGCCACCTTCAGCGTGTCGGCATAGGTGCTGCCGGGCTCCAGGCTGATGTAGACCTGGGTCTGGCTGAGGTCGTCCGGCGGGATGAAGGCGCCGGCGATCTTGCCGGCGAACAGCGGCGAGCAGCTCGCCACCGCGAACACCGTCGCGAAGGCCAGCGTCTTGCCGCGGTGCGTCAGGCACCAGCGCGTCAGCTGCAGGTAGCGCGCCATCCAGAAGGGCTCGCCCGGGTCGTGGCTGGGCTTCTTCAGGATGTAGGCGGCCATCATGGGCGTCAGCAGCCGCGCGACGACCAGGCTGAAGAACACGGCGATCGCCGCGGTCCAGCCGAACTGCACGAAGAACTTGCCCGGCACGCCGGCCATGAAGGCGGTGGGCAGGAACACGGCGATCAGCGTGAAGGTCGTCGCGATGACGGCCAGGCCGATCTCGTCGGCCGCCTCGCGGGCCGCGTCGATGGGGCTCTTGCCACCGGTCAGGTGGCGCATGATGTTCTCGATCTCGACGATGGCGTCGTCCACCAGGATGCCGATGACCAGCGACAGCGACAGCAGCGTCACCACGTTGAGCGTGAAGCCCATCCAGTGCATGACGGCGAAGGTCGGGATGGCCGACAGCGGCAGCGCGACCGCGCTGACGAAGGTGGCGCGCCAGTCGCGCAGGAACCACCACACCACCAGCACGGCCAGCAGCGCGCCTTCCAGCAGCAAGGTCATGCTGCCGTCGAAGTTCTCCACCACCGGGTCGACGAAGTTGAAGGCCTCGGTGACGGTGATGTCGGGGTGGCCCGCCTTCAGCTCCTCGACCGCGGCGCGCACGCCGGCGGCCACGTCGACCTCGCCGGCACCGCGGGTGCGCGTGATCTCGAAGCCGACGACCGGCGCGCCGTTCAGCAGCGCGCCCGAACGCTTCTCGGCCGTCGTGTCGCTGACCGTGGCGAGCTGGTCCAGCCGCACGCGGCGGCCATCGGCCAGCGTGATCTCCAGCGCGGCCAGCTCCTGCGCGTTGCCAACCGTGGCGATAGTGCGCACGCTCTGCTCGGCACCACCCAGGTTGGCGCGGCCGCCGGCCGCCTCCTGCTGCGTCTGGCGCAGCTGGCGCGACACGTCGGCGGCGCTGGCACGCAAGGCCAGCAGGCGCGCCGGGTCCAGCTCAACGCGCACCTCCCGGGCCACGCCGCCCACGCGGGCCACCGAGCCCACGCCGCGCACGGCCAGCATGCGCTTGGTGACCTGGTTGTCGATGAACCAGGACAGCGCCTCGTCGTCCATGCCTCTGGATGACACGGTGTAGGTCAGGATGGGCGCGCCGCTGAGGTTCATCTTGGTGATGACCGGGTCGCGCAGGTCGGCCGGCAGGTCGGAGCGCACGCCCTGCACGGCACTGCGCACGTCGTCCAGCGCCTCCTGCACCGGCTTCTCCAGGCGGAACTCGGCCGTGATAGTGGCCGTGCCGTCCTGCACCTTGGTGTAGATGTTCTTCAGGCCCTGCACGGTGGCGATGGCGTTCTCGACCTTGCGCGCCACCTCGGTCTCCATCTGCGCCGGCGCGGTGCCGGGCAGGCTGGTGGTGACGAGGATGGTGGGCAGCTCGATGTCGGGGAACTGCTGGATCTTCATGGCCTTGAAGCCCAGCAGTCCGGCCGCCGTCAGCATGACGAACAGCAGCAGCGCGGGGATGGGCTGGCGGATGGCCCAGGCGGAGAAATTGAACATGGCAGCCTCTCGCCTCACTTCGCCACGGCACTGGCCGCGCCGGCCGGCGTCGGAACGACACGCACGGTGTCGCCGTCGGCCAGGAAGCCCACGCCCTGGGCCACGACCGGCTCACCGGCCTTGAGCCCGCCGCGCACCTCGACGCGGTCGCCCTGGCGCCGGCCGGTGTCCACCTTGGCCTGGCGCACCTTGCTGCCTTCGATTCGGAACACGTACGCAAAACCGTCGCGCAACAGCAGCGCCGACTGCGGCAGCGTCAGCACCATCGTCTCGCCCAGCGCGAACTCGCCGCGCGCAAACATGCCGGCGCGCGCTGCGGGGTTGGCCGGCACGTCGACCAGCACGCGGCCCATGCGGTTGGCCGGGTCCACGGTGGGCGCCACCAGCCGCACGCGACCGTCCAGCGGCAGGCCGCCGGCCGGCGTGATGCGCACCTTCTGGCCCGTGCTGATGGTGCCCAGGTCGGCGCCGGGCACCTCGGCACGCCATTCCAGGCGGCCGTCGCGGATCAGCGTGAACAGCGTCTGGCCGGGCTGCGGCAGGCCGCCCTCGACGGCGTCCTTGGTGGCGACCACGCCATCCACCGGCGCGACGACGCGGGTGTGGGACAGGCGCAGCTCATCGGCCGCCACGCGGGCCTGCGCCGCGGTCGCGCGGGCGCGCGCCGCGGCGTCGCTGGCCTGGGCCTGCTCCACCTGCTGGGCGCTGACGGCCTCAGTGCCGGCCAGGCTCTTCAACCGCCGTGCGGTGGCCGCCGCGTCCTGCGCGGTGGCCTGCGCTTCGGCCAGGCTGGCCTTGCTGGCGGCCAGCTCGGCCGCAAGGCTGGCGGACGCGAGCTGGGCCAGCAGCTGGCCCTTCTTCACGCGCTGGCCGATGTCCACGGCCACGCGCTCGATGCGCTGGCCGGTGGCCTCGGTGCCCACCTGCACCTCGCGCCAGGCGGCCAGGCTGCCGTTGGCGGACAGCGTCTGCGGCCAGCGCTCGCTGCTGGCCTGCACGGCGGCCACGCTGAGCGCCGGCCGGGGGGCCGCGTTGGTGGCGGCGACGGCGTCGGCGGCATCGGCGGGTTGCAAGGCCAGCAGCAGCGCGCCGGCCAGGGCCAGCAGCAGCGTGGCGCTGGCGACGGACGGGAGGGAAGGCTTCGTGAGCTTCATGGTCGTCATCGGGTTCAGGGGTTCTGGTGCTCGGTCCAGCCGCCACCCAGGGCGCGGACCAGTTGCAGGTAGGCGGCCGTCTGTTCGCGGGCAGCGTCCAGTGCGTCGCTGCCGGCCGTCAGCGCATTGCGCTCGTCGCGGGCCAGCGCGTAGCCGCTCAACAGGCCGGCGCCGGCCTGGGCGCGGCTGGCATCGGCGATGCGTTGCCAGTGGCCGCGCGTGCTTTCGGCCTCGCGGCGGCGCGCGTCGGCGGCATGCCAGCGCAGCAGCGCCTGCTCGACCTCGGCCACCGCGCCGCGCCATTGCGCTTCCAGGCCCGCACGGGCTTCGGCCTCCTGGGCCCGGGCGGCCGCCGTGGCCGCGGCCTGGCCGCCACCGTCGAAGATCGGAATGGACAGCGTCGGCGCCAGGCTCCAGATCGTGCCGCTGGTGCTGCCGGAGCCCAGCTCCCAGCGGCCACGGCCGACCAGCGCCGAGAAGCTCAGCTGCGGCGCGCGCTCGGCGATGGCCTGGCCTTGCGCGTCCAGCGACGCGGCCTGCCACTGGCGCAGCGCGGCGGCCAGGTCGGCGCGACGCGCCAGCAGCGTGGCCGGCAGCACGTTGACGGCCAGCGCCGCGGGCGCGGGCAGGGGCCGCGTGTCCAGCTCGCGTGCCAGCGTGGCGGCGTCGTCGGCCACCAGCAGGGCCAGCGTCTGCAGCCAGCTGCCGCGCTGCTCCACCCAGGCCTGCGTCGCGGTGCGCGCTGCCGCCGCCAGCGTCTGGCTCAGCGCGGCCTGCGCGGCGCTCAGCGTGCCGGCGCGGGCCTGCGCGTCGTCGGCCCGGGCCAGGCGCTCGGCCAGCGCCTCGTCGCTGCGCGCCAGCGTCAGTTGCGCGTCCGCGTGGCGCCAGGCGAACAAGGCCTGGCTGACCTCCACGGCCAGCGTCTGGCGGGCATGGGCCAGCGTCAGCGCGGCGGCATCGGCACGAGCGCCCGCGGCGTCGCGGCTGGCGCGGGCACTGCCGAAGAGATCGATCTCCCAGCCAGCCTGCAGCGTCCATTTCGCGCTGCTGCTGGGCGTCAGCGGCGGCGCCATCTGGCTGCGCTGCGGCGCGACCTGGCTCTGCAGCGCCGGGCCCAGCGCCGCCTGCGCGGACTGGCGCTGCGCCTGGGCCAGCGCCAGCCGCGCCCGGGCCTGTGCCAGCGTGGGGCTCTGCGCCCAGGCCTTGTCGATCAGGCCGCCCAGCGCCGGGTCGTTGAAGGACAGCCACCAGGCCGGCGCCAGTTCAACCGCGCCGGCGGCGGGGGTCAGCCATCCGGCCGGCACGCGCGCCGGCACCTCGGGTGCGGGCGCCTTGGGGGTCGTGCAGGCGGCCAGCAGGGCGGCAAGCGCCAGCGGCAGGAGTCGTGTCGAAAGCTTCATCGGGGGCGTCATCAGGGGGTCAGGCCGCGGCGGCGGCGCTCGTGGTCGACGAGCACCAGGCCCCAGTCGACCAGGCGCTCACCCGCCTGTTCCAGTGCGCCCGGCGCGTCCAGCCAGCCGGGCGTCATCAAGTCCATCAGTGGGCGGCTCAGGCAGTAGTCGTGCGCCATGGCCTGCAGGCCGTAGAGCAGCTGGTTGACGGCGTCGTCCGGCTCGGCCAGGCCCATGTGCCGGGCCAGCACGCCGGCCATGCTCTGGTGCACGGGCACCATCAGTTCGCGGAAGACCTGCGCGAACACCGGGCTCGGCCGCTGCATCTCGTTCAGGAACAGCTGCATGACCGCCCGCTCGTCGGGGTGGTCCTCACTGACCATGAAGGGCGTCAGCACGCGCCGCAGCACCTCGCGCAGCGACAGCGCCGGGTCGTCGAAGCCGGCCAGCTCGGCATGCAAGGCCTCCAGCGGCCCGGCCAGCACGGCGCGGTACAGGCCGTCCTTGTCGCCGAAGTGGTAGTGGATGGCGCCGGCGTTCAGCCCGGCCGCGGCACAGATCTCGCGCGTGGTCGTCACCGGCACGCCCTGCTCCGCGAACAGCCGCGTGGCCGCGCTCAGCAGCGCGGCGCGGGCGTCGACGGCGTCCTGCTTGGGGCGGCGCCCGGCGCGCGGCGGCGGCGGGGCGGCGGGCGAGGCGGATTGGGGTGGCTGGGGCGTAAGGGACTTCCTGGGCATGGGGGGCGACTTTATCCACAATCAAGCGCTTGATTGATTTCGTTTTGTATCGTTTTTTCGCATTCGGTGGCGACCGGCGCGGGGGATTCCACCCGTGAGCCTGGCGCTTGAACAAGCCCTAGACTGGCCCGATGAAGCACGCCGCCCTCCTGCTGCTCGCCGCAGCGTCACTCGCCCGCGCCGAGCCCATCGGCTCGGTCGACACCGCCTTCAAGCTCATCGGCCCGGACCACAAGATCGTCGTGGACGCCTATGACGACCCGAAGGTGCAGGGCGTGGCCTGCTATGTGTCGCGCGCCAAGACCGGCGGCATCAAGGGCGCCATCGGCCTGGCCGAGGACAAGGCCGAGGCGTCCATCGCCTGCCGCCAGGTCGGCCCGATCGCCATCAAGCAGCCGCTGCCGCACCAGGAAGAGGTGTTCAACGAGCGCATCTCGCTGGTCTTCAAGCGGCTGCGCATCGTCCGCATGGTGGACTTGCAGCGCAACACGCTGGTCTACCTGACCTATTCCGACCGCCTCATCGACGGCTCGCCGCAGAACAGCATCACTGCCGTGCCCGTGGGTCGCGACACGCCGATCCCGTTCAAGAAATGAGTTTCACCGACGCCCTGTTTGCGCTGATGCCCATGCAGGCGCTGGCCGCGGCGCTGGTGCTGATCACGCTCGTGGGCTGGCGCGGCGCCAATGCCGGCGGGCGCTGGGCCCAGGTGGGCATGGTGGCGCTGGCGCTGGGCCTGGCGCTGCTGAGCCCGGCGCTGGGCAGCCGCTTCAGCGTGCCCCATGGCCTGCACACCGCGGGCATCGCCGCCGTCAGCCTGGGCTTGTCGGCGCTCTGGTGGGCACTGGGCCTGTGGCTGGTGCCGCGCCCCGGGCGCCGGGCGATGGCCGCCGCGCCACTGGCCCTGGCCATCGGCTACGGGCTGCTGTGGGGCGACCGGCTGCTGGCGCAGACGCTGGCCGACGTCGTCCTCGGCGCCCAGTTGGCCTGGCTGGGCGTGGCGCTGACGCTGCCCGGCCGCAGCACCGTGCTGCAAGGCCTGAACAGCCGGCGCTGGCGCCTGCTGGGCCTGGCCGCCGTGCTGCCGCTGCTGGGCGCCATGCTGTGCCGTGCCGCGGCCACGCTGCTGGGCGACACGGCTCCCTGGCCCGACCTGCTGCTGGGCCTGGCCGGCCAACTCGCGCTGCTGCTGACTTTGCCCATGCTGCTGATGGCCTGGCGCGGCCAGATCGAGGCCGAGCTGGCGCGGCTGGCGCAGACGGACGGCCTGACCGGCCTGACCGACCGCACGGCCTTCACGACGCGCTCGGTCGACCTGATCTCGATGGCGCGCCGCTACGACGAGCCGTTGGCGCTGGTCGTGCTGGACCTGGACGACTTCGCGACGCTGCAGGCCGAGCGCGACATGGACTTCGCCGACCGCGCGCTGGCCTTGTTCGCCAGCTGCGTGCAGGCGCAGATGCGCCTGGGCGACCTGGCCGGGCGGCTGGCCGGCGAGCAGTTCGGCGTACTGATGGCGCGCTGCCTGCCCGAGGGCCCGCAGGCGCTGGACGCCCGGCTGCGCGCCGCGCTGGCCGAGCGCGCGCCGGCGACGCTGGGCGTGAACCTGTCCTTCAGCGCCGGCTGGGCGAAGCTGCGCCCCGGCGACCGCGGCCTGCCCGACCTGCAGCGCCGCGCTGAGACGGCGCTGTACGAGGCCAAGCGCGCCGGCAAGGGCCGGCTGATGGCCGAGCCGGGGGTGGCGGATTGAGCAGCACCGACAATCTCGTCGACGAGTGGGTGGGCCACAACCTGCTGGGCAGCGACCCGGCCTTGCTGGCCGCGCTGCAGGAGGCCGCGCCCCAGGCCGTCGCGCCGCTGACGCGCTACGGCGCCGAACTGGGCAGCGCCGAGACCGCCCAGCTGGCGCGCGACGCCAACCGTTTCGGCCCCGCACTGCGCCAGCTGGACGCGCGCGGCCGCCGCGTCGACGCGGTCGACTTCCACCCCAGCTGGCATGCGCTGCTGGCCCTGTACCGCCGCCAGGGCCTGGTGGGCGATGTGTTCGCCACCGACACGCCCGGCCGCTGGACGGCGTTCGCGGCCGGCTGCTATCTGCATGGGCAGGTGGAGGCCGGCTCGCTGTGCCCGGCGACGATGACGCAGGCCGCCATCCCGGTGCTGCAGAAGCAGCCCGAGCTGTTCGCGCCGCTGCGCGACCAGTTCTTCAGCCGCGAGCACGACCCGCTGGACCGCCCGATGACGGAAAAGCCGTCGATCTGGGTCGGCATGGGCATGACGGAGAAGCAAGGCGGCTCCGACCTGCGCCGCGTGACGACCACGGCCACCGAACAGCACGACGGCAGTTATCTGATCACCGGCCACAAATGGTTCTTCTCGGCGCCCACCAGCGACGCCCACCTCGTGCTCGCGCGCACCGACGCCGGCCCGACCTGCTTCTGGCTGCCGCGCTACACGCCCGACGGCGCGCGCAACGCGGTCCAGGTGATGCGGCTGAAGGACAAGCTGGGCAACCGCAGCAACGCCAGCAGCGAGGTCGAGTTCCAAGGTGCCTGGGCGCAGCGCCTGGGCGACGAGGGCCGAGGCATCCCGACGCTGATCGAGATGGCCGGCTACACGCGGCTGAACTGCGTCATCGGCAGCGCGGCGCTGCTGCGCGCCGGCCTGGTCCAGGCCCTGCACAACGCCCGCGAGCGCCACGCCTTCGGCCGCCATCTGGCCGAGCAGCCGCTGATGCAGACGGTGCTGGCCGACCTCGCGCTGGAAAGCGAAGCGGCCATGCGGCTGATGCTGCGCCTGGCCCGAGGCTTCGAGCAGGGCGAGCCGGCCTGGCAGCGGCTGATGACGCCGGCCGCCAAGCTGTGGGTCTGCAAGCGTGCCATCGAATGCACCGGTGAGGCGATGGAGCTGCTGGGCGGCAACGGCTACGTGGAAGACGGCGTGCTGGCGCGGCTGTACCGCGAGGCGCCGGTCAACTCCATCTGGGAGGGTTCGGGCAACGTGATGGCGCTGGACGTGCTGCGCGCCGTGGCCCGCGAGCCTGACGTGGCGCTGGCCTTGCTGGACGATTTCGCCGCCAGCCCCGATGCACCCGTGCAGGCCGAGGCCCAGGCCTTGCGCCGCCTGCTGACCGGCGACCCGGCCTCGCTGGAGGCCCAGGCCCGCCGTGTCGCGCAAGGCCTGGTGCTGTGCGCGCAAGGCCTGCTGATGCGCGAGCAGTCCTCCACCGCGGCGGCCGACGCCTTCATCGCCACCCGCTTCGGCGGCGCTGGCCGGCTGCTGGGCACGCACGCCGTGCCGCAGGCGGCGCAGATCCTGGACGCGGCGCTGGCCGGCTGATCAGCGGCCTTGTCGGCCTTCTCCGACACGGCGACGCGCCACAGGCCGATCCGAAGGCCGGCGCCCTTCGACCATCCTCTGGGCACAAATTTCCTGTCCACCCGGAGCGACACATGGCCGAGCACAGCACCCCGATCGAGTCCACGATGCAAACCCAAGGCGCGAATCGTCCGCTGCTGTCAGCCCTGTCCCGCTGGTGGGCGCCGGCCGCGCCGGAGCAGGCGCAGGACCCCGAGCTGGGCTACGAATCGGCGCTGCCGTGGACGCTGGACGAGTCCGGCGACGGCGGCCACGCGCTGTACTGACAGCCCTCAGGCCAAAGAGAACGGCGGCAGCCCCCGTGGGCTTGCCGCCGCTGTCGTTGGCAAGCGCGCCCCGCGCGCTTTGCCGCCCTACTGGATCAGCCCGTTCTTCAGCGCGTAGTAGGTCAGGTCGCTGTTGGTCGCCAGCTTGAGCTTCTCGAGCACGCGCGTGCGGTAGGTGCTGACGGTCTTGACGCTGAGGAACAGCGCCTCGGCGATGTGGCCCACGGTCTCGCCCTGGGCCAGCCGCAGGAAGACCTGGAACTCGCGCTCCGACAGCATCTCGTGCAGCGGCTTGTCGTTCGCCGCACCCGATGAGCCGCCACCCACGACGCTGTCGGCCAGCTGCTCGGCCACGGCCGGGCTGATGTAGCGGCGACCGCGCGCGACCAGGCGGATCGCGTTGGCGATCTCCTCGGGATCGCATTCCTTGTTCAGATAGCCGCTGGCGCCCTGGCGCAGCAGCGTGGTCGCGTAATGCGCCTCCGGGAAGCCGCTGAGGATCAGCACGGGCAGCTCCGGGAAGCGGGCCTTGATGGCCGCGAGCGCGTCGACACCGCTCTGGTCGGGCATGGAGATGTCGAGCAGCAGCACGTCGACCTCGCCGCGGCGCGCCATCTCCAGCGCCTCGTGGCCGCTGCCGCCTTCCCCTGTGACGCGCAGGTCCACATGGTCAGACAGGAACTGGCGCAAGCCAGTGCGCACGATGGCGTGGTCGTCGACGATTCCGATACGGATCATGGTGGGGGCCAAGTTGAGCAGACGCGCCAGCGTAGCAGCCTGTCGAGCCGGCCGCGAGAGGCCGCCGTCCTACGTTGTCGACAGCGGCGTCTTACAGAGCACCGCGCCGCGGGACTATGCCGCCGCCGACGCCACACCCCGATAGTCGAGTCACGGCCCCTGAGCCGCCATCAAGCTTCCATAAAGGAGTTTTCAAATGAACAAGCCCGTCCTGACCCTGGCCCTCGCCACCGCCCTCGTTGCCACGCTCGCCAGCACCAGCGGCTGCGCCGTTGCACGCAAGCAGGAAACCGTCGGCGCCTACATCGACGACGCGACGCTGACCACCCGCGTCAAGTCCAAGTTCGCGGCCGACCCGACCGTCTCCGCCATGTCCATCAGCGTCGAAACGCTGAAGGGCACCGTGCAGCTGTCGGGCTTTGCCAAGAGCACCGAGGAGCGCTCGATGGCCGAGAAGCTGGCGCGTGAGACGTCCGGCGTTGTCGCCGTGCGCAACGACATTGCCGTGCGCCAAGGCAATTGACCGCTCTCTCCTAGGATAAGTCCTACAGCGCGACGCGCTGCAGGCGCTGCCGGCCCGACGCCGAAGCGGTCCATACTTGAGTCCATTCACGCAACATCGCCGCCGGGTCATGCCAGCACTCAAAGCCTTCATCGTCGAGGACAGCCCGGTGATCCTCGAGAACCTGGTCGCCACGCTCGAAGAGCTGGCCCAGGTGGAGGTGGTGGGTGCGGTGGCCGACGAGGCCGGCGCCGTGCGCTGGATGAGCCGGGACCCGGACGCCAACGCGGATCTCTTCATCGTCGACGTCTTCCTGCGCTCCGGCACGGGGCTCGGCGTGTTGCAGGCAGCCCAGCAGCTTGGCGTGCGCGCACGCCGCGTCGTGCTCACCAACTACGCCACCGAGGAAATGCGGCGCCGCTGCGCCAGCCTCGGGGCGGAGCGGGTATTCGACAAAAGCCGCGAGCTCGATGACCTGATCACCTATTGCGCCGAGCTGGCCGAACATGTCGCTCCCCGCCCGGCTGCCGCAGCGAGTTGAACGGCACGCGGTGCTGCGTCATCTCGACCCCTGGCTGGAGGGAGCGGCACGCAACCGCGGCGTCGCCGTGGGTCTCGCCGCCCTCGCCGCCGCCGCCGTCATGGGCGTCAGCGAAGCCGCCTTCTGGGGCGCCGACCAGGCGCTCAACCAATCCCAGGCTCGCCATCTCGCTCGCGACGACAGCCTGCGCCTGCGCGAGCTGCTGACCACCGCCGAAACCGCCCAGCGCGGTTTCCTGCTGACCGGTCGCGACGACTATCTGGCGCCGGTGCAGCAGGCGGAGCACGAGCTGCCCGCCGTGCTGACCCGGCTGCGCGGCCAGTACGCCAGCTCCGAATGGGAGGCGCTGGTGGCCGACGCGAGCCTGCGCGCCAACGAAAAACTCTCCGAGCTGCAGCTCGTCATCAAGCTCTACCGCGAGGGCAACGGGCCGGCCTGGCAGGGCCTGGTCGAGTCCGACATCGGCCGCGAGAAGATGCAGGCGGTGCGCGACGCCGTCGGCCAGCTGGACCGCCACGAGCTGGGCCAGATCGCCCGCGAGCGCGACGCCGTGCTGCGCTCCCTGACGTACGGCCGCTTCGGCGTGCACGGGCTGACGCTGCTGAGCCTGTTCGGCCTGGCCATCTTCCTGCGCCGCAACGAGGCCTTGCACAAGGCCAGGCGCGAACATGCGCAGGAGCTGGCCCAGGAGCGCGACCGGCTGGACCGCGAGGTGGCGCGCCGCACGGCCGAGCTGACCGAGCTGGCCCGCCACCTGCAGACCGTGCGCGAGGACGAACGCGCCCACCTGGCGCGCGAGCTGCACGACGAACTCGGCGCGCTGCTGACGGCGGCCAAGCTGGACGTCGCCCGCATCCGCCGCATGACCAAGACCGCGGCGCCCGAGATCGACGAGCGGCTGCGCCACATGAGCGAGCTGCTGGACCAGGGCATTGCGCTGAAGCGCCGCATCATCGAGGACTTGCGCCCGTCGGCGCTGTCCAACCTGGGCCTGACGCCGGCGCTGGAGATCCTGACGCAGGAGTTCGCGCAGCGCTCCGGCCTGCAGCTGAGCCTGGAACTGGCCGAGACCGCCACGCACGACGCCGACCGCCTGGCGCTGTACCGCCTGGTGCAGGAGGCGCTGACCAACGTGCTGCGCCACGCCAAGGCCAAGCATGTGCGCGTGAGCCTGGGCGAAGCCGACGGCTGGCTGCAGCTGCACATCCGCGACGATGGCCAGGGCTTCAACCCCGACGCCGTCGGTGCCGGCCACCACGGCCTGCTGGGCATGCGCTACCGCATCGAGAGCCTGGGCGGCACGCTGCAGCTGCTGTCCGCGCCGGGCCGTGGCACGCTGGTGCTGGCCAGGCTGCCACGCCGGCCGGCGCCGGAGCCCGCGCCCGCCCCCACGGCAGACACCGAGCCGGGCACGCTGCCGGCATCCTGAAGTCCTACAGACCGAGTCTGCACAGGCCGACACGGCCGTCCATCCCCGGACTCGAAACTGGCGCCCGGGCTCCTCGCAGGCGAGGCAGCCGCTTCCCCAGGAGCGCCACATGCAATTCCCGAAGTCCCTGCATGCCGAAGGCTGGCACACCCAGATGCAGCAGCTGCTTCACAGCGACGACAGCCCGTCACCGCGGGCGAGCCGACGCTTTCACACGGCGCTGGCCGTCGTCGCCGCTGGCGTGCTCGCCGCCAGCGTTGGCATCAGCGCCATCGACGACCCGAGCCCACTGGACGTTCAGCTGAGTCGCGCGATGCACCAGGCCGGCAACACGCTGCAGGACTGGCAGGCCCAGTTGTCACGTGGCCTGCAGGTCTCGCTGCGCGCGGTGGCCGATGGCAACGACCGCAAGCCGGCCGCCGCCGCCGCCGCGCGGACCCTCGTCGCCAACGCGGCACCCGCCATTGATGCCGACGACCGCGACCAGCCGGTGCAGCCCCAGGCCGGCGCCGCAGCCAAACCCTAGCCCTCGGCGAGCGCCGCTTCCTCGGCCGCGGCCAGCAGGTCGGTCAGCGGCTCGGGGCGGTGCAGCAAGAAGCCCTGCACCTCGCCGACGCCCAGTCGCACCAGCTCCAGCAGCACGTCCGGCGTCTCCACGCATTCGGCCACCGTCGTCAGGCCCAGCGTCTGCGCCACGTCGACGAAGCTGCGCACGGCGACTTGGTCCAGCGGGTCCGTCATCAGCGCGCGCACGAACTGGCCGTCGATTTTCAGCAGGTCCACCGGCAGCGCCTTCAGGTAGCTGTACGAGGACGCGCCCGCGCCGAAATCGTCCAGCGCGATGCGTGCACCCAGCGCGCGCATCTGCGTGATGAAGCGCGCGGCGTCGCTCAGCCGCGTGATGACGGCCGTCTCCGTGATCTCCAGGCACAGTGCCTGGGCGCGCACGGGGCCCAGCTGCAGCAGCAGCGAGCGCGCTTCCTGGTGGAAGGCCGCATCCTGCAGCGTCAGGCCCGACACGTTGACGGACAGTGCGGCAATCTCGGGCGTGCCCTCGCGCTGCAGCAGCGCCACGGCCTGGCGCAGCACCCAGCGGTCCAGCCGCGGCGCGATGTGAAAGCGCTCGGCGGCCGGCATGAAGGCGCCCGGCAGCACGCGGCTGCCGTCGCGCTCGCGCAGCCGCAGCAGCAGCTCGCCGCGCAGCCGGCCGTCGTCCTCGGCGCCCTGGGCGGGCATGACGCGCTGCAGGTCCAGCTCGAAGCGGTCCTCGTCCAGCGCCTGCTGCAGCCGCGTCGCCCAGCGGTGCTCGCTCTGGTGGGCGCGCAGCGTGGCGTCATCGTCGGCCCAGACCTGCACGCGGTTGCGGCCCAGCTCCTTGGCGATCATGCTGCAGGCATCGGCCTCGCGCAGCGCCGCCTCGGCGTCGGGCCAGCGCGTGTCCAGCGGCGCCACGCCGATGCTGGCACCGATGCGAAAGCGCTGCTCGCCGTGCACGTAGCGGTACTGATCCAGCGAGTCGCAGAGCTTCTGCGCGACGCGCACCGCCTCTTCCAGCGAGCAGTTCTCGAGGATGGCGGCGAACTCGTCGCCGCCCAGGCGGGCCACCGTGTCGCGGCCGCGCACGCCGGCCTCCAGGCGCTGCGCCACCTCGCGCAACACCTCGTCGCCGGCGGCGTGGCCGCAGTGGTCGTTGACGAGCTTGAAGCGGTCCAGGTCGATGGCCAGCAGCGCGTGATGGCAACTGTCACGCCGTGCGCGCTCGAAGGAGCGTGACAGCCGCTGCTCGAACTCGTTGCGGTTGACCAGGCCGGTCAGGCTGTCGTGGCTGGCCCGCCAGCGGATCTCGTCCCACTGGCGGCGCTGCTGCGTGACGTCGCGGAACACGAGCACGGCGCCCAGCACGCGGCCTGACGCGTCGCGGATGGGCGCGACCGAGTCGTCGACCGCACGCAGTTCGCCGTCGCGGCCCAGCAGCACGGCGCCGCCCGGCAGGCGAGTCGGTCGGCCCGTGCGCAGGCAGCGCTGCACCGGGTCGGGCAGCGGTTCCTGGCTGTCCTCGCGCTGGGTTTTGAAGACACTGCCGGCCAGCTCGCCGCAGGCCTCGGCGGCCGACCAGCCGGTCAGCCGTTGCGCCACCGGGTTGAGCCAGGTCACGCGGCCTTCGGCATCCGTCGTCAGCACGGCATCGGCGATGGACTGCAGCGTCACCGACAGAAGCTCGTGCTGCTCCTCCATCTGCTGCTGCATGCGGCGCGCGTCGCTGACGTCCCAGCAGACGCCGGACAGGCGCAGCGGCCGACCGCGGGCGTCGCGCAGCACGCGGCCGGCACTGCGCAGCACATGCGTGCTGCCGTCGGGCCAGCAGACCCGCCACTCGCCTTCGAACTGCTGGCCGCCCTGCAGCGCGCCACGCAGCGCCTTCACCGCCGCGCGGCGGTCCTGAGGGTGCAGCCGGCGGCGCCAGGCCGCCAGGTCGACGCGCTGGCCGTGCGGCGCCTCGCCGTGCAGGCGCCACATGGCATCGTCCCAGGCCAGGTCGCCGTGGCGCTGGTCCAGGTCCCACACGCCGATGCCGCCACTGTGGGTGGCCAGCGCCAGCCGCTGCAGGGTGCGCTCCAGCTCGGCGCGCACCTCGGCGGACTCGGTCACGTCCTGCATGACGACGCCCACACGGCGCTGCGCGCCGTCCTCGTCGCGCCCGCCGACGACGCGAATCACGCGCCGGCCGTGCGGGCCCGCGTCGCAGGGCAGCTCCACATCCCAGCGCTGGCCGTCGGCGTCGGCACGGCGCAGCGCCGCGTCCAGCATCGCCGCGCCGTCGGGGCCGAAGCGGGCCAGCACCGAGGCGAGCGTGGGCACCTGGCCGACGGCCAGGCCCAGCAGGTCACAAGCCGAGTCCGACAACACCAGTTGCCCGGTGTCGGCCTGCCATTCCCAGGCGCCGACGCCGGCCAGCCGGCTGCAGCGCTCCAGGAAACGCGCGTTCTGAGCCAGCGCGATGGCAACGGCGGAGCCCGCCGCGTCGCCGTCGGGTGTGAGGCCGCGTTCGGGCGCGCCCGTCGGCAGGGGTTGGCTCATGCGTGCTCCAGGTCCAGAGGCGGGCAAGCTTGATTCTGGCCGCGCTGCCCACGCGTCGGCTGGGCGACGAAGTCCGCGTAGGACAAGGCCGCATCTGCGCCTTGTTACAGCGTCGCGGCACTGGCTGACAACGGCCGCGCCGCGGGTCACGTTCAATGGGCGCAGACGGCCCCAAGCCGCTCAAAGGAGCCACCATGACCAACAACAGCAACTCCCTCACCCGCTGGATCGCGCCCGCGCTGCTGACCCTGGCCGGGTTGACCGCCATGCCGGCGGCCCAGGCCGCCGACGTGGGTGTGTCCATCGGTTTCAGCCAGCCTGGCGTTTATGGCCGCGTCGACATCGGCCGCTACCCGCAGCCGGTGCTGCTGGCGCCGCAGCCGGTCATCATCGGCCGCCCGGTCTACCGTGAACCGGTCTACCTGTGGGTGCCGCCCGACCACCGCCGCGACTGGCGCCGCCATTGCGGCTACTACGGTGCCTGCGGCGCGCCGGTCTATTTCGTCCAGGACGGCTGGTACCACCAGCACGTCGTCGTGCGCGACCGCGACTGGCGCCGTGACGACTGGCGCGACCATGACCGCCATCGCGGCCACGGGCGCGGACATGACCACGGCCGCGGCCATGGTCACGACCACCACCGCGACTGATCCTCGGCATTAGGGCGCGCCGGGCCCGCAGTTCCAGCCTTCGCCGAGCGGGGCGGCCGCCTAAAGTCGGGCATCACCAGACCGTTGTGCCGCACCCGAGCGGCTGGCTCGGATGCCCGACCCCTCACCCCGACACCCCCTCCCCCCGCTGACGGCGCCCCCCGCGCCGCGTTGGCGCTCGGCTTATGCCTGGCCGATGGCGCTGGCGCTGGCCGCCTGCGGTGGTGGCGGCAGCGACAGCGCTGCGCCCGGCGACGGCACCGCGCCACCGCCGCCGGTCTCGGCACCCAGCCCGCTGCCCATGCCCACGCCGGTGCCCGCGCCGCCTCCCGGCTCGTCGCCGCCGCCATCCACACCGCCGCCGCCGGGCTCACCGCCACCGCCGGCAACGCCTCCGCCCCCCACCACACCGCCGCCACCCCCACCGCCGCCACCGCCCGCGCCGGTGTCGGGCGTGGTCGCGGCCGGCATGGCCATGACGGCGACCACGGCTACGGTGACCGTCGTGGACGAAACGGGCAAGGCCATCGCCACCGGCAAACCGGTCACTGCGACGGGCGCTTACGGCCCCATCCCGCTGACCGGTGCCGGCCCTTTTCGCGTGCAGGCCTGCGGCATGGCCGGCGAGCGGGCGCTGTGCGTGTGGGGCGCCACCACCCAGGGCGGCACGCTAAACCTGACGCCGCTGACCAGCGCCGTCACCGTGCTGGCCAGCGGCCAGCCGCCCGAGACGCTGATGACCGGCCCCGTGCAAGGCCTGACCGACGCCGCGATCGCCACCGCCCAGACCCAGTTGCGCACCGCGCTGGCGTCGACGCTGACCGACGCCGGGCTGGCGAGCGACTTCGACCTGCTGACCGGCGCGCTGACGGCGGGCACGCACACCGGCTACGACCGCATGCTGGACACCGTCGCCGTGAGCATGGGCCTGGACGGCAAGGCCTACGTGACGCTGAGCTCCGCGCTGGGCAGCGGGCTGGCCTATCTGGAACCGGGAACGTCGCAGGGCAGCCTCAGCATCGACGCCGCGGCGGCCGCGGTTGACCACGTCGGCATCGACAACCTCTACAAGTCGCTGGCTGCGGCCATGCCCGTCGCCAAGTTGTGCCCGACCGCGCTGCAGCCGCTGCTCGACCCCGGCGTGCGCGCCAGCGCCGACATCGTGGTGCCCAGCTTCTCGGGCGTGCAGCTGGGCTCCCAGGTGCTGTGCGGCCACATGGGCGGCCTGCTGGTCGGCGACACCGAAACGCTGGAGGGCGCCAAGCTGTTGCCGACGGTGCCCAGCCGCTGCGATTTCACGGGGGCGGACCCGGTGTGCCGCGTGACGCTGGTCTTCCAGACGGCCACCCCGCCAAAGGGCGCTCCCCCTACCGCGACGCCCAAGGACGTGCTGCGGCAGTTGGGCATCGAACAAACCGTCGTCAAGCGGCCCGGCGGCTGGCTGCTGCTGGGCAACCGCCTGGAGGTGCAGGCCACAGCAGTGGCCCGGCTGGTGCTGACGCGCCGCGTCGACCAGACGGCGGCCGATACCTACAGCCGGTACCTGGACCTGCGCATCCCCGCCTACCCCGGCCTGCAATGCGCCCGCGCCAGCCAGAAGGACAGCAGCGGCACCGACGTGGCGCTGGCCTTGTTCAAGCCGGTGACCGGCGGCACCTACCTGAGCCTGTGGGCCACCGGTGCCAGCAATCCGGCACCCAGCCTGGACCCGGCGAGCGGCGCCACGCTGGGGGCCAACGCGGTCAGCCTCGCCGTGCCCAGAACCGCCGCGGGCGACACGACGGCGCGCAACTTCATCCGCACCGGCCGCATGCTGAAGGTCGAGCTGTTCAGCGACGGCAGCTGCAGCACGCCGATGGCCGGCGCGGATGCTGGCGCGGTCACCATCCAGGTGGCGGGCCAGCTGCCGGTGACCGCGGTCGGCATGACCGGCCAGGCCTGGCCGGCGGTGGCAGCGACATCGCTCACGGCGCTGTCCGACCTGAAGGGCGCGGTCAACGCCACGGTCAGCTACGGCCCGACCTGGGATTTGCCGCGCAAGGAACTCGCCGTCAACCGCGCCCAACTCTGCTCGCTGGACCCCAACTGCGGCAACAAGCTGGCGGAGCTGGAGCTGGCCCCGAACGCGACCACCGCCAAGCTGTCCGCGACCGTCGGCCTGCTGGGGCTGGACGCCAAGGACTACAAGTTGCTGCGCCTGACCGGCCGCACACCGGACGGCCTGGTGCTGCAACTGGACAACGCGTCCTGCGCCAACGTGGTGGCCGGCTCGCCCTGCTGAGCCGTCAGCGCGCCACGCGCAGCAGCTTGCCGCTGTCGGTGAGCAGCAGCAGCGCGCCGTCGCTGGCCGGCTTGACGGCGCGGATGCGCTCGCCCAGGTCGGCCAACAGCCGCTCGCGCGCGGTGACGGTGTCGCCCGACAGCGTCAGCCGCCACAGCGCCTGGCCGGCCAGCGCACCGACGAACAGGCTGCCCTGCCACTCGGGGAACATCGCGCCGCTGTAGAAGGCGATGCCCGCGGGCGCGATGGAGGTGGGCACCCAGGTGGTCAGCGGCTCGACGAAGCGCGGCGCATGCGTGCCGCCGCCGATGGCGCAGGCCGTGCCGACCGGGTCGCCGTAGTTGCAGCCGTAGCTGACCAGCGGCCAGCCGTGGTTGCCGCCGGCGCGGGCGATGTTGATCTCGTCGCCGCCCTGCGAGCCGTGCTCGCTGATCCACAGCTCGCCCGTGCCGGGGTGCAGCGCCGCGCCCTGCGGGTTGCGGTGGCCCAGGCTCCACAGGCCCGGCCGCGCGCCGGCGCCGAAGCTGGGGTTGTCCGCGGGCAGACTGCCGTCGCGGTTCACGCGCACGACCTTGCCCAGCGTCTGCGCCACATCCTGCGCCGGGCTGCCCAGCTGGCGTTCGCCCAGCGTGATGAACAGCGTCTTGTCGCGCGCAAAGACCAGCCGCGAGCCGTAGTGGCCGCTGCCGCTGACCTTGGGCGCCTGACGGAAGATGACCGTCAGCCCCTGCAGGGCATTGCCGACCAGCTGGGCCCGCGCGACGGCCGTGCCGGCCTTGCCGGCTTCGGCGCCGGCGCCCGGCTCGGAAAAGCTCAGATACACCCAGGCGTTGCTGGCGAAGTCGGGGTCCAGCGCGACGTCCAGCAGGCCGCCCTGGCCGGCGCTGTCGACGGCGGGCGCGCCGCTGACGGGCTGGCTGCTCGCATAGTCCGCCGCCACGCGCACCAGGCTGCCGCCGCGCTGCGTGACCAGCCAGCTACCGTCCGGCAGGGCCGCAAAACCCCAGGGTGCGTTGAGCTGCACGGCCTGGGCCGTCGCGCGCAGTGCCCCGGCTGGAACGGGCGCGGAGGCTGGTGTCGCCACCGGCTCCGCGCCCGGGCCCCCACCGCCACCGCCGCAGCCCACGAGGCCGCCCAGCAAAAGCGCCAGGCCGGCGACGGTGACGCGCGGCAGAACGGGTGTGGCGGTCATGCTCATGCATTGCACCCAGGCGGTGGAGGCGAACCGATGATGGCGCATGCAGCGCCGTTTGCAGTAAGCAAGTATTGCGGCCGCCATGCGTGCGGGATCTCACGCTCGTGCGAATTTCAAGCCGGCGCTTGTTGCCGTTCGTAAGCGGGACCATCGCTGCGCAACCTGGCGTTACGGCCTCGACCGCGACGCGGCCAAGATGCGCGGCCGCCACCCCTTGCCGACGACGATGCGCCTGCCCGCCCCTCCTCTCGCACGCCCCCGCTGGGCCGCCCCTGCCAGCGCGCTGGCCTTGTCGACCGCGCTGTTGATCGGCTGCGGCGGTGGTGGTGGCGGTGGTGCCACCGAAAGCCCCGGCAGCACGCCCGCCGGCGCCGACCCGACATCGCCACCCGCGGCCACCGTGCCGCCGATGACGCAGCGTGACGCGGTGCGCCTGGCCTCGCAGGCCAGCTTCGGCGCGACCGAGGGCCTGGTCACGCAGATGCGCACGCAAAGCGCCGCCGCCTGGGTACAGGCCCAGCTGAAGCAACCGCAAACATCCCACTACACGGCCGGCGGCACGAGCGCGGTGCACACCAACACCAGCGGCACGGACTTCTGTGACCTGGCCGCCAACAAGGGCGACAACTGCTGGCGCGACGCCTTCTCCAGCCAGCCACTGCTGTGGGATTTCTACCGCAACGCCGTCGGCCAGCCCGACCAGCTGCGCCAGCGCGTCGCCTTCGCGCTGCAGCAGATCCTGGTCGTCAGCAACCTGGAGGTGGAAGGCACCTACGGCCTGCGCCGCTACCAGAACGCGCTGCTGGACAACGCGTTTGCCAACTATCGCGACGTGCTGCGCGCGGTCGCGCTGAGCCCGGTGATGGGCGACTACCTGAACGGCGTCAACAACGACAAGGCCGCCCCCAACGAAAACTTCCCGCGCGAGCTGCTGCAGCTGTTCTCGCTGGGCACCTGCCTGCTGGAGGCAGACGGCAGTCTGAAGGGCGGCCGCTGCCAGGCCACCTACAGCAACGCCGACGTGCGCGCCTATGCCTATTCGCTGACCGGCTGGACCTACCCCGCGGGCGGCAAGTCCAAGTGGAGCTGCTCGCCCAAGGGCAGCAACTGCACCTTCTACGACGGCGAGATGGCGCCACTGGCCAGCCTGCACGACAGCGCCGAGCGCACGCTGCTGGCCGGCGGCAAGAAGGCTGCCGGCAGCACGCCCGCGCAGGCGCTGGACGCCGTGCTGGACAGCCTGATGGCCCACGCCAACATGCCGCCTTTCATCGGCCGCCAGCTGATCCAGGCCCTGGTGCGCTCCAACCCGTCGCCCGCCTACGTGGGCCGCGTGGCCACGGCCTTCCAGAGCGGCAAGTTCAGCACGGACGGCCTCAGCTTCGGCACCGGCCGCGCCGGTGACCTGAGCGCCACCGTGGCCGCCGTGCTGCTGGACGCCGAGGCGCGCGGCGATGCGGCGCCCGGGTCATCGGGCGGCCGGCTGCGCGAGCCGGTGCTGATGATGACCGGCGTGCTGCGCGCGCTGAACGGCCAGACCGACGGCGACGCGCTGGGCTGGTGGTGGGGCGAGACGCTGCGCCAGCATGTGTTCCGCTCGCCGTCGGTCTTCAACTTCTACCCGCCGGACTACCCCGTGCCCGGCACCCAGCTGACAGGCGGCGCCTTCGGCATCCACAACGCCAACACGTCGCTGGAGCGCCTGAACTACCTGACCTACCTGCTGGACTGGGGCGGCTCCAAGCCCAGCACCGGCGTGCCCGGCGCGACCGGCACCGGCGTCACGCTGGACGCCTTCGACGCCGACGCGGCCGATGCCGCCGCGCTGGTCGACCGGCTGTCGCTGCTGGCCCATGGCGAGGTGCTGGCCGCCGGCCCGCGCGCCAAGGTCGTCGACGCCGTGGCCTGGTGGACCAACAAGACCGATGCCAAGAACTGGCAGCGCAACCGCGTCAAGGCCGCCGCCTACCTGGTGTTCGCCGCACCGGCTTACCAGATCGTCCGCTGAGGGAGTCATTTCAATGTCGCACCACCACCCTCACGCGCCCAGCCGCCGCCGCCTGCTCGCCGGCGCCCTCGGCCTGGGCACGCTGGCCGCGCTCGCGCCGCTGCGCCCGGCCCGCGCCGCCGACTTCAAGGCGCTGGTCTGCGTCTTCTTGTACGGCGGCAACGACGGCATGAACACCGTCGTGCCGCTGGACGCCACGCGCTATGGTGACTACGCCCGCGTGCGCGCCGGTCTGGCGCTGCCGCAGGCCAGCCTGGGCCGCCTGGGCACGAGCGATTACGGCCTGCACCCCAGCCTGGCCGCGCTGAACCCGCTGTTCGCCGCCGGCCGCATGGCCGTGCAGTTCAACGTCGGCCCGCTGCATGCGCCGCTGACCAAGGCCCAGTACCGCGCCGACGCCGGCAAGACGGTGCTGACGCCGCCCAGCCTGTTCTCGCACAGCGACCAGCAGGTGCTGTGGGAAAGCGCCAGCACCGACGCGCAAAGCCGCACCGGCTGGGGTGGCCGCAGTGCGGTAGCGCTGGGCCTGGCCAGCCCCGTCATCAGCGTGGGCGGCAACGGCCACTTCGGTCTGTCGGACCTGGCCGCGCCGCTGGTCGTGCCGGGACCGGGCGACGGCTTCGGCGCGGCCGGCCTGGGCGCTGCCGACATCGGCTGGAAGCCCAATGCGCTGAAGCTGGATGCCATCAAGGCGCTCGCCGAGCCTTCGGCGTCGGACACCGACCTGGCCGGCGCCTTCCAGAAGCAGCAGCGCGATGCGATGGCTTTGTCCGAGCAGCTGGGCCCGCTGGTCAAGCGCAAGCCCGGCGAGACCGGCAGCAACGCGGCCATCGACGCCGCCTTCGCGCCGCTGATCGTCAACGGCAATGTGGCCACCCGCCTGGGCCGGCAGCTCTACCAGACCGCCAAGTTGCTGGACGTGCGCGCCACGCTGGGCGGCAACCGGCAGGTCTATTTCGCGCAGCAGGGCGGCTTCGACACGCACGGCGGCCAGATCGGCGCCGACGCGCTGACGGGCACGCACGCCGCGCTGCTGAAGGAACTGGGCGACGCGCTGGCCTGCTTCCAGGCCGCGCTGACCGCGCTGGGGCTGGCCGAATCGGTCACGACCTTCACGCAGAGCGACTTCGGCCGCACCTTCAAGCCCAACAACAGCAGCGGCACCGACCACGCCTGGGGCAACCACCACCTGGTGCTGGGCGGTGCGGTCAAGGGCGGCTTTTACGGCGCCTACCCGGCGCTGGCGCTGGGCGGGCCGGACGACGTGGGCGTGGACAGCTGGGAGCAGCAGGGCCGCTGGATCCCGACCAGTTCGGTGGACCAGTACGCCGCGACGCTGCTGGCCTGGATGGGCGCCAGCGCCGGCCAGCTCGACGCCATCCTGCCCAACCTGGCCAACTTCGGCAGCGCCCGCAGTCTCGGCTTCCTGTGAGCGTCAGGCCGGGCGCACGCGCTCGGCCACGAACGACCGGTAGCTGCGCAGCGGGCGGCCCAGCATCGCCTCCAGCCGCTGGGCGGCGCCGTCAGCGGCGATCTGGCCGATCTGCTGGATGCGCCCCATCATCAGGCGCAGGTCGTAGGCCAGCCAGCCCGGCGCGTTCTGCGCGAGCTGCGCCTCGAAGGCCTGCACGTCGTCGCCGGCGTAATGGATCTCGCGGCCCAGCGCCTCGCCCCAGATCGCCGCTGCGGCGGGGCCGTTGATGACCTCGGGGCCGACCACTTCCAGTGTCAGGCGCGGCAGCGGCTCGGGCGCACGGTCGCGGCGCAGCAGCTCCGCCACGGCGATGTCGGCGATGTCGCGCGCATCCACCATCGCGCAGCCCTTGGCACCGATGGGCATGGGGAACACGCCATAGCCTTCGATCACCGGCTGGATCTGGACGTCGTTCTGCATGAAATAGGCCGGGCGCAGGATGGTGGCCGGCAGGTCCAGGCTGTCGATCATGCGTTCCACCGTGTGTTTGCCGGTGAAGTGCGGCACGTCGGTGTAGAGGTCGGCGTGGATGACGGACAGGTAGACGATGCGCTGGATGCCGGCCTCCCGGGCCAGGTTCAGCGCCTGCAGCGACTGCGTGACCTCATCGGCGGCCAGCGCGTTCAGCAGGAACAAGGTGCGCACGCCGGCCAGGGCCTGGCGCATGGAAGCGACGTCGGTCAGGTCGGCGACGGCGCCCTTGACGCCCGCGGGCAGCGACTGGGTGCCGGTGCGGCGCACCAGCGCGGTGACGTCGGCGCCCTCGCGGGCGAGGCCTTGCACGACGAGGGAACCGATGGTGCCGGTGGCACCGATGACGAGGATGCTCATTTCAATCTCCGTGTGTTCAAAGGGTGGTGGGAAGGAACGGAGCGAAAGATAGGTCGTTGCACTTCATAAACACAGACACCAAAATCAAGACTTACTGTCTTGAATTCAAACCACATGGACTTGAATGCGCTGGCCGACTTCAACCTGGTGGCCACCCACGGCGGCTTCGGCCGGGCAAGCCGGGCCAGCCGGCGCTCCAAGGCCACGCTGTCCCGCCGCGTCGCGGACCTGGAGGAGCAACTGGGCGTGCGTCTCATCGAGCGCAGCGCCAAGGGCCTGGAGCTGACCGAGGCCGGCCAGCAGCTGCTGCGCCGCACCGAGGGGCCGCTGCATGAGGTGACGGACGCCTTCACGTCGGCCCGCGAGGGATCGGCCCAGGTCGGCGGGCGGCTGCGCATCGCCGCGCCCATCCTGTTCGCGCAGCTGGCGATGGGCGGGCTGGCGGCCGAGTTCCGGCGCCTCTACCCGGCCGTCACGCTGGAGGTGGTGGCCGAGGACCGCGTGGTGAACCTGGTGGACGAGCAGTTCGACGTGGCCATCCGCCCCAACCCGCGGCCGGACACGGCGCTGGTGGGCCGCCCGTTTGCACAGGACCAGCTCCTGGTGGTCGCCGCGCCTGCCATCGCGAGGCCGGCGCCCGGCCCGACGCCGGCGCGGGTGGACGCCGTCGTGAACGCGTTCCGCGACGGCGACACCTGGGCCGTCGCCGGCGGCGGTCTCGTGCTGGAGCCGGTCCCGGTGCTGCGCCTGTCGTCGATGCTGATGATTCGCGACGCCGCGATCGCCGGCGCCGGCGTCACGCTGGTGCCGCAGTCCATCGTCTGGCGACAGCTCGCCAGCGGCGAACTGGTGAACTGGGGCGCCGTGGGCGAGCCGGTGGCGCTGTGGGTGCTGCACACCTCGCGGCGCCTGGCCAGTCCGAAGGTCAAGGCCTTCGTGGCGTTCATGGGCTCGCGCTATCCCGACGGCGCGCTGGTGCTGGCGGGCTAGCGCTTGGGCAGCGGGTAGCTCGCCAGGCTGGCGTAGCCCTTCTTGGACACGGCCTGCACGCCGAACACGACGTTGTCCTTGGACACCGGCAGCGTCACGCGCGTGACCAGCCCCACGTCCCTGGCCTGCTGCCAGGCGGCGGAGTCGGTGTCGCGCCAGACGATGCGGTAGCCGGCCACCTCGGGGTCGGTGCTGGCCGCCCATTCCAGCGTCGAATCGTTGGTCAGCCCGCTGGCGTCCAGCCTGACGCCCTTGGGCGCGGCGGGTGCCCAGGCCAGCGTGGCCAGGCCCGCCAGGTTGGCGCGCGCCACGTCGGCCACGTAGCCGAAGTCGACGAACTCCGGCAGGTCGCCGTAGACCAGGCCGTTCTCGGTGCGCGGGTTCTGGTGCTGGTGGGCGAAGTTCTCGAACGGCTCGCTGAAGCGCACCGCCGCGTAGCCGCGCTCCAGGAAGGGGATGTGGTCGCCGCCGCGCAGGTAGCGGTCGCGGCGCTGGATCAGCTGCACGGTGAAGCCGGGCATGGCGGCTTCGGCGGCGGCCTTCAGGTGGCGGCCGAGCTGGTGGGTGGGCAGGTCCTCGTTGCCGCCGGCCTGCAGCAGCGGCAGCAACTCGGCCTGCATGGCCGCCAGCGCCTTCTGGTCCGCCGGCGTGGCCGGGCGGTTGGCATTGGCCTGCGTGAGCAGGCGCACCAGCGGGTCCAGCCCGTCGGCGAACAGCCGCAGCCGCTTGGCGTCGACCTGCCCGGCATCGCCGCGCGAGCTGCCGACGATGTCGTTGGTGATCATGGCCTCCACATTGACGCCGTCGGCCCGCGCCTCGCGAGCCCATTGCGCGGCGCCCAGCAGGCCTTGCTCCTCGCCCGGCACGGCCATGAAGACGAGGGTCGCGTCAAATGAGTACTTGGCCATCACGCAGGCCAGCTCCATGACCGCCGCCGTGCCGGAGGCGTCGTCGTTGGCCCCGGGTGCCTCGCCCAGCGCGTCCATCACATCGGTGTTGCGCGAGTCGTAGTGGCCGCTGACGACCAGCGTGCGACCTTTGCTCGCGCCGCGCCCGGGCAGCGTCGCGACGACGTTGACCAACTCGGTGGGCTGCGGCACGCGGGCGCCGGCCGGCTCGATGAAGCTCTGCTCCTCGACCTGCAGCCGCCCGCCCGCAGCCTTGGCGCAGGCCGACAGCTCGGTGGTGATCCAGCGCCGCGCGGCACCGATGCCGCGCGTCTCGGACGCGATGTCCGAAAGCGTGTGCCGCGTGCCGAAGCTGACCAGCTTGCGGATGCGCGCCTCGATGCGCGTGGCGCTGACCTCGGCCAGCATGGCCTGCAGCTCGTCGGCGGGGGCGGCCTGGGCCGAGGCGGCCAGCAGGGCGAGCGAGAGTGTTACGAGTCGGGCGTGCATCGAATGATTCTGCCCTTGCCGACCTGGGCCGCTTCTTCTACGCTGACAGCGCCCCCGAGGAGGTTCCTATGAGCGAGACAAGCCTGGATTCGCGAGTGAGCATCATCCGCACGGTCGCGCTGGTCGGCCCCGCGGCCGCCGGCAAGACGCTGCTGCTGGACGCGCTGCTGGCCCATGCCGGCGTCATCCCGCAGGCGGGCAGCATCGAGCGCGGCAGCACGGTGTCCGACCACGACCCGCTGGAAAAGCGCCTGGGCCACTCCCTGCAGTCCAGCCTGGCTCACTTCACGCACGACGGCATCCGCGTGCACGCCATCGACACGCCCGGCGCGCCGGACTTCACCGGCCAGGCGCTGCCGGCGCTCGAGGCGGCGGACACGGCCCTGGTCGTCGTCAACGCGCAGAACGGCATCGAGCTGATGGCCCAGCGCATGCTAGCCGCCGCGGGCGAGCGCGGGCTGGCGCGGCTCATCGTCGTCAACAAGATCGACTGCGGCGACGTCAACCTGCCGGCGCTGCTGGCGCAGATCCGCGAAGTCTTCGGCAAGGAATGCCTGCCCTTGAACCTGCCGGCCCAGGGCGCCAAGCGCGTCGCCGACTGCTTCTTCGCGGCCTCGGGAGAGGCCGATTTTTCGTCCGTGGCCGATGCGCACCGGGCGCTGGTGGAGCAGGTCGTCGAGGTGGACGCCGCGTTTGTCGACCGCTACCTGACCGACGGCGACGTGGACCCGCGCGAGCTGCACGCACCGCTGGAGCAAGCGCTGCGCGAGGGGCACCTGATCCCCGTCTGCTTCTGCTCGGCCAAGACGGGCGTCGGCATCGCCGAGCTGCTGTCCATCATCGAGCTGCTGATGCCCAACCCGGCCGAAGGCAACCCGCCGCCCTTCCTGGAAGGCAAGGGCACGGAACCCGCGGCTTATCCCGCCAGCCCCGACCCGGCGGCCCATGTGCTGGCCCACGTCTTCAAGATCGTCGCCGACCCCTACCTGGGCAAGATGGGCGTCATGCGCGTGCACCAGGGCCGCGTGGCCAAGGGCGGGCTGCTGTTCGTCGGGCATGCGCGCAAGCCCATCCGCGTGGGCCATTTGTTCATGCTGCAGGGCGCCAAGCATGTCGACATCGACGAGGCGCTGCCGGGCGACCTGTGCGCCATCGCCAAGGTGGATGACCTGGCGTTCGACGCGGTGCTGCACGACGCGCAGGAGGACGAGCACATCTACCTGAAGCCGCTGGACTTCCCCACGCCCGTGCACGGCCTGGCCATCAGCCCGGCACGGCGCGGCGACGAGCAAAAGCTCTGGGAGGTGCTGAGCCGCCTGGTCGACGAAGACCCCTGCCTGCGCATCGAGCAGGTCGGCGAGACGCACCAGACGCTGGTCTACGGCCTGGGCGAGCTGCATCTGCGCCTGCTGCTGGACCGGCTGCGCGAGTTGTACAAGGGCGAGGTCATCACCGAGCCGCCGCGCATCGCCTACCGCGAGACCATCTCGGCGCCGGCCGAAGGCCACTACCGGCACAAGAAGCAGAGCGGCGGCGCAGGCCAGTTCGGCGAGGTCTACCTGCGCGTGGAGCCGCTGGCGCGCGGCGCGGGCTTCGAGTTCGTCGACGCCGTCAAGGGCGGCACCATCCCGGGCCAGTTCATGCCGGCCGTCGAGAAGGGCGTGCGCTCGGCGCTGGCCAGCGGTGCCATCGCCGGGTATCCGCTGGTGGATCTGCGCGTGACCGTCTACGACGGCAAGCATCACTCCGTGGACAGCAAGGAGATCGCCTTCGTCACCGCCGGCCGGCGTGCGCTGATCGAGGCCGTGCGCGAGGCCAAGCCGCTGGTGCTGGAGCCCATCGTGCAGGTCGACATCACGGCGCCGGAGCACAGCATTGGCGACATCACCGGCGACCTCGCGTCACGCCGCGGCCAGGTCAACGGCACGCGCGCCGCGGTGCCCGGCAGCCTGGTCGTGCAGGGGCTGGCGCCGCTGGCGGAGCTGGCCAGCTACCAGTCACGGCTGAACGCGATCACGGCGGGCGAAGGGCGCTACACGCTGCTGCTGTCGCACTACGAGGCCGTGCCGCCCAACACCCAGGCCGCCCTCGTCGGCGCCTACAAGGCGGGCGACGAGAGCGAGTAGCGGGCCTTCAGTGCTCCGCCTTCTTGGCGGCGGCGCTGCTCTTCTTCCCCGCCGGCTTCGCGGCGTCCTTGGCGACCTCGGTCTCCGTGTGCATCACGCACCGCCATTCGCCGTCCTTGCGCATCCAGACGGACGAGTCGGCCATCTCCTGCTCGATCTCCTCCGACTTGCCGCGCTGCGCCATGGTCTGTTTGGCGTGATAGGTCAGCACGGCGGTGTCGTCGTTCGGGTACATCACCTGCATGTCGCTGAGCTTGAACGACTTGATGACCATGCTGCCCTTCTCGGCCATCTCGCGGTACTGGTCATGGTCGAACTGCATGGCGCCGTGTGAGCTCACCATCATGGAGGGTTCGGCCAGCATGGCCAGCGCAGTGTCGGTGTCCTCGTCCACCATGGATTGCCAGAACTTCTTTTCCAGCGCGATGAGGGTGCTGTCGGCGGTGTGCATGTCTATCTCCTTGACGGCCTAAAACACCAATATGGGCGTTGCCCGGGCCGATTCCCGTAGGAGTTGCCAGTTCAGCCCGGTCGGCGGGCTCCTACGGGCGAGATCTGGAGGTGAAGAACAATTTATCATTGCACCCCATGCCCAGCGCCCCCCGCGACGTCGCGCAGATCCGATTGGACAACGCGATGCGGCTGTTCGAAGAGTTCGTCAGCGCCACCGTCAAACATGCCGATGCGGCCACCTTGCGTGGCCTGGAGCGGCGCTTTGCCGAACGGCTGCAGATCCAGCCCAGCTACTGGAGCCAGATCAAGGGCCGCTCGCGCCAGATCGGCGAGCGGCTGGCGCGGCAGTTCGAACAGCTCTGCCACAAGCCGCCGGGCTGGATGGACCTGGAGCACGGGGCACTGGCCGCCCCGCCCGCCAGCGCACCGGCCTTCGCTGCGGCCGCGCCCTCTCAGGCAGACACCTCCCCCAGCCTGCCGCAGGACGACGACGAGCGCTTCATCATCGGACTCGTCCTGACCTATTACCGCCGCCACCCGCAGCGCGCCCGCACGCGGCTGCTGGACCTGCTGGGCGAGGTGTTGACGCCCACCACCACCCCTGCGCCGCCGCCGCCCAGGCCGCCGGCGCCCAGCCCACAGGCCGAGCTGGACGAATGGCGCCGGCTGCAGGCCGGCATCGCGCCGCTCAAGCCCAAGAAGCGCTGAGCCGTTGAACGGCTGGCCGCCGAGCGCGTCCGTCACCTGACTTGCGCGCCCCTCCAGGTTAGGGGTGTTGGATAAAAGCCGCTTGCGCAAGAGCAACGTTTGTTTATCATTTGCGCAAGTCGTGCTGCTGAAGTCCCGCGCACACGGCGAGGTCGCCCACCCCGATAGCCTCTGACCGCCCGGCCCGCTTGTCGCCCGCGCCAAGCCCCAGGCACCTCTCGCATCACCGCAAACGCTGGCCCATCCCGGGTCCAGCCGCTGCATTGCCCGCCGCCCGTGAGCGGCCGTCACCGGAGTACGCCATGCCCCAGTTCACCTCTCCGCGTCCGCTGCAAATCCAGTCGCGCAAACCGCGCAATCCGCTCGTGGCCCCGGCCCTGCATCGCCAGGCCGGCCGCCACAAGAGCCCGCAAGACGCCTACGCCCAACGCCAGCAAGCCCGCCTCGAACTGCGACGACTGCTGCGCGACCGCTTCCCCGACGACAGCCCCTGACAGCAAGCGCCGCCGCCCTCCTTCATCTCATGAGGGGCGGCATGGCGCCAAGGAGACCCCCAATGAGAATGATCGATCTTCGCGGCCCCCTGGACGCCGTTGAAACCCACGAAGCCTGGGTCCGCCGCTGGGCCCGCATCAAGCGCGCCGCGCGTGCGTTCTGGTTGGTCTTCCAGCCACTGAGCGCCCGCCACCGCGTCCCGAAGCGGCTGGAGTTCTATGCCGAGGCCGGTGCCCCGGAAGGCGCGCTCTACGTCGACGGACGCCTCAGCGCGCAGCTCGAAGGCATCAAGCGCCTGTGAACTGAGCCGCAAATAGCGGTGAAAAGGGGGTCGCATGCAGCGAGCATGCGACCCCACACAGGCCTAGCATTCGACCCATGTCCGACCGCCTACGCCTGCAAGCCCCGCTGCCCAGCCTTGATGCCTGGGTGGACGCCTTTGCACGCGGCGAGATCCCGGTGCTGACCGAGACGGCTGAAGCGCTGGAACAGATGCGCGCGACCGAGGACGACGTGGACGCCAACGGCCTGGGCGAGATGATCGCCACCGACCCGTTGATGTCGCTGAAGGTGCTGGCCCATGCCAGCGAACTCAAGCGCGGCCGGCTGATGGCCGCGCCCGAAACGGTCACTGCGGCGCTGGTGCTGATGGGCATCACGCCCTTCTTCCGCGACTTCGGCCCGCAGCCGACGCTGGAAGACGCCCTGGCGGGGCACGACGAAGCCCTGCTGGGCCTGTCACGCGTCATGCAGCGCGCCGAGCGCGCGTCACGCTATGCGCTGGGCTTTGCGGCCCACCGCGCCGACCCCGACGCCGCCGTCATCCACAGCGCCGCGCTGCTGCACGACTTTGCCGAGATGCTGCTGTGGGTGCACGCGCCCGACCTGGCGCTGAAGATCGCCGACCTGCAGCAAGCCGACCGCCAACTGCGCAGCGTCGCCGCCCAGCGCCAGGTGCTGGGCATCGCCTTGGCCGACCTGGAACAGGCGCTGATGAAGCGCTGGCATCTGCCCGAACTGCTGACGCGCATCACCGGCGACCAGCACGAGCGCGACCCGCAGGTGCGCTGCGTGCATCTGGCCGTGCGCCTGGCCAGGCACACGGCGCGGGGCTGGGACGACGCGGCCGTGCCGGACGACCTGCACGACATCGCTGAGCTGCTCAACCTCAGCGAGTCCCACGCCCTGAAGCTACTTCACGAGTTCGACTGACGACGGCGCCAGGCCAGCAGGCCGGCCAATCCCAACACGCTCATCATGGCCGTGCTCGGCTCGGGCACCGGCGAGGCCGTGAAGTTGGCGTTGTTGGGCGCGAAGTCGGAGATCGCGGCGAAACCCGCGAAGGCGGTGTTGCGCGGCCACAGGTTCCAGGTGTAGTCCATCTTGCCGAAGCCGGTGCTGGGCAGCAGGCTGCCGCTGACGGTGGCCGTGATGGTCTTGCCACTGACGGTGACCGAACCCAGCGGCAGCGCGCCGGCGCCGGCCACGGTGCCCGTGCCGTCGGGGCGCAGCAGGATGACGCGGTCAAAGCGCACGCCGGTGATGCCGTTGGCCAGGAAGCCGGCCGTGCCCGCACCGCGGTTCACGCCCCAGACATACAGGCCCGTGGCGGTGCTGCCGACGTTGCCGTCCATCGTCGCCGACAGCGTGAACAGATCGGCGCCGGCGTTGTAGGTGACGGTGGCGCTCAGCACGTCCAGGTCGGTACTGGCGCTGCTGCCGCCGAAGGTGGCGAGGAAGTCACCCTTGGCATCGTCGATGCTGGTGAGGGCCTGGCTGGCCAGCGGCAGGGCGAGCAGCGCGAGGGCTGCGGAGACGGGAACAAGACGGCGCATGCAGAACTCCTGTGGGTGAAAGTGAGGGCCGACGTGGCCCGCATGGGATGGACGGTGGCGGCGGCCGGCGAATTCCCGGGCCCCCTAGAAGTTCAGCGCGGCCGCGGGCCGCACGGCCGGGCGCGGCGAGAGGTAGACCTCGACGGGCCGCACGGGGACGACGACGCGACGCTGGGTGGCCGCCGGCGCAAGGATCAGCGCCGGCACGCGCGGGCTGCGCACGCTGCCGTCCAGCGCAGCGCGCAGGCGCTCACGCCCACGGGACAGCCGCGACATCACCGTGCCGATGGGAATGCCCAACGCCAGCGCCACCTCGGCATAGGCCAGGCCCTCGAGCCCGACCAGCAGCAACACCTCGCGCTGCTCGGCCGGCAGCGTGGCCAGTGCCATGTCCAGGTCGCGCATGGCCAGCGACTGGCCCTGGGTCGCGGCGACGGGCACCTCGGGCGTGTGCTCGTCCAGGTCCACCGTGTCAAGCCGGCCGCGGCGCAGTGCGTCCACGTGCAGGTTGTGCATGATGCTGAACAGCCAGGTGCGCATGTCGCCCACGCCGTGCCACAGGCTGGCGCGCGACCAGGCGCGCTCCAACGTGTCCTGCACGAGGTCATCGGCGTCTTCGCGGTTACGCCGCAGTGCGCGCGCATAGCGGCGCAGCCGCGGCAGCCAGGCGAGCAGCTCGGCGGCATCTGGCACCGAGGCTGGCGGGAGGGCGCTGCTGACGACCGTCATGGCCGGTGAGTGCCGCCCGCCCGCGGCGAGGTTCAATCGCCACGCGCTCGGCGAAGAATCGACGAACCGCCGCAACCGCGGCGGCCGACGTCAGACGGGCACGGCCGTCGTGTTCTTCAGCCGCTCCAGCACGAAGCTGGTCTTGCAGTCCTGCACGCTGGGGTGCTTGAGCAGCGTGTCGCTGATGAAGCGGGCGTAGTGCTGCATGTCCTGCACCAGCACGCGCAGCAGGTAGTCCATCTCGCCGGTCAGCGCTGCGCATTCAACGACCTCGGGCCAGGTCTGCACAGCGGCGCGGAACAGGTCGCGCGGGTTGCGCAGCGGGTTGTCGGTCTGCTTTTCAAGCCGCACGTTCAGGTAGGCCGTGAGGCCCAGGCCGATGCGCTCGGGCGGAACCAGCGCCACATACGCGGCGATGACGCCGGCCTCCTCCAGCCGGCGCACGCGGCGCAGCACGGCGGAGGACGACAGCCCGGCCTCGGCGGCGAGGGCGTCATAGGTCAGGCGGCCGTCGGCCTGCAGCGCACGCAGGATGCGGCGGTCGATGGCGTCGAGCTCGGTGGGGGCGTCCATGCGGGAAATTGTGCAGCCTCCCGGCGCGGTGGCCGCCTACAGTCTTGAACGCCCGTGAACGCTTCCACCGCCCGCCGCCTGGCGATCCTGCTGCTCGCCGTACTGCTCATGACGGCGCCGCTGGCGCGCGCGGACGAGATCGTGCTGGCCTCGCCCGACTACTGGTGCCCCTTCAGCTGCAAGGCCGGCGCCGCGCAGGAGGGCTTCACGGTGGACATCGTGCGCGAGATCTTCACGGCCGCCGGCCACCGCGTGCGCCTGGTCAACGAGAACTACAGCCGCGCGCTGCTGGACGTGCGCGCCGGCGTCTACACGGCCACGCCGTCCACCTTCCGCGACGAGGCGCCGGACTTCGTCTTTCCGGCGCAGCCGATCTCGCGCAACCGCTACTGCGTCTACGTGGCCGCAGACAACCGCTGGAGCTACCACGGCGTGGCCAGCCTGGCGGAGCTGGCGCATGTGGGCGTCATCCGCGACTACTCCTACGGCGCCGCGCTGGATACCGCGATCAAAGCCGAGCCCAAGCGCTTCGAGGTCCACACCGGCGACGGCCTGACCGAGCGCATGCTGCGCCGGCTGCGAATGGGCCGCATGGACGGCTTCATCGAGGAGGAGAACCTCGTCGCCTACACGGTCAAGCAGCAGCCGGCGCTGCAGGCCCGCAGCGCAGGCTGCGAAGCGCCCAGCTATGCCTACATGGCGATCTCCCCCAAGCACCCCAAGGCGCAGGACTACGCCCGTCTGTTCAGCGACGGCATGCTGAAGCTGCGCAGGAGCGGGCGGCTCAAGGCGATCCTGGCGGGCTATGGATTGGCCGAATGGCCGGCGCCACCCTCGCCATGAACGCCTGATTCCTGCGTTTCACTCACAAGTGGCGCCAGGATTTGCATGAAAACTGCGAGCCCCGCGCCGCAGAATTTTCAGCTTCCACAGCATTGCGACGCGAGGCAGACATGGCCAAGTTCACCCCCTGGGACAACCCGATGGGCACCGATGGGTTCGAGTTCATCGAATTCGCCGCGCCGGACCCGGCCGGCCTGGGCGCGCTGTTCCAGACCATGGGCTTCCAGGCCGTGGCCAAGCACCGCCACAAGAACGTCACGCTGTACCGCCAGGGCGGCGTCAACTTCATCATCAACGCCGAGACGGACTCGTTCGCGCAGCGCTTCGCGCGCCTGCACGGCCCGTCCATCTGCGCCATCGCCTTCCGCGTGCAGGACGCCGGCCACGCCTACAAGCGTGCGCTGGAGCTGGGCGCCTGGGGCTTTGACAACAAGGCCGGTCCGATGGAGCTGAACATCCCAGCCATCAAGGGCATCGGCGACTCGCTGATCTACTTCGTCGACCGCTGGCAGGGCAAGGGCGGCGCAGCCGCCGGCGCCATCGGCAACATCTCCATCTACGACGTGGACTTCGTGCCCGTGCTGGACGCGCAAGGCCAGCCGGTGGACCCGAACCCGGTGGGCCATGGCCTCACCGAGATCGACCACCTGACGCACAACGTCTTCCGTGGCCGCATGAAGGAGTGGTCGGAGTTCTACGAGCGCTTCTTCAACTTCCGCGAGGTGCGCTACTTCGACATCGAGGGCAAGCTGACCGGCCTGAAGAGCAAGGCCATGACCAGCCCCTGCGGCAAGATCCGCATCCCGATCAACGAGAGCAGCGACGACAAGAGCCAGATCGCCGAGTACCTCGACCTGTACCACGGCGAGGGCATCCAGCACGTGGCGCTGGGCACGACCGACATCTACGGCACGGTCGAGGGCATGAAGAACACCGGCGTGGTGTTCCAGGACACGATCGAGACCTACTTCGACCTGATCGACAAGCGCCTGCCGGGCCACGGCGAGAACGTGGACGAGCTGCGCCGCCTGCGCATCCTCATCGACGGCGCGACCCACCTGGGCGTGGACAACGAGCTGCTGCTGCAGATCTTCACGAAGGAAGTGATCGGCCCGATCTTCTTCGAGCTGATCCAGCGCAAGGGCAACGAGGGCTTCGGCGAAGGCAACTTCAAGGCGCTGTTCGAGAGCATCGAGCTGGATCAGATCCGCCGCGGCGTGCTGACCGACACCCAGGACGAGCCGGCCAAGGCCGTCTAAGCGGCCGGGAGGTCCGGGGCCCGCAGGGCCTCTTGAAGACAGGCCCAGGCCTCGTCCGAGTGGACCAGGCCCATGTGCCCCACGCCGTCCAGCCGGTGCGCGCGCGAGCCGTGCAGGATGGCCGTCTCGGCCGGGTTGACGACCTGGTCGCAGGGCGTCCAGAAGCAGTCCACGTCGGGCAGGCCCGGCAACCCGGCCAGCCAGTCGCTGCCCTGGCGCATCTGGGCCGCATTGACGCCCAGTCCCATGGCCGCCATGCGCGTGCCCTGGTGGGGCGAGCCCAGCGTGATCGCGCGCGGCGGCGTGTGACCGCTGCCGTACTTGCGCCACCAGGCCCGCAACGCCAGGCCGCCCATGCTGTGCGCGCAAAGCACCGGCATGCGGCCGGTCAGGCTTTTGAGCCTGTGCACCCCCGCCTCGATCTCGTCGGCATAGGCGTCGATGCTGCCGAAGGCCGGCTCCAGCGACGGCGCCACGAACGCCACGCCATGCGCGCGCAAGCGCTTCATCCAGCCATTCCAGCGCCCGCGGTTGCAGGAAAAGCCGTGCACGAGCAGCACGCCGGTCCGGGCACCGGCCGGCAGGTGGTCGGGCTCGGCCCATTCGCGCCAGGGCTGGCGCCAGGAGAACGCCAGTTCGCTGGCGACGACCTCGCGGCGCCAGGCTCGCAGCAGCTGTCCCCAGGTCGGCGCCGGCCGGTTCACCCAGCGCAGTTGCACGAAGCCCAAGGTCAGCACGGCGGACTGCAGGCCGAGGGTCAACAGCCCCCAAACCCAGCCGACGCACCAACCCACCGCCAGTGCAAGCACCAGGCGCACGATGATCCAGATCCTCTGCAGCCTCCCATTCATCAGCCCAGTCTAAGCGGCAGAATGTCAGCGCCCCATGGATGAACTGAGTGCCGAATCGCTGCTGAAGGAACTGCGCGCCGTCGACGCCGAGCGCGCCCGCCGTGCGGTCGAGCCCGATCTCGACGCGCGTGTCCAGGCGCTCAAGACCTACCAGCAGCGCCGCTTTGCGCAGACCTACGCCGACCTGCTGGCCAACCCGCGCTACGAAGCCGCGACGCGCTTCTTCCTGCAGGAGCTGTACGGCCCCGGCGACTACCGCCAGCGTGATGCGCAGTTCGCCCGCGTCGTGCCGACGCTGACGCGGCTGTTCCCGGCCGAGGTCGTCGACACCGTTGCCAAACTGGCGCGCCTGCACGCGCTGTCCGAGCACCTGGACACGCGCATGGCCGACCACCTGCTGTCACCCGACATCACGCCCGTCGAGTACGGCATCGCCTGGCGCGCCTGCGGCGAGCCGGCCTCGCGCCAACGCCAGATCGACCTGACGATGGCCGTCGGTGAATCGCTGGACAAGCTGACGCGCAAGCCGCTGTTGCGCCAGACGCTGAAGCTGATGCGCGGCCCCGCGCAGATGGCCGGTCTGGGCGCGCTGCAGAACTTTCTCGAAAGCGGCTTCGACACCTTCCGCGCGATGCGTGGCGCGGGCGAGTTCCTGGCCACCGTGAAGCAGCGCGAGGAGGCGCTGGCGCGCTCGCTCTTCAACGGCGGTTGAGCTACTTCCTGTCACAGCCGCGACGTAGGGCAAGTCCCCTAGGCGAGTGACACGGCGACCACCAAGATCAGAGACCTTCTCTCGCCGAGGCCTGCCGATGACCGCCGCCGTTGCCACCCTGGATGACGCCCCTGTCCTGAGCTCACGCGACAAACCCTGGCTGGCCAGCTATCCGGCCGGCGTGCCGGCACAGATCGACGCCAGCATCTACGGCTCGCTGGTCGACCTGCTGAACGAGGCCTTCCGCAAGCATGCCCAGCGCGACGCCGCCATCTGCATGGGCCAGCGCATGCGCTTCGCCGAGATCGACGCGCTGTCGCTGCAGCTGGGCGCCTGGCTGCAGGCCCAAGGCCTGAAGCAGGGCGACCGCGTCGCCATCATGATGCCCAACCTGCTGCAGTACGGCGTCGCGATCGCGGCCATCCTGCGCGCCGGCTTCGTCGTCGTGAACGTGAACCCGCTGTACACGCCGCGCGAGCTGGAGCACCAGCTCAAGGACTCGGGCGCGCGCGCCATCATCGTGCTGGAGAACTTCGCGCACACGCTGTCCGAGGTCATCGCCGCCACCGATGTGAAGCATGTCGTGCTGGCCTCCATGGGCGACCTGCTGAACTGGTGGAAGGGCCCGCTGATCAACTTCGCCGTGCGCCACCTGAAGAAGATGGTGCCGGAGTTCCGGCTGCCCGTGGGCGGCGGCTGCACCGTCGTGCGCTTCAACGAGGCGCTGCGCCATGGCGACCGTCTGACGCTGAAGAAGCCCGAGCTGGGCCCCGACGACGTCGCCTTCCTGCAATACACCGGCGGCACGACCGGCCTGTCCAAGGGCGCCACGCTGCTGCACCGCAACATCGTCGCCAACATCCTGCAGGTCGAGGCCTGGTTCCAGCCCATGCTGGCCAAGCTGCCCGACCAGAACATGCAGTTCACCAACGTCTGTGCGCTGCCGCTGTATCACATCTTCGCGCTGACGGCCTGCTTCATGCTCGGCGCGCGCATGGGTCACCTCAACATCCTGGTGCCCAACCCGCGCGACATCCCCGGCTTCATCGAGACGCTGCGCGGCCACAAGATCCACATCTTCCCGGCCGTCAACACGCTGTTCAACGCGCTGGCCGCCGAGCCGGGCTTCTCGCGGCTGGACTTCTCCGAGCTGGTCATCTCCAACGGCGGCGGCATGGCCGTGCAGCAGGCCACGGCCGAGAAGTGGCTCAAGGTCACGGGCTGCCCAGTCGTGGAGGGCTATGGCCTGTCGGAGACCGCACCGGCCGCCACCATCAACCCGCTGGACCAGCGCGCCTTCAACGGCAGCATCGGCCTGCCGATCTCGTCGACCGAGATCGCCATCCGCGACGACGACGGCCGTGACGTGGCCATCGGCGAGCGCGGCGAGATCTGCATCCGCGGCCCGCAGGTCATGGCCGGCTACTGGAAGCGCCCCGACGAGACCGCCAACGTCATGTGCGCCGACGGCTTCTTCAAGACCGGCGACATCGGCATCATGGACACGCGCGGCTATGTGCGCATTGTCGACCGCAAGAAGGACATGATCCTGGTCAGCGGCTTCAACGTCTACCCGACCGAGATCGAGCAGGTCGTCAACATGCACCCGGGCGTCCTGGAGTGCGCCGCCATCGGCGTGCCGGACGCCAAGTCCGGCGAGGCGGTCAAGCTGTTCGTCGTCAAGAGCGACCCGGCGCTGGCCGAGGAAGACCTGGCCAGCTACTGCGCCGCGCAGATGACAGCCTACAAGCGGCCCCGGTTCATCGAGTTCCGCGACGAGCTGCCCAAGAGCAACGTCGGCAAGATCCTGCGCCGCGAGCTGCGCACGACGACGGCCTGAGCAGGCCGCCGTCGGCGGTCTTCAGAACGGGTTGTTCTTGGCGCGCGAAAGGAACAGCGTGCCGATGCGCTGCTGCGCCGAAGGGCCCAGCAGCGTGTCACCGGCCCACAGCCACTGCGTCGGGTTGGCGTCGGTCAGCAGCGTCTCGGTCGTGCAGTCCTGGGGCGCCACGTCCGTGCGGCAGGCCGCCCGCGTCACGTCGCTGTAGCCGAAGGCCGCCGGGAAGCGGGCAATCTGCTGGATGGTCTCGTCGACCAGCACCAGGCCGATCAGGCGGCCGTCGTTCAGCAGGTTCAGGCGCAACGAGATGTTGAAGGCACCGCTGAGCTCGTCCAGGAAGATGGCGCGGTCGATGTCCGTCTGCTGCTCCTTCTCCTTCTGGCCGAAGGGCGTCAGGCCCACGTCGAAGATCGTCGAGATCACCACCCGGCCATTGGCGTTGGCGATGCGGTTGGCCTGCTCGGCCAGCAGCTTGCCGCGCGCCTTGGCCTCGTTGATCAGCGAGTCGCGGCTCACGGCCGGGAACTGGCGGTACAGCTCGATGATGTCGTTGACGCCGACATTGATGCCGACGATGTCCTTGGGGCCGAAGCCGTCGTTGGACAAGTGCTGGTCGATCTTGTCGCGCACGTCCGCGACCTTGGCGCCCAGCGTCGCGTACATGATGCCCTGCGGCAGCGCGACGAAGTCGGTGTTGCACTGCGGGTAGACGAAGCCGAAGCCGCTGGACAGGAGCTGGCTCCAGACGGGGCTGAGCTTGCAGTCGACCAGCTTGGTGTCGGCGTTCAGGCCGTTGATCGTGTACTTCTTGCCACTTTGCAGGATGGTGCCGCTCTCGTCGCCGAAGGCGATGACACGGTTGGGTGCAAAGGGCTCGATCTGCGAGGTGCCCCCGCCGCCGCAACCGGCAATCAACGCGGCCGCTGCGGCCATGACGAGGCCGCGCTTCAGTTTCTGGGAGACAACACGTTGCATGACGATCAACTCAGGACAGGAAAACTCAATCGGTGAAGGCGGCGGCGGCCCGGCTGAGCCGGTCGCGCACACCATCCCAGGCAGGGTCGCGCGGCGGTGCCTCGACCCAGATCTCGCGGGCGCCGGCCGCATCCAGAAGGCGCAGCACCGCGAACAATTCGTGGGCCGCTGCCGCCGGGTCCGCCGGCAGGGCCTGCCAGCGCCACGCCGGCAACTGGGCGCGTGAATATACCGCCACCCCTTCCAGGCCCCCGCTGGCCGCCATGGTGGCAAAACGTAAAGCCAGGCTGGCGGCGTCCAGCAGCCGCACGCGCGCGGTCGGCGCGTAGTGGGCGGCCAGCGTGCCCGAGGCCTTGGGCGCCGCCGCGTCGGCTTCAGCCAGCGTCTCGCCCAGCGCCGCCTCGATGCGGGCGCGGCTGATCAGTCCGGGGCGCAGCAGCGCGGGGCGCATGCGGCTGCAGTCGACGATGCTGGATTCGATGCCCACCTCGCAGGCGCCGCCGTCCAGCACCATCAGCTCAGGCCCGAATTCCTCGACGACGTGGCGGGCCAGCGTCGGGCTGACGCGGCCGAAGCGGTTGGCGCTCGGCGCCGCCACGCCCTGCACGCCCAGCTCGCGCGCGGCCGCCAGCACGGCGCGGGCGACCGGATGGGCCGGCGCGCGCAGCGCCACCGTCGCCTGGCCGCCGGCCGCCGCCTGCGCGACGCCGGCCTTGCGCGGCACGATGACGGTCAGCGGCCCCGGCCAGAAGGCGTCCATCAGGCGGCGCGCCATGGCGGGCAGGTGGTCGGCGAAGGGCTCGGCGCCGGCGGCGTCCAGCACGTGGACGATCAGCGGGTGGTCGCTGGGCCGGCCCTTGGCGGCAAAGATCTTGGCGACGGCGTCGTCACGGTCGGCCCGCGCGGCCAGGCCGTAGACGGTCTCGGTCGGCAGGCCCAGCAAGTCGCCGTCGGCCAGCCGCTGTGCGGCGGCCTGGACGGCTTCAGGATCGTTGCCGGGCAGCAGGAGCATCAGAACTCGGCGGGCAGACCCAGCAGGGCCGCAGCCTGCACGGCGACGGCATGCGCGCCTTCGGGCGTCTCGGCCGTGATGTTCAGGTGGCCCATCTTGCGGCCATGGCGCGCATCAGCCTTGCCGTACAGATGCAGGTGCGTGCCCGGCAGCGCCAGCACGCGGTCCCAGGCCGGCGGCGTCGGGCCGCCTTCGTCGGAGAACCAGAGGTCGCCCAGCAGGTTCAGCATGACCGACGCCGAATGCTGGCGCGGCGACGGCAGCGGCAGGCCGGCCAGCGCCCTCACCTGCAGCTCGAACTGCGACACGTCCGCGCCATTCATCGTCCAGTGGCCGGAGTTGTGCGGGCGCGGCGCCATCTCGTTGACGACCAGGCGGCCGTCCTGCAGCCAGAAGAACTCGATGCACAGCACGCCGACGTAGGCCAGCGCCTCGGCCACCTGGCGGGCCGCCGTGACGGCCTGCTGCTGCACGTCCGCCGGCACGGCCCTGGCCGGCACCTCGGTGACGGCCAGGATGCCGCCGCGGTGCAGGTTCTGCTGCACGGGGAAGTTCACCAGCTGCCCGTCCGCGCCGCGCGCGACCAGCACGCTCAACTCGGCCTTCAGCGGCAGCAGTTGCTCCAGCACGCAGGGCACCTGCTTCAGGTCCGCCCAGGCGTCGGCCAGCTCGGCGGCCGTGGCCACGCGCACCTGGCCCTTGCCGTCGTAGCCCATGCGGCTGGTCTTCAGGATGCCGGGCAGCAGGGCCGGGTCGATGGCGGCCAGCTCGATCTCGTTGGTGATGACGGCGTGCGGCGCGCAGGGCACACCGGCCGCTTCGAAATGCGCCTTTTCGACGGCGCGGTCCTGGCAGACGGCCACCGACGCGCCCGACGGCGCGACGGTACGCATGCCGGCCAGCGTCTCCAGCGCCAGCGCCGGCACGTTCTCGAACTCGGTCGTGATGGCGTCGCAGTCGCGCGCCAGCTGGGCCAGGCCAAAGGAATCCAGGTAGTCGGCCTTCACATGCTGCTCGGCCACGGCGCCGGCCGGGCTGATCACGTCCGGGTCCAGCACGACGCAGCGATAGCCCAAGGCCTGCGCGGCGTGCACGAACATGCGGCCCAGCTGGCCGCCGCCAAGGACACCGAGCGTCGCGGTGCCGGGGAGCAGGGCTGGCATCAGCGAAGTTCCTCGGTCATCGCCTGCGCCACGGCCGTCTGGCGGGCGCGGAAGGCATTCAGCTTGGCCAGCAGCGCCGCGTCCCCCGTCGCCAGCATCGCCACCGCGAACAGCGCCGCGTTGGCCGCGCCGGCATTGCCAATCGCAAACGTCGCGACCGGGATGCCCTTGGGCATCTGCACGATGGAGTGCAGCGAATCGACGCCTTGCAGGTGCCGGCTGGCGACCGGCACGCCCAGCACGGGCACCGTCGTCTTCGCTGCCAGCATGCCCGGCAGGTGGGCCGCGCCGCCGGCGCCGGCGATGATGGCCTTCAGCCCGCGGCCGGCGGCGGCCTCCGCGTAAGCAAACATCTCGTCGGGCATGCGGTGGGCCGACACGACCCTGGCGTCGAAGCCGACCCCGAACTCGGTCAGAATCTCGGCCGCCTGCTTCATCGTTTCCCAGTCACTGCTGGAGCCCATGACGATGCCGATGACGGCATCCGGGTTCTTGGGGGCTGACGTGGACAAAGCGCGCTCCGGGGCTCAGAAAAGCCTTGAATTGTAGAAGCCGAGTCTCCACCTCCCTCCAGGCCCCTTATTTCGCCGCCATGATCGACATCACCCTCCAGAACTTCGAAGCCGAACTCATCGTCGCCTCCCAGACCCAGCCCGTGCTGCTGGACATCTGGGCGCCGTGGTGCGGCCCCTGCCGCACGCTGGGCCCCATGCTGGAAAAACTGGAGGAGGCCTACGGCGGCCGCTTCACGCTGGCCAAGCTGAACAGCGACGACGTGCCCGAGATCGCCACGCAGCTGAGCCAGATGTTCGGCGTGCGCTCCATCCCGTTCTGCGTGATGTTCGCCGGCGGCCAGCCGGTGGACGGCTTCGTTGGCGCCATCCCCGAGGCGCAGATCCGCGAGTTCCTGGACAAGCATGTGCCGCCCGGCGAGATGCTGGAGGCGCAGGCGGACGTGGCAGAGGCCGAGGAGCTGATGGCCGAAGGCGACCTGGAGACTGCGCTGCAGAAGCTCGCGCACGCGGTGCAGACCGACCCGGCCAACGACGCGGCCCGCTTCGACTATGTGAAGGCGCTGCTGGAGCTGGGCCTGGTGCCCGAAGCCCGCGAGGCGTTCGCGCCCGTGGCCGCCCGGGCCGCCGACACGCTGACGCCCGCACCGCGCCTGGCCGCGCTGGCCACCTGGCTGGTCGCCACCGAGGCCGCCGCCGCGGCCGACCCCGCCGCGCTGCAAACGGCCATCGCCGCCAACAAGCGCGACTTCGACGCCCGCTTCACGCTGGCGCAGACGCACCTGGCCGGCCAGCGCTTCACCGAGGCGATGGACGAGTTGCTGGAAATCATCATGCGCGACAAGGCCTGGAACGGCGAAGCCGCGCGCAAGGCCTATGTCGCCATCCTGGAGCTGCTGACCAAGCCGGCACCCAAGCCGGCCGCCGAGGCCAAGAGCGGCACGCTGGAGCTGGCCGGCAAGGCCGCCGTCGTGCACAGCGACCCGCTGATCGACAGCTACCGACGCAAGCTGTCGATGGCGCTGTTCTGACGGCGGCGACGTCCGCCTGAGCGGCGCCCTGCCCGCTCAGGGCACGTCGCGATGGCTGTTGCGCTGCTCGCGCATCTCGCGCAGCCGCACGCATTCGGGGTCGCCGCGGAACTGCGGCTTCTCGCACTGCCGGTCTATGCACCAGACGCGCGCCAGCAGCACGCGGCTGCCGCAGGCTTCCGCCGCCGTGCGCGGCTCGGCCGCGGCCGTGGACGCGGGCACCGCCTGGGTGGACGCCGCCGTGGTGGGCGCGGCCGGCTCGGGCGCCGCGAACACCGGGCTGCGCGGCACGGGGCGGAATTCGCCGGCCTTCTCGGTCAGGATGGGCTTGAGCGCGCCATCGCGACGCGGTGACGCCGAGGCCGGCTGCGACGGTGTGCGCGACAGCGCGCTGGCCGGCGCGGAAGCCGGCGTGGCCTTGGCGAGCGGCGCCGAGGCGGGCAATTCAACAACGACCAGCGGTGCGCTGGCGGGCGCCGAAGCCACGGGTTCCGGCACGACCGGCGGTGCCGCCGCGGTGGAGGCGGCGGCCTCCGCCGGTGGTGGCGGCGCATGCTTGGCCATGTTGTCGCGCAGCTGGACGATGAACAGGCCCAGCAGCAGCACGGCCAACACGCCGGCCGCGATCAGCAGCCCGCCACGGAGACGGGCCGGCTTGGCGGCCGTGGAAGCCGGTGACGCGGGCGGGAACATGTCCTCGGGCATGGCCTGCACGGTGTCGGCGAACTCGATGTCCAGCGGCGTGGGTGCCGTGGGCGCCGGTCGCGGCGCCGACGGGCGCGGCGGCGCGGCCTGGGGCGGCGGCACGGCGGCACGGCCTTCCAACACCTCGCGCCACGCGGCGGCGCTGGGCGGGCGTTGGTGCGGCGGCACGCGCAGCGCCCAGTCCAGCGCGGCCAGGAAGCCGGGCGAATAGCCTTCGACGTGCAGCGGCGCCAGCTCGTCACCCATCGCGCGCGCCGTGCAGGGCGGCGGCGGGCGGCCGGTCAGCAGCTCGTGCATGACGGCGGCGAGCGCATAGAAGTCGGTCCACGGGCCCTGCTTCAGGCTGGCGGCCTCGGCGTACTGCTCGATGGGCGCGAAGCTGGGCTTGAGGATGGCCGTGAAGACCTGGGTGCGGTCGCCAATGGCCTGGCGGGCGGCGCCGAAGTCCAGCAGGATGGGCGGGCTGCCGTCGGCCGGCAGGAAAATGTTGTCGGGCGCGACGTCGCGGTGCCAGACCTGCTGCGCGTGCAACGCCTCCAGCCCGCCCAGCACGGCGTCGAAGATGCGCCGCGCCCAGGCCTCGGGCGGCGGCGTGGTCTGGGCCTTGCGCGCGTCGCGCAGGTTCTTGCCGACCAGGCGCGGCATGGCCATGTAGGCGGTGCCGTTGGCCTCCCAGAAGCGGTAGACCTTGAGCAGCGACGGGTGGTCGAAGCGGGCCAGCAGCTTGGCCTCGTTGACGAAGCTGCGCCGGCCCAGGTCGAAGGTCTCGCGCATGGACAGGGAACGCACCGACACCTGCGAGCGCCCGTCGCGCTGCGCGAACTGGCTGGGCATGTACTCCTTGATCGCCACCTCGCGCTCCAGCGAGTGGTCGCGCGCCAGGTAGACGATGCCGAAGCCGCCCACGCCCAGCGTGCCGAGGATCTCGAGCTCGCCGAAGCGGGTCCCCGGGGGCAGGGCGTTGACGGAATCGTCGGCAGAGGCGTCGGCGGTCATGGCGGGCGAGGGTAACGCAGCCACCCGGGCCTGACAGCCGGGAAAACCGGCCTCAGCGTGGCGGAGTTCCCAGGCCGGCCGCTGTCAGGCGCTCGGCCCAGTCGCGCCGTTGCTGGGCATCCCGGCCCCAGGCGGCGGTGGCCAGGTCGGCCTGGCGCGCGGCGAGCGTGTCTTCGCGCAGCTTGGCGTAGACCTGGGCGAGGCGGGCGTGCAGCGCGGCCAGCTCGTCGATGTCGCAGCAGGTCTCGTCCTCGGCCAGCACTTCGGTGGCGGCCTGGTCGGCCAGCGCCCGGGCGCGCAGCGCGTCGCCGGTGTTGGCCCAGCACCAGGCCAGGTCGGCCAGCAGGCTGCCGCCCAGGCGCGCCAGGCCGGCGGCCATCGCGGCGGGCAGCTGGGCCTGCAGCAGCACGGCGGCCTCGGCGAAGCTGCCCTGCACGGTCAGCAACTGGCCGCGCAGCAGCGGCGTCAGGTCGGCGCGCGCCGAGCCGCCGACGGCGTCGTCGTAATGGCCGATGGATTCGATGCCCAGCAGCGCGGCCGGCGCCTCGCCGGGCTCGCCGGCCAGCGCCGCGTGGCGGATGCGCAGCGCGCGCATCTGCGTCTGGTTGTAGAGCAGCGCCGCGAGGCCCGCATCGTCGCCCTCGGCGATGGCGTGCTGGCGCGCCCAGCCGTACCAAGGTGATGCGGCCGCCTCGCCGGCCGCCAGGCTCCAGGCCGAGGCCAGCGCCGTGGCAACGCGGTAGGTGGCCGTGTGGTCGGTGGGCTGCAGCACGGCGAGCGCGGCCTGCGCATGGTCGATGAGGCCCTCGATGTCGCGGCCGACAAAGTCCATCTGCGCCAGCCAGGCATCGGCCAGGGCCTGCAGAGCCGGCAGGTTCGCGGCGTTGGCGACCACGCGGGCCCGGCGCACGCGGTCGCGCGCGTCGCCGCCAAAGGCGCCGAAATAAGCCATCAGCCCTTCGGCCAGATGCAGCCAGGCGGCCAGCTCGATGCGCGGGTGCACCAGCGCGCGCACATGCAGCGCATCCAGCGCCTCGCGCGCCTCGGCCTCGCGGCCATGGCGCAGCCACAGGATGGCGCGCTGCACCTGCAACACGGCTGCGCGCGCCGGCATCGCCGCGACGGCGGCGATCTCGCCGTCCAGTCGCTGGGCCAGCCGGCTGCGCAGGCGCACGTTCATGCGGTCAGTCGCTGCAGCGCTTCTTCGTACTTCTGCAGGGTCTTGGCGACGACCTCGGCCGGCAGTGCCGGTGCGGGCGCCGTCTTGCCCCAGGGCTTGCCATCGACGGTGGCCTGCTCCAGCCAGTCGCGCACGAACTGCTTGTCGTAGCTGGGCGGGTTGCTGCCCGGTGCATAGCTTTCGACGGGCCAGTAGCGCGAGGAGTCGGGCGTCAGCACCTCGTCCATCAGCGTCAGCGTGCCGTCGGCATCCAGGCCGAACTCGAACTTGGTGTCGGCAATGATGATGCCCTTGGTCAGCGCGAAATCGGCAGCGCGCTGGTAGAGCTGGATGGAGATGTCGCGCACGCGCGCAGCCAGCTCCAGGCCGATGATGGCGGCCGCCTGCTCGAAGGAGATGTTCTCGTCGTGGTCACCCATCTCGGCCTTGGTGGCCGGCGTGAAGATGGGCGCGGGCAGCTTGTCGGCGTTGCGCAGGCTGACGGGCAGCTTGACGCCGCAGACGCTGCCGCTGGCCTGGTACTCGGCCCAGCCGCTGCCGGCCAGGTAGCCGCGCACGACGGCCTCGATGGGCAGCGGCTTCAGGCGCTTGACCAGCATCGTGCGGTCCTGCAGCTGCGCGCGTTCGGCAGCGGTGACGACGGACAGCGGGTCTTCACCAGTCAGGTGGTTGGGGACGATGCCCTCCAGCTTGTCGAACCAGAACAGCGCCATCTTGGTCAGCAGCGCGCCCTTGCCGGGAATCGGCTCGCCCATGATGACGTCGAAGGCCGACAGCCGGTCGCTGGCGACCATCAGGATGCGGTCGTCGCCAACGGCGTAGTTCTCACGGACCTTGCCGCGGCCAAGCAGCGGCAGGGAAGTCAGGCTGGATTCGTAGAGGGCTTGGGGCATGGCGGCGATTTTAGGTGCCGCTCCTCCGATATTGCGGGCGATGCCACAAGCATCGCCGTCCCCTCGGCGAGACCGGGCGAGGGGCTCACAAGTACTGCCTGACGGCGGCGGCGAAGCTGTGCACGTCGATGGGCTTGGCCAGATAGCCGTCGCAGCCGGCCGCCAGGAAGCGCTGTTCGTCGCCCTGCATCGCATAGGCCGTGAACGCGATGACCGGGATGTCGGACAGGCCCGGCGTGGCCTTGATGGCGCGCGTCAGGGTCAGGCCGTCGGTGTCGGGCAGCTGGATGTCGACCAGCACGAGGTCGGGCCGGTAGGCGCGCAGCCGGGCCCAGGCTTCGTCCACGCTCAGCGCGCGGTCGACCTGGAAGCCGTCGGCCTCCAGCACGTACTGCGCCAGGTCGAGGTTGAGCTGGTTGTCGTCGATGACGAGGATGCGTTCGCCCGCCATGCTCAGCTGCCGGTGGCGGGGTCGGTGGGGGCGGCCGCGCGGCGGCCGCGACGGTCCTCGCTGGCGGCGCGCAGCAGCGCGTCGCGCACGTCGGCCAGTTGCCGGGGGGCCTGGCTGCCGGCAATGGACGCGGCCGAGCGGGTCAGCGCCTCGATGTCCTCGGCGGTCAGCGCCAGCGCGGTCCAGACGATAACGGGCAGCTCCGCCCAGCGCGGGTCGCTGCGCAGCTCGTGCAGCACCTGGAAGCCGTCGACGCCGGGCATCATCAGGTCCAGCACCAACGCGACGGGCTGCAGCGTCGCCAGCGCGGCGAGCGCCTCGGCACCGCCAGCCATCGCGACGGCCTCGATGCCGTTGGCCGCCAGCGCGGCGCACATCAGCTCGCGCGACGCCACCTCGTCGTCCACGACCAGCACCGGCCGACCGGGCGCGAAGCGCTCGCGCAGCGGCACTAGCGCGCGCGCCAGTGCCGCACCGCGCAGCGGCTTGGCCAGCACGTCCGCCACGGAGAACGCGACGCCGGTGCCGGACTCCGGCGACAACGCCAGCGCCCTGACGGCGGCGTGCATGGACGGGCCGCTGGTGCGCAGCTGCGCCAGCATGGACAGTCCCTGCGAGTCGGGCAGGGTCAGGTCGATGGCCAGCTCCGTGTAGCGGCGCACGCGCGCCAGGCGCAGCACCTCGGCCGCGGTGGCCGCGGTGTCGGCGGCCACGCCGGCCTGCGACAACTCACGCGCCACGCCGTCGCGCAGCGGGTGGTCGCGCAGCGCGACCAGCTGCTGGTGCGCGGGCCGCGCTGCGTCGGCCTCCGCGTCCTGCGGCTGGCGCGGCAGCACTGCATAGAAGCGGCTGCCCCGGCCGGGCTCGCTGTAGACGCCCACGCGCCCGCCCTGGGCCTCGACCAGCCGGCGCGTCAACGCCAGGCCCAGGCCCGTGCCCTGGTGGCGCTTGGTGAGCCCGTCGTCGAGCTGCTGGAACTCGACAAAGAGATGGCTGATGCGGTCGGCCGCGATGCCGATGCCGCTGTCCTCGACCTCCAGCCGCCACAGTCGTGGCCCTTCGCCCACCATGCGCAGCTCGACGTGGCCGCCGGTGGGCGTGAACTTGATCGCGTTGGACAGGTAGTTCAGCAGCACCTGCTTGAGCCGCGCCGGGTCCAGCACGAGGTCGCGCAGCTCGGGTGCGATGGCCGACTTCAGGCTCAGCGCCCGCTGCTCGGCCAGCACGGCGACGGTGGCCATCACGTCGTCGACGATGGCGGGCAGGCTGACCGGTTCCGGATGGAAGTCCATCTTGCCGGCCTCGATCTTGGACAGGTCCAGCACGTCGTTGATCATGTTCAGCAGGTGCCGGCCGCTGCTGGCGATGTGCTGCAGCCATTCGCGCTGGCGTGGCGAATCCAGCGGCTGGTTGCTCATGTTCAGCAGGTCGGCAAAGCCGATGACGGCATTCAGCGGCGTGCGCAGCTCGTGCGACATGTTGGCCAGGAACAGGCTCTTGAGGCGGCTGCTCTCCTGCACACGGCGGTTCTCGGCGGCCAGCCACGTGGACTGCTGGCGCGCCTGCTCGGCGGTGCGCATCGCGGTGACGTCGGCGACGATGCCGACCAGCCGCGCCAGACCGGTGTCGTCGCGCGTGACGCGGGCGTCCATGCGCAGCCAGTGCTGGCTGTCGTCGGGCCAGACGACACGGAACTCGGCATGCCAGGGCAGGTGGGCCTGCGGCAGCGCCTCCAGGCCGGTCTCGACCATCGCGCGGTCCTCGGCATGCACGGCAGCCAGCATGCGCGCGCGGTCCCACAGCTCGGCGGCATCGGGCAGGCCGAAGCATTGGTCATAGCGGCGCGAGCGGTGGATCTGGCCGCTGTCCAGCTCCATCTCCCAGTCGCCGATGGCCGCCGACTCCAGGGCGAAGCGCAGCCGCGCCTCGCTCTGGCGCAGCGCTGCCTCGATCTGGCGCTGGTGGGTCAGGTCACGCATCGAATTGACGCCGCCGACGATGCGGCCTGCTGCGTCGCGCAGCGGCGAGACCTGGGCCGAGATCTCCAGCCGCCGGCCGTCCTTGGCGATGCGCACGGTGCGGAACGGCGGCACCTGCTGGCCCTGGACGAGGTTGGTGATGATGCGCATCTCCTCGGCCTCGCGCTCGGGCGGGATCAGCATCTGCACCGGCTGACCGACGGCTTCCGCGGCCGTGTAGCCGAACATCTGCTCGGCCGCGGCGTTCCAGTTCGTGATGCGGCCCTCAGGCGTCTTGACGATGATGGCATCGGCCGAGGACTCGACGACGGCGGCCAGGCGGCGCACCTCGGCCTCGGCGTCGGTCAGCCGGCCGATGTCGCGGAAGACCAGCGCGACGCCGCGCTCGCGGCCGTCGGCATGGTGGGTCAGGTCGGCATGGACTTCGACGGGGCGGTGGCTGCCGTCGCGCGCGATGCAGACGGCCTGGCGGCGAATGCCGCCGTCGCGCACCACGGCGATGGGGTTGCGCCCGGCCAGGTCGGCCGGCGTGCCCTCGCGCGCGAACACCTCCCAGATGGCGCGGCCGATGGCCTCGCGTGCCGGCCAGCCGGTGATGCGCTCGGCCGCCGCGTTGATGCGCGTCACGCGGCCCTCGCCGTCGGTCGTGATGTAGCCGGCGTCGATGGCGGACAGCGTCGCGGCCAGGCCTTGCTCCGCCTCGAGCAGGTGGTCCTCGGCGCTGTGGCGGCGGTCCACCTCACGGCGCAGCGCCTCATTGGCGGTGCGCATCTCGTCGATGGAGGGCAGCGCCAGCAAGGTCGGCATCAGCCGCCAGGCGATGGCGGCTGTCAGCACCGAGGCACAGGCCGTGAAGACCTTGCCCGCCGTCTGCAGTTCGTAGTCGGGCCGCCAGATCGTCCACACGTCCAGCACATGCGTGATGCCGCAGGCGAAGATGAAGACGGCGAACAGCGTCGCCAGGCTGCCCAGGTTGACCTGCGGCCGCTCGCGCGCGTACCTGAAGATGACCAGCGGGATGGAGAAGTAGGCCAGCGCGATCGAGAGGTCGGCGCTCACCATGGTCCACAGCAGGCCGGGCGACCATTGGAAGCAATAGCCGTGGGGCAGAAAACCCGCCCGCGCGACGATTCCCGTCAGCTCGTCCATCTCATGCTCCCGCCCCCAACTACAGAAGGGTTATGTCAGGGCATTGTGGCCCCTTGAACAGGGGGTGTTTCGCGCTGAAACGTGGTTTATTGCCGGGACTTCAGCGCGGGCTCAGCAGTTCGAAGCCGGCGTAGCGGGCGATGAACCGCTCGCGGCCCTCGCGCGCAAACGCCTCGGCGTCCCAGTCGCCGGGCAGCAGGCGCTGCGCGAATTCGGCGCGGAAGCGGTAGACCTGGGCCGGCAGCGCTGAGCCATCGGGCAGCGCCACGGTCACGTCAACCCGCTCGTACTGCTCGCCTTCGAACGCATCGAGCCGCGCCCAGGCCGCGGCATCAACGTCGCGATAAAGCCGCCCTGGCACCACGCCGCCCGGCGCGGCCAGCAGCCCGGGATAGTCCTGGCCGCGCACCGGGTGGCGCGCGTGGCCCGCCAGCGAGGCGGGCCCGCTGGCGAACTCATGCCCGCAGACGCGGGCCATGATGTCGGCCCACATCAGCGAGCCGTAGGTGAAGCAGTGACGGGTCACTGCACCCGTCACTGGACCTTCTGGGCCAGTTCGCCGCGGGCATAGGCGCCGGCGATGTCGGCCAGCGTGCGGCCCTTGATCTTGCCGGCCTGGCCTTCGCAGCCGAACTGCATGTAGCGCTGCTTGGCGATGACCTTGGCGGCCTCGCGCGCCGGCTTGAGCCATTCGCGGGCATCGAACTTGTCGGGGTTCTCGGCCAGGAACTTGCGCACCGCGCCCGTCATCGCCAGGCGGATGTCGGTGTCGATGTTGATCTTGCGCACGCCATGCTTGATGGCTTCCTGGATCTCCTCGACCGGCACGCCGAAGGTCTCCTTCATCTTGCCGCCGTACTGGTTGATGATGGCCAGCAAGTCCTGCGGCACGCTGGACGAACCGTGCATGACCAGGTGGGTGTTGGGGATGCGCGCGTGGATCTCCTTCACGCGGCCGATGGCCAGGATGTCGCCGGTGGGCTTGCGGCTGAACTTGTAGGCGCCGTGGCTGGTGCCGATGGCGATGGCCAGCGCGTCCAGCTGCGTCGCCTTGACGAACACGGCGGCTTCCTCGGGGTCGGTCAGCATCTGGCTGTGGTCCAGCTTGCCTTCGGCGCCGATGCCGTCTTCCTCGCCGGCTTCACCGGTTTCCAGGTTGCCCAGGCAGCCCAGTTCGCCTTCGACGGTCACGCCGACCTGGTGCGCCATCTCGACGACCTTGCGGGTGACTTCCATGTTGTATTCGAAGGAGGCCGGCGTCTTGCCGTCTTCCAGCAGCGAGCCGTCCATCATCACGGAGCCGAAACCCAGGTCGATGGCGCCGGCACAGATCTTGGGGCTGGTGCCGTGGTCCTGGTGCATGACCAGCGGGATGTGCGGGAAGGCCTCGCAGGCGGCCTGGATCAAGTGCTTGATGAAGGGCTCGCCGGCGTATTTGCGGGCGCCAGCGCTGGCCTGCAGGATGACTGGCGCGCCGACTTCGTCGGCCGCGGCCATGACGGCCTGCACCTGCTCCAGGTTGTTGACGTTGAAGGCTGGGATGCCGTAGCCGTTTTCAGCGGCGTGGTCCAGCAACTGGCGCATGGAGACGAGAGGCATGGGAATTCCCCGGTGGAGTTGGAAATCTGGGCCGACTGCGGCTCCCACCGTAGTTGGTAACCGCGTCGTAACTGGTTGGGGATTCTATGGAGTCGGTAGCGACCCCACCCCCCGCGGTTGAAGTAGTCATCACAATGCGCGCTCATGACGAGACTGGTGTTCGACCACCTGACGAACTGGATCACGGCCGCCGCGAGCGAGCATTCGCACGATTTGGCCACCCACATCGAGGAACGCACGGGGGCCAGCCACCGTGCGGCGATGGCGGCGCTGAAGCGGCTGGTGGACGCCGGCTGGCTGACCCGCTCCGGCACCGGCCGCCGCCCTGTGTTCTCGCCCGGCGGCCTGCGCCAGGTGGCGCGCAGCTACACGCTCTACGGCCTGCAGGAAGACCTGCCCTGGCAGCGCGACTTCGCGCCCCACTTCGCGCTGCCCCGGCATGTCGAGCGCATGGTGCAGCACGGCTTCACCGAGCTGGTCAACAACGCGGCCGACCATTCCGGCGGCAGCAGCGTCACCGTGTCGCTGCGCCAGACGCCCACTCACGTGCAGCTGCTGGTCAGCGACGACGGCTGCGGCGTGTTCGACAAGATCTGCACCGCCTTTGACCTGGAAGACCCGCAACACGCGATGCTGGAGCTGAGCAAGGGGCGGCTGACCAGCGCGCCCGACGCCCACACGGGCCGCGGCCTGTTCTTCAGTTCGCAGCTCGCCGACGTGTTCGACATCCATGCCAACAACACGGCCTACCAGCGCCGCGCCTGGGAAAGCAGCGGCTGGAAGAAGGGCCGGGCGCTGCCGCGCCAGGGCAGCAGCATCTACATGGCCATCGCGCTGTACACGACGCGCACGCTGGACGGCGTCATGGAGGCCTGGAGCACGCAGGGCGACGGCATCGAATTCGACCAGACCCGGGTGCAGCTGCGCCTGCTGGCCGGCGAAGGCCAGGCCCTGGACTCACGCGCCCAGGCCAGGCGTGTCGGCACGCGGCTGTCGACCTTCAGGCGCGCCGAGATCGACTTCGACGGCGTGACCGACGTGGGCCACGGCTTCACGGACGAGCTGTTCCGCGTGTTCGCGAAGGCGAATCCGCAGATCGAGCTGGTGGCGGTGAATGCGACGCCGAGGATCGAGGCGCTGGTGAAGAGCGCGAGGGCGGGGTGAGGCAGCGCCGGCTGGCGTTTGCCCTGGCCCTGGTCGTTGCTGCAGCTCCTGTCCATGCGTCATGCAGCCCGGCGGTGGAAGCCGCGCTTCGGGCGTTCAAGGCCCAGCCCGCCATCGGAGGCGACGTCGTCACCCGGCAGTGCAAGCCCTGGCCGCCTTCGGCGGGCAAGGTCATCGCCGCCGTCATGGCCTTTGCAGATCCACAGGCTGACGACAGTTTCGGCAACCTGCCCGGCGTCCTCGCGCTGGTGGATGCGCGGACCCACAAGATCCTGCACGGCCGTCGATTCACGGTGTACGAGGACGCTGCCACCCAGGCAGGCCCGCGCAGCCTGGTGCTGGATACGGCCGACTACACGCTGGCTCCCGGGGTTCGCGCACTGGGCCTGCGTTTCTTCAACGCCTCCTCCGGTCCCGGCGTCGTCGAGAGCCGCAGGCGCAACGAACTGACACTGCTCGTGCCACGCAACGGCGAGCTTCAGCCCGTCTTCGGCCTGCCCATGGACGTCGCGCGCGCTGTCGAAGGCTGCCTCGGGAGGTGCCGAGACGCCACGTGGGACGAAGCCACGCTGACCTTGGCCGTTGGCGCACCAGGGCCCGCAGGCTGGAAGGATCTCGTCGTCACCGCCCGCATCGCCCGCGACAGCAGCCGCGAAACCCCGTCGCCCCAACCACACGTGGAGCGCAGCGTCTACCGCTACGACGGCGCGCGCTACAACGCGGCCGCCGGCATGCGCTGGTGGAACGACAGCCCTTGCTGCACGCCGACATGGGACGAGACGCAGTGACGATCTTCGCACCGCTCCAGCTGCTGTCTTTGGGCCTCGTCCTCTGCGGCATCGCCCAGGCCCAGGCGGCTACCGGCTGCGACGCCGCCCTCGAAAACGCCTTGCGCACGTGGGCCGCAGAGCAGCCCATCGAAGGCGCCGTCATGGCCGCGGACTGCAAGCCCTGGCCACCGTCGGGCGGCACGACGATGGCGGCGGTCATGGTGTTCCGGGATGTCGATGACGAGGAGAACGCGCGGGACCGGAGCGGGACGGGCGTGCTGGCGATGGTGGACGCCCGCACGCACCGCGTGATCCGCGGCCACCGGTTTCCCGTCGGCGAGGATGCCACCACCAAGGCGGATGCCGACAGCTTTGTGCTGGACACCGCCAACTACGCCCTGAAGCCCGACCTCCGCGCGCTGGGGCTGCGGTTTCGCAACGCCGCCCGGATCCCTGGCGCCGCCGACGCCTGGTCGAACGACGACCTCACGCTTTTCGTCGCAGCAGGCCCTGAGCTGAAGCCGGTGTTCTGCCGCCCCATGCAGGCCCAGCGAGCCGAAGTGGGCAGCATGAGCCCGCGCCATCCCGGGGCGATCTGGCAGGAAGCCCGGCTGACGCTGGCGATCGGCCCGCGGGCGGCATCAGGCTGGCACGACCTGGTCATCACGGCGACGCTGGCGCTCAAGGGTGCCGAGGACGCCGCGTTCGACCCGACGCCTCGCCAGACCCGCTCCACCTACCGCCACGACGGCTCGGCGTACAAGCTGCTCGAGAAGCCGGCCCCTTTCTGGGCCGACCATCACTGCAGTTCCTGGTGAGTCTGCTCAGGGCTTCCTGAGCGCCGGCACCGGCGGCACCGGAATACGCGGCCCCTTGTAGCCGTCCACGGCGCCAAAGCGCCCGCCGTCCTCGCGCGTCCAGTCTTCCGCCCAGACGGCCATCTCCGCCGGCTCGCGGCCGACGAAGTTCCACCACAGCAGCGGCGGCTGCGCCCAGGGCTCGCCGCCAAGCAGCAGCAGCCGCGTCGAGGCCGCACAGCGCAGCTCGACCGCGTCGCAGCCCGCGCCGATGTACAGCAGCGTGCCGGGCATGACGGTCTCGACGGCGTCATGGCCAGCCGGGCTGACGTCCACCTCGCCCTCCAGCAGCATCAAGCCATGCTCGAAGCGAGCGTCCAGCGGCAACGTCGCGCAGGCCGGGCCGTCGGCGACCAGGTCCACGCCCAGCAGCGGCGTGAAGCTGGGCACCGGTGAGCGCTGGCCGGCAAAGCTGCCGATCAGCACGGTCGCGTCCCAACCCTCGTCCAGTGTCGTGTGCGGCAAGTCGGGGAAGTGCTGGAAGCTGGGCGGCCGCTCGCGCTCGGCGTCGGGCAAGGCGATCCACAGCTGCGCCAGGTGGATGCGGTCGGACAGCGACTCCTCGCTGTGCGAGATGCCGTGCCCGGCCGTCATCAGATTGACCTGGCCGGTGCGCAGCACCTGCTCGGATCCCAGACTGTCGCGGTGAAGGATCTCGCCCTCGATCATCCAGCTGAAGGTGGACAGCCCCGTGTGCGGATGCGGGCCGACGTTCATGCGCCGCTCGGGCGGCAGCGTGGCCGGGCCGGCATGGTCGGCAAAGCACCAGGCACCGATCGCCCGGCGCGCCTTGTTGGGCAGCGCGCGCTGGATGGGCAGGCCGCCGACGTCGCCGACATGGCTGGTGATGCGTTCGACGAGCACGCTCATGACGCCCTCTTCTGCACGAAGCCGGCGAAGCCCTGCACGAAGCCTCGCAGCTGCTCGCGCACCTTGTCGTCGACGAGGTTGCCGTCGGCGTCGAAGACCGTGCCAGCCCTGGACACCATCAGCCGGCCGGCCATCCAGAAATCGTTGCCCAGCGTGCGCAGCACGGACAGCAGCGCATCCTGCGACTGCACGGTGCCGAAGCCGCCGGGCGTCGCGCCGATCAGGCCGGTGGGCTTGCCGCCGAACAGCTTGGCGCCCTCGCCGCTGGGGCGCGACAGCCAGTCGATGCCGTTCTTCAGCACGCCGGGAATCGAGTTGTTGTACTCGGGCGTGGCGATCAGCAGCCCGTCGGCCGCGCGGATGGCCTCGCGCAGCGTCGTCACGGCCTCCGGGATGCCTTCGGCCTCGACGTCGCCGTCATACAGCGGGATGCCGTGCAGCGTGCGCAGCTCGACCGTGACGCCCTCGGGCGCCAGGCCGGCGGCCGCACGCAGCAGCGCCGTGTTGTAGGAGGCGCGGCGCAGCGCGCCGCTGAGGGCAATGATCTTGAGCGTCATGACACAACCGGCGAAGTGTGAGGCTGGCCATGATGCCAGCGCCCGCCCCTGCCGGGTGTCAGTTCGACGCTGCGGTCAGGACCGCGTGCAGTACACCGCCGTGGCGGTGGGCACGGTGGCCGGTGTGGCCGTGTAGGCCTCGGTGCGCGTCAACGTGACGTTGCACTGGGCGTCGACGACCAGGTCGAACAGCGTCCAGTAGTCGGTGGACGCGGTTTCACCCGCGGCCGGCGGCACGAACAGCTCGGTGCGGCCGCCCGGCAGCACCAGTTCCACGCGTGCGCCGCTGACGGCGATCGGGCCGCTGCCATAGCCGCTGTAGTTGCGCACCGCGTACTTGTAGGTGCCGACCATCAGCTTGGTCAGCGTGACCACCTCGGGGCCGAAGCTGCTGGTGTCGTCGACGTCCAGGTTGGCAAAGGGCGCGGCCGTCAGCTGACCCTTGCTGCTGTAGTAGACGTGGGCACCGCTGGGCGTCCACAGGTGGCTGTCCAGGTCGCTGGGCCGGGCACCCCAGGTCAGCTTGATGGACACGCCGTTGGCATTGGCGGCCAGCACCAGGCAGTTGGGCAGGGTCATTTCACCCGTGTCGCTGTCCACACGCAGCGTGTTGCTGATGAGCAGGCTGCGCACGCCGATCAGCGTGGCCAGGCTGTTCTGGCGCACGGCGATGCGGAAGGCGCCGTTCGCATCGCTGAGCGCGCTGCTGGTGCCCGTGTAGTCGATGCCGTCGCTGGTGATGCTGGCGCCGGCCACGCGCGCGCCGGCGGCGTCGGTGATGCAGCCGTTGACCCAGACCGTTTCACTGACGCGGTCAGCGTTCCAAACGCTGAAGTGGGCGACGCTGCCCTCGTAGTAGCGCGCGGTGCCCGTGCCCTGCAGCGTGGCCGAGCCCTCCTGCACCCAGCGGCCGCTGGCCACGTCGAAGTGGAACAGCGGGATGGTGGCGGGCGGGTTGGCGTCGCGCGTGCCCAGCGGGATGCGGATCGTGGCCGTCTGGCCGGCACGCAGGTTGGCGGGCTGGCCGGCGCTGTCGGTGATCTGCACGCTGAGCGCGCCGAAGCTCTCGATGGGCACGGCGTTGCCGGCGTTCAGCGTCGTGTAGTCGCCCGGCATCAGGCTGGAGTCCAGCGACGGGTCGATGGCGGCGATGCTGACGGTGGCGTTGCCGGTCAGCGTGCTGCCGTCGGCGCGGGCCAGGCTGGCCGCGGCCAACGTGACGCGGGCGCTGCCGGCCGCGTTGGACACGCTGCCGCCGGCCGACGCGTCGACCGTGGCGGTGGCCGTCACGGGCACGAGGCGGGCCAGCACGCCGCTGGCCCCGGTGTCGCCGACAGCGACGATGCGGGCGCTCTCGCCATAGCCGGCGCCGGTGAAGCTGACGATGGTGCGCACATTGGCCGTCACGCCGCTGATGCTGAACTGGCCTTGCGCGTCCGTCGTGGCGGTGCGCGGGCCGACGGCGACGGTGATGCCGGGCAGCGGCGCACCGGTCAGGCCGTCCAGCGCGCGGCCGCTGACGGCCAGGCGGCTCAGCAGCGTCAGGCTGACGCTGCCGTCGGCGCAGTTGGTGGGGGCGGAGGTTTGGCAGATGCGGTACGCCAGCGCGGTCGCGCCTGCCGTGACGGCGGCCGTGTCGGCGGCGACCAGCACGCCGTCGCCGCGCAGCGTCACGCCGGCGGGCCAGGTGCCGGTGGTGGCAATGGTGACCGTGTCGGCCGTCGCGGCGACGCCGTCGAGCTGGTCGTTGGCCAGCAGCGTGGCGGTCTCGCCGGCAGCGATGCTGACCGTGTCCGCCGTCGCGGCGATGGCCGGCTTGGCAACGGTCAGCGCGGCGCTGCCGGTCGCGCAGTTGCTGGCGGCACCGGCCTCGCACAGCTGGTAGCTCAGCGTGTAGGCGCCCGGCACCGCACCTCGCGCCACGGCCACGACACCGTCGGTCACGCTGACGCCTTGCGGCAGCGTGCCGCTGAACGTCACCGTCGCGTTGCCACCGGTACCCACGCGGGCGGCGCTGCCGCCCACCGTGTCATTGGCCAGCACCGAGGCGGTCTGGCCGGTGCCCAGTGCCAGCGTGTCGGCCGCAGCCACCATGGCCGTCGGGCCGTTGTCGCCCCCGCCGCAGGCACTCAGCAGCGCCGCCAAAGCCGCGGCGCATGCCAGCCGCCCATGCGTGTTCGTCGTCATGTCCAGTCCTCTCTGTGTTTGTTCGTCATCGGGCGACAAGCCCGAAGCGGCGCGGATGCTAGATGCGGGAAGACCCTGATCTGCCGCCCAAACGCCGGGCCTCCCAACCCTTAGGGGCCCCTAGATGAATGGGTCTCAACACCAGAACAACGCCTGGCGCGAGCTCAGTTGCGCCGCGCATGAGACGGGCACCCGCCGTACGGGACTAGCATGCCGACCCGCCTTCAGCTGAAAGGACAGCCCCGATGCACCAGTTCACCTTGCCCGACATGAGCTGCGGCCACTGCGTCGCCGCCATCACCGACGCGCTGAAGTCGGTGGATGCTGAAGCGCACGTCAACATCGACCGGGAACGCAAGACGGCACAGATCGACAGCACCTTGCCACGGACCGTGTTGGCGGCTGCGCTGACCGAAGCCGGCTACCCGCCGGCCCTCGAACAACAGAATTGAGGCGCTGCGGCCGTGCGCACGGCCGCAGCACACCGAACCAAGCAAGGCGGGCCCGAAGGCCCGCCTTTTTCATGCCCCGACCGGGCAGCGGTCGTTCCGCAGCCGGCGATGGTTCGTCAGGCGAACTTGAACGGCAGCTCCCGCTGACGTTGCCCGGTCAGGCGCGCCACCGCGTTCGCCAGCGCCGGGGCCAGTGCCGGCAGGCCCGGCTCGCCCATGCCCTTGGGCGGGTCGTTGCTGGGCACGATGCTGACGGTCATCACCTTGGGCGCGTCCGTGATGCGCGGCATGGCCATGTCGTAGAAGTTGTTCTGCTCGACGACGCCGTCCTTGAACGTGATGCGATGGGTGGGCATCGTGGTGGCCAGTGCCATGATGGCGGCGCCCTGCACCTGGGTCTCGACGGCCTTGGGGTTCACGCAGAGGTTGCAGTGCACGCCGGCATGCACTTCCTGCAGCACCGGCTGGCGGTCCTTGCCCTTGCCTTTCAGGCTGGCGACGACGACATAGGCGACCACCGACTCGAAGCTCTCGTGCATGGCCACGCCCCAGGCCTGGCCGGCCTTGAGCTTGCGCTTGCCATAGCCGCTCTTGTCGACGGCGGCCTGCAGCGCCGCGCGGTGGCGGTCGGCCTTGGCGTTGCCGTCCATCAGCTTCATGCGGTAGGCGACCGGGTCCTGCTTGGTCGCGAACGCGATCTCGTCGACCAGCGTCTCCATCACGTAGGCCGTGTGCGTGGCGCCCACCGAACGCCACCACAGCACCGGCACGTTGATGTCGGGGTGGTGGACGCTGAGGTTCATCGGGATGGCGTAGGGGTCGCGCATGCCCTCGGTGGTCGTGCCGTCCACGCCCTTCTGGTAGCCGAAGCCCTCCAGCGGCGAGCCCTTCAGGATGCTCTGGCTGACGATGCGGTGTTGCCAGCCCGCGATCTTGCCGGTCGCGTCGAAACCGATCTCGGCGCGGTGCACGGTCATGGGCCGGTAGTAGCCGGCCTTGACGTCGTCCTCACGGCTCCAGATCACCTTGACCGGCATGGGCTTGCCGGCCTGGGCCAGCGCGACGGCCACGGCCGCCGCCTCGCGCGGCCATTCGGTCGCGGGCGTGGCGCGGCGGCCGAAGCCACCACCGGCCATCTGCACGTTGATCTGCACCTGCTCCGGCTTCAGGCCCACCGTCTTGGCCAGGTTCATCGCGTCGATGCCGGGCATCTGGGCCGCGTAGTAGAAGTCGCAGCGGTCGGCCTTCAAGTCCACCGTGCAGGCCAGTGGCTCCATCTGCGCATGGTTCAGGTAGGGGAAGACGAAGTCGGCCGTGATCTTCTTGGGCGCCTTGCTCCAGCCGCTGACGTCGGCCTGGAACTCGGGCTTTGGCGCTGGCGTGCCGGCGGTCTTGGCCAGCGCCAGGTACTGCTTGGTCAGCGCCGCCGTGTCGGGCTTGGGCGTGCCGGCCAGGTCCCAGTCGACCTTGAGCGCGTCGCGACCCTTCTTGGCCGCCCAGTAGCCACTGGCGACGACCGCCACACCCTGGCCGCCGCGGTCCAGCGCCACCGGCAACACGGCCTTGACGCCCTTGACCTTCAGCGCCTCGGTCGCGTCCAGCTTGCCGACCTTGCCGTTGAACACTGGCGGGCGCTGGATGACGGCCACCGCCATGCCGGGCAGCTGCACATCCATGCCGTAGGCCTGCGTGCCGGTGGCCTTGGCCTTGCTGACCGTCAACGTGGTCGGCTGGCCGATCAGCTTGAAGGCCTTGGGGTCCTTCAGCGTGACGGCCTCCGGCACGGGCTGCTTCATCGCCACGTCGAAGAACTCGCCGTAGCCGGCACTATTGCCGCCACCCGAAATGACGCCGTTCTCCGCCTTCAGCGAAGCGGCTGGCACGCCCCAGCTCTGCGCGGCGGCGCCGATCAGCATGGCCTTGGCGCGCGCGCCCAGCTCGCGGTATTGCTGGTAGCTGTTCTTGACGGAGTTGGAGCCGCCGGTCAGGTGGATGCCGAACAACGGGTCCACGTACTCGGCTTTCTGGTCGCCGAAGCCGGTGCGGACCTTGGACCAGTCGGCGTCCAGCTCCTCGGCGCAGATCATGGCCAGGCCGGTCTCGATGCCCTGGCCCATGTCCATGCGGTTGCACAGGATGGTCGTCGTGCCGTCCTTGGCGATGGCGACGAAGGCCAGCGGCTGCTCGGTGGGCTTGGCGCCCGCCTGGGGCGCCTGCGCGCCGGCCAGGCCGGGCAGCAAGGCCAGGCCGACGGCGCCGCCCACGGTGGTCGTCACGAAGCTGCGACGGGACAGGCCGCCACGGCCGCTGACGGCCTGATCGATGCGTTTCGGGTTCAGCATGGCAGCCTCCTCAAGCAAGCTTGGCCGCGGCCGCGTGGATCGCGGCGCGGATGCGGGTGTAGGTGCCACAGCGGCACAGATTGCCGGCCATGGCTTCGTCGATCTGCGCGTCGCTGGGCTTCCTGTTGCCCTTGAGCAAGGCCACGGCGCTCATCACCTGGCCGCTCTGGCAGTAGCCGCACTGGGCCACGTCATGCTCGACCCAGGCGGACTGCACGGCCTGGCCGACCTTGTCGGTGGCGATGCCTTCGATGGTGGTGACCTGCGCGCCGGCCACCGACGAGATCGGCGTCAGGCAGCTGCGCACCGCCGCGCCGGCGACGTGCATGGTGCAGGCACCGCACTGGGCCGCGCCGCAGCCGAACTTGCTGCCGGTGAGCTGCAGCTCCTCGCGCACCGCCCAGAGCAGCGGCATGTCGGGGTCGGCGTCCAGCGAAACGGCGCGACCGTTGACGGTCATGTTGATCATGGGAGTCCTCCGGGGGTGGGAAGCCGAGGACTCTAGCCAGAAGCGGCGTCCCAGTACATCACTCAGGCATTGCGGCGGCCGGCGTCAGGCCGGGGCGCGGATGGCGTCCGCCAGCGCATCCATGCCGACTGGCTTGACCAGGTGGCCGTCGAAGCCCGAAGCGGCGGAGCGCTGCATGTCCTCCGGCTGGCCGTAGCCGGTCAGCGCCACCAGCCGCATCGGCGCGTCCGGCGCAGCGGCGCGCAGCCGCCGGGCCACTTCGTAGCCGTCCATGCCGGGCAGGCCGATGTCCAGCAGCACCACGTCCGGCAGCCAGTCCAGCGCGATGGCCAGACCCTCCTGGGCGCTGAAACCGGTGCGCACGTCGTGCCCGTCCAGTCGCAGCATCATGGCCAGCGACTCGGCGGCGTCTTCGTTGTCGTCGATCAGCAGCACGCGGCGGGCCGGCACCGCGTCCTCGGGCGGTGGCGCGTCGGCGGCGCCTGGCGGGGTCGACAGCGGCAGCCGGATCTCGAAGGTCGAGCCCTGGCCCACGCCCTGGCTCTCGGCCGCGACATGGCCGCCATGCATGCCGATCAGGCGCCGCACGACGGACAGGCCCACGCCCAGGCCACCCTGGGCGCGGTCCAGCGTGCGGGCGCTCTGCACGAACAGGTCGAACACGACCGGCAGCGTCTCGGGCGCGATGCCGGCGCCGCTGTCCTGCACGCGGATGACGGCCTCGTCGCCCTCGCGGTCCAGCGTCACGACGATGTCGCCGCCCGGATCGGTGTACTTGGCCGCGTTGGACAGCAGGTTGACCAGACATTGCTGCAGCCGCGCGGCGTCGCCCAGCACGGTCAGCGGCGGGCCCGGGACCACCTGCAGCCGGTGGCCGCGCTCCTGCAGCGCCGGCGCGCTGGCCTCGACGGCGGCCGCGATCACCGCACCCAGCGCCACCGGCGCGAGCGCCAGCTCGATGCGGCCATGGGTGATGCGCGACACGTCCAGCAGGTCGTCCACCATGCGCGTCATCTGCTGCACCTGGCGGTCGACGATCTCCACCGCGCGGCGCGCCGGCGCATCGGGCGGCGTCAGGCGCAGCATCAGCTCGGCCGAGTTGCGGATGGGCGCCAGCGGGTTGCGCAGCTCGTGGGCCAGCATGGCCAGGAACTCGTCCTTGCGGCGGTCCGACTCGCGCAGCGCCTGCTCCATGTGCTTGCGCTCCGTCATGTCGAAGGAGATGCCGCTGAGGCTGACCGCCTCGCCGGCCTCGTTGCACAAGGCCTGGGCGCGCACCTCCAGCCAGCGGGTCTCGCCGTTGTCGGGGCGGATGATGCGCAGCTCCTGCGTGAAGCCGCCGGCCGTGCGCGCCGCCTCGTCGATGCTGCGCCGGATGTGGGCCACGTCGTCCGGATGCACGAGGGCGAAGCCTTCCTCCAGATTGGCCAGCGACGCACCCAGCACCTCGCCGGCGTTGTCCGACAGCGCCAGCCGGCGCGTGCGCAGGTCGATGTCCCAGCTGTACATGCGCGCGTTGGCCAGGAACAGCCGCAGCTGCTGCTCGCCGGCGCGGCGCAGCCGGTCCAGCTCGATGAGGGCGGACACGCGCGCCAGCAGCTCGCGCGCCGTGAAGGGCTTGATCAGGTAGTCGTCGGCCCCGGCGTCCAGGCCTTCGATGCGTGCCTCTTCCCCCGCGCGCGCCGACAGCAGGATCACCGGCAGCGTGCGCAGCGCCGCATCGGCGCGCAGCGCCGCCAGCAGCTCGAAGCCGTCCAGCCTGGGCATCATCACGTCGGACAGCAGCAGCGCCGGGCGCTCGCGCCGCACGGCCGCCAACGCCTGCTCGCCGTCCGCCGCCACCTCGACGCGGAAGTACGGCGCCAGCAGGCCGCGCAGGTAGTGGCGCATGTCGGCGTTGTCGTCGGCCACGACCACGCGGGCACCGAAGGTGGCGCGGTAGCGCTCGCCCATCTCCGCCAGCGCTTCGGTTGAATCCGTCGCGTCGGCCGAGGCGGTCAAAACCTCGGCATCGGCATCCGGCAGCCAGCGCAACGCCTCCTGCACATGGGACGCGGCCAGGCCGGGATGCTGCGGCTCCAGACTGTCGTGGCGCACATGCTCCGCCGGCAGGTGGGCGGCGCCAAACGGCAGCAGCAGCCGGAATCGCGTGCCGCTGCCCAGCCGGCTGCTCACCTCGATGCGCCCCCCGTGCAGGCGCATCAGCTCCTGCACCAGCGCCAGGCCGATGCCGCTGCCCTCGTGGGTGCGCGCCTGCACGCCTTCGACGCGGTGGAAGCGCTCGAACAGCCGCGGCAGCTCCTCCTCGGACACGCCGATGCCGGTGTCTTCCACCTCGACGACAGCCACCCCCTCCTCCGCTGTGACCCGCACCGACACGGCGCCCTGCAACGTGTACTTCAGCGCGTTGGACAGCAGGTTCAGCAGGATGCGTTCCCAGTGGTCGCGGTCGACATAGACCGGCGCCGGCAGCGCCGCGCAGCTGACCTGGAAGGCCAGGCCGGCGCGCTCCATCGCCGCGCCAAAGCTGCTGGCCAGGCCCGCGGTGAGTGCCGCCAGGTCGGTGGGCCGGAAGGTCGATGTGGCGCGGCCGGCCTCGATGCGCGAGAACTCCAGCAGTGCGTTCACCAGCTTGGACAGGCGCAGCGCGTTGCGCTCCACCATCGCCAGCCGCGCGCGCGCCACGGTGGGCAGCGAGGCCTCGCCCAGCGCGTCCTGCAGGGGGCCCATCATCAACGTCAGCGGCGTGCGGAACTCGTGGCTGATGTTGGAGAAGAACTGCGTCTTGGCGCGGTCCAGCCGGGCCAGCTCCTCGGCCTTCTGGCGCTGCATCTCGTAGGCCTCGGCGTTGCCGATGGCGGCGGCGAGCTGCTGCACCACCAGGCGCAGGAAGTCGGTGTAATGGTCCCGCGGCAGGCGGTAGGGGTTGAGCCCGACGATGAGCACGCCCTCCTGGCCCGCATCGCCGGAGGGGCGGATGGGCAGCACCATGGCCTTGCTGGCGGGCTCCTTCCAGTCGCCGCGGGGCCAGGGGACGCCGGCCGGTAGCGCATCGACGATCCGCGGCTGCTGCGAACGCAGCACCTCTTCGGCGCCCCAGAGCGGCTCGCTCATGTCGGGCGCGCACACCGCGTCCAGCCAGGGCCCCTTGGCGCCCGCCGCGCCGGCCAGGCTGAAGCCAGCCTCGCCGTGCGGCCGCAGCAGCACAGCAGCAAACAGCACGTCCTTGCGGTTGGTCTCCAGCGCCTGTACGCAGTGCTGCACGGCCGCGGCCACGGTGCGGGCGTCGGCGGCGCGCATCGCCAGTTCGCGCAGCAACGCGAGCTGGCGTTCGCCGATGACACGCAGCGTCTCGTCGGAGTTGGCGCAGATGATGCCGGCCGGCACGCCGTCGTCGCCCGGGATGGGGCTGTACGAGAAGGTGTAGTAGGTCTCCTCGGGGTAGCCGTTGCGCTCCATGATGAGCAACTGGCTCTCGACAAAGACGCCGTCGCCGCTCATCGCGCTCTCGAGCAGCGGCGTGATCTCGGCGCGGATCTCGTGCCAGACGTCCAGCGTGGGCCGGCCCAGCGCCTGCGGGTGCTTGCCGCCGATGATGGACTGGTAGGCGTCGTTGTAGAGGTAGATGAGCTGCGGGCCCCAGCCGACCCAGATGGGCTGGCGCGACGTCAGCATGATGCGCACCACCGTCTTCAGGCTGCGCGGCCAGCCGGCCGGCGGGCCCAGCGAGGTCGCAGCCCAGTCCCGCTCGCGCATCAGCTGCCCGAGCTCGCCGCCGCCCGCCATGAAGGCGGTGTCGAAGTCTCTGGGCGCGTTCGCCGGCACGCTCATGCCACGGTCCTGGTCAGCGGGTTGGGGTGTCGCACGATAACGCCGGCCGCAGCGCCGGGCTCGCGCCGATGGCATAAAAAAGGGGCTCCGAAGAGCCCCTTTGTGCTGTGCGCCTGCGGCGCCGCGGGTCACTTGAACTGGTAGTTCGCGCTGACGTACCAGAAGCGGCCGCGCGGGTCGACGAAGGAGCCGGCGTAGCCGGTCACGTGCGAGCCGTAGCTGGACACGGCCGTGAACGGCGGGTCCTGGTCCAGCAGGTTGCGTGCACCCACGCGCAGCGCCAGCGAGGGCATGGGCTTCCAGCCGACACCCAGGTTCCAGCGGCTGCTGTCCTTGACCTTGTGCTCGACGGACGGACCCACGTTGGCTTCCACCAGGCCGGCCGATTCGGTCCAGCCCTTCACGAACACGTTCTCCAGCGACACGTTCCAGTTGCCCAGGCTCCAGTCGAAGCCCAGCGTGTGCTGCCACTTGGGCACCGGCTGGATGCTGGCGCCGTCGCCGGCCGTGCCCTCGTAGGAGACGAACGGCGTGCCCTTGCCGTTCTGCTGCTTCCACTTGTTGATGTAGCTGCCAGCAAAGCTGGCGCCCAGGCGGCCCATGCTGCCCAGCGGCCAGCTGGCCTTCACGTCGACGTCAAGGCCGTTGGTCTTCAGGTCGCCGAGGTTCTCGACCGGCGTCTCGATGAAGCTGACGAAGCTGTTGGGCGCCGGCTGGCGGTGGATGCGCGTGTTGTAGCGCTGGTACAGCGTCGGGTCGGCCATGATGGCGTCGCCGCCGATGACGCCGATCTGGTCCTTCTTCTGGATGTGCCAATAGTCCAGCGCGATGGACAGGTCACGCACCGGCTCGAACACCACGCCGAACGAGTACTGGCGCGACTTCTCGGGCTTGAGCGCGGGGTCGCTGGACAGGCGCACGTTGAACTGCGTCTCGCAGCGCGGGTCACCGGCGTGACCGGCCGGGCAGTCCGGGTCGACCAGCGAGTTGGCCGTGTTCGTGAACGCCGTGGGGCTGTTGACGTCCCACAGCGTCGGCGCGCGGAAGCCCGTGCCGACGCTGCCGCGCAGCAGCACCTGCTTGCTGGGCTGGAAGCGCAGCGTCAGGCCCGGGTTGAAGGTGTTGCCGAAATCGCTGTAGTGGTCATAGCGCGCCTTGACGGTGGCCTCCCAGCCCTGGGCGAAGGGCATGGACAGCTCGCTGAACAGCGCATAGATCGTGCGCGACGCCGTCGTGTTGGGCACCGTGCCCTCGCCGCCGATGTGCAGGCCCAGCTCGTAGTCGGGGTTGACGGCGCGATCGTTGGCCTTTTCCTTGCGCAGGTCGGTGCCCACGGCCAGGATCATCGGCCCACCGGCCATGGACATCAGCTCCTTGCTGGCATGCGCGTCGAACGCATAGGTCGTGCTCTTGGAGCGGCGCATCGGGCCTTCCATGCGCGCGCGGTTCAGCGCGGCCAGGCCGGCGGCGTCCTGCGGGCCGAAGGGGTTGATGACGCCCGAGGCCAGCTCGGTGATGAAGCGGCCCTCGTGCAGGTAGTTGAAGTAGTCCAGCGCGCCCTTGGCCTGCGACAGCGTGAAGCCGGCGTCGTAGTCCCAGCCCGCGAAGACACCGGTGGCGCCGGCGACGAAGCGGGTCTGCTCGCTGGTGGTCTCGTTGGTGCGCAGGCCCACGGGCACCGAGCGCATCGCGATCTCGGTGAAGCCGCCGCCCAGCGTGTCGAACTGCGCGGGCGTGTAGCCCAGGCTGGTCAGCAGCGCCGCCGGGAAGAACTTGCTGGAGATCGGGAAGGCGAAGGATGGGTAGGTGCCGTCGGGCTTCACGTGGCCCGCGGTCGAGTCGATGGGCACCGGCGCCACGCGGCCGATGGAGTGGTTGCGCGCGTAGCTGGCTTCGAAGAACAGCTGCGAGTCGCCGCCCATGTCCACCGTCAGGCGGCCGAAGGCGTCGGCCTTGGTCGAGTCGGGCAGATTCTCCTGCACGGCCGGGTAGATGAAGCGGCAGCGCTTGATGGGCGTGCCGTTGGGCGTGGTCGCGGCCAGCGTCTGGATGGTGTTGTAGTTGGGGTCGCAGGGGCTGAATTCCGAGCCTGCGTTGGCGTAGGCGCCCGGGGTGATGTTGAAGTCCACCAGGCGGCCGGGGAAGGAGCGGCCCGAGGTCGGGGGATCGGAGCCGGGGATCTCGTCGATGCCGCGCAGGTACCACTTCTGCTCCAGCGCCGCGAGCTTGGTCTGCTTCTTGACGTTGCCGGTCAGCAGCAGGTTGTAGCCATCGGTCTTCAGGCCGCCCATGCCGAAGGCGATGGACGCGCCGGTTTCCTTGCCGCCGATGTTCTTCTCGGTGTCGCCGTACTTGAGCGTGATCTCGCCCTTGTCGTAGTCCTTGCGCGTGATGAAGTTGATGACGCCGCCGACGGCATCGGTGCCGTACACGGCAGAGGCGCCGTCACGCAGCACCTCGATGCGGTCGATGGCCGCGAACGGGATGCTGTTCAGGTCCACCGACGAATTGCCGCCGATGGAGCCGAAGGCGAAGTTGGCCATGCGCCGGCCGTTCAGCAGCACCAGCGTCGAGTTGGGGCCCAGGCCGCGCAGGTTGGCGAAGCTCTGCGCGTAACCGGCGCCCTGCGTGGTGTCGGACTGCAGGCCCGTGTTGGCGCCCACGCGGCGCAGGATGTCCTCGATGTTGGTGGCGCCGGACTTCAGGATCTGGTCGCGCGTGATGACGCTGACGGGCAACGCCGTCTCGGACTCGACGCGCTTGATCGACGAGCCGGTGATGGTGATGCGCTCGAGCTGCTGACCGGGCTGGGCTTGCGCCCAGGCCGAGCCGGCAATGCCGGCGGCCAGCAAGGCCAGCGCCAGGCGGGTATGGCGATGTTGCATGGAAGTTCCTCTGATCGTTGGGGCTGCCGTCCAGGGTCGCCCCGACCCTCGCCGCGGCGCGGCTAGCTCGCAGCCCACATGCAAAGAAGTGTTGAGCGTCATTTCACGACCCCTCCCCTGCGGAAAGTCAGGCTGTGGCGCGCCCGCAGCACCAAGAACTAGGGGCTGACTTCCCGCACGGGGGCGCGCCGCCCCGCGAGCCTCAGGCTCGCGCGTACTTGGCCAAGGCCTGCAGCAGCGCGGCCAGGCTGATGGGCTTGGTCAGGTGGGCGTCGCAGCCGGCCGCGAGCGACTGCTGCACGTCGGTGTCGAAGGCATTGGCCGTCAGCGCGACGATGGGCACGCGCGGCCGGCCCTTGGCGATTTCGGTCGCCTCGATGGCGCGCCACTGCCGCGTGGCCGCCAGGCCGTCGACAACGGGCATCAGCATGTCCATCAGCACCAGGTCGAAGTCGCCTGCGCGCAGCGCGGCGAACGCTTCCGCGCCGTCGTGCACGCGCGTGATGCGGTGCCCCAGCGGCGCCAGCATGCCCTCGATGACCAGCACGTTGACGTCGTTGTCCTCGGCCAGCAGCAGCGACAGCGAGCGGCTGGGCGCGATGCGTTCGCCGCGCGGCTCGGCCCCGTCGGCGTGGGGCGGCTGCGCGTCGGGCAGGTCCAGCACGACGTCGAAGCGGCTGCCCTCGCCGGGGCGGCTTTGCACGCTGACATCGCCGCCCATCAGCCGCGCCAGGCTGCGCGTGATGGACAGCCCCAGGCCCGTGCCGCCGAACTCGCGCGCGATGCTGGCATCGGCCTGTTCGAAGGGCTGGAAGATGCGCTCCAGCCGTTCCGGCGCGATGCCGATGCCGGTGTCCTGCACGCTGATGCGCAGCGGCCCGTCGGCCTGGCGCGACAACTCCACGGTGACGCCGCCGACCTTGGTGAACTTGATCGCGTTGCCGACCAGGTTGGTGACGATCTGCGCCACGCGCTGCGCATCGCCACGCACCCAGCCGGTGGCCTCGGTGCGCGCAAACACGCGCAGCCACAGGTCCTGGCTCTGCGCGCGCTCGCGCAGCAGTTCCAGCTGCAGTTCGACCAGGTCGACGAGGTTGAAGGGGTGGGCCGCCAGCTCCAGCCGGCCGCTCTCGATGCGGGCGTTGTCCAGCAGGTCGTTGATGAGCGCGAACACCTGCCGGCCGGCATGGCCCAGCACCTCGACGTAATGGGCCTGCTCGGGCCGCAGCGGCGAGCGGGCCAGGATGTCGGAGAAGCCCAGCACCGCGTTCATCGGCGTGCGCATCTCGTGGCTGACCTGGGCCAGCAGCTCAGTCTTGGCGCGGCTGCGCGCATCGGCCAGTTCGCGCTCGCGGGTCAGCTCGCGTTCGCGCTCGCGGGCACGGCGCTCGTGCTCGATGGCGGTCGTCAGCAGCGCCAGCACCAGCAGGTACAGGGCCGGCGCCGGCGTGGGCAACAGGCCGGCATGCACGGCGGCCCAACTGGTGGCCACCAGGGCCGCCATGGCCAGCCCGGCGGCGAGCGCCTGCCGGCGCAGCAGCAGCGGCAGCGCGCCCAGCGCCAGCAGCAGCGCGTTCAGCGCCCAGACGGCGGGCCCACGCTCCTGCAGCAGCGGCACGGGCGCGCCGCCCAGCGCCTCGAAGATGGCCGCGTTCAGCGCCGTGCCCGACAAGCGGCCCTGCGGCGTCATGACCTCGTCGGCAAAGAAGGCGCTGCTGCCGACGAAGACGCTGCGGCCGGCCAGCTGGCGGGCCAGCTCAGCGTCGTCGACCTCGCCCAGCGCCGCGCGCATCAGCCGCTGCCAGGGCAGTTGCGGCAGGTCACCGCCGTTCAGCGGCAGGCGCAGCCGCAGCCGGCCCTGAGCGTCCACCGGCCAGCGGCGGTCACCGGCGACCAGCTCGCCCTCCTGCAGCCGCCAGCCGGGCACGCCGTCAGCCCGCAGCCGCGCGGCCAGCGCCAGGCTGGGCAGGCTGCGGCCCTGCACGCGATGCAGCAACGGCTGCTGGCGCAGCAGGCCGTCGCCATCCAGCGTGACCGAGATCAGGCCCAGGCTGCCGGGCGCCGTCAGCGCGTCCAGCAGCGGGTCGGCGGGCGCCGTCAGCGCGCCCCAGTCCAGCCCCGGCGCGCTGGCCACGCCCAGGCGCTGCAGCGCGCGCTGTTCGGCCGCGCTGGCCGGTGCCAGCTCGACGCCCGTGCGCTGCTGCGGCGCCAGGCCCGCCGCGGCGAGCACGGTGGGCGGGCCTTTCGCCAGTGCCGCCGCGAGGCGCGCGTCACCGTCGCGCGGGCCGGCGAAGACGATGTCGATGACGACCAGCCGGGCGCCGGCCTGGCGCAGGTAGTCCAGCATCAGCGCATAGACCTCGCGCGAATACGGCCACTCGCCCAGCGGTTCGCGCAGCGCGCGCAGCGAGGCGTCGTCCACGTCGACGATGACGCTGCCCGCGGGTGCAGCCGGCCGCGGCGCCGCGGCGCGCACGAGCAGGTCGCCCAGCGCGTTGTCCACGCGCGGCTGCACACCGGCCAGGCCCAGCATGGCCCACAGCGCCAGCGCACCAGGCAGGGCAAGCCAGGGCCAACGCATCAGGCGCGCATCACAGCAATGGCACCACCAGCAGCGGCAGCAGCCAGATCCAGCGCGGGTAGGGCTGCTCGATCATCTGCGTCTGTCCCCAAGGGCTGGCCGCGCCGGCCGCGTTGAAGGCCCGCGCACGCAAGAAGTACTTGCCGGGCGACGGTTTGGGCAGCGCCAGCTCGGCCTTGTCGGTGGCGAAGCGCTGCACGTCGGGGCCTTCGAACGCCTCGTTCTTCGCCCATTCCAGTTCGTAGCGCGCGATGCCCGGGTCGGCGCGCCAGCGCAGCGTGAGCTGGTCCCCGTTGACCTCGGGCACGGCCGCCGGCGGCGCGGGCGGCGGCGGCTTGATCTCAAAGGTCTGCGGGTCGCCGAACGGGCCGGCGCGGCCGCTGGCCTCGACGGCGGCAATGCGCCAGTGGTAGGCGCCGTCCGGCAACTTCGCGTCGAAACCGGCCGCGTCGATCGGCGGCGGCTGCAGGGCCAGGTCCTTGAAGCCGGCATCGCGCGCGATCTGCAGGCGCACGTTGGGCGCGGCCGTGTTGCGCGTCCAGGCCAGCGCGATGCCCCCCTTGTAGCTGACGGCGCCCGGCGCCGGCGCCTGGACGAAGGGCGGCTCGGGGCGGGCCTGCAGCGTCACATCGGCATCGGCCGCCGCGCCCTCCTGGCCCCGTGCGTCGATGGCGCGCACACGCAGCGTGTAGACGCCGTCGGCCAGCTCGCGCGCCTCGGGCCAGGACGCCACCGGCTCCGCCACGTGGGCGTCCAGCAGCAGGCGGTCGAAGTCGCCGCGCGCATACAGCTGCGCGCGCCAGGTGGCGGCGCCGGTCGGGCCGCCCGTCCAGGCCAGGCGCAGCGGCAGGCGCTCCGCGACGGGCACGAGGCCGCCCAGGTCGGGCGCCGGCAGCAAGGGGCTGACGCTGCGCGCCCCACCTTGCGCGAGCAGGGCCTGGCCTTTGGCGACATCGGTCTTCAGCCCATCGGCCGCCACGGCGCCGGACAGCACCTGCATGCGTGTCGCATCGGCCTCCATCTGCACGCGGAACTCGGTGCCGCGCACGCCCAGGTTCACATGCGGCGTGCGCACGTCGTACAGCGGCACGCGTTGCGCGTTGGGCGCCACGCGGCTGTCCGCGCCGCCCTGCGCGACACCGATGCGCACGGCCGGCAGCGCGCCGCGCCCCAGCACCAGCAGTTGTTCGAGCGCGATCTCGCTGTCAGGCGGCACCAGCAGCCGTGAGCCATCGGCAAAGCGCAGGCTGGCGCTGGACTGAGCACCGGTCTTGATGCGGTCGCCGCTTTGCAGCGTGGCGCCGGCGGCCAACGGCTCGGTGGCGCTGACGCGCTGGCGCGTCACCTGGCCACGCGCAAACACCGCTTCGGCGACGCTGGCTTCGCGCCGCAGCCAGGCAACAGGCATGCGCAGCGTCGCGCCGGGCTTCAGGCGCAGCGGGTCGGGCACGCGGTTGAGCTTCTGCAGGTCGCGCCAGGTTCTGGGCGGCGCCAGCCAGGCATCGGTCAGCGTGATCAGCGTGTCACCCAGCTGGATGCGGTAGCGCCAATCGGCGTCGGCCGACTCGGTTTGCGCATGCGCCCAGCCTCCCAGCATCAGCAGGCCCATGGCCAGCCAGACTTTCAGTGCTTTCATCGAAGCCTCCTACCCCTGCGGGAGGGTGCATCCTAGTCATACTGGGCCGGTGTGGCACCACGAGGAGGACGTGCGATGTTCACGATCTCGGCCTTTACCGGCTGGCTGCGCCGGCATCGGCTGGCCTGCTTCGGCGTCATGGTGCTGAGCTTCATCACCTTCGGCCTGTTGACGCTGGACCTTGTGCGGCTGGTCAGCGCCAACGCGGCGCTGCTGTCGGAGCACGGCTGGCAAGCCCTGCAGGACGGCGGGTTGCGTCAGCTGCTGGAGCTGCTCGCGTCGACCGTGGCCGCGCTGCTGGCCTGGCTGCTGTTCAAGGTGTGCGAGACGGTGCTGGTGCAGTGGCTCACTCGCTAGCCCTCAGGCCTGCGCGAGCGCGTCCTGCAACTGCCCGCGCAACCGGCGCAGCCGCTGCAGCTCCTGGTCGGGCGCCTGCAGCGCCGGCCACAGCAGCGCGACCAGATCGCGCGCACTGGCTTCCACGTCCAGTTGCCGGCCGGTGATGACGACCTCCCACAGCATGTGCTCCATGGGCCCGAACACCAGCGAGCGCAGCAGCCGCAGCGGGATGTCCTGGCGCACCTCGCCAGCAGCCTGGCCGCGCGCCAGCAAGTCCATCAGCGGCGCCGTGTAGCGGCGCTGCAGCTCGACAAAGCCTTCGCCCAAGTCCTGCCCCTTGGTCCTGCCTTCCGAGAGGACCAGCGCGCACAGCCCCGTGCCCTGGATCAGGAACAGCCGCAGATGCGTCAGCACGACGAATTCCAGCTGCTCGCGCACCGACGCCTGGCGCGGCAGGCCGGCTTCGATGGCGGCGATGATCTCGTCGTACCAGTCCTGGATCACGCGCATGCACAGCTCGCGCTTGCCGCGGAAGTAGGTGAACACGGTGGCCTCGGAGATGGCCAGGCGCTGCGCGATCTCGGTCGTCGTCGCGCGCTCGTAGCCGCGCTCGGCGAACACCTCGCGGCCCACGCGCAGGATGTCGCGCACGCGCTGCTCGGCCTTGGGGCCGGCGGGCGATCTGCGCTGGGGCGTGGCGGCGACGGTGGCTGGGTTCATCGTTGGGAGCGCATTCTGCGCAATTCTTGAGTAACACTCAAGTCGCCATTGCATCCGTGTTCACCCTGCATTATTCTGGCGCCCCTCACACGGCTCACGAGGCCGTCAAACGATCAAGTTGAGCCTTGCTTAAGCAGGGCTCGCGGGAGACTCCATGCCGGTCCTGAACACGCAGCTCAACCCCCGCTCGGCCGACTTCAAGGCCAATGCGGACGCGATGCGCGGCCTCATCGACGACCTGAACGCCAAGCTCGCCAAGATCGCCCAGGGCGGCGGCGATGCCGCACGCGCCAAGCACACGGCGCGCGGCAAGCTGCTGCCGCGCGACCGGGTCGAGATGCTGCTGGACCCGGGCACGCCCTTCCTGGAACTGGCCCCGCTGGCGGGCCTGAACCTGTACGACAACGCGGCGCCCGGTGGCGGCGTGGTGGCCGGCATCGGCCGCGTGTCGGGCGTGGAGTGCGTCATCGTCTGCAACGACGCCACCGTGAAGGGCGGCACCTACTACCCCATCACCGTCAAGAAGCACCTGCGCGCGCAGGAGATCGCCCAGCAGAACCGCCTGCCCTGCATCTACCTCGTCGACAGCGGCGGCGCCAACCTGCCCAACCAGGACGAGGTCTTCCCCGACCGCGACCATTTCGGCCGCATCTTCTTCAACCAGGCCAACCTGTCGGCCGAGGGCATCCCGCAGATCGCCGTCGTCATGGGCTCGTGCACGGCTGGCGGCGCCTACGTGCCGGCGATGAGCGACGAGACCATCATCGTCAAGAACCAGGGCACCATCTTCCTGGGCGGCCCGCCGCTGGTGAAGGCCGCCACCGGCGAGGTCGTCACGGCCGAGGACCTCGGCGGCGGCGATGTGCACACGCGCCTGTCCGGCGTGGCCGACCACCTGGCCAACAACGACACCCACGCGCTGGCCATCGCGCGGCAATCGGTCGCGAGGCTGAACTGGTCGAAGACCAATCCGCTGGCGATGCAGGCGCCCCAGCCCCCCGCGCACGACCCGGCCGAGCTGCACGGCGTCATCCCCACCGACACGCGCAAGCCCTTCGACATCCGCGAGATCATTGCCCGCATCGTCGACGGCTCGGAGTTCGACGAGTTCAAGGCCCGCTACGGCGCCACGCTGGTCTGCGGCTTCGCCCACATCGAGGGCATGCCGGTAGGCATCGTCGCCAACAACGGCATCCTGTTCGCCGAGAGCGCCAACAAGGGCGCCCACTTCATCGAGCTGTGCTGCCAGCGCAAGATCCCGCTGGTGTTCCTGCAGAACATCACCGGCTTCATGGTCGGCCGCAAGTACGAGAACGACGGCATCGCCCGCGCCGGCGCCAAGATGGTGACGGCGGTTGCCTGCGCCCAGGTGCCCAAGTTCACCGTCATCATTGGCGGCAGCTTTGGCGCCGGCAACTACGGCATGTGCGGCCGCGCCTACAGCCCCCGCTTCCTGTGGATGTGGCCCAACGCGCGCATCTCGGTGATGGGCGGCGAGCAGGCGGCCAGCGTGCTGTCCACCATCCGCCGCGACGCCATCGAAGCCAAGGGCGGCGCCTGGAGCGCCGACGAGGAAGAAGCCTTCAAGGCGCCGCTGCGCCAGCAGTACGAGGACCAGGGCCACCCGTATTACGCGTCGGCGCGGTTGTGGGACGACGGCGTCATCGATCCCGCCGACACGCGCCGCGTGCTGGCGCTGGGGTTGTCGGCTTCGCTGAACGCGCCCATCCCCGACACGAAGTTCGGCGTGTTCCGGATGTGATGGGGATGCGCGCGCTCGTGTTCCCGTTGGCAGCGCTGCTCTGCGGCGCGGCGCATGCCAAGCTGGTCGAACAGCAGTTCGACCAGCCGGTGCGTGTGACCAATGCCTGGGGCAAGGTGGTCGATCAGCCCATGCGCGTGACGGTGTTCTTCGATGACGAAACGCCCGCGCCGCGCCCCGTTCTGCTGCTGAACCACGGCCGCGCCGTCGATGCCGCAGCTCGCGCCGCGATGGGCCGGGCGCGCTTCGGCGATGCGTCTCGCTGGTTCGCGGAGCGCGGCTTCCTGGTGGCCGTGCCTACGCGCGTCGGCTACGGCGTCAGCGGGGGTGACGACGTCGAGGATGCCGGCGACTGCAACCGCAAGAATTACCCGGCTGTCTACCGCGCCGCGGCCGACGAGAACCAGCAACTGCTGGACGGGCTGCGCGAGCGCGACGACGTGCGCAAGGACCGCACCGTATTCCTGGGACAGTCCTTCGGCGGTGCCACTGCGGTGGCGTTCGCTGCGCTGAAGCCGGCCGGCGTCGTCGCCTCCATCAACTTCGCCGGCGGTGGCGGCGGCAATCCCAAGGACTCGCCCGAGCGCCCCTGTGGCGCACCGCTCCTGAAGCGCTTGTTCGCCGGCTACGGCGAGACCGCCCGCTTGCCCATGCTGTGGGTCTACACCGAGAACGACCGCTATTTCGGCCCGCAGCTGCCACGCGACTGGTTCCAGGCCTTCCGAGACGCAGGCGGCAGCGCCGAGTTCAAGCAGCTCCCGCCGCACGGCGACGACGGCCACCAGCTGTTCGCGAAATTCCCGCAGGCCTGGCAGCCCGTCGTGGCCGACTTCCTGCGCCGCCAGGGCTTCACTGCCGTCACCGACTGAGCATGCAAGACATCACCATCCGCCCACTGGCCGCCACGGACTGCCTGCGCACGCTGACCGAACTGCTGCACGCCGCCTATGCCAGCCTCGCCGCGCAGGGCTGGAACTTCACCGCGGTGGACCAAAGCGTGGACGTGACGCGCGACCGCCTGGCCGGTGCGCAAGGCTTTGTCGCCGAGGCCGCCGGCCGATTGGTCGGCACCATCGCCGTGCGCGGCCCCAAGCCGCCCGACGAGACCTACATCGCCGACCCGCCGCCACCGCTGTACACGACCCCTGGCACGGCCATCCTGTCGCAGCTTGGCGTACACCCCGACTGGCGCGGCCAGCGCCTGGCCGAACGCCTCATCGACGCCGCCGAGACCTGGGCCGCGGCGCAAGGCCTGCAACAGATCGCGCTGGACACGGCCGAGCCCGCCACCGCGCTGCGCACGCGCTACGCCCGCCGCGGCTATGCAGAGGTCGGCGTCGTGCAATGGCAGGGCAAGACCTACCGCTCCGTGCTGATGTGCAAGCCGCTGCACGCCCTGCAACCCACGCCCGCCCTGCCATGAGCACCTGCCTGACCGTCACGACCCAGGGCTATGTCGCCCGCGTTACGCTGAACCGCCCCGAGGTCCGCAACGCGTTCAACGAGGTGCTGATCGCCGAGCTGGCGGCCACGTTCACCACGCTGGGCCAGGACCCATCGCTGCGTGCCATCGTCCTCGCCGCCGAGGGCAAGGCCTTCTGCGCCGGCGCAGACCTGAACTGGATGAAGGCCATGGCCGGCTACTCGTGGGAGGAGAACCATGCCGACGCCACCCGGCTGGCCGACATGCTGTGGGCCCTCTACAGCTGCCCAGTGCCGGTCATCGCCCGCGTGCAGGGCGACGTCTACGCCGGTGGCGTGGGCCTGGTCGCCTGCGCGGACATCGTCGTCGCGGTGGACGCAGCTGGCTTTTGCCTCAGCGAAGCTAAGCTGGGCCTGCTGCCGGCCACCATCGGCCCCTACGTCGTCAAGGCGCTGGGGGAACAGGCGTCGCGGCGCTACTTCGTGACGGCGGAGCGGTTCTCCGCCGCCGAGGCCAAGGCGCTGGGCCTGGTGCACGAGGTCACCGCCGCCGAGGCGCTGGACGCCAAGGTCGACGAACTCGTGGCCGCCATCACCGCCAACGGCCCCGCCGCGGTGCGCGCCTGCAAACGGCTCGTCAAGGATGTGGCCAGCCGCGAGGTCACGCCGGCGCTGCGCGACGACACGGCGCGGCGCATCGCCGACATCCGCGCCAGCGCCGAGGGCCGCGAAGGTGTGCAGAGCTTCCTGGCCAAGACCAAGCCCTCCTGGCTGGCGGGCTGACATCGGCGGCATCGCGCATGGCCATCCTGAACTACTCCTTCTCGCTGACGTCGCCGGCGCCGCCGACGCCGCCGACATCGGCCAAGCACGAGTACAACTACTCGGAGTTCCAGCTCGAGCTGGCAGCCGCCTGGCGCCAGATCCCGACGCAGGAAGAGGACACGCTGACCTTCATGTCGGATGCCGGCGGCACGGCCCTCATCATCTCGGCGGACTTCTACGAGATCGCGGACGACAAGGCGCAAGCCGTGGCGGAGCAATGCATCAGCAGCCGTATCAACGCGCATCGCTCGGCAAGCCAGGCGCCGCTGCATGTGCTGCAGCAAAGCATCAAGCCGCACTCGTCGGGCGTGGGGCTGGAGATGGCCTACGCGGCCGAGGCTGAGGGCGAGCACGTCTATCTCTATCTCGGCTACGTGACGTCGCGCAAGGTCTTGAACTTCTCGATGGTCTGCCCGCTTGGCCGGCGCGAGGCCGTGGCCCTCTTCAATGAGACGGTGCCGGGCTTCCGGCCCCGCCTGCCCTGACAGCCGCAACGCCGATCGTCGCCATGCCCCAGCTCGACACCGCCCACCTGCTCGCCCTGGCCGCCGCCCTGGGCTGGGCCAGCGGGTTGCGGCTGTACCTGACGGTGCTGCTGGTCGGCATCGCCGGGCACTGGGGCTGGATCGCGCTGCCGCCCGGGTTGCAGGTGTTGGCCTCGCCGCTGGTGATGACCTGCGCCGCAGCTCTGGCCTTCATCGAGTTCCTGGCCGACAAGATCCCGCTGGTCGACAGTGCCTGGGACGCGCTGCACACGCTGATCCGCATCCCCGCCGGCGCGGCGCTGGTGGCTGGCCTGCTCAGCGGCTGGGCAGGCGGCCATGGTGAAGCCTGGACGGTCGTCGCCGCACTGGCGGGTGGCGGCCTGGCAGCCACGGCGCATGCGGCCAAGGCCAGCACGCGTGCCGCGGCCAACACCTCGCCCGAGCCGTTCTCCAACATCGGTCTGTCGCTGATGGGCGACGTGGCCGTGCCGACCATGCTGTGGCTGGCCTGGGCACACCCCTTGGTCTTCTTCCCGCTGCTGGCGATCTCGCTAGCGGTCATGGCCACGCTGATCTGGTTCTGCTTCAAGTTCCTGCGCGCGCTGCTCAAGCGCGTGCGCCGTCCGTCTCCCGCATGACTTCCTCCACCGATCTCGCCGCCCGCAGCCGCGCTGCCGTCTGGCACCCCTGCACGCAGATGGCCCGCCTGGCCGACGTGCCGCCGCTGCCCATCGCGCGCGGCGACGGCCCCTGGCTGTTCGGCACCGACGGCCGCCGCTACTTCGACGCCAACTCGTCGTGGTGGGTCAACCTGTTCGGCCACAGCGACAAGCCGCTGCACGACGCGATCAAGGCCCAGCTCGACACCCTGCCCCACGTGATGCTGGCCGGCTGCACGCACGAGCCGGCGGTGCGCCTGGCCGAGCGGCTGTCCGCCCGCACCGGCGGTGCGCTGGGCCACACCTTCTTCGGCAGCGACGGCGCCAGCGCCGTCGAGATCGCGCTGAAGCAGAGTTTTCATTCGTTCAAGAACCGCGGCCGGCCGGAGAAGCGCGAATTCGTCTGCCTGAAGAACAGCTATCACGGCGAGACGCTGGGGGCGCTCAGCGTGACGGACGTGCAGGTCTTCCGCGACGCCTACGACCCGCTGCTGATGCGCGCCCACATCGTCGCGTCGCCGGACTCGCGCTTGGGCAACGAGGCCGAAGCGCTGGCCGCGATGCGCGCGCTGCTGGCCGAGCGCCACGACCATATCGCTGCCGTCATCGTCGAGCCGCTGATCCAGGGCGCGGCCGGCATGGTCATGTACGCGCCGAGCTACCTGAAGGGCCTGCGCGAGCTGACGCGCGAATTCGGCGTGCACCTGATCGCCGACGAGATCGCGGTGGGCTGCGGGCGCACGGGCAGCTTCTTCGCGTGGGAACAGACGGGCGCGGACTGGCCGGACTTCATCCTGCTGAGCAAAGGCATCACCGGCGGCACGCTGCCGCTGTCGCTGGTGCTGACGACCGACGATGTCTTCGCCGCCTTCTGGAGCGAGGACGTCACGCGCGGCTTCCTGCACTCGCATTCCTACACCGGCAACCCGCTGGCTTGCGCCGCGGCCAATGCGGTGCTGGACCGCTTCGATGCCGGCCAGCTCGACGACAACCGCGCGCAGGCCGAGCGGCTGACGCGCGCCTTCGCGCCGTTGGCCTCACGCGTGGCGCATCTTCGCCAACGCGGCATGATCCTGGCTTTCGATGTGCCGGAAGCCCCACCACGCTTCGCAGAGCGCTTTCACCTCGCGGCGCGCGCACACGAACTGCTGATCCGGCCGATCGGATCGACCGTCTACCTGATGCCCCCTTACCTGATCGACGACGCGACCGCGGCCTTCCTGGCTGACGCCGTGTCGAAGACGCTGAACGATGTCCTTGCTTGATCACCTGAGCGCCAAGCTCTCGGCCCTCGCAGCGCAGAGCCTGACGCGCACGCTGCGCACCGCTGGCAACGGCACCGCGCCGCGCCAACGCATCAACGGCCGTGAGCTGCTGATGTTCTGCGCCAACGACTACCTGGGCCTGGCCGCCGAGCCGGCAATAGCCGACGCACTGGCCGAAGGCGCGCGGCTGTGGGGCGGCGGCTCGGGCGCATCGCCGCTGGTCAGCGGCCACAGCGCCGCGCACGAGGCCGTCACCGACACGCTGGCGCGCTGGTACGCGCCGCACATCCCGCAGGCCCGCGCCATCGGCTTCTGCACCGGCTACATGGCCAATCTGGCGGTCGTCACGGCACTGGGCGACGAGCACACCGAGATCTTCTCGGAACAGCTCAACCACGCGTCGCTGATCGACGCGGCGCGACTGGCAAAAGCCAAAGTCACACGCTACGGCCATGCCGATGTGACCGGCTTGCGGGCGCTGCTGGCCGCCAGCACGGCCAAGGTCAAGCTCATCGTCACCGACGCCGTGTTCAGCATGGACGGCGACCTCGCACCGCTGCCCGAGCTGCTGGCGCTGGCCGAAGCCTTCGACGCCTGGCTCATCGTCGACGACGCCCACGGCTTCGGCGTGCTGGGCGAGCGCGGCCGCGGCTCGCTGGAACATTTCAGCCTGCACAGCGAGCGCCTCATCCTCGTCGGCACGCTGGGCAAGGCCGCCGGCCTGGCGGGTGCGTTCGTCGCGGCCCACGCGACCATCGTCGACTACCTGCTGCAGGCGGCCCGCAACTTCATCTTCTCGACCGCCTCGCCGCCGGCCGTGGAGCATGCGCTGCTGACCAGCTTCGCGCTGATCGAAGGCCCGCTCGGTGCGGCGCGCCGCGCCCGCCTCGTCGCGCTGCAGGCCCGGTTGCGCGACGGCCTCATGGGCCTCATCGACCACCACCCGCGCCTGGGCTGGTCGCTGACCGACTCGGCCACGCCCATCCAGCCACTGATCGTCGGCGGCAACGCCGAGGTCATGGCGCTGGCCGCCGCGCTGGAAGCCACCGGCCTGCGCGTGCCCGGCATCCGCCCGCCGACCGTCGCGGCCGGCACGGCGCGGCTGCGCATCACGCTGTGCGGCACACACACCGAAGCCGACGTCGACTCGCTGCTGGCCGCGCTCGAACGCGCCGCCGCCGCACAGGAGCAGGCCGCGTGAACGGTTTCTTCATCACCGGCACCGACACCGAGATCGGCAAGACCTTCGTCACCGCCGCGCTGACCCGCGCGCTGTCGGCCAAGGGCCTGCGCGTCGCGGCGATCAAGTCGCTGGCGGCGGGTCAGGAATTCGTCGACGGCCGCTGGGTCAACGAGGACGTGGCCACGCTGCTCGCCGCGCAGAATCTCGGCCTGACCGACACCGAGGTCGGCCCGCTGCAATTGCGCGAGCCCTGCGCGCCGCACATCGCCGCCCGCCTCGAAGGCCGCACCATCGACCGCGACGCGCTGCTGGCCGCCATCCGCAGCACCGCATCAAAAGCCGACATCGCCCTCGTCGAAGGCGTGGGTGGCTTCCGCGTGCCGCTCACCGACACCTGGGACACGGCCGACCTCGCCGTGGACCTGGGCCTGCCCGTCATCCTCGTCGTGGGGCTGCGCCTGGGCTGCATCAACCACGCGCTGCTGACGGCCGAAGCCATTCGCGCCCGCGGGCTGACGCTGGCCGCGTGGGTCGCGAACACCGTGGACCCGCACCAACCCCACGTCGCCGACAATCTGGCCTCTCTCCAGGCCGGCCTGAAGGCGCCCTGCCTCGGCCACCTGCCGCGACTTTCCGACCCGCTGGCCGCACCAGCCTGTCTAGCCATTTCACCCTTGGTCTCCGCATGAACCAGATCCAGACCCTCACCCCGACCACCGACGCCGACCGCCGCCAGGCCAAGCCCTGGACCGTGAGCGAGATCGCGGCACTGTTCGAGCTGCCATTCAACGATCTGCTGTTCCGCGCGCAGCAGGTGCACCGCGAGCACTTCGACGCCAACGCGGTGCAGCTGTCCACGCTGCTGTCCATCAAGACCGGCGGCTGCGAAGAGGACTGCGCCTACTGCCCGCAGTCGGCCCACTTCGACACGGGCCTGAAGGCCGAGAAGCTGATCCCGCTGCAGGAGGTCATGGAAGCCGCCCGTGCCGCCAAGCTCAACGGCGCGACGCGCTTCTGCATGGGCGCCGCCTGGCGCAGCCCCAAGCCCCGCCACCTGGAGGCCATCGGCGAAATGATTGCCGAGGTCAAGGCGCTGGGCCTGGAGACTTGCCTGACCGCCGGCATGCTGGAAGACGGCCAGGCCGAGCAGCTGAAGAGTGCCGGCCTGGACTACTACAACCACAACCTGGACACCGCGCCCGAGTTCTACGGCCAGATCATCACGACGCGCACCTACCAGGACCGCCTGGACACGCTGGAGCGCGTGCGCCAGCAAGGCCTGAAGGTCTGCAGCGGTGGCATCGTCGGCATGGGCGAGACGCGCCGCCAGCGCGCCGGCCTGATCGCGCAGCTCGCCAACCTCGACACCTACCCCGAGAGCGTGCCCATCAACAACCTCGTGCAGGTTGAAGGCACGCCGCTGGCGGGCACCGCGCCGCTGGACCCGCTGGAGTTCATCCGCACCATCGCCGTCGCCCGCATCACGATGCCGCGCGCCATGGTGCGCCTGTCCGCCGGCCGCGAGCAGATGCCCGAGACCATGCAGGCGCTTTGCTTCCTGGCCGGCGCCAACTCCATGTTCTACGGCGACAAGCTGCTGACCACCAGCAACCCGCAGGCCGAGAAGGACCGCGCGCTGCTGGAGCGGCTGGGCATGCGCTGCTCGACGGAATCGGGCCTGGCGTCGGACGCCGCGGCCAAGGTCGAACTCTGCACGCACTGACATGAAGTACGCCCTGCTGTTGATCGCCGTGTTCGCGCTGTCCGGCTGCGCCTTCGTCTACGACCAGGTGCAGGACATCGCACAGGCCAACTGCGCCAACCTCAGCAACGCCCAGGACCAGCGCGCCTGCGAAAAACGCAACGCGCCCGCCTATGACGACTACGAGGCGCGCCGCAAACGCCTGCAGCAAGGCGACAAGTCGGGCTGACGCTCGGCCGCCTGCCCTCATCAGCGCCAGCGACCCTGGCCCCGCCTGAACAACCGTGTAGAAGGTTCACGAGACCGGAGACAAGAAGAGATGTTCAAGAAGATCCTGATCGCCAACCGTGGCGAGATTGCCTGCCGGGTGGCTGCGACCGCGCGCCGCCTGGGCATCCAGACCGTGGCCGTCTACTCCGACGCCGACTGCGACGCGCAGCACGTGCAAGCGTGTGACGAGGCCGTGCACATCGGCGGCCCGGCGCCGCGCGACTCCTACCTGCAGTGGCAGCGCATCCTCGAAGCCGCCAAGGCCACGGGCGCGCAAGCGGTCCACCCCGGCTATGGCTTCCTCAGCGAGAACGAAGCGTTCGCACAGGCCTGTGCCGACGCCGGCCTCGTCTTCATCGGCCCACCGCCCAGCGCCATCCTCGCGATGGGCCTGAAGGCCGAGTCCAAGCGACTGATGGAAGCGGCGAACGTCCCGCTGGTGCCGGGCTATCACGGCGCCGACCAGGACCCCGCACTGCTCAAGCGCGAGGCCGGCCGCATCGGCTACCCCGTGCTCATCAAGGCCAGCGCCGGTGGCGGCGGCAAGGGCATGCGGGCGGTCTACAGCGCCGACGAGTTCGACGCGGCGCTGGCCTCGTGCAAGCGCGAGGCCATCAACAGCTTCGGCGACGACGCGGTGCTGATCGAGCGCTATGTGCAGAAGCCCCGCCACATCGAGATCCAGGTGTTCGGCGACTCGCACGGCGACTGCGTCTACCTGTTCGAGCGCGACTGCTCCGTGCAGCGCCGCCACCAGAAGGTGCTGGAAGAAGCGCCCGCGCCGGGCATGACGCCCGAGCGCCGCGCGCAGATGGGCGAGGCGGCCGTGGCCGCGGCCAAGGCCGTGGGCTATGTGGGCGCCGGCACGGTGGAGTTCATCGCCGAGCAGGACGGCCGCTTCTATTTCATGGAGATGAACACGCGGCTGCAGGTCGAGCACCCGGTGACGGAAGCCATCACCGGCCAGGACCTGGTGGAGTGGCAGCTGCGCGTCGCCTCGGGCGAGCCGCTGCCGCTGAAGCAAGCCGAGCTGCGCATGCACGGCCACGCCATCGAGGCGCGCATCTGCGCCGAGAACCCGGACGGTGGCTTCCTGCCCGCCACCGGCACGCTGGACGTGGCGCGCTGGCCCGAGCACGTGGCCTTCCAACGCGGCAACGTGCGCATCGACGCCGGTGTGCGCGAGGGCGATGCGATCAGCCCCTACTACGACTCCATGGTCGCCAAGCTCATCGTCTGGGGCGAGGACCGCGCCCAGGCGCTGGCGCGGCTGGACCTGGCGCTGCGCGACACGCACATCGTCGGCCTGCAGACCAACGTCGCCTTCCTGCGGCGCTGTGCGGCCACCCACTCGTTCGCGAACGCGGACCTGGACACCGGCCTCATCGAACGCGAGCGCGCCGTGCTGTTCGACCAGCCCGGCCTGCCGCTGAACGTGGCGGCCGCGGGCGTCGTCGCGCACACGCTGGCCATCGAGGCCGGCAAGCAGAGCACCGACCCCTGGAGTGCCCGTGACGGCTGGCGGATGTTCGGCTCGGCGGCTCGCCGCTTCGACCTGGAGCTCGGCGGCACGCATCACGAGGTGCTGCTGTCCCGCCACCACCGCGGCGGCATGACGCTGACGGTGGAAGGCGAAGCCATCGACTTCGCCCTGCAGTCCAGCGATGCCGAGACGCACGAGCTCTTCCTGGGCACCCAGCGCGTGCGCGTGAAGACCTACGCCCAGGGCGAACGCGTCGCCGTGTTCGCCCCGGCCGGCTCGGCCGTGCTGACCGAGGTCGACGTCATTGCCCACGCGGGCGATTCGCCCAGCGAAGGCGGCCGCCTGACCGCGCCCATGCCCGGCAAGCTGATCGCCTTCCTGGCCCAGGCCGGCGACACCGTCACCAAGGGCCAGCCGCTGGCCGTCATGGAGGCGATGAAGATGGAGCACACCATCAGCGCGCCGCGCGACGGCACCGTGGCGGAGCTGCTGTTTGCCGTCGGCGATCAGGTGGGCGATGGCGCCGAACTGCTGAAGCTGGAGGCCTGAACCATGGCCCTGCCATCGTCCGTCAAGATCCTCGACGTGGGCCCGCGCGACGGGCTGCAGAACGAGAAGGAGAACGTCTCCACGGAGCACAAGGCGCAGCTCGTCGCCATGCTGCAGGACGCGGGCCTCAAAGAGATTGAGGTCACCAGCTTCGTCAGCCCGAAGTGGGTGCCGCAGATGGGCGACAACGCGGCAGTCATGGCCGCCATTGCGCGCAAGCCGGGCGTGCGCTACTCGGTACTGGTGCCCAACCTGAAGGGGCTGGAGCCGGCGCTCGCGTCAAAGCCCGACGAGATCCTCGTCTTCACGGCAGCCAGCGAAGCCTTCACGCAGAAGAACATCAACTGCTCCATCGCCGAGAGCCTGGAGCGGTTCGCGCCGGTGATTCAAGGCGCGCATGCCGCGGGCGTGAAGGTGCGCGCGGCGCTGTCCTGCTCATTGGGCTGCCCCTACGAGGGCGACATCACGGCCGACCAGGTCGAGGCGGTCGTGAAGCCGCTGCGCGCGCTGGGCGTGGACGCCATCGACATTGCCGACACCATCGGTGTGGGCACGCCGCGCAAGGTGCAGGCGGCCATGGAGCGGGCGCTGAAGCACTTCCCGCTCGCGGAGGTGTCGGGGCATTTCCATGACACCTATGGCCAGGCGCTGACCAACATCTACGCCGGCCTGGAGCTGGGCCTGCTCAGCTTCCACGCCAGCGTGGCCGGCCTGGGCGGCTGCCCCTACGCCAAGGGTGCGACGGGCAATGTGGCGACCGAGGATGTGATCTTCATGCTCGACGGTCTGGGCATTGAAACCGGCGTCGACCTCGACAAGCTGGTGGATGCCGGCGCCTTCATCTCCGGCGTGCTGGGCCGCCCGCCGGTGTCGCGCGTGGCGCGCGCCGTGCTGGCCAAGCGGGCGGGCTGAGGGCGGGTGACGGACAGCCGCTTTGCAGCGGTTGTGGGCTTTCGCGGCAAGTCGCTGGACTCACAGGAGCGAGCGATGTGCTCGACCGACAGGAGCCTTGTGCGCCTGGCTTGGTGGTACCTGTTGCGCAAGGCAACAGCAGCGTCGACAGCTGGCGCCGCCCTTGATAATCAAGCTGCCCCGCTTGTTCGAGATGCCCGCCTTCATCATGGATAAATTCTTGCTGCAACAGCAGGTGCTGGAACGGCTCACCGAAGACCTGCGGCAAGCCGAAGAGGCAGCGCGGGTGGCGCATGAAACGGCGACTCACGAAGAAAACATCGCCGAAAACAAGTACGACACATTGGGTCTCGAAGCCGCCTACTTGGCCACCGGCCAAGCTCGTCGCGCCGAAGCCATCCGCCAGGCGATCGCCAATTGGCGCCAATTCCGCCCACGCGCCTACGACGCGAGCATAGGCATACAGATCGGCGCGCTGGTCTGCCTGGTCGACGCCGACGACAAGCAGCAACAGCTCTTTCTCGGTCCGGACGGCGGCAGCATGAAGTTGGTCAGCGGCGCTGAGCTCGTTCAGGTCATCAGCAGCCAGGCCCCGTTGGGGCGGGCCATGCTGGGCAAACGCGAGGGTGATGAGGTGTCGATACAGGTCGCTCCGATCCGACAGCAGTTTGAGGTGCTGCGGGTGCATTGAGCCGCAAGCCAGTACACGCCGGATTGACTGGATCGCGCAGCTGCACAGACCTTGCCCATGCACGCATCGACCCTGACACCGCAGGCACCACTCACCACCCCAGCGCCACAGTCGCCGCGGCTCTACACCTTTCGCCGCTGCCCCTACGCCATGCGCGCAAGGATGGCGCTGCTGCAGGCCGGGCGGGCCTTCGAGGCGGTGGAGGTCAGCTTGCGCGACAAGCCAGCAAGCTTGCTGGCGCTATCGCCCAAGGCGACGGTGCCCGTGCTGCAGTTGCCCGATGGCAGCGTGATTGAGGAGAGTTGGGACATCATGCGCTGGGCACTGGCTGCGCACGATGCGCAGGGCTGGTGGGCACGGGCGCAGTCGCCTGCGAACCTTGACCTCGTGCACCGAAATGACGGCGACTTCAAGCATCACCTGGACCGCTGGAAGTACCCCCAGCGCCACGCCAGTGAGACCCTCACGCCAGACGCACACCGCGACAAGGCCGTGGAGGTGCTTCTGCGACCGCTAGAGGCACGGCTGCACAGCGCGCCGTGCTTGGGCGGCGCCACGCCATGCGCCACCGACTTGGCGGTGTTGCCCTTCGTCCGCCAGTTCGCCTCGGTGCAGCCGGGGTGGTTCGCAACGCTGGACTTGCCATCGGTACGCTCCTGGCTGAACGGCTGGCTCGTCAGCCCGCTGTTCGTTGCGTGCATGTACAAGTTACCCGCGGAAGGTGCGATTCGCTTTCCGCCGCTCTAGCGCTGGCGTGGCTGTCGATCAAATCTCGATCTGGAGGCCAAGGGCCGGTCAGAGGTGAAGCGGTCGACCGCCCGTACGGAGCGAGTGGCAGGTTTCAGAGGCCGCCGACCTTCGTCTTCAAAGGCTGACCGTCACGAGCCAGCCCGAGCCGCCATTCTTTTCCCGCGATAGGGAGCACAAATCAACCGTCAGCCGCGCAGCTCCCACAGCACGTTGACGATGCGCCAGCGGCCCTCGACCTGGGCCAGGTGCATGTAGTCGATCCAGGCCTCGGCATCGACGCGCACGCTGGCCGTGCGGCCGAAGATGTCGAGGATCTTCACGTCGGCCCGCTTGCCCGCCTCGGGCTTGCCAGCACGCGCCCGCGTGTGCTGCACGAGCGCCATCGCGCCCATGTTCTGCAACTCGCCGCGGCCGTCCGGCAGGCGCTTGACGATGCGCTTGGCCAGCTCGGGGTGCAGCGAGCGCTCCATGCGCGCCGCATCGCCGCCGTACCAGCCCTCGATGTAGTCGCGCGCGCAAGCCTCGATGGCCGCGGCCTCGGGCTCGGCCGCAACCGCGGTGGTGGCAGCGGCCAGCGCGGCGCTGCCCATGAAGATTCGTCGTTGCATGGTGGCTCCGGTCCTGTGGAACGGCGCGCAGCATCGCAGCAAGGCCGGCGGCGCGGAAGTGGCTTTGGCGATGCCGCGTCTTCGCCGTCGGCCCTCAACTGATCCGGTCCAGCGCGTTCTCGATCTGGCCGCGCTCATGCTCACCCATGCCGCGCCCGGCGCGGCGCACGCGCTCGACCAGGGCGGCATCGACCGGCTTGGCCTGGCCCATCTTCTCGGCCACGCGCAGCAGCACCTGCAACCGCTCGAAGCCGGCGTCCATGGCCTCGGCGCTGGCGAGCACGCGCTCCAGGCCCGCCAGGCCCAGCCTGGGCCGGTCCAGCAGCTGGTTCAGCGCCTCGCGCCGCTCGAAGCCGCCGGAGATGCCGCCGGCCACGCGGGCATAGGCCTCGACCAGTTCGGCCTCGTCGCCCTGCAGCCGGCGCGCGACCGCGCTCAGCGCCTCACGCTTCTCGAAGTCGCCATGCAGCTGCGAGGCCGCCTGCAGCCCGGCCGCGAGCACGGCGGGTTGCGGTGTGGCGCTGACCTGCGCCTCGATGGCCGTGCGCAGCTCGAAGTCGCCGTCGATGCGGCCCAGCGCGTCGGTCCAGGCGGCCAGCACGGCGGGGCTGCCGGACAGCCGGGGCGCCAACGCACCCAGCGCCTCGCGCCGTTCGAAGTTGCCGTCGATGCCGCCCGCGGCCTGCAGCCAGGCCAGCTGCTGGGGTTCTGCCAGCGGCTGGCGCGCGATGGCGCTCAGCGCCTCGCGCTTCTCGAAGGCGCCGGCCATGCCGGCGGACGCGGCGATGAGGCGGTCCTGCGCGGCGGCAGGCACGGGCGCGTCGAGCTTGAGCGCGGCCTCGATGCGGCGGCGGCGCACGAAGTCTTCGCTGGGGCGCTCGACGTCGGCGAGCACCGCGTCCAGCCCGCCCTTGGCGAACAGTCGCTTGGCGCGCACCAGCGGATCGGTCATGGTCTCGGCCATGCGCTGCACGGCCTTGGCCCACCAGCGCTGCGCGGCCTCGTCCATGGGCTGGCTTTTGCGGCCGACACGGTACTCGCGCTCGATACGGCCTTCGCCCATCGATGTCAGCGTCAGCTCGCGCAACAGGCCGCCCTCGCGTTCGCGCACCACCAGCGTGCCGGTCAGCGATCGCACATCGTCCTCGGCGTCGTTGAAGGCCACCCGGCCGTTCAGCTTCACCGAGAAGCTGCCGCCGGGATAGCGGCTGACCATGCGCGTGCCGCCGCCGCTGGGAAAGCCGTCGGCCAGGCCGCCCAGGTCGAAGTGATCCAGCAGCTCGCGGGCGTCGGTGTGGCTGACGACCACGGCGGGCAACGCGACCAGCGCTGCCAGCATGACGGCCACCAGGCCCCAGCGCACGCCGCGGCGCTCGCGCGGAACGTCGTCATCGGCCTTCAGCAGGCGGCGCACGCGGGCAAACAAGGGCGAGCCGGCACTGGCGGCGCCGCAGGCCAGGGCCGGGCCGTGGCTGACGCCCTGCACCTTCAGCGCCTCGGCGCAGCGCAACAGGCTTTGCGCCAGGGCCAGGCGTTGCCCGGACGGCGCGGCGGCCGCGGCGTCGCAGGCCAGTTCGGCCAGCAGGTCCAGCCGCTGCAGCGCGACTCGGTTCAGCGCCTGCGGCCACAGCAGCGCGCGCAGCACCGCGGCCAGCAGCCGCCAGGCCGGGTCGCGCCGGCGCAGGTGAGCCAGTTCGTGGCCCAGCACGGCGCGGGCCTCGTCGTCGGGCAGGTCCAGGCACCAGGCCGGCAGGCACAGCACGCGGCCGGGCGCCAGCAGCGGGCTGGCCCAGCCCGGGCGCGCGTGGCGCAGCGCCGGCTGCGGCACACCCATGTCGGCCGCGAGGCGCGCGGCCAAGCCCTGCCAGCGTGGGTCGACCAGTGCCGGCAGGCGGCGCACGGAGCGGCGCAGCCAGGCCCATTGCAGGGCCAGGCCGGCCAGCATCAACAGGGCGCCGGCCAGCCACAGCGCGATGAAGGCGACGGCCACGTCATGCGCCTTGGGCGCGAGGCGGGTCGCCAGCGGCAGCGCGCCGAGCTGGGCGACGGGCCGGGCGACAGGGGCGGCCTCGACAACGACAGGTTGGACATCGGCCAGCAGCGGCGCCGCGACCGGCACGGGCGCCTGCACGGCCGCGTGCGGCGGCGCGACATCGTCGGGCACCGGCGCCGTGGGCAGCAGCGGCAGGCTGGCGCTGACGAGGCCGCCCAGCAGCGCCACGCGCCACAGCGTCTCCTGCGTGGCCGTGGCCAGGCGACCCAGCAGGCCCAGCCGGTCCGCGGCCCACAGGCTGCCGATCAACAGGCTGCTGTGCAGCAGATAACTGCACAGCCAGGTCAGCAGCACATCAGTCATTCTGGGTTTCTCCCTTGCGTTGTTTCAGCAGCGCCTGCAGTTCGGCCAGCTCCTTGGCATTGACGCCGCGCGCATCCAGCAGATGGCTGACGAGGGCGCTGGCGCGGCCGGCGAACAGGCTGTCGACCAGGCTGCCCACCATGGAGCGCTGCACATCCGCCTGGCTGACCAGCGGCGTGTACAGCAGCGCCCGGCCGTCGCGCCGGCTGCTCAGCAGGCCGCGCTTCTCCAGCCGGGTCAGCAGCGTCGCCACGGTCGTGTGCGCCAGGTCGCGCTCGCCGCGCAACGCCTCGGCCACGTCGGCCGTGCTGGCCTCGCCGCGCGCCCACAGCACGCGCATCAGGCTGAGCTGCAGCTCGCTCAGCGATACGTCGCCGCTGCCGATGTCCTCGTCCATTGCTGTTCTTCTACAGTTGTCGTACTACAAATGTAGAAGAAGAGTTTGCGCGCCGCAAGTGGCTTTCGGCAGGGGGTCAGGCGGGCGGGTTGCGCAGCCGCTGGCTGAACCACCACAGGTGCCCGTCCGGGTCTACGCAGCCGTAGCTGCGGTCGGCCCAGTACTCGGCGCCGTAGTCGTTGTCGGTCAGCTCGAAGGTCACGCGCGCGCCCGCCGCCCGCGCCTGCGCGCAGTGGGCGTCGACGTCGTCGACATAGAGGAACAGGTTCTGCGTGTTGGCGCCGGCGGCGGCCTGCGGCGCGCGGCACGGCACGCCAAAACGCATCTCGCGCGCGGCACTGCCCTCGGCCACCATGACGATGGCTTCGCCATAGCGCAGCTCGCTGTGCATGACGCTGCCGTCCGGCGCGTCAACGACGATCTCGACCTCGAAGCCAAATGCCTGCCGGTACCAGGCAATGGCCTGGCGCGCGTTCTCGCAATACAGCGTCGAGGACAGGCGCGGCCAGCCGGGTGGGGTGGGTTTCATCGCGGTCTCCGGGGAGCTGGGGTGCGGTTCAATCCTCGCACCCCGACTGCCGCGCCGCCACACCATGAAAACCGTAGGTTTCGCCAAGCTCGCCGCCTGCACATTCGCCTTGCTCGCCGCCCTGCCCGCCCACGCCCAGGAGGCCCCCGCGACCTATGACGCCGCCAAGGCCCAGGCCTGGGGCGCCAACGACCAGGGCCTGCGCCCATACGTCTTCGTGCTGCTGAAGACCGGGCCCAAGCGCATGCCCGACGGCCCCGCGCGCAACGAGATGTTCCAGGGCCATTTCGCCAACATGACGCGCCTGGCCAAGGAAGGCCTGCTGGTCTACGCGGGCCCGCTGGACGGCGTGGGCGGCCTGCGCGGCCTGTTCATCTTCGCCACGGCGGACGTGGACGCGGCGCGCAAGGCCGTGGACACCGACCCCGTCATCGTCAACGGCGAGATGGTTGCCGAGCTGCAAAAGCACTTCGGCTCGGCGGCGCTGCTGTCCGTCAACGAATGGCACCCGAAACTGATCAAGCCCAAACCCTGATGGCGCCTCTCCGGGAAGCTCCTAGCCCCGCAGCGAGGGGGCATTGACCGGGACAGGGCCGCCGAGCCGCTACGCTACCGCCCGTTTCACGGGAGGTTTCCAACATGATCCTGGGCATCGACCTGGGCACCACGCACAGCGCAGCGGCCGTGTTTCGCGACGGCGCGCCGGTGCTGATCCCCAACGCCCACGGGGACTACCTGACGCCATCCGCCGTCAGCCTGGACGAGCAGGGCCACACCCTCGTCGGCCTCGCCGCGCGCGAGCGCGCCGGCCTGCACGCCCAATCCACGGCGCTGGCCTTCAAGCGCTGGATGGGCAGCGACAAGGCGCTGACGCTGCGCACCGGCAAGCACGAGAAGACGCTGCGCGCGGAGGAGCTTTCGGCGCTGGTGCTGCAGACGCTGAAGGCCGACGCCGAGGCCTTCCTCGGCGAGCCCGTCACCGAGGCCGTCATCACCGTGCCGGCCTATTTCAACGAGGCCCAGCGCCGCGCCACACGCACGGCGGGCGAGATCGCCGGCCTCAAGGTCGAGCGCCTGCTCAACGAGCCCACCGCCGCCGGCCTGGCCTATGGCCTGCAAGAGCGGCCGGAGCACAGCAGCTTCCTGATCTTCGACCTGGGCGGCGGCACCTTCGACGTGTCGGTGCTGGAGTATTTCGAGGGCGTCGTGGAGGTGCGCGCGAGCGCCGGCGACACGCGTCTGGGCGGTGAGGACTTCAGCCGCGTCATCGCGCAGCTGTTCGCCAAGCAGTGCGATGCGCTCAGCGCCGACGACCGCCAGGCCTGGTTCGAAGGCGAGACCTGGTGGCGCCTGGCCGAGCAGGCCAAGCGCGACCTCGGCGAGCGCGACAGCGCGGACATCACCACCGTCTGGCGTGACCGGCCGCTGGCCACGACGCTGAGCCGCGCCGACTTCGAGGCCGGCTCGCAGGAGCTGCTGCAACGCCTGCGCCGCCCCATCGAACGCGCGCTGGCCGACGCCCAGCTGGACCCTGGTGGCCTGGCCGAGGTCATCCTCGTCGGCGGCGCCACGCGCATGCCGATGGTGCGCCAGCTGGTCACGCGGCTGTTCCAGCGCCTGCCGCTGCGCAACCTCGACCCCGACCTCGCCATCGCGATGGGTGCGGCCGTGCAGGCCGGCCTGAAGGCGCGCGACGCGGCGCTGGACGACATCGTGCTGACCGACGTGATGCCGTATTCGCTGGGCATCATCGCGGCCAGCACCGTCAACGGCCGCTTCGTCAACGACCGCTTCTCGCCCATCATCGAGCGCAACACGCCGGTGCCGGTGTCGCGCGTGGAGAGCTACCACACGGTGGTCGACCAGCAGCGCCAGATCCTCGTCGACGTGCGCCAGGGCGAGTCGCCCGTGGGCTCGGAGAACCTGAGCCTGGGCAAGCTGGAAATCGCCGTCGCGCCCGCGCCGGCCGGCCAGGCGGGCGTGGAGGTGCGCTTCACCTACGACGCCAACGGCCTGCTGGAAGTGGAGGCACGCGAGATGCCCGGCGGCCAGCGCCATGAGCTCATCATCGAGAGCCAGGGCGCGCGGCTGTCCAGCGCCGAGATCGCCGCGACGCGCGAACGCCTGCAGGCCTTGAAGCGCCACCCGCGCGACGAGCAGGACAACCGCTACCAGATCGAACGCGCCAAGCGCCTGTTCGAAGACCGCCTGGGCAACGACCGCGTGATGCTGCAGGACTGGTTGGCGGAGTTCGAGGCCGCCATGCAGACCCAGGACCCGCGCGCCATCCGAAGCGCGCGCCAGCAGTTCAAGGAGCAGCTGGACAGCATCGACACGACCTTCCGGTTCTGACCGCCATGTGGGAACAGGACTGGGCCCTGCTGGGCATTGAGCCGACGACCGAGCTGGCGGCGATCAAGAAGGCCTATGCGCTGAAGCTGCGCGTCACGCGGCCGGATGATGACGCCGAGGCCTACCAGGCGCTGCGTGGGGCCTACGAGCGGGTGCAGCAGTGGCTGCGGTGGCAGCAGCAGGCCGCCACGGACAGCCCGCCCCCAGGCATGCCGGCCGAAGCTGCGGTCGTCGGCACCGGCAGCGAGCCGGACACGGCCAACCCGCCGGCAGTGCCCGAGGAACCCCTGCAACCCGGGCGCAGCCTGAATCAGCTCGTTGCCGCAACCGACGCGCTTTGGCGCGAACAGGGCGGGGCCGCGCTCGCCGAGGCCTGGCCGGCCATCAACCGGCAGCTGGACGAGGTGCCGCTGGCGAACCAGGCGGAATGCGCCACGCTGTTCGCGCAGTGGGTGCTGGACCAACCTGCCCTGCCCGACCCCTTCGTGTCGGCGCTGAACCAGCATTTCGGCTGGCTGGATGATTTCCGCGCCGAACGCCAGATCGGCACCGCGCTCGTGCAGGCCTTGCACGAAGCCCTGGACGGCCGGCTCGTGGGCCAGACCGCGGGACCGGCGTTGCGCCGCGAGGCCGGACCGCTGCTGCACCTGCATCGCGTGCTGGACCGCGGGTGGGGGGCCGCCGCGCCGGCACTCGCCGCCATCATCGGCCCCGGGCTGCAGCGGCTGTACCGCAGCCTGGGCGCGGGCAGCCTGCGCCGCCTCGGCCTGCGCCAGCCTGAGCAGCAGCAGCTGAAAGCGGCCTTTGACTTCGCATTCGCGCTGCGGCTGGCGCTGTGCGTGCTGCCACTGCTGTTGCTGGGCCTGGCGCGTGCGCCGACGCACGAAGCCCTGGCCTGGTCGCTGCTGCGCTGGCTGGGCGTCGGCCTGGCCGGCGTGGGCTTGGCCTACCTGGGGAGTGCCTGCCTGGAGCGCGGCTTCGCCCCCCGCGGCGCGCACAGCCGCTACCGGATGTGGCTGGACCGTTGGCGGCTGCAAAGCTGGACGCCCTGGCTGGGCCTGGCGCTGCTGGCTGCGGCCGTCTGGCTGTCGCACGAGCACCCGGCGACAGACCGGGCGATGGCGTCGGCGATGGATGTCGCGATGAAAGCGCCCGTCGACGGCGTCAAGTCCATCGGCATCATCGACCGCGAGACTATGCGGTGGGCGTTCTGGGTCGATGTGCTGACGCCGCAACTGCTTGGCTTGCTGGGCCTCGTCATCGCCTGGCCGCTGGCGGTCATGCACGGCCGCGTCATCGCTGGCCAGGTGCTGTTGCTGACCCTCATTATCCAGATGGGCATTGCAGGCAGCCTGCGGGACTTGTGGAGCGGCCTGACCGAGTCGTGGCTGATGCAGGTGATGCAAGGCCGCACGGGCCTGGCCACCACATGGCTGGGCTGCTGGCTCTGGCTGATCGTGGGCGCCCTCGTGCACGAGCAGCGATTGCGGGGCCTGGGCTGGCTGGTGTGGCTGGTGCGCCCGGTCGCGAACCTGCTGGCCATCGGCGACCGCTGGGGCCTGCCCCTCGCGCTCGCACCGGCCTTCCTGACGGCCGGCGTGCTGTTCCTGCTGGACCTCAAGCTGGGCACCAGCTCGATCCTGGTGCTCTGGGCGGTGCTCATCGTCGCGTTGTCGCATCTGCAGAATGCGCTGGAGCCCCACGGCCTGCGCTGGCTGGATCGCCTGGCGGCGTCCAGCGCCGCCTGAGCCATGTGGGAACAGGATTGGGCCCTGCTGGGCATCGAACCGACCACCGAGCTGGCGGCGATCAAGAAGGCCTATGCACTGAAGCTGCGCATCACGCGGCCGGATGACGATGCCGAGGCGTATCAGGCGCTGCGCGGCGCGTATGAGCGAGTGCAGCAGTGGCTGAAGTGGCAACAGGAGGAAGTGGCCGAGGCAAGCAATGAACGCGTCACCGAGCCCTCCGTTGAGATGCCCACCGCGGCATCACCGGCGCCCGCTGAGTCGCCGCTCCAGCCCCGCATCGAACCCGGCCCTCTCGTCGAGGAATTGACGCTGTGCTGGCGCCATGGCGGCGACGCCACGTTGCTGAGACATTGGGCCACGGTGCACCAGCAGCTGGACCAACAAGCTCTCAGCCGCCAAGCCGAGTTCTCCGCGGCGTTCGCGCAGTGGGTACTGGACACGCCCGCCCTGCCGGATGCCTTCCTCAAGGCGGTCAACACACATTTCGGTTGGCTGGAAGACTTCCGCACCGAGCGCCAACTGGGCCCGGCGCTGGCCCATGCGCTGCACGACGCCCTCGATGCGCGCGTGCGGCCGCTCGTGCTCGACCCAGGCCTGCGGACGCTGGCCGCGCCACTGCTGGGGCTGGACGCGCTGCGCAAGACGGGCGGCTTCTGGTGGCGGATTCAGCTGCTGTGCTTTCTGCTGCAGCCCACGCTCGCCCGCGGCCAGCATCTGCTGGGTGAGCAACGGCTGCTCCGGCTCGGCCTGGACACCATCGCACAGGATGGGCTGAAAGAGGCCGCGCTTCGCGGCTTGTGGCTTCGCGTGGGCATCGCGACGCTGGCCTGCATGGTGGCGGGCATCGCCTGGGCCGGCGACGCCTTCATCGGCATCGGCTACGGGCTGAGTTGGCTGGTCGGCACGGTCGCCGTCATGCTGGTTGGCTGGTTTGCCGGCAGCATGATGCTGCTGCCGGCCGCCTTGATCCCGCCACTGCTCAAATGGCGTCGCCACAGTCCGTATCAGCCGGCCCTCGCGCTGGTCTGGCTGCTGTTCGCAGCCTTCCTGTGCTACCTGGCCGCAACGCCGGAGGCCAGCCCAAACGGCGGCTCACTGTCCTTGCTGCCACCCTGGGCCTATGGCTACGCCGCCGCGGGTTTTGCGGCCGCCGGGCTGCTGGTGGCCTGGCCCGATGACATGCAACACGCCGGCGTGGCCGGGGGCCTGGCGCCGCTGATCGGCTGGCTGGCCGTCACGGCGCTGGGCGCATGGTTGCCGGCGTCGAGTTGCCTGCTGATCGGCGCGGCCTGGATGCTGGCGGCCGCAGCGGTGCACGAGGAAAGGCTGCTGCTGCCCGAGTCCACACCGCTGCGCTGGCTGGTGCGGCCGATGCTGAACAGCCTCGTGCTGGTTGACCGCTGGACCTATGTCGTCGCGCTGACGCCGCTGTCGGTGGCAGTTGCCTGGGCCGTATTCAGCGATGGCAAGGTGGGCGCGCTGCGCATCTTTCTGGTCTGGGTGCTCAGCATCATGGCGGTCGGCTGGCTGCAGCTCAAGGCGGACGCCTGGTGTCTGCGCTTGTTGCCTGCCGCACAAGCCGATGAAGCTTGAACCGGCTTCAGCCCTTGTTCAACACCTTGGCGACCGGGTTCGGCCTCAACCTGAACGCATCCGGCATGCCCGAGCCCAGCAGCGGGCGCAGGTAGAGCCGGAAGGCGTCGGTCACGTCGGTGCCGGCCGCGGTGATGAAGTGGTCTTCCATCGTGCGCGTCTTGCCGGCCACGGCGGACAGCGGCAGCAGTTCGTAGTCGACCGCGTAATAGCCGGTGCGCTTGATGGCCACCGAGCCGTCGCGGTCGCCGTGGAAGGCGTACTGCACGGCCTTCTCGCCGACCTCCCGCGCCTCGCGCTGGTCCACGTCGGACACGCAGCCGAGGAAGCTGCGCTGCAGGTAGCCGAAGGTGTCGCCGCGCACGCGCTTGATGCCCAGCTTGGTCTTGATTTCCTCGCACAGCAGGTCGGCGAGCGCCCCGGTGCCGCTGAGCTGCACGTTGCCATGCGCGTCGCGCTCCAGGTCACCGGCGAGCTTGGACAGCATGGGCGTGCCGGACGCATCGTGGATGCCCTCGCTGACGGCGATCACGCAGCGGCCGTAGCGGTCGTGCGTGGCCTTCACGTCGCGCAGGAATTGCTCGGTGTCGAAGTGGCGCTCGGGGAGGTAGATCAGGTGCGGGCCGTCGTCATCGAACTTCTTGCCGAGTGCTGCGGCCGCGGTCAGGAAGCCGGCGTGGCGGCCCATGACGACACCCACGTAGACGCCCGGCAGCGCCGCGTTGTCGAGGTTGGCGCCGGCGAAGGCTTGCGCCACGAAGCGCGCGGCGGACGCATAGCCCGGCGTGTGATCGTTGCCGACCAAGTCGTTGTCGATGGTCTTGGGGATGTGGATGCAGCGCAGCGGGTAGTCGGCCGCCTGGGCCTCCTCCGAGACGATGCGCACGGTGTCCGACGAATCGTTGCCACCGATGTAGAAGAAGTGCGTGATGCCGTGCGCCTGCAGCACCGTGAAGATCTCGCGGCAGTAGGCGGCGTCGGGCTTGTCGCGCGTGGAGCCCAACGCCGACGCGGGCGTGTTGGCGACCAGTTCGAGGTTGTGGCTGGTCTCCTGCGTCAGGTCGACGAAGTCTTCGTTGACGATGCCGCGCACGCCGTGGCGGGCGCCGTAGACCTTGCCCACGCCGGCCTGGCGGCGCGCTTCGAGCACGACGCCGACGAGGCTCTGGTTGATGACGGCGGTGGGGCCGCCGCCTTGGGCGACGAGGATCTTGGCAAGGCTCATGCGGGGTCTCCTGGGCGGACGCGGGAACGGGAGCCGCCGCAGTTTAGGCGCGCAACGTGGCAACCTCGGTGCGATGTCGCTCACCCCAGTCGCGCAGGCTCAGCAGCACGGGCCTGAGGCTCTGGCCAAAGGTCGTCAGCCGGTACTCCACGCGCGGCGGCACCTCGGCATGGACGGTGCGCGTGATGATGCCGTCGGCCTCCAGCTCGCGCAGCTGCAGCGTCAGCACACGCTGCGTCACCCCACCGAGTTCGCGCTGCAGCTCGCTGAAGCGGTGCATGCCGCCGAGCAGGTGGAAGAGGATCACGGCCTTCCAGCGGCCACCGATGACCTCCAGCGTGGTTGACACGGCGCAGGCGCGCCAGGAGGGCGCAAGTTCGTCAGGCAGGGCGTCCAAGGTGTCCTCCGTGATACCGAGGCAGAAGATTGTGCGTACTTCACAGCGGCCGTGCAGCGTGGGAGGCTGCAGCCCTTTTGCGAGGAGTCGCCATGAGTTCAGAACCGACCACGATGCGAGCGATCCGCTACGACCGCACCGGCCCCGCCCGCGAGGTGCTGCGCCTGCAGACGCTGCCCCTGCCGTCACCCGGCCCGGGCGAGGTGCGCGTGCGCGTGCATGCGTCCGGCGTGAACCCGTCGGACGTGAAGGCCAGACGTGCGCCGCAGATGCGCCACCCCGAGGTGACGCCGCACAGCGACGGCGCCGGCGTGGTGGAGGCCGTGGGCGACGGCGTGCCGGCCGGGCGGCTGGGCCAGCGCGTGTGGCTGTTCAACGCGCAATGGAAACGGCCCTTCGGCACGGCGGCCGAGTCCGTGGTGCTGCCGGCCGGGCTGGCCGTGCCGCTGCCCGAAGGCGTCAGCTTCGAGACCGCGGCCTGCCTGGGCATCCCGGCGTTGACGGCCTGGGAGGCCGTGCACGGCGAGGGCGCGACGGACGGCGAGACGCTGCTGATCCAGGGCGGCGCGGGCGCGGTCGGCCACCTGGCGGTGCAGTTCGCGGCGCAAGCCGGCAAGCGAGTGATCGCCAGCGTCAGCTCGGCACAGAAGGCCCAGCTGGCGCTGGCCGCCGGCGCGGCTGCCACCGTCGACTACCGGCAGGACGACGTCGCCGCCCGCGTGGCCGAGCTGACGGGCGGGCGCGGCGTGGACCGCGTCGTCGAGGTCAACCTGTCGGCCAACGCGGCCAGCTACACGCGGGTCGTGCGCCGGGGCGGCCGCGTCACGGTCTATGGCTCGGACGACTGGCAGGCCGTGCTGCCCCAGGTGGACTACCTCATCCACGGCCTGACGCTGCGCTTCTTCATCGTCTACGAGCTGAGCCCGCAGCGGCTCGCGGCAGGCATTGCGGGCGTGCATGCCGCGCTGGCAGGCGGGCTGGACGTGAGGATCGCCGCCCGCTTCAGCCTGGCGGACACGGCCGCCGCGCACGAGATGGTGGAAGCCGGCCGGCAGGTCGGCAACGTGGTGGTGCTGCCCGGCGCCTGAGGGCTCAGTCGCGCTTCATCCAGGCTTCGAGTTGGTCGGCCGGCATGGGCTTGGCGAACAGCCAGCCCTGGCCTTCGTGGCAGCCCAGCCCGATCAGGTACTGGCGCTGCTCCTCGGTCTCGATGCCTTCGGCGATGACCGTCAGGCCCAGGCCGCGGCCCAGGTTGACGACCATCTGCGCGATCGTCGAGCCGGCGGACGAGGACTGCGCCTCCTGCACAAAGGCGCGGTCGATCTTCAGGCGGTCCACCTGCAGCTGGCGCAGCTGGCTCAAAGACGAGAAGCCCGTGCCGAAGTCGTCGATGGCGACGCTGAAGCCCAGGCGCTTGATCTCGGCCAGCACGCGCAGCACGAGGTCGGCGTCTTCCATCGCCATGGACTCGGTGATCTCGAGCTCGATGTTGTGGCCGGCGACGCTGCAGTCGCCCAACGCGCGGGCCAGCATGTCGATGAAGCCGGGATGGCGGAACTGCGCCATGGACACGTTGACGGCCATGCGGAAGTCGGCGTGGCCCAGGGCCTGCATCTTCTTCAGCTGCGAGCAGGCCGTGCGCATGACGAACTCGCCGATGGGGATGATGAGGCCGCTCTGCTCGGCCAGCGGGATGAACTGGTCCGGCGGGATGAAGCGGCCTTCGACCGTCTTCCAGCGCAGCAGCGCCTCCGCGCCGATGACACGGCCGCTGTCGAGGTCGACCTGCGGCTGGTAGACGACGAAGAGCTGGCTCTCCTCGAAACCGGTGCGCAAGCCCTTGAGCAGCTTGAAGCGCTCACGCGCGTCGCTGCCCATGGCGGCCGAGAAGTACTGCGATGAACCGCGCTGCTGCTGCTTGGCGCGCTTCAGCGCAATCTGGGCATCCAGCAGCAGCTCGGAGCCGACGGCCTTGGATTCGCCCAGGCGCACGAGGCCCGTGGTGGCCGACAGCTGCAGGCGCTCGCCAGCGACGATGAAGGGATCGGCGAACACCGAGTTGACGCTCTCGGGGCAGACCTTGGCATGTTCGCCGAGCACGCCGAAGGTGTCGGCGCCGACGCGGGCCATCGCCGTGTTCAGGCCCAGCATCTCGCTCATGCGATGCACGACGGCCTGCAGCACCTGGTCGCCGAAGTGGTGGCCGAAGGCGTCGTTGATGTCGGAGAAGTCGTCGATGTCGATCAGCGCGAGCGTGACACCGGCGGGGTCCTTCAGGTTCTTGTCGAGCAGCTCGACGAAGCGGTTGCGGTTGGGCAGGCGCAAGAGCGGGTCGTTGTAGGCCTGGTCCAGCAGCTGGCTGTACAGCACGACGTTCTCGAAGCCGACGGCGATGTTGGAGCAGAAGGCGCGCAGCAGCTGCTGGTCCAGCTCGTCGAGCTCGCGGCCGACGTCCACCAGCGCGGCCATCGCGCGGCCCTGGCCCATGCCGAAGTACAGCACCGTGCCGTCGTCGTAGAGATTCTCCTGCTGCTCAAGGCAACGCTCCAGGCGGTCGCGGACCGCCGTGATCTTGACCTGGGCCAGCGGGCGGTCGATGAGGCCGCTGTACTGGCCGGCGGCCGCGACGATGCGGACTTCGTCGCCCGTCTCGCCGCCCACCTGGGCGCAGACCAGGCCTTCGGGCAGGATGCCCAGCAGCGCGCACAGCTGCGTGACGACGCCTTCGGCAAAGCGCGACAGGCCGCGCATGCGCGACAGCGATGTGCTGCTCTCGACAATCATCTCCAGGCCGCGGCGGTTGGCCTCCAGCGCGCAGATCTGGCGGTACGAACGCACGGCCGCGGTCAGCACCGTGTACAGCCGCGTGCGGGTCAGTTCGGACTTGGTCTTGTAGTCGTTGATGTCATAGGCCTGCACCGTCTCGATCTCGGGGGCATAGCCGGGCTGGCCGGTGCGCAGCACGATGCGCACGGCGTTCAGGCGCAACTCGTCGCGGATGTGGCGCACCAGCTGCAGGCCGGCGTCCTCGCTCTCCATGACGACGTCCAGCAGCACGACGGCAAGATCGTCTTCGCTCGCCAGCAGCTGGCGTGCTTGCGCAGCCGAGCTGGCGTGCAGGAAGATCAGTGGCTGGCCTTCGACCGTGAGGCCTTGCATGGCCAGCTCGGTGGCCTTGTGGACGTCACCGTCGTCGTCGACGATGAGGATGCGCCAGGGCCTGTTCTGCGGGCGATGGTCAAGCTCGGCATGCTCGGGTTCATCGAGCAGTTCGAGCAGGTCATCGTCAACGGCGGGCGTTTCTTGCATGAGGGCGAGGGCTCCGGGCACAGGCTGCGGCCACGGCAGCGGCAGCCTCGTCGGTCAAGAGCTGCAAGCGTAGTGCATCCGCGCGCGGCGTGTCACGAAAACGGCGGGCAAATGTCCCGCAGTCCGCGTCAACGCTTACCGGGTTTGCCCGGACGCGATCCCGCCGGACGCGCCGAGCCGGTGACGCGAGGCGGCAGACCGGTGTGCTGCGTCAAGAGCTGGCCCTTGCGCGGCGTGACCGGCTTCATCGGCGCCGCTGCTGCCGGCTTGGCGCCGGTGGAGTTCTTGCGCCGCGCGCTGTCGTAGCTGCCATCGGTCAGCGGCTGGTAGCTCGGGATCAGGTGGTGCTTGCCGTTGCCGATCAGGTCGGCGCGGCCCATGGTCTTGAGCGCCTCGCGCAGCAGCGGCCAGTTGTTGGCGTCGTGATAGCGCAGGAAGGCCTTGTGCAGCCGGCGGCGGCGCTCGCCGCGGACGATGTCGACCTTCTCGCCGCGCGTCTCGTCGCGGCTGATGCCCTTCAGCGGGTTCAGGCCCGAGTGGTACATCGCGGTGGCCGTCGCCATCGGGCTGGGGTAGAAGGTCTGCACCTGGTCGGCACGGAAGCCGTTCTTCTTCAGCCAGACGGCGAGGTTCATCATGTCCTCGTCGCTGGTGCCGGGGTGGGCGGCAATGAAATAGGGGATTAGGTATTGCTTCTTGCCGGCCGCGGCGCTGGCCGCCTCGAACATCTGCTTGAAGCGGTCATACGTGCCGATGCCCGGCTTCATCATCTTGGACAGCGGGCCGCCCTCGGTGTGCTCGGGCGCGATCTTCAGGTAGCCACCCACGTGGTGCGTGACCAGTTCCTTCACGTATTCAGGCGACTGCACGGCCAGGTCGTAGCGCAGGCCGGAGCCGATCAGGATCTTCTTAACGCCCGGCAGCGCACGCGCGCGGCGGTACATCTTGATGAGCGGATCGTGGCTGGTGTTCAGGTTCGGGCAAATGCCCGGGTAGACGCAGCTGGGCTTGCGGCAGGCAGCCTCGATCTCGGGCGACTTGCAGCCGATGCGGTACATGTTGGCCGTGGGGCCGCCCAGGTCCGACACGATGCCGGTGAAGCCCTTGACCTTGTCGCGCATCTCCTCGATCTCGCGGATCACGGAGTCTTCGCTGCGGCTCTGGATGATGCGGCCCTCGTGCTCGGTGATCGAGCAGAAGGTGCAGCCGCCGAAGCAGCCGCGCATGATGTTCACGCTGAAGCGGATCATTTCCCAGGCCGGGATCTTGGTCGCGCCGTCGTGGCTGCCGGCCGCGTCCGCATAGCTCGGGTGCGGGCTGCGCGCGTAGGGCAGGTCGAACACGTGGTCCATCTCGGCCGTCGACAGCGGGATGGGCGGCGGGTTGATCCACAGGTCGCGCTCGCCGTGGCGCTGCACCAGCGCACGGGCGTTGCCAGGATTGGTCTCCAGGTGCAGCACGCGGTTGGCGTGGGCGTACAGCACCGGGTCGCTCTTGACGGTCTCGTAAGCCGGCAGGCGCACCACCGTGTGGTCGCGCGGCGGCATCTGGATCCGGCCGATCTTGTGGATGGTGATCGGCTTGGGCGCGTCCGGCTCCTCGGTCGCGCAGACCTTGTCGTCGACGATCTGGTACGGGCTGATCAGCTCGTCGATGCGGCCCGGGCGGTCCACCTCGGTGGAGTCCAGCTCGAACCAGCCTTCGGCCGTCGGGTCGTCGGTGCGGCGCATGAAGGCCGTGCCGCGCACGTCGGTCAGGCTTTCGATGGGCTCGCGGCGCGCCAGGCGGTGGGCGATCTCGATGATGGCGCGCTCAGCGTTGCCGTAGACGAGCAGGTCCGCCTTGGCATCCACCAGGATGGAGCGGCGGACCTTGTCCTGCCAGTAGTCGTAGTGGGCGATGCGGCGCAACGAGGCCTCGATGCCGCCGATGACGACGGGCACGTCCTTGAAGGCTTCCTGGCAGCGCTGCGTGTAGACCAGCGTCGCGCGGTCGGGGCGCTTGCCGCCCTCGCCGCCGGGCGTGTAGGCGTCGTCGCTGCGGATTTTTCGATCAGCCGTGTAGCGGTTGATCATCGAATCCATGTTGCCGGCCGCGACGCCGAAGAACAGGTTGGGCTTGCCCAGCGCCTTGAAGGGCTCGGCCGATTGCCAGTCCGGCTGGGCAATGATGCCGACGCGAAAGCCCTGGGCCTCCAGCGTGCGGCCGATGACCGCCATGCCGAAGCTGGCGTGGTCGACGTAGGCGTCGCCCGTGACGATGATGATGTCGCAGGAATCCCAGCCGAGCTGCTCCATTTCCGCCCGGGTCATCGGGAGGAACGGCGCGGGGCCGAAGCGCTTGGCCCAGAACGGGCGGTAAGCGGTCAGCGCCTTGGGCGGTTGGGGCAATGCGGACATAAGACGTCGATTGTCGTTGGGCAAGGCCAGAAAGCACAAAGCCCGCGCACAGCGCGGGCTTGCTCAACGGCCGAAGCCGTGACGGAATTACAGCGAGCGGATGTTCGCAGCTTGCAGGCCCTTGGGGCCCTGCTTCACTTCGAACTCGACTTGCGCGCCTTCAGCCAGCGTGCGGAAACCGCCGCCGTTCTTGATTTCGCTGTGGTGGGCGAACAGGTCCTTGCTGCCGTCGGCCGGCGTGATGAAGCCGAAGCCCTTGCCGTCGTCGAACCACTTGACGGTACCGGTTTGCATGGTGCTCATGAGATTTCCTTGATGTTGTTGGATCAGTTTCGCCCGCAGCCCGAGCGGCTGCGGCAAAACACAACACTCAAGATCAGACGGGACGGGCGCCGGTCAGCGAATGCCGACCGAAGGGCGGATTGTAGGGGCTCAGGCCGCCTGCAGCGTGCGAGCGGCTGCGATCGCCACCACGCGACCGCGACCGGCACCACCTTCCACGCGGCTTTCCTCGAAGACGGCGCAAGCGCAGTCCCGGCAGGCGCCGCAGGCCGTGGCCACGCGCAGGTCATCCTGCAAGGCCTCGAAATTCGGGCAGCCGCTGGAGGCGGCAATCGCGATGTCGCGATCGGAGACGCGGTGGCAGACACAGACAATCATGGGTGCGAAGTCTAATGCGAATCGGTCTCATTTGCAAAAAGAGCGGTTTTGCTGAAGGGCTTTCACTGCCGATACTCCGGTCCAATGTCACGTTTTCGGAGTTCCCCATGCAAGGCGACGCCCAAGTCATCGTCCACCTGAACGCCCAGCTCAAGCTGGAGCTGACCGCCATCAATCAGTACTTCCTGCATGCCCGCATGCTGAAGAACTGGGGCCTGATGAAGATGGCCAAGCACGAGTACGACGAGTCCATCGAGGAGATGAAGCACGCCGACAAGCTCATCGAGCGCGTGCTGACGCTGGACGGCCTGCCCAACCTGCAGGACCTGGGCAAGCTCTACATCGGCGAGAACGCCGTCGAGACCATGAGCTGCGACCTGATCATCGAAAAGGCCTCGCACGTCCACCTGAAGGAAGCCGTCGCCTACTGCGAGCAGGTGCGCGACTACGTGTCCCGCGAGCTGTTCGTGCAGATCCTGGACGACACCGAGGAGCACATCGACCACCTGGAAACCCAGCTGGAACTGGTCACCAAGGTCGGCGAGCAGAACTACCTGCAGTCGCAGATGGGCGACGCCAGCTGAGCCAGCCCGCCACTCACTGAAGAGCCGCCTTGTCAGGCGGCTTTTTCATGCGTCAGAGGAAACGCTCCAGCAGCCGCTTGGACGGCTTGTCCAGCGCCCAGCGGTCCGGCACCTGCAACTGCACGCCGTGGTTGGACGTGATCAGCAGCCGGCCTTCGTCCAGCCGGCGGATGTCTTCCTCGCTCTTCAGCACGAAATCGACCTCGCCGCGGTCGGTCGCGATGCGCCAGGTGCTGGGCGTTGAGAAGGTGTTGACCGAGATCAGGCGCTGCAGCGTCGGGTGGAACTCGCGCGCGGCCAGCTCGGCCTCCAGCAGCCGGCGCGGGCCGTCAGGCAAGGCGGACAGGCGCTCCACCCAGGCCAACTCATGGCCGTGCACGCCGACCAGGGACAGGCCTTCGTCCGGCGCCGAGATCGGGTGGGCGCGCACGGGCGTGACGCCGACATGCGTGTCGCCGTTCAGGTCGGTCAGCACCAGCTTGCCGTGGGCGTCGATGTGCAGGTCGCGGAATGGCAGGGTAGACATCGTCAGGACTCCGCTTCGGTGGCGATCAGGTCGACCTCGACGGCCGCGTTCTTGGGCAGCTGCAGCACGCCAACGGTCGTGCGCGTGTGGGCGCCGGCCGTGCCCAGCACGCGCCACAGCAGGTCGGAGGCGCCGTCGGCCACTTCGCTGTGCTGCGTGAAGTCGGCGCCGCAATGCACGTAGACCGTCATGCGCAGCACGGCCTGCAGCTTCGACAGGCTGCCCAGCTCCTGGCGCAGCAGCGTCAGCGCACGCAGCACGCAGACGCCTGCGGCGCGGCGCGCGCGCTCCATGCTCACCTCGGCGCCGACGACGCCGGTGATGGCCACGTGGTCGCCGATGCGCGGAATCTGGCCGCTCAGATAGAGCGTTCGGCCGTCGCGCACCAAGGAGGTGTAGCGGCCGCCGATCTGGATCTCGACGCTCGGGTCGAAGCCATGTTCCGCAGCGGCGGCGGCCAGCTCGCGGTCACGTTCGTCTGGGGTGGTATCAGCCATCGACGGTGTGGGCGCTGGGGTTGGGGGCGACGACCATCAGACCCTGGTCGTCGTTCTCTTCCTGGTCGACGCGGCGGGCCTGCGCCTCCCACAGCCGCCAGTAGTGGCCTTGCTTGGCGATCAGCTCGTCATGCGGCCCCAACTCGACGATCTCGCCGCGGTCCATGACGACGAGGCGGTCGGCCTTGCGCAGTGTGGAGAGGCGGTGGGCGATGGCGATCGTCGTGCGGCCCTTCACCAGGTTGTCCAGCGCGCGCTGGATTTCCTTCTCGGTCTCGGTGTCGACGGCCGACGTCGCCTCGTCGAGGATCAGGATGGCCGGATCGATCAGCAGCGCACGGGCGATGGAGATGCGCTGGCGCTCGCCGCCGGACAAGCCCTGGCCGCGCTCGCCGACCAGGCTGTCGTAGCCGTGCGGCAGGCGCAGGATGAACTCGTGCGCGTGCGCGGCGCGGGCGGCAGCGACGATTTCGTCGCGGGTCGCGTCCGGCTTGCCGTAGGCGATGTTCTCGGCGATGGTGCCGAAGAACAGGAAGGGCTCCTGCAGCACCAGGCCGATGTGGCGCCGGTAGTCGGACACGCGGATGCGGCGCAGGTCCACGCCGTCCACCTTGATGCTGCCTTCGGTCACGTCATAGAAGCGGCAGATCAGATTGACCAGCGTGCTCTTGCCCGAGCCGCTGTGGCCCACCAGGCCCACCATCTCGCCGGGGCGGATGTCCAGGTTGAGGTTGCGCACGACCGAGCGCGAGCCGTAGCGGAAGTCCAGCCCCTGCATGGAGATCGCGCCTGTCACGTTCTCGAACGGCAGCGGGTTGACCGGGTCGGGCACGTTGGAGACATGGTCCAGGATGTCGAAGATGCGCTTGGCGCCGGCCGCGGCCTTCTGCGTGACCGAGACGATGCGGCTCATCGAATCCAGGCGCCCGTAGAAGCGGCCGATGTAGGCCAGGAAGGCGGTCAGCGTGCCCACCGTGATGCTCTGGTGTGCGATCAGCCAGATGCCCACGCCCCAGACCACCAGCAGGCCCATCTCGGTCAGCAGCGCGACGCTGGGCGTGAACAGGCTCCAGGTCTTGTTGAGCCGGTCATTCACCTGCAGGTTCTTCTGGTTGGCCTCGCGAAAGCGCGAGGCCTCGCGCCGCTCCTGCGCAAACGCCTTGACGACGCGGATGCCGGGGATGGTGTCGGCCAGCACGTTGGTGATCTCGCCCCAGACGCGGTCGATCTTCTCAAAGCCGGTGCGCAGCCGGTCGCGCACCAGGTGGATCAACCAGGCGATGAAGGGCAGCGGCACCAGCGTGGCCAGCGCCAGACCGGGGTGGATGCTGAACAGGATCACCGAGGTCATCGCCAGCATCAGCACGTCGGTGATGAAGTCCAGCGCATGCAGGCTCAGGAACACCGAGATGCGGTCCGTCTCCGAGCCGATGCGCGACATCAGATCGCCGGTGCGTTTGTTACCAAAGTATTCCAGCGACAGGCCCAGCAGATGCTCGAAGGTGGCCGTGCGCAGGTCCGCCGCGATGCGCTCCGACACCAGCGACAGCAGATAGGTCTTGGCCCAGCCCAGCGCCCAGGAGAACAGCGCCGCGCCGAACAGGCCGGCCAGCAGCAGCGTGACGAGGTGGGGGTCGATGGACTGGCCGTTCTGGAACGGGATCAGCACCTTGTCCATCAGCGGCATGGTCAGGTAGGGCGACACCAGCGTCGCGCCGGTCGCGCCCATCATCAGCGTGAAGCCGAGCAAGAGCTGACCCTGATAGGGTTTGGCGAAGCGCCACAGCCGCAGCAGCACCCAGGTGCTGGGCGGCTTGCTGGCGTCACCGAAGTCGAAGGCTGAATCCCCGCCGTCGTCCACCTCCACCAGCGCGGCGTGGCCGGCCACGCGACGCACCTCGCGCTCAAAGCTGTCCACGAAGCGCACCGCCGCCGGGTTGCACGCCAGCGTGAAGCGCCAGCGCGCCAGCCGCTGGGTCGGGCTGAACAACTCCATGAAGGCCAGCCCGCCGTGGTCGCTCAGCTTGAGGCTCTGGCCGGGCGCCAGCGGGTGCTCGCGCCAGCCGCCACTGGTCGGCTCGAAGGCCAGCAGGCGTGAATTCGTCAGCGCAATCAGCCCCTGGGCGAAGCGTCCTTCAGCGTCCAGGTCAACCTCCAGCGTGGCCACCACGTTCTCGTCAGCCGTGAGTCGCCCTTGAAGGGCGGCCGCGTGGGGGTGTGGCGCTGCGTCGCGAGGGATGTCTTGCATGTGTTCCTGGCTCTTACGGGCTGGCGCGATTCTCCGCCATGACTTCGGCGCACAATTCCACGCGCTTAGGCCTTGCACAACCCCTCACTCGATAGCTCCATGAGCCTGATGAACGACATCCGCCTGCTGCGCGTCAATTACCTGCGCGGGCCCAACATGTGGACCTACCGGCCGGTGCTGGAAGTCTGGCTGGACCTCGGCGAGCTGGAGGACCACCCCAGCCACCTGCTGCCCGGCTTCAACGACCGCCTGACCACCGCCCTGCCCGCCCTCATCGAGCACCACTGCGGCGTCGGCGAGCGCGGCGGCTTCCTGGAGCGGCTGCGCGAGGGCACCTGGTGCGGCCATGTGCTGGAGCACATCGTCATCGAGCTGCTGAACCTGTCCGGCATGCCCACCGGCTTCGGCCAGACGCGCTCGACCAGCCAGCGCGGCGTCTACCGCATGGTGTTCCGCGCCCGTGACGAGCAGGTCGCCCGCGCGGCGCTGGCCGAGGGCCATGCCTTGATCATGGCCGTCATCAACGACCAGCCCTTCGACGTGGCCGCCGCCGTGGCCCGCGTGCGCGACAAGCTGGACGACTGCTACCTGGGCCCGTCCACGGCCGCCATCGTCGCCGCCGCGACGGACCGCCGCATCCCGCACATCCGCCTGAACGACGGCAACCTCGTGCAGCTGGGCCATGGTGCGCGCCAGCGCCGCATCTGGACGGCCGAGACCGACATGACCAGCGCGATTGCCGAAGGCATCGCCGGCGACAAGGACCTGACCAAGACGCTGTTGAAGGCCGTCGGCGTGCCGGTGCCCGAGGGCCAGGAGGTCAAGAGCGCCGCCGAGGCCTGGGCGGCTGCGCAAGACCTGGGCCTGCCCGTCGTCATCAAGCCCAGCGACGGCAACCACGGCCGCGGCGTCACGCTGGACATCGCCAACGAGGCCGACTGCGAATCCGCCTTCAAGCTGGCCGATGCCGAAGGCTCGTCCGTGCTGGTGGAGAGCTACATCAAGGGCAACGAGCACCGCGTGCTGGTCGTCGGCGGGCAGGTCGTCGCGGCCGCCCGTGGCGAGGCCGCGTGGGTGCATGGCGACGGCCGCCAGACGGTCGCCGAGCTGGTGGACAGCCAGATCAACACCGACCCGCGCCGCGGCCTGACCGAGGACTTTCCGCTGAACCGCATCCAGCTGGGCGACGACCCGGTCGTGCTGCTGGACCTGCAGCGCCAGGGCCTGACGCCCGACGCCGTGCCCGCGGCCGGCAAGGCCGTGCTGATCCAGCGCAACGGCAATGTCGCCATCGACTGCACGCCCGACGTTCACCCGGAAGTGGCGCACGCCGTGTCGCTGGCCGCGCGCACCATCGGCCTGGACATCGCCGGCGTCGACCTGGTCACCGAAGACATCTCCAAGCCGCTCAGCGAGACCGGCGGCGCCATCGTCGAGGTCAACGCCGGCCCGGGCCTGCTGATGCACCTGAAGCCCGCCGGCGGCGCGCCGCAGCCCGTGGGCCAGGCCATCATCGACCACCTGTTCGCCGAGGACGAGAGCGGCCGCATCCCCATCGTCGGCGTGGCCGGCTCGCGCGGCGGCCACCAGATCACCCGCCTCGTCGCCTGGCTGCTGCACCTGAACGGCCGCCACGTGGGCCTGGCCTGCCGCGACGGCCTGTTCCTGGGCACGCGCCGCGTCGAGAAGAAGAACAGCGCCCGTTGGGACGCCGCGCACCGGCTGCTGATGAACCGCGGCGTCAATGCCGTGGTCGTCGAGAACGACCCGGCCTCCATCCTGCGCGACGGCCTAGCCTATGACCGCGCCGCGGTCGGGGTCGTCACGGACCTGGACGGCATCGCCGCACTGGCCGACTTCGACGTGCGCGACGAGGACCAGCTCTACAAGGTGCTGCGCACACAGATCGACGTGGTGCTGAGCGACGGCGCCAGCGTGCTGAATGCCGCCCACCCCCGCCTGGTCGACATGGCCGAGCTGAGCGACGGCGAGGTCGTCTTCTACGCCGAGGACGGCAGCCTCGAAGCGCTGCAACACCACCGCGACCGCGGCGGCCGTGCCGTGTTCCTGCGCGGCGGCGCCGCCGTGCTGGCGCAAGGCCCGGCCGAGACGCCCGGCGCCAACATCGAGGCCTTGCTGCGCCGCTTCGGCGCCCAGGCCATCGACGCCTCCACCTTGCTCGCCGCCGTCGCGGCCGCCTGGGCGCTGGGCATCTCGCCCGAGCTGATCGCCGCAGGCCTGGACACCTTCGTCCCCGAACTCCATCTGGCATAAAGAGAAAACATGGACGTTTCCCGCACCCGCGCGCTGCGCGGCCCGAACATGTGGAGCCGCCACACTGCCATCGAAGCCGTTGTGCATTGCCTGGACGCCGAGCGCTCGCTCGAGCGCCTGCCCGGCTTCGAGCCCCGGCTGCGCCAGCTCTTCCCCACCATCGGCGAGCTGCGCAGCGACGCCTCGCTGGCCCAGGTGCTGGAGCAGGCGACCCTGGCGCTGCAGGCCCAGGCCGGCTGCCCGGTCACCTTCAGCCAGACCCATGTGACGCCGGAGGCCGGCACCTACCAGATCGTCATCGAGTACAGCGAGGAAGACGTCGGCCGCCTGGCCTTCGAGCAGGCTTTGAAGCTCGTGCTGGCGGCGCTGAACGGCGGCGAGTTCGATGCCGACGCGACGCTGGCCCGGCTGCGCGAACTGGACGAGGACATTCGCCTGGGCCCCTCGACCGGCTCGATCGTCAACGCGGCACTGGCGCGCGGCATCCCCTACCGCCGCCTGACGCAGGGCAGCCTGGTGCAGTTCGGCTGGGGCGCCAAGCAGCGCCGCATCTGGGCCGCCGAGGTGGACGCGACCAGCGCGGTCAGCGAATCCATCGCCCAGGACAAGGACTTGTGCAAACGCCTGCTGCAGGCCGCCGGCGTGCCGGTGCCCACCGGCCGGCCGGTGGACTCGGTCGATGACGCCTGGGCCGCCGCGCAGGAGATCGGCCTGCCGGTGGTGGTGAAGCCGCAGGACGGCAACCAGGGCAAGGGCGTCACCGTCAACGTGACGACGCGCGAGGGCATCGAGGCGGCCTACAAGGCGGCCGACGAGATCGGCACGGTCATGGTCGAGAAGTTCCTGCCCGGCGCCGACTACCGGCTGCTGGTCATCGGCGACAAGCTGATCGCCGCCGCGCGTCGCGACCCGCCGCACGTCATCGGCGACGGCACGCACACGGTCAAGCAACTGGTCGACAAGGTCAACGCCGACCCGCGCCGCGGTGACGGCCATGCGACGTCGCTGACCAAGATCCGCTTCGACGACATCGCCGTGGCGCGACTCACCCAGCAAGGCCTGGCCCCCGAGTCCGTGCCCGAGAAAGGCCAGCGCGTCATCCTGCGCAACAACGCCAACCTGTCCACCGGCGGCACGGCCACCGATGTGACGGACGACGTGCACCCCGAAGTCGCTGCCCGTGCGATTGCGGCGGCGCAGGTGGTGGGCCTGCACGTCTGCGGCGTCGACGTGGTCGCCGAGAACGTGATGCGGCCGCTCGAGGAAATCAGCGGCGGCATCGTCGAGGTCAACGCCGCACCCGGCCTGCGCATGCACCTGAGCCCCAGCTACGGCAAGGGCCGCAACGTCGGCGAGGGCATCGTCGGCCACCTGTTCGGCAGCGGCCACAAGGCTGGCGGCGTGGCCGAGGACGGCCGCATCCCCGTTGTCGCCGTCACCGGCACCAACGGCAAGACCACCGTCACGCGGCTGATCGCGCACCTGTTCGCCAGCTGCGGCCTGAAGGTCGGCATGACCAACACCGACGGCGTCTACGTGGACGGCCGCCAGATCGACAGCGGCGACTGCTCCGGTCCCAAGAGCGCACGCAACGTGCTGATGCACCCGGACGTGGAGGCCGCCGTGCTGGAGACGGCCCGCGGCGGCATCCTGCGCGAAGGCCTGGGCTTCGACCGCTGCCAGGTGGCCGTGGTCACCAACGTCGGCGAGGGCGACCACCTCGGCATGAACTTCCTGCACACGGCCGAGGACCTGGTGCTGGTCAAGCGCGTCATCGTGCAGAACGTGGCGCCCACCGGCTACGCGGTGCTGAACGCCACCGACCCGCTGACCGCGCAGATGGCCGCCGTCTGCCCGGGCCAGGTCATCTACTTCGCGGCCGACCGCCACCACCCGCTGATGGCCACGCACCGCGCGCAGGGCAAGCGCTGCGTCTACGTGGACGGCGACCAACTCGTCGCCGCGCAAGGCGTGTGGCGCGAAAGCATCCCGCTGCGCGACATCCCGCTGACGCGCGGCGGCCTGATCGGCTTTCAGGTCGAGAACGCGATGGCCGCCGTCGCCGCCGCCTGGGCCGTGGGCCTGGACTGGGACACCATCCGCCGCGGCGTGGGCAGCTTTGCCAACGACGCCGACAACGCGCCGGGCCGCTTCAACGTGATGGACTACCGCGGCGCCACCGTGATCGCCGACTACGGCCACAACGGCGACGCGATGAAGGCACTGGTCGGTGCCGTGGCCGCGCTGCCGGCCAACACGCGCAGCGTCGTCATCAGCGGCGCGGGCGACCGCCGCGACGAGGACATCCGCGTGCAGACCGAGATCCTCGGCGCCGCCTTCGACGAGGTCATCCTCTACGAAGACGCCTGCCAGCGCGGCCGCGCGGCCGGCGAGGTCGTGGCGCTGCTGCGCCAGGGCCTGGAAGGCGCCTCGCGCACCCGGCACATCGAGGAGATCGTCGGCGAGTTCACGGCCATCGACCGCGCGCTGGCACGCCTTCAGCCGGGCGACTTGTGCCTGGTGCTGGTGGATCAGGTGGAAGAGGCGCTGGCCCATCTGGCCAAGCGCATCACCGAGGGTTGAGGCAGGGCCGAGAACAGCGACAGCGCTGTTCGACGCCTGCCGAACTCAGCGGTAGCGGGCCAGCAGCCGGGTCAGCTCGCCTTCGGACACCAGCCCCTGGATGGCCCCGTTGAGCGCGGCCAGGCCCACCGGGCTGCTGGGCGACAGCGCGCATTGCGCCAGCACCTCGGAGACGACCAGCGGCGGGTGCAGCGCCAGCTTGAAGTGGCCGATGCGCTGCTGGTACTCCAGCACGCGGCGGCCGGTCAGCGCGTGCTGGATGCGGCCGCGCTCGAGCTTTTGCAGGTTGACGACGGCATCGGGCGCGTCGTCACGCACAAAGCCCGCGCGCAGCATGTCGGCCATCTCCGGGTAGACATAGCCGCGCACGGTGCCCACCGGCTGGCCGGCCAGCGACGTCAGGCCGGGCGGTGCCGGCGTCGTCGCGGCGCTGATCAGCAAGGCCTGGTCGGGCAGGAAGGGCCGGCTCCAGGCAAAGGTGCCCGGCAGCCAGTCGCTCTGGTAGTCGCACAGCAGGTCGCCCTCGCCGCGTTGCAGCGCATCGGCCAGGCGCTTGCGCGGCACGGGCTTGGCCAGCACCTCGCGGCCCAGCCGGCGGCCCAGCGCGCGGCCCAGGTCCAGATGCAGGCCTTCGACGACCTGGTCACCCTCGATGCGGGCCTGAGGCATCAGCGCGCTGGTCTCGACCAGCAGCACCAGCGGGCGCGCGGGTTCGCCGCAGGCGAGCGCGCACAGCAGCAGCGCACCCGCGCCGCCCAGCATCCTCCGCGTCCAACCACCCCGGCCCCCATTCATGGGCCGGCATCATGCCGCGCCGGCTTGACCTTGGGTGGCGAGGGGGCGATAGAGCGGCGCGCCAGCGTGACCGGCGCACGAAAAGCCGTGGCCATGCGACGCCGGCGCGCCCGGGCCGCCGCTAGACTGGCCCGATGAAGTGCCGCCCCTCGCTCGCCGCCGCGCTCGCCTTCGCGCTGGCGGCCCCGCTGGCGCCAGCCCAGCCGCCGCTGCCGCAGCCCGCCCAGGGGCGCACCGCGCTGCCCGGCACGGCGCCACTGCCGGCGGACGACCGGCTCTACCAGGAACTCGGCGGCAAGGAAGCCATCCAGCGCTTCACGAACGACTTCTACGATCGCATGTTGAAGGACCCGCGCATCGCGCACTTCTTCGACGGCATCAACATGACCTACCTGAAGCGGGTGCTGGCCGACTACTTCTGCGTCGTCGCCGGCGGCCCCTGCACCTATGACGGCGTCAGCATGACGAATGCCCACGCTCACCTGGGCATCGCCAAGGCCGACTTCAACGCGCTGGTCGAGAACCTGCAGCTGGCCATGGACGCCGCCGGCGTGCCCTTCGGCACGCAGAACCAGCTGCTGGCCCGCATGGCGTTCTTCCACCGCGACATCGTCACGAAGTGAACGGCCGCCCGCCCCACCACCGCGAGGGCGGCTTCCAGAACAACCACGGCGACTTCGAGCCCAAGTCGCTGGCCGACGTGCTGCGCTGGCGCTGGAACGCCTCGCGCCTGGGGCTGCCCAAGCGCCCCGTCGAAGCCATTCCCACGCAGCCGGCCGACCTCGGCTTCATCCGCGCCAACACGGGCGCGACGCAGCAGCCGGCCGTCACGTGGATAGGCCACGCCACGGTGCTGGCCCAGTTCGGCGGGCTGAACCTGCTGACCGACCCGATCTTTTCCGAGCGTGCGTCGCCGCTGTCCTTTGCCGGCCCCAAGCGCGAGCAGCCGCCCGGCGTCGCGCTGGCCGAGCTGCCGCACATCGACGCGGTGCTGGTCTCGCACAACCACTACGACCATCTGGACCTCGCGTCCTGCCGCGCCCTCGCGCGCCAGCCCGGTGGCAGCCCGATCTTCGTCGTGCCGCTGGGGCTGCAGGCCTGGTTCCAGGCCCGCGGCATCGCGCGCGTCGTGGAGCTGGACTGGTGGCAGAGCCACACGCTGGCCGGTGTGGACATCGTGCTCGTGCCGGCCCAGCACTGGTCGGCGCGCGGCTTGAACGACCGCATGAAGACGCTGTGGGGCGGCTTTGCCGCGTTCGCGCCGGACTGCCAGCTGTTCTTCGCCGGCGACACCGGCTACTCGCGCGACTTCGCCGACATCCGTGGGCGCTTCGCCGAGCGGCAACGGGACGGCGGCTTCGACATCGCGCTGATCCCCATCGGCGCCTATGAGCCGCGCTGGTTCATGCAGAGCCAGCACGTCAACGTGGAAGAGGCGCTGAAGATCCACGCCGACCTCGGCGCCAAGCGGTCACTCGGCGTGCACTGGGGCACCTTCGAGCTGACCGACGAGTCGCTGGATGAGCCGCCGCGCCAGCTCACCCGGCAGCGCGCCGCGCTCGGCCTCGCGGAGGACACCTTCTTCACGCTGGCCATCGGCGAGACCCGCCGGCTGCCGCGTCGCGGCGTCTGACGGCGGGGATCACCGCTCTCCGACAGGCCCGCACACCGTGCGCCCCTAGGCTCAGCGCACCATGCCCTTCCTCGCCCGACTCTCACGCCCGCTGAAGCAGCTTGGCCCTGGCCTCATCACCGGCGCCGCGGATGACGACCCCAGTGGCATCGCCACCTACTCGCAGGCCGGCGCGCAGTTCGGCTACGGCATGCTGTGGAGCCTGGTCTTCACGCTGCCGCTGATGACGGCCATCCAGATCGTCAGCGCGCGCATCGGCTACGTCACGGGCCAGGGCCTGGCGGCCAACATGAAGCAGGCCTTCCCGCGGCCGGTGCTGCTCGCGCTCGTCGGCCTGCTGCTGGTGGCCAACACGCTGAACATCGCCGCGGACATCTCGGCAATGGCGGCCGCGCTGCACATGCTGGTGGGCGGCCCGGTGCTGTTCTATGCCATGGCGTTCGGCGTGGCCAGTGTGCTGATGCAGGTCTTCCTGGCCTACGAGACCTATGTGCGCTGGCTCAAATGGCTGACGCTGGCGCTGCTGGCCTATGTCGGCGTGGTTTTCGTCATCCAGATCGACTGGGGCGAGGTGCTGGCGCGCACGCTGCGGCCGCAACTGACCTGGAACCGCGACGCGCTGCTGATGCTCGTGGCCCTGTTCGGCACGACGATCAGCCCCTACCTGTTCTTCTGGCAGGCCGGCCAGGAGGTCGAGGCCTGCCACGGCCGCCCCTGCGAGCCGGCCGACGTGCGCCGCCATCTGCGCCGCATCAAGGTGGACACCCACATCGGTATGGGCTTCTCCAACCTCATCGCCTTCTGCATCATGCTGTCCACCGCTGCGACGCTGCATGCGACCGGCGTGCACGACATCCAGACCACGGCTCAGGCCGTGGAGGCCTTGCGGCCGGTGGCCGGCGATCACGCGGCATTGCTGTTCAGCCTGGGCATCATCGGCACCGGGCTGCTGGCGGTGCCCGTGCTGGCTGGCTCCGCAGCCTACGCGGTGGCCGAGGTGGCGGGCTGGCGCGAGGAAAGCCTCAGCCTGAAGCTGGAACGCGGCGAGGGGCGCGGCTTCTACGCCGTCATTGCCGTGGCGACGCTGGGCGGCGTGGCGCTGTGCTACGCACCGCTGGACCCGGTGCGGCAGCTGTTCTGGGCCGCGGTGTTCAACGGCGTCACGGCCGCGCCCTTCATGGCCGCGATGATGGTGCTGGCCACGCGCCAGGGCGTCATGGGCGCCCACGTCATCGGCCGCAAGCTGCGCGTGATGGGGTGGGCGGCCACGGGGGTCATGGCCCTGGCGGTGGTGGCGCTGGCGTTCGCCTGAGGGCCGCGCGCGGCGTCAACGCCCGGCGGGTCAGGCTGACAGTTCGCCGTCCAGCAGGTGGTCGCTGATGGTGGTGCCCGAGGCCATGGCGCCTGTCACCCGCGCGTTCGGCGAGGTGCCGGTGAAATACCGGAACTCGCGGTTGAAGTGGGATTGGTCGTAGTAGCCCTCCAGATGCGCCCCGGTCGGCCGGGAGTCGGGTGCCGACAGCAGCTGGTGGTAGCTGTGCTTGAAACGAATGACGCGGGCATACCGCTTCGGTGTCATGCCGACCGCGGCGCTGAAGCGCCGCTCCAGCGTGCGCGCATCGAGCCGGTGCTCGCGCGCCCATTGCAGGATGGGCAACGCCCCGCGCGTGCGGCGCAGGTCGTGCAGCAGCTGGTCCGTGGCGGCGCGCTCCGCCTGCAGCGGATCGAGGGCGCGCAGGAAGAAGCGATCCAGCGTGCCGTGCACCGCGGCGGCTCCGCGCGCCGACGCCAGGGCATCTTCGAGTTGGAGTAGGCCCGGCGCGTTCAGGTCGGCCAGCGACAACGTGGCATCGGCGAACGCACCGAGCGGCACCGCGATGAGCGCATGCAAGGCGCGCGGGTCCAGCTTCACGCCGGCCAGGCGGACGGGGCTCGCATTGCGCGTCAGCACGGAGCGGGAGCGGCCGCCGATCAGGTAGCTGGAGCGCATCAGCGCGGCGCCCTCGCCCTCGCGTTCGCCGACGTGCCACCGCTCGTAGGCGCCGCCGAAGTTGAAGACGATTTCCGAATGGCCGTCGGGGATGAGCAGCTGGTCCTCGCCGTGCAGCTCGGCCACGCAGGCGGCCGGCGCGACGGGCTCGACGATGAAGTAGCTGTGGATCCAGGGGCGCAGCCGCGGATCTGGCTTCAGCAGCCAGTAGCGCATGTCGCCGCTGATCAAGGTGGGGTCCAAGGCCGTGCTCCGGGGGCGTCGCCGCGATGCTAGCAAGGCCGCGGGCGCCGATTTTTTACAAGACGGCCCGCGGCCCGCCCGCCATCCTTGCGCCATCTCGGCTCGAAAGGAACGGCATGCCGCCTTTGCATCTGAAGGTGAACGGCGCACCGCACGCGGTGCAGGTGGAGGACGCTTCGGTGCCGCTGCTGTGGGTGCTGCGGGACACGATCGGCCTGACCGGCACCAAGTACGGCTGCGGCATCGGCCAGTGCGGTGCCTGCACGGTTCACTTGGACGGCAGCGCGGTGCGTTCCTGCTCGATGCCCGTCTCCCGCGTCGGCCACCGCGCAGTGACGACGATCGAAGGCCTGTCCGCCGACGGCTCGCACCCCCTGCAGCTCGCTTGGGAAAAATTCGACGTGCCGCAGTGCGGCTACTGCCAGGCGGGGCAGCTGATGACGGCGTCGGCCTTGCTGAAGGCCAATCCGCGCCCGAGCGATGCGGAGATCCGCAGTGCGATGAGCGGCAACCTGTGCCGCTGCGGCACCTACCCGCGCATCGAGCAGGCGATCAAGAGCGTCGTGGCCGGAGCGTGACCGTGCCGCTCACCCGTCGAGACTTCCTCCACCAGACCGCACTGGCCGCCGCGGGGCTGACGCTGTCGATGCACGGCGCTGCCATCGCCAACGTGTCGGGGACGACGCCGCTCGGCGACTTCATCCGCATCACGCCCGAGGGCGACGTGCTGTTCCAGGTGATCAAGCACGAGATGGGACAGGGCGTGGCCACGTCGCTGGCGCAGATCCTGTGCGAGGAGCTGTGCGCGGACTGGGACCGCGTGCGTGTCGAGTTCCCGCTGGCGGACATGAAGCGCTACCAGAACGACCGCAACGGCGGGCATGACACCGGCGGCAGCTGCACGCTGATCTACCAATACGACCTGCTGCGCCAGGCCGGCGCCACCGCGCGCCAGCTGCTCATCGAGGCCGCAGCCCGGCACTGGGGCGTGGCTGCCGCGGCCTGCGCGGCAGAGAACCACTGGGTGTTGCATCGCGCATCGGAACGCCGGCTGCCGTTCGGCGAGCTGGCCGCCGCTGCCGCCGCGCTGCCGGTGCCCACCGACGTGAGGCTCAAGGACGCGCAGGCGTTCCAGGTCATCGGCACGCCACGCGCGGCCAAGCTCATCCCCGCCATCGTCACCGGCCGGGTGAAGTACGGCATCGACACGCGCGTCGACCGCATGCTCTACGCCGTGGTGGCGCGCTGCCCGGTGTTCAAGGGCAAGCTCAAGTCCTTCGACGCATCCGCGGCACTGAAAATCAAGGGCGTCCGCAAGGTCTTCTCCACGCAGCCGATCGCGGGCGAGCACGTGCCGCCCTACATGCCGCATGACATCCGCGAAGGCGTGGCCGTCGTCGCCGATTCGTTCTGGACCGCCTGCAAAGCCCGCGAGGCCTTGAAGATCGTCTGGGACGATGGCCCCAACGGTCGCCTCGGCTCCAGGGACTTCGAGCGCCTGGCCGCGGAGCGGGCGGTGCAGCGGGGCGACCCGACCGGCTTCATCGGCCAGGAGAACGCGGTTGCCGACATGCGCCGGGTGCGCAAGACGCTCAGGGCCGCCTACGTCTACCCCCACCAGTTGCACTCCTGCATGGAGCCGCTGAACTGCACCGCCCACGCGACGCGCGACGGCTGCGAGGTGTGGATGGGCTCGCAGGCGCCCAACCTGATCGTCGGCGAACTGCAGAAGCTGCTGGGCCTGCCGGAAGAGAAGATCAAAGTCCACCTCATGCCCTCGGGCGGCGGCTACGGGCGCCGCTACTACCCGGACATCGCCGTCGAAGCCGCGTTCATTTCCCGCGAGGCCGGCCATGTGCCGATCAAGACCTTGTGGACCCGCGAGGACGACCAGCAATGCAACCTCGCCCACCACTTCCAGCACATGGAGTACCAGGCGGCACTGGACGCTGACGGCAAGTTGCACGCGTGGTACGAGAAGGAGCTGCGCACCTACACCTGGGGCGCGAAGTACACGGACCCCGCCCTGCCGGCGATGGCCTACGACATCCCGAACATCCGCTACGACTTCGAGGACCTGAGCGCCCACGAGCTGATCCATTCCTCGGCGTGGCGCGGCGTCGTCGTGCACGGCAAGGCGCTGAGCGAATGCTTCGTCGACGAGATCGCCGCCGAGCTCAAGCGCGATCCGCTCGAGTTCCGCCTCTCGCTGCTCACGCCAGGCCGGGACGTCTTCGTCGGCGGCGACACGCTGTCGAGCGACCGGTTGCGGCGCGTGCTCACGGTGGCGGCCGAGAAAGCCCGCTGGGGCCGGACGATGGCCCCGGGTCAGGGCATGGGCATCGCCCTCGTGCCCTATGGCAACACGTGTTGCGCGGCGGTCGCCGAAGTCACGGTGCGCGGCGCGCAGGTGGTGGTGGACCGCGTCACCATCGCCGTCGACTGCGGCAGGCTCATCAACCCGTCCGGCGCCGCGAATCAGATCACCGGCGGCATGGTCTGGGGCCTGACCGCGCTCTTCCATGGCGGGGCGCCGATCGAGAACGGCCGCGTCATGCACAGCAACTTCCATCAGAACCGGTTGATGCGCATGAACGAGTGCCCGCGGATGGACGTGCACTTCGTGGGCAGCGATGCCGACCGGCCGGGGGGCCTCGGTGAAGTGTCCGCGCCGCTCGGCGCGCCTGCGGTGCTCAATGCCGTCTTTGCGGCCACCGGCAAGCGCATCAGGAAGCTGCCGCTGTCAATGGCTTGAAGGGTGCACCAGCTCGGCACGGGCGCGCCGGCCGACAGACCTTGGCGGGAAACTGCCGTCATTGCAAACGCTGGAGCCGCTCCGGCGTCAAGCCGAGAATCGGTCACATGCGCATCGGAGAACTCAGCCGCCTGACGGCCACGCCCGTGGACACCATCCGCCACTACGAGCGCGAAGGCCTGCTGGCGCCGCCGCCGCGCACCGACGCCGGCTACCGTGTCTATGGCCCGGCCGACGCCGAGCGCCTGCACTTCATCCGCCGTTGCCGCTCGCTGGACATGAACCTGGCCGAGGTGCGCGCGCTGCTGGCGCTGCAGGGAGGCGCACACGGCGGCGAGGCGCATGCGCTGCTGGACGCGCACATCGGCCACGTCACGGCCCGCATCGCGGCGCTGCAGGAGCTGGAGAAGGAACTGCGCGAGTTGCGGGCGCGTTGCAACGGCGACGAGCCGGCCTGCGCCATTCTCGAAAGCCTGGCCGAACCCGGGGCGGCGCTACCGCCCAAGAGTCACGTCGGCCACAGTCACTGATCAGGCCACGCGGCAGACCTTCAGCATGTTCGTGCCGCCCGGGTAGCCCATCGGCTCGCCGCAGGTGATCGCATACGTGTCGCCGGGCATCAGCACGCCGCGCTCGACGAGGATCTTCTCGGCCGCGGCCAGCGCCACGTCGCGGTCGTCGAACTTGGGCATCAGCAGCGGCAGCACATTGCGGTACAGCGCCATCTTGCGCTGGCTGACCGGCTGGGTGGTCAGGCCGAAGATGGGCACCTGGATGCGGTGGCGGCTCATCCACAGCGCCGTCGAGCCGGACTCGGTCAGCGCCAGGATGGCCTTGCAGCCCAGGTGATAGGCCGTGAACAGCGCGCCCATGGCGATGGACTGGTCGATGCGGCCGAACTGGCGGCCCGCGAAGTCGGTGTCCAGGCTGACGAACTCGGCACGCTCGGCCTCCAGCGCGATGTTGGCCATCTGCTCGACGGTCTCGATGGGGTATTTGCCGGCGGCCGTCTCGGCGGACAGCATGACGGCGTCGGTGCCGTCCAGCACCGCGTTGGCCACGTCGCTGACCTCGGCGCGCGTGGGCACCGGGTTGACGATCATGGACTCCATCATCTGCGTGGCCGTGATGGACACCTTGTCCAGCTCGCGGGCCATCTTGATCATGCGTTTCTGCAGCGCCGGCACGGCCGCGTTGCCGACTTCCACGGCCAGGTCGCCGCGCGCGACCATGATGCCGTCGCTGGCCTTCAGGATGGCTTCGAGGTGGGGGATGGCCTCGTAGCGCTCGATCTTGGCGATCATGGCCGGCTTGTGGCGGTAGGGCTCGCCGGCCACGTTGGCCAGCTGGCGCGCCATCTCCATGTCGGTCGCGTTCTTGGGGAAGCTGACGGCCAGGTACTCGCACTGGAAGGACATCGCGGTCTTGATGTCCTCCATGTCCTTGCCCGTCAGCGCCGGCGCCGTCAGGCCGCCGCCCTGCTTGTTGATGCCCTTGTTGTTGGACAGCTCGCCGCCCAGCTTGACGATGGTGTGCACCTGGGCCCCGCGAACGGCCTCGACGGTCAGCACCAGCAGGCCGTCGTTGAGCAGCAGCGTGTCGCCGGGCTTCACGTCGCGCGGCAGTTCCTTGTAGTCCAGGCTTGCGATGTCCTGGTTGCCCAGCTCGGTGCGGTCGGCGTCGAGGATGAAGGGCGCACCGGGGATGAGTTCGATCTTGTTGTTCTCGAACTTGCCGACGCGGATCTTGGGGCCTTGCAGGTCGGCCATGATGGCCACCGACTTGCCGACGCGCTCGGCCGCGGCGCGGACCATGGTTGCGCGATCAATGTGGTCCTGCGCCTTGCCGTGCGAGAAGTTCAGCCGCACCACGTCTACGCCCGCGCGGATCATCTTCTCCAGCACCTCCGGCGTGTTGGAAGCAGGGCCGAGGGTGGCGACGATCTTGGTGGCGCGGGTCATGGCTGTCTCGATTCTTGGAAGGCGCGGAATTATGGTCCGCCGAGCCCCGCGCGAGTTTCTTCGTGTTTCACGTCGCAGCGGCCGACAGTTGCTTCTCGAAGAAGGCACTCAGCGGGTCGGGCGCGTAGCCGCCGAAGGGTGTGCGCTCGCGGTAGCCCAGGCGGCCGTACAGCGCCAGCGCCTCGGGTTGGTGGATGCCCGTCTCCAGCCGCGCCAGGCCTACGCCGCACTCGATCAGATCGGTTTCCAGCCGCGCCATCAGCTGCTTGGCCACGCCGCGCCCACGCGCGCTGTCCAGCACGAAAAGACGCTTGATCTCCCCATAGGCCGGCTCTGCGCCCACGCGCGCGTGATGCTTGACGCCGCCGCAGCCCACCAGGCGCTCACCCAGCCACAGGCCCCAGAACTGGCCGTTAGGTGGGCGCAGGCCGTCGGCGGGCTCGAAGTGATTGCTCTCGCTCGGATAGAGGGCGCTCATGTAGGCCTCGGACTGGGCGATCAGCGCTTGCGCGTCGGGGTGGGCCGGGTCCAGCGGTGCGAGGCGGGTGGGCAGGTCTGGGCTCATTTTGGAAAGGGTCCAGTTACAGGCTGGGCACCGTCATCGCGAGCAGGTAGCGCGCGGGTTCGGTGCCGGGGTTGGCGAAGGCGCTGCGGCTCAACACACGGAAGCTGATGGAATCTCCGGCGAGCAGCTCGAAGGCCTGGCCCTGCAGCGTCAGGCGCAGGCGGCCGTCTAGCAGGCAGAGGTGGTGCTCCAGCCGCGCGACGGTGGGCTCGTCGTAGACCAGCTCGGCGCCGGGCGCGAGCACCCCCTCGATGACCTCGGTGGCGAAGCCGGCCAGCGGCGGGCAGCGCATCAGTCGCTCGAAGCCGCTTTGCTGGTCGTGCCAGCGCGGCTGGTCGGCCGCGCGCAGCAACCGCACGGGCAGCGCCTCGGCGTCGGCCAGCACCCGGCTCAACGGCAGGCCGTAGGCGCGGGCCAGGCGCGACAGCAGCGTCGCCGTCGGGCTGGTCTCGGCGCGCTCCAGCCGGGAGAGCGTCGCGCGGCTGACGCCGCTCCTGGCGGCCAGTTCGTCCAGCGACCAGCCGGCCGCCAGGCGCAGCGCCGCCAGCCGTTCGGCCAGTTGGCGCTCGAACTGGCCTTCGTCGCTCAATTCAGAGAATTCTTCTCGCATATGGGAATATGCTAGCGCAGATGAACGATCGCCACACCACCCCACTCGCCGCGGCGCTGGCCGTCGTGCTCGTCTGGGGCGTCAATTTCCCGCTCGCCAAGGCCTTGTTCGGCCAGGTCGGCCCGGCCGCGTTCCTCGGCCTGCGCTACCTGTTGATGCCGCTGTGCGCGGTGGCGCTGCTGTGCTGGCGTTTCGGCTGGGCCTGGCCGCGGCTGGACCGCGCCGAGGTGTGGCCGCTGGTGCGGCTGACGCTGGTGGGCCAGGGCCTGCACCTGATGGCGTCGACCTACGGCATGCAGGGTTCCACCGCGTTCAGCGCCAGCGTGCTGCTGGCCTGCGGGCCGGTGTTCACGCTGCTGATCCTGCGCTTCAGCGGCGTGGAGCGGCTGTCGCGCAGCCAGGTCGCCGGCGTGGCGATGGCGGCCACGGGTGCGCTGCTGTTCCTGTCGGACAAGTTGCTCGCCGCCGACTGGCGCGCCGGCGTGGGCGACCTGACGCTGCTGGCGGCCGCGGCGCTGTTCAGCTACTACACGGTGGCCGCCAAGCCGCTGATCCAGCACCACGGCGGCGTGACGGTGCTGGGCTATGGCAGCCTGGTCTGCACGCTGCCGATGCTGCTGTGGTGCGCGCCGGAACTGCTCGCGTTGGAGTGGCAGGCCCAGCCCGCCTGGGTCTGGAGCGGCACCGTGTGGCAGGTCGCCGGCGGCGGCTTTCTCGGCTGGCTGGCCTGGGGCTGGGCCAACGAGCGGCGCGGCGTGGCCCGCACGGCGCCGCTGATCTACCTGATGCCGCTGGTCGCCGGCCTGGCAGCGTGGGCGTGGGGCGGCGAGCAGTTCACCGCGCCGAAGCTGCTGGGCGCCGGCGTCATCCTGGCCGGCGTGGCGCTCGCGCAGTTCAGTGCCACGCCCTCTCGGCCAGGGCGCCTCCCGCTGGACAGCCACACGGCCAGCTAGCGCAGCTAGGGCCCGCTCGGGCGCGGCGATCCCATCGCGTCATCCAGGGCTCGCATCTGCCGGTCGGGCAGCGCCTTGCTGCAGAAGAAGAAGCGCCCTTCCCCGGGCGGCGCATCGGGCAGGCGGCGCAGCTCCAGGGCGGCGCCGGCCTCGCCCAGTTGCTTGATCAAGGCTTCGCCCTCCTCCTCGGTGAAGAGGGTGGCGTCGGCCATGCCCAGCAGCACGAGGCGAGCGCGAGCCATGCTGTGGTCGGACGACCGGATGATCTTCGCGCTGCCCACCGCCAGCGCCCTGTCGGTCTCTGCCCCGTAGGAGTAGCCATGGCGCAGCGCCAGCGTGACGGCGGGCGACTGCACGGCGGCCGCGAACCGGTGGATGTCCTTGAGCCGGCCATCCTTGCGGATCATCAAGCTCTGCGGCGGGCTGCTGTAGACCGGCAGCCGCGAATACCTGCCGATCCTTTCGCGCTCCGGCGTGCGGTACAGGCCCAGCGCGCAGGCCGGTTCGGCGCTGCGCGTGATCATCGCCATCTGGCGTGCCACGGGCGCCTCGCGCAGTTCCGCCGTGAGACCGGCGCGCTGCAACGCGGCCATCGCCGGCGCCCCCTGCACGCCCGTCAGCTGGTCACCCTGGCGGCTCATCAACGGCGGCCGCTCCTCGAAGTACAGCACCAGGTCGGCGGCGCCCGCCCGGGCAGCTGCGCAGGTGGCCAGAAAAGCGACCAGCAGGCGGCGGGGTGGATGGGCGCTGGGTTTCACGCGGACTCGGACATCGGGGCGGACGGCGGTGCCGCCCGGCAGGTCAGGGTAGCCGGCCCGTCGCGGGCTGAAAACCCCGCCCGAACCCGCAGCCGCAGCCTCAGTCCTTGCCTGCCCGCACCTCGCGCACATCAGCCACCGCCAGCGCCGTCATGTTGACGATGCGGCGCACCGTCGCCGACGGCGTCAGGATGTGCACCGGTGCCGCGGCGCCCAGCAGGATGGGGCCGATCGTCACGCCCTGGCTGGCGCTGATCTTCAGCACGTTGAACAGGATGTTGGCGGCGTCCAGCGTCGGCAGCACGAGCAGGTTGGCAGCGCCCGTGAGCTTGCTGTCGGGCAGGAAGGCCTGGCGCACGCTCTCGGACAGCGCCGCGTCGCCATGCATCTCGCCGTCGCACTCCACCTCGGGATGCTGGGCCGCGAACAGTTCGTGCGCGCGGCGCATCTTCACGGCCGACGGGCGCGTGCTGGAGCCGAACATCGAATGGCTGACAAAGGCCAGCTTGGGCGGCAGGCCGAAGCGGCGCAACTCGTCCGCGGCCATCGCGGCGATGTCGGCCAGCTCCTCGGCCGTCGGGTCGTCGTTGACGAAGGTGTCCGTGATGAACAGCGTCATCTTGTCCAGCATCAGCGCGTTCATCGCCGCGAACTGGCGCGCGCCTTCGCGCAAGCCCACGAGGTCGCGCACCTGCTCCAGGTGGCGGTCGAAGCGGCCCACCATGCCGCAGATCATTGCGTCCGCGTCGCCCAGCTCGATGGCCAGCGCGCCGATTGCCGTGTTGGAGCGCCGCACGGCCGACTTGGCCATCTCCGGCGTCACGCCGTTACGCTTCATGCGCTGGTGGTAGGCCTCCCAGTAGAGGCGGAAACGCGGGTCGTCCTCGGGGTCGATGACGGCCACGTCGTCGCCCAGCTTCAGGCGCAGGCCGGCGCGCTGGATGCGCGCGGCCAGCACCTCGGGGCGGCCGATCAGCGTGGGCTTGCACAGGCCTTCGTCCAGCGCCACCTGCACGGCGCGCAGCACGCGCTCATCCTCGCCCTCGGCGTAGATGACGCGCGCGGGGTCGGCCTTGGCCGCGGCGAACACCGGGCGCATGAACATGCCGGTCTGGTAGACGAAGCGCTCCAGCGACTGGCGGTACGCCGGGAGGTCGGCAATGGGCCGCGTGGCCACGCCGTCGGCCGCCGCAGCCGCAGCCACGGCGGGCGCGATGCGCAGGATCAGCCGCGCATCAAACGGCTTGGGGATCAGGTACTCGGGGCCGAAGGCCAGTTCCTGGCCGGCGTAGGCGGCCGCGACTTCATCGCTCGTCTCGGCCTTGGCCAGCGCGGCGATCTCGCGCACGCAGGCCAGCTTCATGCCCTCGGTGATCTTGGTCGCGCCGCAGTCCAGCGCGCCGCGGAAGATGTAGGGGAAGCACAGGACGTTGTTGACCTGGTTCGGATAGTCCGAACGGCCGGTCGCGACGATGCAGTCCGGCCGCACGGCCTTGGCCAGCTCGGGTCGGATCTCCGGCTCGGGGTTGGCCAGCGCCAGGATGATGGGCTGCGTGCCCATGGTCTTGACCATCTCCGCCGTCAGCACGCCGGCCGCCGAGCAGCCCAGGAAGACGTCGGCGCCGTTGACCACGTCGGCCAGCGTGCGCGCGGTGGTGATCTGGCAATAGCGCTGCTTGGATTCGTCCAGCTTGCCGGCCTTGGCATCGTCGCGCTCCGACTGGATGACGCCGCGCGAGTCGCAGACGAACACGTTCTCGCGCTTCACGCCCAGGCCCACCATGACGTCGAGGCAGGCGATGGCCGCGGCACCCGCGCCCGACACGGCGACCTTCACGGTGGCGATGTCCTTGCCCACCAGCTCCAGCCCGTTCAGCAGCGCGGCCGACGAGATGATGGCCGTGCCGTGCTGGTCGTCGTGGAAGACGGGGATGTTCATGCGCTCGCGCAGCTTCTTCTCGACGTAGAAGCACTCGGGCGCCTTGATGTCCTCCAGGTTCACGCCGCCCAGCGTGGGCTCCATGGCCGCGATGATCTCGACCAGCTTGTCCGGGTCGCGCTCGGCCAGCTCGATGTCGAACACGTCGATGCCGGCGAACTTCTTGAACAAGCAGCCCTTGCCTTCCATCACCGGCTTGGCCGCCAGCGGACCGATGTCGCCCAGGCCCAGCACGGCCGTGCCGTTGGTGATGACGCCCACCAGGTTGCCGCGCGATGTGTAATCGGCCGCCAGTGACGGGTCGCGCTCGATGTCCAGGCAGGGGTAGGCCACGCCCGGCGAATAGGCCAGCGACAGGTCGCGCTGGTTGGACAGCGCCTTGGTCGGCGTGACCGAAATCTTGCCGCGCGTGGGCGTGCGGTGGTAGTCCAGGGCGGCGTCGCGCAGTGCGGCTTCGGCAGGCGACAAGGGAGCGTTGTTCTTTTCCATGGCAGCAAGTCTCCAGAGGGGAACCCCTGAGATTACGCCGCGTTTCAGCAACCGCCGATGCAGGTTTTTTGGCGATCTATGCCGAAGCCGATATCACGCGGTCGCGGCCCGCGCGCTTGGCGCGGTACATGGCCTGGTCGGCCTCGCGCAGCGCCGTGTCGAGATCGACCGCACCGACGGCCTGGGCCACGCCCCAGCTTGCCGTCACCTGCAGGCCGGCCGGCCATTCGGTGCGCGCGAACACCTGGCGCAGCCGCTCGGCCACGGCCACGGCCTCCTCGGCGGGCGTCTGCGGCATGACGATGACGAACTCCTCGCCGCCCCAGCGCGCCAACAAGTCATCGCGCGGCAGGTTGGCGCGCAGCGTGCGCGCCAGCAGCATCAACACCTGATCGCCGACCTCGTGGCCATGCCCGTCGTTGATGCGCTTGAAGTGGTCCACGTCGACGAAGACGATGGACAGCGGAAAGCTCATGTCGCCCTGCACCTGCAGCAGCAACTCCAGCGCGCGGTGCAGGCCGTCGCGGTTGGCCACGCGCGTCAGCGGGTCGCGCAAGGCCATCTTCTCCAGCGTGCGCGAACGCTTCATCGAGCGGCGCAGCCGGCCGTGCACGGTCCAGCTTTCCCAGGCCAGATAGCCCAGCAGGCTGAACATCCACAGGCCGATGAGGCCGAGGCGGAAGGTCTCGGGCGCGATCCAGTCGCCCACCAGCTCGGCGCGGTCCAGGCGGATCACATGCATACCCGGTGCGGCCTGGCCGCTGGTGCTGAAGCTGATGAGGCGCACGCGGTCCAGGTCTGGGCCCATGAGCGGCACGGGCAGCGGATGCTCCTGCGCCCACCAGGAGCTGACCATGAACTGGCTCAGCCGCAGCTCCACCGGCTGCGGCTGGGCGCCGGGCGCGAAGATGACCTCATGGGGTTTCAGGTCCTGCGCCTCGCCCTTGCGCGAATAGGCCGCGTTGAAGTTGCGCAGGAAGATGCGCACCTGCGTCGGGCTGCCATCCTTCATCGGACCTTCGGCATGCAGCCACAGGCGCACATGGCTGAAGCTGCGCATGTCCAGGTCTTCGTCGCGCATCTCGATCTGCAGCTCGCAGAACGGCCACTCGTAGCCGGGGCGGATTTCGCATCGCATCGTCACCGGGCCGCCGGCCGACGCCGCACTCATCGTGGCCGTGCTCGCACCGCCGCTGCCGCGGTCGTCGACAAGCTCCAGATGCTGGCCCGGGCCTCTCCCGTCCAGCATCAGCCGGCGCGTCATCCAGTGTTCGTTGGCATAAAGGCCCAGCCCCGTCGCGACGACGAGCAAGGCGAGCAGCCAGCGCAGGACCATGTGGCCATTGTGGCGGCCGACAGTGCCCAGCGGCCGGGTGGTGCGCAGGCGCGCGTGAAATCGGGCCGCGTCAGAACAACTGTGTTGGCGTGTGCGTGGCCAGGGCTCGCGCCAGCTCGGGGTGCAGGCCCTCGGTCGTGTAACGCGTCAGCACCAGCCGCAGCAGGCCGGGTGGCGCTATCCAGCTCAGCAACTCGTGGGCCACCTCGGCCAGTGCCTCTTCGTCGAGGTCCGTCGCCTGCTGCGGGTCGACGCGCAGCAGCAGCACGGCGGCCCGGTAGTCCACGTCCTGGACGGCCGCGGCCTGGCCGAACAGCCAGGCTTGCCGCACGGCAGGGTATTCGCGCAGGGCGGCGGCCAACGCCGGGCCATCGACGGCCGCCAGCGGCGCCGCGCCCAACTGGCCCTGCTCGCGCGAAATGGCCAGCGCCTCCAACGCCGCCTCGCGACGGGCACTCACGACGCGCAGCCGCCGCTCGTTGCGGCGATGCTGCTCGGCGTCGGCACCCAGCGCGTGCTGCACCAGCCAGCGGGTGGCCACGTCGCGCTCGGCCGTCTTGTGCTCGCGGCAGGCCTCCAGCAGCGCCGCCGCCGCTTCACGACGACCCGCCAGCAGCTCGAAGCGCGCGCGCAGCAGCAACGCCGCCGGCGTGTCGACCAGTGGCTCGGCCGGCGCGGGCTCGCCCAAGGTCAACGCGAGCTGCAGCCGCCTTTCCGGCATCGCCTGCTGCCCCGGCGCCAGGCCTTGCAGCAGCCGGTGACCCATGCGCCACGCCAGCCGCGCGCCGGCGGTATCGGCCGGCCCACCCGACACCTGCAGCCAACGCTCGCCCAACCATTCGGCACCCGCGCTGTCGACCGGCCAGCGCCAGTCCTGCGCGGCCACACCCAGCGCGGCCAGGCGCTGAGCGAGCGGCGGATGCGTACCCCCTTCCTCCGCGGCATCGACAGGCGATTCATCTGCCGCCTGCGCCAGGTCGCGCCAAGCAGCAACCTCGCGCGCCAGCCCGTCGGCCGGCGGCTCGGCGTGACTTCGCATCAACCGGCGCTGCAACGAATCGCCCAGCTGCGCGCGGCCCACCTGCAGGCGCTCCAGCAGCGCCAGCGCCCGCGCCAGTTCGGCCGCGCCGCCGACCTGGGCCGCCAGCGCATCGGCCTCGAATTCACAGCGCCGCATGTGGGCCAGGCTGAGGCGGTCGAACCAGGGCAGGAAGCGGCTCGCGAAACCCGCCGCCGCCCGCTCCCAGGCCGAGCTGTCGGACGCCTGGCCCGGCCCGTCGTCCAGCTGGCACAAGGCCGCCCAGGACTGCCGGGTGCGGTACAGCCAATGGCCCAGCCGGCCGTGGCGGCGCGAGAAATGTCCCAGCTCGTGAGCGATGACGGCCTGCGCGGCCGCGCTGTCCAGCGCCGCCAGCAGCGGCCGGCCCAGCACCAGCACGCGTCGCACGGGCCGCAGCGACACGCCGCGGTTCAGCTCCAGCGCGCCGGCATTGAGCTCGTCGTCCAGCGCAATGGCGTGCACGCGCGGGGCCTGCAGCGCATCCGCCAGCGCATGCACCCGCTCGTACAGCCGCGGCGCGTCGTCCGGCTGCAGTTCATGCGGCGGCGCAGGCTGGTTGGGCTGAAGCAGCCAGGCCAGCAGCACGAAAGCGACCAGCGCCAATCCGGCGATAAAGGCATTGCCCCACCACAGCGCCGGCAAGCCCAGCATCAGCCCCAGTGGCAGCAACCAGAACAACTGGTTCAGCGCTGCCGCACCCAGCGCCACGCCAGCCAGCAAGACCGGCGACGGCGCGCCGCCGCGCGCCATCAACCGGCTGCGCGCTGACCCAGGATCTCGAACGCCGGCAGCGTCTTGCCTTCCAGCACTTCCAGGAAGGCGCCGCCGCCGGTGGAGATGTAGCTGACGTCCACGCCGTACTTGGCGATGGCGGCCAGCGTGTCGCCGCCGCCGGCGATGCTGAAGGCGTCGCTGTCGGCAATGGCGCGGGCGATGACCTCGGTGCCCTTGGCGAAGGCGTCGAACTCGAACACGCCCACCGGGCCGTTCCAGACGATGGTGCCGGCGGCCTTGAGCTTGGCCGCCAGCTTGGCCGCCGTCTTGGGGCCGATGTCGAGGATGAGGTCGTCGTCGGCCACGTCGGTCGCGGCCTTCACCGTGGCTTCGGCGTCGGCGGCAAACTTCTTCGCGCAGACGACGTCCTCGGGAATCGGCACTTCGGCGCCACGGGCCTTCATCGCATCGATGACGGCCTTGGCCTGGTCGACCAGGTCAGGCTCGGCCAGCGACTTGCCGATCTTCAGGCCGGCGGCCAGCATGAAGGTGTTGGCGATGCCGCCGCCGACGATGAGGCCGTCGACCTTGGCCGAAAGCGCCTGCAGGATGGTCAGCTTGGTCGACACCTTGGAGCCGGCCACGATGGCGACCAGCGGGCGCTTCGGGTTGGCCAGCGCCTTGGTGATGGCATCGATCTCGGCGGCCAGCAGCGGGCCGGCGCAGGCGATCTTGGCGAACTTGGCGATGCCGTAGGTGGTGGCCTCGGCGCGGTGGGCGGTGCCGAAGGCGTCGTGCACGAAGATGTCGCACAACGCGGCCAGCTTCCTGGACAAGCCCTCGTCGCACTTCTTCTCGCCCTTGTTGACGCGGCAGTTTTCCAGCAACACCAGCTCGCCGGGCTTCACGTCCACGCCGTCCACCCAGTTGGCCTTCAAGGGCACCGGGCGGCCCAGCAGCTCGGCCATGCGCTCGGCCACCGGCGCCAGCGAATCCTCGGGCTTGAACTCGCCTTCGGTCGGCCGGCCCAGATGGGACGTGACCATCACGGCGGCGCCGGCGTCCAGCGCGGCCTTGATGGCGGGCAGCGACGCGCGGATGCGGGTGTCCTCGGTGATCTTGCCGTCGTCGTCCTGCGGCACGTTGAGGTCGGCGCGGATGAAGACGCGTTGGCCGGCCACCTTGCCGGCGGCGATCAGGTCAGAGAAGCGGATGACGTTCATGGTCGGGGCGGAGCAGTTGAGAAACTTGAAACTGCCGCGATTCTCACCGCCCCGCGTTCCGGCGCGGTTACCAGCCGAGGCCGAGCTTCAACGGCAGCATGACGGCCATGCCGACCAGGATGGTGCCGAGGATGTCGCGGCGCCAGAAGAAGTAGCCGGTGGCGGCCACGGCGGCCGGCCAGCGGGCGTCCTGCCAGGTGGTGATGACATGACCCTGCGTCATGAAGATCTCGGGCGCAACGACGGCGACGAGCGCCGCCAGCGGCGCGACCTTCAGCAGCTCGCGCAGCCAGTCGGGGATGGGCAGCGGCTTCTCGCCGATCATGAAGAAGCTGCGCGTCAGCACGGAGATGCCGGCCAGCCCGAACAGCGCGATCCAGGTCAGCCAGTCAGGCATGGCGCACCTTTCGCGTGTCCAGCCACCAGCCCACCGCGCCCGCCGCGACGATGGCGCACAGGATGTTGAGCTTGAGCGGCAGCGCATAGGTCGCGATCGACACCACGGCGGCCGTCAAAGCCACCCTCCACAGCATCTTCTCGGTCAGCAGCGCATAGGACAGGCCCAGCAGCGCCAGCACGCCGGCAAAGCCTATGCCCCAGTGGGGCGGGATGCGATCGGCCAGCAGGATGCCGGTGAAGGACGCGACCTGCCAGGTCGGCCAGTTGACGGCCACGCCACCCCAGAAATAGCGCTGCTGGCCCGGCGCGGGCACCGGATCGGGGTAGCGCTTCACGAAGTAGACGAAGTTCAGGTCGGCGGACAGGTAGCCGTTCAGCAGTCGGCGCCGCAGCGGCAGCTGGCCCCAGTAGTTGCGCCACTGCGCGCTGAAGATGACGAAGCGCAGGTTGACGCAGAAGGCCGTGGCCAGCAGCACCCACAGCGGCGCGCCGGAGGCGATCAGCGGCAAGGCCGTCAACTGCGCGCTGCCGGCGAACACCAGCAGCGACATGCCCATGGCCAGCGGCAGGCTGAGGCCGCTCTTCACCATCGTGACGCCGGTCACCAGGCCCCAGGCGGCCAGCCCCAGGGAGGGCGAGGCCATGTCGCGCGCGCCGCTGCGGAAATCGGCGTCAGCCGCGAGCGCGCGCAGTTTCTCGATCAACTGCATCCCGCCATTGTCGGCGGGAGCGGATCACTGGCCGAGACGACGGACTCTGCCGCTGCCGGCGATGGAGGAGCTGATCTCCGGCGAGCCAGCGTACTTCACGTCGCCCGAGCCGGCGATGGACACGTTGAGCCGCTTGGTCGCGTTGACCTGGGCGTCGCCGCTGCCGGCAATGGTGACCTTGACGTCTTCGGCCACCAGCTCGCCGGCCTTCACGTCGCCGCTGCCGGCAATGGACACGGTGGCGCTGGCGCAGCGGCCGGCCGCGACGATGTCGCCGCTGCCGCTGACCTTCATGCCCAGCCGTTCGGCATCCAGGCCGGCGAAGCGGATGTCGCCCGAACCGGCGATGGACGCGTCGACGCCGGCCGTCTTCATCGCCTCGACCTTGACCGTGCCGGAGCCTGCCACCGAGATCGAGCGAAGGGCCGGCATCTCGATGACCAGGCTGGGGTTGTTCGAGCTGTGGATGTTGACGCCCTTCTTCGGCTCGATCTGCAGCGTGCGGCCCTTGCCGCCGTCGACGACGCGGGTTTCGATCAGGGGCAGCAGATTGCGATCGGCCTTGACCTCGACCTTGTTGCCGCTGCCCTGGCGGATGACGACATTGAAGCCGCCGCTCAGGGCCACGCCGTCGAAGGCGCCGGGATCGCGGGCCTCGGTGGCGATGTCGCCATTGCCGTTGACGCGTTCGCTGTTGATGGTCCAGCTCCAGGCCTGGGCGGAGCCGCTGAACACGGCGGCGGCCACGAAACCGAGAGCGAAGAGGCGGCGGGAGGTAGTCATGTCGGGCTCCATCGGGGTTGTGATGGTTCCCATGGTGCCGGGTGACGCCGGCATGGGCCGCTTCGACGCGACGGTGCGCAGGATGGGAGGCGCGAAATGCGGCTGGCGGCGGCCGGGCCGCGCGGTTCAGTGGCTCTTGGCCTTGTCGGCGGCCTTCTCGCCGGATTTTTCGGCCGGCTTGGCCTCGGCCTCGTCGGCGGGCGGCTTGACGGCACCCGGGCGCGGCACGACCGGCGCCACGCCTTCGAGCTTGTTCTCGCGCATGTACTCGTCCATCTCGCGCCAGCCCGTGTAGATCGCCGCCTTCTGGGCCTTGGGGTTCAGCACATAGCAGTCCTCGATGGCGCGCATCGCGTGCCGACAGGCGCTGCCGATGGCCTTGCCCTCAGCCTCCTTGTTGGCGGCGACCTTGGCGGGGTCGTCAATACCCAGCTGCTCGCAGGCACTCAGGGCGGCGAGCAGGGGCAGGGCGAGGACAACGGCAAGGACAGAGCGCTTCATCTGCTCAGATATCGGCCAGGTGCGCGCCAACTTGAATCAGCGCTTCGCCATCGCCAGCAGGCGCGCGACGCGTTCCTCGGTCGACGGGTGGGTGGAGAACAGCCCGCGCAGGCCGCCGGCGGACAGCGGGTTCATGATCATCATCTGCGCCGTCTCCGGGTGAGCCTCGGTGGTGGGCAGCGGGATGCCCTGGGCGTAGCGGTGGATCTTGTCCAGCGCCGAGGCCAGCGCCTGCGGGTCGCCGGAGATCTCGGCGCCGCCGCGGTCGGCCTCGAACTCACGCGCACGGCTGATGGCCATCTGGATCAGGCTGGCCGCCAGCGGCGCCAGCAGCGCGACGGCGATGCCGGCAATCGGGTTGGTCGGCCGGCCGTTCTCGTCGCGGCTGCCGAAAAAGGCGGCGAAGTTGGCCAGCATGGAGATCGCGCCGGCCATGGTCGCGCTGACGGTGCTGATGAGGATGTCGCGGTGGGCCACATGGGCCAGCTCGTGCGCCATCACGCCGCGCAGTTCGCGCTCCGACAGCACGCGCAGGATGCCGGTCGTCGCGGCCACGGCGGCGTTCTCGGGGTTGCGGCCCGTGGCGAAGGCGTTGGGTGCCTGCTCGTCGATCAGGTAGACCTTGGGCATGGGCAGGCCGGCGCGGGTGCTGAGCTCCTTCACCATGCCGTGGAACTGCGGCGCCGAAGCCGCATCGACCTCGCGGGCGTTGTACATCTTCAGCACCAGCTTGTCGGAGAACCAGTAGCTGTAGAAGTTCAGGCCCACGGCGACGAGCAGCGCCACCAGCATGCCGGTCCGGCCGCCGATCATCGCGCCGACGGCCATGAACAGCGCCGTGATGGCGGCCATCAGGACGGCGGTCTTCACCAGGTTGAACATCTCAGGGCGCCTCGGAAGTGACGGATGACGTGGCAGATGGTGCCACGTGGCCCGGCTTCAAGCGTCGAAACGCTCGCCCACCTCGATGGGCCGGGCCTGCAGGAAGGCCGTGGCAGGCCCCCGCTTGCCGCCCGCGCGCTGCAGTTCAGTCAGGCGCAGCGCGGCCTCGCCGCAGGCAACGACCGGTCCGGGGGCGATGACTTCGCCCGGCGTGCCTCGGCCGTCCACCACCTCGGCGCGCCAGACCTTGACGGCCTCGCCGGCCAGCGTCGCAATGCCGCCGGGGAAGGGGTCGAAGGCGCGCAGCCGGCGTTCGATGTCGACGGCGGGCATGCGCCAGTCGATGGCGCTCTCGGCCTTCTCGATCTTGTGCGCGTAGGTGACGCCCTCGCTCGGCTGCGGCGTCAGCGGCAGGCCACCGCAGGCGGCGATCTCCAAAGCCTCGACGATCAGGCGGCCGCCCAGGTGGGCCAGGCGGTCGTGCAGCGACGCGGTCGTGTCGTCGGCGCGGATCTTCAGTCGCTCGATGACGGCCATGGCCCCGGTGTCCAGGCCGGCGTCCATCTGCATGATGGTGATGCCGGTCTCCGCATCACCGGCCTCGATGGCGCGGTGGATGGGCGCCGCGCCGCGCCAGCGCGGCAGCAGCGAGGCGTGGATGTTCAGGCAGCCACGCCGCGGCAGGTCCAGCACCCACTGCGGCAGGATCAGGCCGTAGGCGGCCACGACCATCACGTCGGCGTCGGCAGCCAGCAGCGCCTCGCGCCCCGCGGCCGCGTCGATGGCGTACTTGCCGTCCAGCTTCAGGCCCTGGGGCTGGGCAACCGGGATGCCGGCGGCGACGGCGCGCTGCTTCACGGCAGACGCCTGCAGCTTCATGCCACGCCCGGCCGGGCGGTCGGGCTGCGTCAGCACCAACGGCACGGTGAAACCGGCGCGCAGCAACGCGTCCAGCGCGACGGCGGCGAACTCGGGCGTGCCCGCAAAGACAACTCTCATGACGCCACGCGCATCAGAACCGCTGGTTGCGCTTCTTGGCTTCGGCTTCCTCTTCGCGCGTCTTCTTGACCATCTTGGTCTTGATGCGGTCGCGCTTGAGCGGGCTCAGGTACTCGACGAAGACCTTGCCCAGCAGGTGATCCATCTCGTGCTGCACGCACACGGCCAGCAGCCCGTCCGCGTCGAACTCATAGATCTCGCCGTCGCGGTTGGTCGCGCGCACGGTGACCTCGGCATGGCGCGGCACCTTGTCGTAGATCTGCGGCACGGACAGGCAGCCCTCCTCGCCCTCCACCATGCGCTCGCTGGTCTTGACCAGCTCGGGGTTGATCAGCACGCGCGGCGTGTCGCGGTCCTGCGAGGTGTCGATGACGATGACGCGCTCATGCACGTCGACCTGGGTGGCCGCAAGGCCCACGCCATCGGCCGCGTACATGGTCTCGAGCATGTTGTCGACGAGCAGACGGATGCGTTCGTCGACTGCGGCCACGGGCTGGGCGACGGTGTGCAGGCGCGGATCGGGGTAGCGGAGGATGTCGAGTTGGGCCATGAGGTGTGGGCCGGCGGCCACGGCGCTTGCGTTGTAAGCACTCGCAAGCGCGGGTCGGCCGGGTTGAATGCGGGCAGAATCACGCGGATTTTCGCCGATTCGGCAACCCCTTCGGAGACTGCGCCTGATGCTCGCTGCACGCCCCGCCCATATTTCAGTCCTTGCGGCCTGCCTGACCCTCGCGACGACCTCGGCCTGGGCCCAGACCAGCAACCTGCCCATCACCCAGGAGCAGCGCCGCGTGGCCGACCAGGTCGCCGCCAACGGCGTGCCGCTGTCCGAGCTGGCGCCCAACGCGCCCGACCAGCATGTCGTCGTGCCCGGCGACACGCTGTGGGACATCTCCAAGCTGTTCCTCAAGACGCCGTGGCGCTGGCCCGAGCTGTGGGGCATGAACCGCGACCAGATCCGCAACCCGCACCTGATCTACCCCGGCCAGGTGCTGGTGCTGGTCAAGATGGACGGCCGCGCACGGCTGCAGTTCGGCCAGCGCATCGGCGGCACTGGCGGCGACGTCATCAAGGTGAGCCCGCAGATGCGCGTCTCGGCGCTGGACGCCAATCCCATCCCGGCCATCCCGCTGAGCCTGATCCAGCCCTTCCTGACGGACACCGCCGTGTTCGACACCGATGCGCTGGCGACCGCGCCGCGCATCGTCGCGGCCCAGGAGGGCCATGTGCTGCTCGGCAAGGGTGACCTGGCCTACGCCCGCGGCGACTTCGGCGGCGCGACGGACTTCCGCGTCTTCCGCACGACGCGCGTGCTGCGCGACCCGGCCACCAACGAGATCCTCGGCTACGAGGCGCCCTACGTCGGCACTGCCGACCTGATCCGCCCCGGCGAGAACCGGCTGCGCCCCGACGGCAAGACCGAAGTCGTGCCGGCCACGCTGCAGGTCGGGCTGATCAAACAGGAGGTCGGCATCGGCGACCGCCTGGCGCCGGCACCGCAGCGCGATCTGCAGCGCTACGTGCCGCATGCGCCCGACAAGCCCATGGCGGGTCAGATCGCGGCCTTGTACGGCGACGCGCTGAACGCCGGCCAGAACCAGATCGTCGCGCTGAACCGCGGCAAGCGTGACGGCGTCGAGCGCGGCCACGTGTTCGCGCTGTGGCGCGACGGCGAGGCCGTGGTCGACAAAACGGTGGCCAAGCCCGAAATGATCAAGCTGCCGGACGAGCGCCACGGCGTGCTGTTCGTCTTCGAGGTCTACGAGCGCGTCTCCTACGCGCTGATCATCTCGGTCAAGGAGCCGGTCAAGACCGGCGACCGCTTCACCCAGCCCTGACCACCCAGGCCGATGCTCGCCCCGGCCGAGCTGTCTGCCTGGCTGCGGCTGACCGAATGCGTCGGCCCCGGCGCCGCGCGCCGGCTGCTGGCCATGGCCGGCAGCCCGCAAGCCGTGTTCGAACTGCCCGCCGCCGCGCTGGATCAGGCGCTGCCGGGCAAGCAGCGCGATGCTTTCGGCCGGCCACCCGAGCACCTTGACGAGCTGATCGCCAAGGCCGAGGCCTGGCTGGCCCAACCGGGCCACGACCTGCTGGTGCTGGGGGATGCCGACTACCCGCCGCGCCTGCTGGCCACGGTCGACCCGCCGCTGCTGCTGTGGCTGCAAGGCCGGCGTGACCTGCTGGCGACGCCGTCCATCGCCATCGTCGGCAGCCGCAACCCGACGGCCCAGGGCGGTGACAACGCGCGCGCCTTTGGCCGTGCACTGGCCCGCGCCGGCTACACCATCGTGTCCGGCCTGGCGCTGGGCATAGACGCCGCCGCCCATGAGGGGGCGCTCGACGGCGAGGGCGCGACGATCGCCGTCGTCGGCACCGGGCTGGACCAGGTCTACCCGCGCCGCAACGCGGGTCTCGCGGCCCGGCTGTTGGCTGGCGGCGGCCTCATCGTCAGCGAATACTCACTTGGCACGCCCATCACGCAGGCCAACTTCCCTCGCCGCAACCGCATCATTGCCGGCTTGACGCAGGGCTGCCTGGTCGTGGAGGCCGCCGTGCAGTCGGGCTCGCTGATCACGGCCCGCCTGGCCGTCGAGGCCGGCCGCGAGGTGTTCGCCATCCCCGGCTCCATCCACTCGCCGCAGGCGCGCGGCTGCCACGCCCTGATCCGCCAGGGCGCCAAGCTGGTCGAATCGGCCGAGGACGTGCTGGAGGAACTGCCGCCACGCGGCGCCCAGGGGACGACTTCGTCCGCGGCGGCCGAGACGCCCGAAACGCCGCACGAGCAGCGGGCACTGCTGGACGCGATGGGCTTCGACCCGGTCAGCCTGGACGCGCTGATGGCCCGCTGCGGCTGGCCGGCGGCCGAGCTGAATGCGGCGCTGCTGGAGCTGGAGCTGGACGGTGAGGTTGCCCGGCTGGCGGGCCAGCTGTTCCAGCGCCGCAAGCAGGGATAGCGAGCTTAACCCCGGATATCAGAGGCCGATCCGGGGGGTTATTCGCAGCCGGGGCGGCCGGAACGCTGGGCTATCATCCCCTCACGATGTTCGATGTCCTGGTTTATCTCTACGAGACCTATTGGCGCCCGGACGCCTGCCCCGACCATGCGCAGCTGACGCGCAAGCTGACGGCGGTGGGCTTCGAGAACGATGAGATCCAGGAGGCCCTCTCCTGGCTCGATGGCTTGGCCGCGTCCGGCGAGTCCTACCAGGGCGAGCAGAGCGCGAGCGCGATGCGCGTCTATTCGCCCGCCGAGATCGAGCACCTGGGCGAGTCCTCGGTCGGTTTCGTCAGCTTCCTCGAGTCCGCCGGCGTGCTGCCCGGGCCCATGCGCGAGATGGTCATCGACCGTGCGATGGCCATCCCCGGCACGCCGATGGACCTGGAAGACCTGAAGATCATCGTGCTGATGGTGTTCTGGAGCCTGGGCGAGGAGCCCGACGCGCTGATCCTGGATGAACTGTTCGTCGCCCCCGAGGACCGGCTGATCCACTGATCGGTTGGCTGGCAGGAACGAAAACGGCGCCCTCGGCGCCGTTTGTCATTTCAGCAGTTGATCCGGGTCGGCGTCCAGCTTGGCCAGCGCCTTGCGCGTGGCCTGCACGGTCAGCGCCTCGTCCTGGGCCGGCAGCAGCAGGCCGGCCTGCAGGAAGGCGGCCATGCGGTTCAGCGAGAACAGCACGCCACGGCCCTTGGGCGTGACGAACAGCGCCAATTGCTTGCGCAGGCCGCGCCAGGCGAGCTGCACCTGCTCGTTGCGGCCGCGGTAGTCGAGCATGAACCAGCCACCCACCTGCAGCTCGCGGGCCCAGGCGACCATGGCCGGCGTCGGTGCCGAACCGCCTTCGGCGACGACCTCCATGCCCTCGGATTCGTGGCCGGACAGGTCGCGCACCAGCATCTCGTCGACGTGGGTGTCGCCGTCGATGTCCTCGGGCAGCATGGCTTCCAGCGTTTCGAGCTGATCCATCAGCTCGTCCAGGCGCTCGCGCGGGATGGCGGCCGTCTTGGCCGTGAAGGCCGCGGCCAGCGCGTTGTTGAGTTGACGCACATGCTCGTCCTGCTTGTCGATGGGCAGGCCGGCGTGGCTCATGCCGTCGCGCAGCGTCTTCAGCAGCGGCGGCAGGCGGCGGATGACGTCGGCGCGGTCCTCGCGCGAGGACTTGGCGCTGGCGCTCCAGATCAGGTCGGCCGCGGCGCGCTTCATGGACTTGGTGACCTCGGCCTGCGCGCCGGAGCGCACCGCCGTCACGGCCAGCACATCGGCCCAGACGTGGAACAGGAAGTCGCGCACGCCGTCCTGCACCGGCACCTCGGACAGCATCTTGCGCAGCTCGATGGTGTACTGGATGGCCAGCGTCTCGCGCTGCTCGACCTGCTGGGCCAGCGACACGCCGCGCTTGGAGGCCTGGTTCTCGTTCTCGAAATAATGGTCGAGGAACTTCTCGAACTCGGTCAGCACGGTCGCGAACACGCGCCGGCCGGTGTCCGGGTAGGCCTCGACGACCTGCACGACGCGCTTGATCTCGCGCTCCAGCGCATCGTTGCTGGCGCGCTCGGCGCCGGGGCCGCTGTGCTGGGCCGTGTTGAAGCCCATCACGCAGGCGCCCATGCGGTCGATCAGGCGGCGCGCCGGGTGGTCGGCGGCGGCAAAGAAGTCGGGCTCGCTGACGGCCACGCGCAGCACCGGCATCTGCAGCCGCGCGAACCAGACCCGCACCGTGGCCGGGATGCGCTCCTCGGTCAGGATGCTCTGGAACATCATCGCGACGATCTCGATCGTGGCGCGCTCGGCCGGCGTGCTGGCGGCCTGCTTCAGGACCTGCTTGAAGGCCTGGTTGCGGGCACCGATCTCCTCCAGCGCCCGCGGCGCGCTCTGGCCGCCGGTGTCGCTGCCGCCGCCCGCCCCGCCGGGGCGGCGTTGCAGGGATTCCTGCGCATGCTTGATGGCGCCGATCAGGCGCGGCGAGGCGACGCTCACGGGCGGCGCATCCGCCAGCGAGGGCTTGCTGGCGCTGCCGACTTCGCCACCCGGCGCGGCCGCGCCAGAGCCGCCGTCACGCCCGGTACCGAAGCCGGCCAGGCTGGGCTTGCCGCCGCCGGGGCGGGCCGGCACCTGGCTCTTGGTGACCGGAAAGCCGGGCACATGACGGGCCAGCACGCGTTGCAGCTGGGCCATGACCTCGTCGGCCTGGGAGCTGGCCTTGCTGCGCGGCAGCTCGCCGCTGCCCGAGGGCACCGTCAACGGCGCGAGGCCCGATGAGGCCGCCACGGGCGGCGGCGGCGTGGCCACCGGCGTCCCGCCGGCAGCGGCCGTCGCGGCGGCGGCGGCCTGGGCCGTGCGGCGGATGAAGGGCCGCAGGTCGACCTCGGGCAAGACCTTCTGCGCGATCAGCCAGCGGTTGGTCTCGTGATAAGCCTCGCTGATGAGCTGCGCGAATTCCTCGTGCAGCTCGTTGTGCAGCAGCTGCCAGACATTGGCATCCAGGCCCACGCGGGTCCAGGCGTCCAGCGCGATGCGGGCAATGACATGGGCGCGCAGCAGGTCCAGCGGCTCCAGGTCGTCATGCGCCTCGAGCGACTGCATGCGCGTGCGCAGGTCGGTGAACTCCCAGGTGGCGCGGTCCATCATGACCAGCGCCAGCCGCGAGCTCGTGATCTCGCGCTCGATGGTCGAGTCGTCGACCAGGCTCATCTTCTGCGACTGGGCCGGCACGGTCGGCTCGTGGTCGCGACCGACGTCGGAGACACCGTGGGCGGCCGCATGGCGCAGCGCACCGACGACGGCCATCTGCCAGTTGGGGCCCAGCTTCTGCCAAGCCTGCACCGCGTCGCGCCGCGCCGACATGACGGTGTGCGGCACCCCATGCGACAGCAATTGCGTCGCCCCCTGGCCGATGGCGGCCAACAGGGGCGTCATGCCCCTCACCAGGGCCTCAAGGTAGACGCGCCGTGCCTGCGTGGCCAGGGCCTGGTTGCGGGCGGCGGTCATGGAGGCGGGAGGGCTGCTGGTCGTGGGTGAGGGTTCTCAATCACTCTACACGACGGCCCCGGCATTCGGGTCGTTGGGGTCGTCGCGGTTGACGGCAGTCTTCACCAGATCCTCGCGCTTCACGCCCAGCCACATCGCGATCGCGGCGGCCACGAAGACGGACGAGTAGATGCCGAACAAGATGCCGATGGTCAGCGCGACGGCAAAGTAATGCAGCGTCGGGCCGCCAAACAGCAGCATGGACACCACCATCAGCTGCGTGCAGCCGTGGGTGATGATGGTGCGGCTCATCGTCGACGTGATCGCGTGGTCGATGACCTCGTGCGTGTTCATCTTGCGGAACTTGCGGAAGGCCTCGCGCACCCGGTCGAAGATGACGACGGATTCGTTCACCGAGTAGCCCAGCACCGCCAGGATGGCCGCCAGCACCGCCAGCGAGAACTCCCACTGGAAGAAGGCGAAGAAGCCCAGGATGATGACCACGTCGTGCAGGTTGGCGATGATGCCGGCGACCGCGAACTTCCATTCGAAGCGGATGGCCAGGTAGATCATGATGCCGATCACCGTCACGGCCAGCGCCTTGGCGGCGTCCTGGGCCAGCTCGGCACCGACGGCCGGGCCGACGACCTCGGAGCGCGACAGCTTCAGCGGTTCGGCGCCATCGGCTCGTCTGCAGATCTGCTTGCTGACCTGCTCGCCCTGGGCGGTGACCTCCTGGTGCTCGCTGACGGTGCCGGTCTCGGCCTTGCACAGCTCGGTGAACACCTTGCCGACGACCTCGGTCTGCTTCTCGCCGGCACGCACCGGCAGGCGGATCATCACGTCACGCGAGGATCCGAAGTTCTGCACCTGGACTTCGCCGTAGCCCATCTTCTCGACGGTGAGGCGGGTCTTCTCGATCTCGGCCGCTTGCGGGTAGGCCACCTCGATGACGGTGCCGCCCGTGAATTCGATGGAGAAGTGCAGGCCGCGCGTGATCAGGAAGAACACGGCGGCGGCGAAGGTGATGAAGGAGATCGCGTTGAAGATCAACGCGTGCTTCATCAGCGGCAGGTCGCGCTTGATGCGAAAGAGTTCCATCTTCTGTCCTTAAGCCTTGGCGGCCACGTCGGTCGTCTGGGCGTCGGGCTTCCAGATCTGCCCGATGGACACGCTCTTGAGCTTCTTCTGCCGGCCGTACCAGAGGTTCACGAGGCCGCGCGAGAACACGACGGACGAGAACATCGACGTCAGGATGCCCAGGCAGTGCACGACGGCAAAGCCCTTGATCGGACCGGAGCCGAACACCAGCAGCGACACGCCGGCAATCAGCGTCGTCACGTTGGAGTCCAGGATGGTGGCCCAGGCGCGCTCGTAGCCGAGATGGATGGCCTGCTGCGGCGTCGCACCGCCGCGCAGCTCCTCGCGCACGCGCTCGTTGATCAGCACGTTGGAGTCGATGGCCATGCCCAGCACCAGCGCGATGGCCGCGATGCCCGGCAAGCTCAGCGTCGCCTGCATCAGCGACAGCGCCGCGACCAGCAGCAGCAGGTTGAAGCCCAGCGCCAGCGACGAGAACACGCCGAACAGCAGGTAGTAGACGCACATGAAGGCGGCCACCGCGGCAAAGCCCCAGCTGACGCTGGCAATGCCCTTCTCGATGTTCTCCTTGCCCAGGCTCGGGCCGATGGTGCGCGATTCGATGATCTCCATCGGCGCGGCCAGCGAGCCGGCGCGCAACAGCAGCGCCGTGTCGGCGGCCTCCTGCGTGGTCATCGCGCCGGTGATCTGGAAGCGGTTGCTCAGCTCGCTGTTGATCTTGGGCGCCGTGACGACTTCGCCCTTGCCCTTCTCGAACAACAGGATGGCCATGCGCTTGCCGATGTTCTCGCGCGAAATCTCCTTCATGATCCGCGCGCCCTTGGCGTCAACGGTCAGCGCCACGGCGGGGTTGTGGTTCTCGTCGAAGGCCGGCTGGGCGTCGATCAGGCTGTCACCGGTCAGCAGCACCTGGCGCTTGACGATGATGGGGCCGAAGCCTCGGTCGATGAAACGCTCGGTGCCGAAGGGCACGGGGCCGTTGCCCTTCAGCGCCTCCAGCGACTCGGCACCGTCGTCCACCATGCGCAGCTCCAGCGTCGCCGTGCGGCCGATGATGTCCTGGGCCTTCGCCGAGTCCTGCACACCAGGCAGTTGCACGACCACGCGGTCCAGGCCCTGCTGCTGGATGACCGGCTCGGCCACGCCCAGTTCGTTGACGCGGTTGTGCAACGTCGTGATGTTCTGCTTGATGGCTGCGTCCTGCACGGCCACCTCGGCCTGAGGCGACAGGCTGCCAGCCAGCTGCAACTCGGCGCCCTCGCCGCGTGCAGTCCAGGTGACGTCGGGGACCTGGTTCTTCAGCAACTCCGTGGCGGCCGTGCGCTGCTCGGCGTCGCGAAAGGCGATCAGCACCGTGTTGCCTTCACGGCTGATGCCGGCATGGCGGATGTTCTTCTCGCGCAGCATCGTGCGCGCATCACCGGTCAGCGCCTCGGCCTTCTTGGTCAGGGCCGCCTTCATGTCGACCTGCATCAGGAAGTGCACGCCGCCACGCAGGTCCAGCCCCAGGTACATGGGGTTGGCGTGCAGGCGGGTCAGCCACTGGGGCGAACGCGACAGCAGGTTCAGCGCGACGATGTAGGTCGGATCGGCCGGGTCCGCGTTCAGCGCCTTGCTGATCGCATCCTTGGCCTTGAGCTGCGTGTCGGTGTCGCCGAAGCGGGCCTTGATCGAGCTGCCATCGAACTGCACGAGGTCCGGCTGGACGCCGGCGTCCTTCAACGCGGCCTCGATGCGGGCTTGGACGGCCGTGTCGACCTTGACGGTGACCTTGGCGCTGGACACCTGTACTGCCGGCGCTTCGCCGAACAGGTTGGGCAGCGTGTACAGGGTGCCGATCAGCAGCGCGACGAGCAGGATCGCGTACTTCCAGAGCGGATAGCGGTTCATGAGACTTCCTTGTCAGCGCCGGGGGAGGTGGCGCCTGGCCGGCTTACTTCAAGCTGCCCTTAGGGAGAACCTGGGTGATGGCGCTGCGCTGCAGCTGCAGCTCGACGCCGTTGGCCACTTCCAAGTGGACGAAGTTGTCGCCCAGCTTGCTGATCTTGCCGATGACGCCGCCGGCCGTGACGACCTCGTCGCCCTTGGCGATCGCCTCAATCATGGCCTTGTGCTCCTTCTGGCGCTTCATCTGCGGCCGGATCATGACGAAATAGAGCACGACGAACATGAGCACCAGCGGCAGCATGCCGAGGAGGCCGGACTCGGGACTGGCAGCGGCCGGGGCGGCCTGGGCGTAGGCGTTGGAGATGAACACGGTGGTTTCCTAGGGGTATAGGGCGGCTGCGGCCGCCGCAAAGCAACCTTGAATTCTAGTGCCGCCCGGCCAACCGCCCGCCGCGCCACTGCCGAGGTGGGCCGCGGCCCCTGCGGCCTGCTAACCTGCGCCCGCCGCCGCCCCGGGGCCGTGGCGCCACCCCACCCCAACCGCGGAGCACCCCTTGCCGAAGAGGACGCTGTCCGACCGTCTGAGCCTGCGCAACCTGCTGACCCTGCCCTACGCGGTGCTGGTGCTGGCCCTGGTGCTGCTGATGGCCACCCTGTCCTGGCGCACCGGCCGCGACACGGTGGACACCTTGTCCGGCCAGCTGCTCGTCGAGGCGGTCAACCGCATCTCCGTGTCGCTGCAGCGCCATGTGGGCGGCGCCGACGCGGTGCTGGAGGCCGCCTTCCCGACCGGCGTGGTCGCGCCCGACGACCTGGAGCGCGAGACCGACGCGCTGCGCGCGCGCTTCTGGCTGGCCACCTCGGTGCACCGCGACCCGAACAACTATGTGTACTACGGCGATCGCCGGGGTCATTTCATCGGCCTGTGGCGCTTCTCGGAGCTGGAGGCCGAGCTGCGCCTGCGCACCGGCGGCGACGGCCCCCGCACCATCTACCGCCTGAGCGGCATCGGCGGCACGCTGCGCTCGCCCGTGACCGAGGAAAAGGTCTTCGAGCCGCGCGAGCGGCCCTGGTTCCAGGCGTCGCTGGCCCACCCGGCGCCACTGGGCTGGACGCCGGTGTATGTCGACTTCAAGACCCAGGACCTCGTCGTCACGCGCACCAAGCGCATCGGCAACGACGTCGGCGAGCCCGAGGGCGTGGCTGCCACCGACCTGCCGCTGGCGCAGGTCAACGCGCTGCTGTCGCGGCTGTCGCTGAGCGAGAACGCGGTGGCCATGCTGGTCGAGGGCGACGGCAAGCTGGTGGGCGTGTCACGCGGCCCGCACATGAAGACGCTGGCCGCCGGCCAGCACGAGCGGCTCAACGCCCAGCAAAGCCCCGACGCGCTGGTCGCCGGCGCCTTCGACGCGGTGCGCCAGCGCGGCACGCTGGCAGCGCAAGGCCTGGGCACGGCCCCGCGCACCTTCAGCTTCGAGGGCGAAGACGGCCGCGCCGTGCAGGTGGGCTATGCGCGCGTGGACCCGGCGCTGGGGCTGGACTGGCTCATCATTGCCGCCGTGCCGCGCGCGGACTTCCTGGGTGGCCTGCAACGCGGCTTCGTGCAAGCCGCCGTGCTGGCTGGCGTGGCCACGCTGGTGGCCCTGGGCCTGGGCTGGGCCGTGCTGGGCATCGTCACGCGCGAGCTGCGCCAGCTGGCCGAAGCCGCGCGGCGCGTCGGCGACGGCGTGCTGGACGAGCCGCCGGAGGTGCACCGCAACGACGAGCTGGGCGAGCTGGCACGCAGCTTTGCCGACATGCAAAGACGGCTGCTGACCGACCAGCTCACCGGGCTGTCCAACCGCAGCGCCATCCTGCGCCGCATCGAGGACCGCATCCTGCAGCAGCGCCGCCGCGGCGACCGCTGGCCGTTCGCCGTCATGTTCGTCGACTTCGACCGCTTCAAGACCATCAACGACCGCTTCGGCCACGGCGTGGGCGACGCGGTGCTGAAGGAGGTCGGCCAGCGGCTGCGCGGCGGCGTACGCATCGGCGACCTCGTCGCGCGCTACGCCGGCGACGAGTTCGTGCTGCTGCTGGAGTCCGTCGAGAACCGCGCCGACGCCGAGGCCGCGCGCGCCCACCTGGAGGCCGCGATGCGCGCACCGCTGGACAGCCTGGCGGGCGTCGCGCCACCCGACTTCCAGACGGCGGCCAGCTTCGGCATCGCCCTCTACCCCGACGACGGCCAGGACACCGAGACCCTGCTCAAGCACGCCGACGCCGACATGTACGCCCGCAAGCAACAGTCCGCCGATGCCGACCCCACTTGACCTTGCCGCGCTGCGCCGCCACGCCGTCGCGCGCAGCCTTTTCACACCCACCACGCTGCTGAAGGCCGTCGAGCGGCTGGGCGGCTTCGTGCAGGCCGACCCGCTGCGCGCCCCCGCCCGCGCGCAGGACCTGACGCTGCGCCACCGCGTCAAGGGCTACCAGGCCGGCGACCTGGAGCGCCGCTACCCGCGCCTGCCGCTGCAGGAAGACTTCTTCATCAACTACGGCTTCATCACGCCCGAGCTGCGCGCGCTGATGCACCCACGCACGACGCGCAACGTCTGGGACAAGCCGCGCTGGAAGCTCGCCAACGCCGTGCTGGCCGAGGTCGAACGGCTGGGCGACGCGCACCCCGCGGAGGTCGACGCCGCGCTGGGTCATGGGCCGGTGAAGAACTGGTTCGGCGGCAACAGCCGCTTGTCGACGGAGCTGCTGGACGGCCTGCACTACCGCGGCCGGCTGGACGTCGTGCGGCGCGACAGCGGCACGCGCGTCTACCGGCTGGCGCCCGACTGGCAGCCGCACGACGACCCGCAGGCCGCCATGGACGCGATGACCGACGTGCTGGTGCAGAAGTACGCGCCGCTGCCGGCCGGCAGCCTGTCGCAGCTCATCAACATGCTCTTCCATGCCACCCACCAATGGGAGGCGCTGCGCAAGCCCACCTTCGCCCGCGCCAAGGAGCGCCTCGCCCATGCCCGCGTCGACGGCGTCGACTGGTACTGGCCCGCCGACGAAGACCCGACGCGCGGCTGGCGCATCCCGTCGCAGGTGCGGCTGCTGGCGCCGTTCGACCCGGTCGTCTGGGACCGGCGCCGCTTCGAGCTGCTGTGGGGCTGGGCCTACCGCTTCGAGGCCTACACGCCGGCGGCCAAACGCGTGCGCGGCCACTACGCGCTGCCGCTGCTGTGGCGCGACCAGGTCATCGGCTGGGCCAATGCCAGCGTGAAGGGCGGGCGGCTGCTGGTGGACTGCGGCTACGTCGCCGGCCGCGCGCCGCGCGAAGCCGGGTACAAGGCCGCGCTGGACGAGGAACTGCAGCGCCTGCACGTCTTCCTCGGCCTCGCCGACTGAAAGGGAACCGCCATGCTCAGATTCTCCGCCCTGCTGCTGTCCGCCTGCGCACTCATGGGCACGGCCCAGGCCGACGAAGCGCGCACGGCCGCCGCCTTCCAGAAGCTGCGCAGCCAGCCCTGGCTGCTGCGCCAATTCATGGCCCAGTTCCCCAAGGGCGGCGACCTGCACAACCACCTGGACGGCAGCATCTACGCCGAGAACATCATTGCCTGGGCCAGCGCCGACGGGAAATGCGTGGACCCGGCCAGCGGCCAGATCAGCTTCCCGCCCTGCGACGCGGCGCGGCCGCCGATGAAGGAGCACGCCGCCGACAGCGCCCGCTACAGCCAGCTCGTCGATGCCTATTCGGTGCGCAACTACGAGCGCGGCGCCAAGTCCGGCCACGACCAGACCTTCGTCACCTTCGGCCGCTTCATCCCCGGCACCATCGGGCGCGAGGGCGACATGCTGCGCGAGGCCAGCAACCGCCGCGGCGCCGAGAACACGGTCTACCTGGAGCTGCTGCAGAGCTACGGCATGGACAAGGCGCGCGCGCTGGCGGCCGCCGAGCCCGGTGCCTTCAAGGCCGACCGACCGGCCGCCGACTGGGCCGGGCACCCCGCGCTGGCCCGCATCGTGGCCGACACCCGCGCCGAGCTGGACCGCCACGAGGCACGCTGGCGCGAGCTGTCGCACTGCGGCCAGGCCGCCGCCGAGCCGGGCTGCGGCGTCACCGTGCGCTACCTGGCGCAGGTCATCCGCACCTTCCCGCCCGAGCAGGTCAATGCGCAGATCGCGCTGGCCTTCCTGCTCGTCAAGGCCGACCCGCGCTATGTCGGCCTGAACCTGGTCGCCCCCGAGGACGACCCGAGCACACTGCGCCACTACCGCGAGCAGATGGCCGTCATCGGCGCGCTCGGCAAGCTCATGCCCGAGGTGCCGGTGAGCCTGCATGCCGGCGAGTTCGGCTTCGGCCTGGTGCCGCCCGAGGACTTCAGCGACCACATCCGCCAGGCGCTGACCGTGGCCGGCGCGCGCCGCATCGGCCATGGCGAGGCCATCGGCCTGGAGACCGGTGCGCTGGACACGCTGCGCGACATGGCCAAGCGCGGCGTGCTGGTGGAGATCAACCTGACCAGCAACGCCATCGTGCACGACCTGAAGGGCGAGCAGCATCCCTTCCTGCTGTACCGCCAGTTCGGCGTGCCCACGGCCTTGTCGGCAGACGACGAGGGCGTGTTCCGCATCGACCTGACGAACGAGTACCAGCGCGCGGCGGCCACCTACCCGACGCTGACCTACCGTGACTTCAAGCAGCTGTCGCGCAACGCGCTCCACTACAGCTTCGTCGCGGGCCAGCCGCTGCTGGCCGACACCGGCAGCGCCCGCTTCGTGCCGGCCTGCGCGGGCGAACGCGCGGGTGCCGAGCCCAAGAGCCCGCGCTGCCGCGACTTCCTCACCGCCCACACCAAGGCCCGCCTGCAATGGGACCTGGAGGCGCGTTTCACGCGCTTCGAGGCCCTGACCCACTGACTGCATGTTTCTGGACATCGGCCCGCTGCGCCGCAACACCGCCTTTCGACGCCTCTTCGCCAGCCAGTTCATCTCCGGCCTGGGCACCATGGTCAGCTATGTGGCCGTGCCCTGGCAGCTCTACCAGCTGACCCATTCCAACGCGCAGGTCGGCCTGCTGGGCCTGGTGCAGTTGATCCCCGTCGTCGTCTGCGGCCTGCTGGGCGGCGCGGTGGCGGACCGCGTGGACCGCAAGCGGCTGCTGATCGCGTCGGAGGCCTTGATGGCGCTGTGCCTGGCGGGCCTGCTGCTGAATGCGCTCGCCGCCGCGCCCAGCGTGCTGGCCATCTACGCGTTGGTGGCCGTGCTGCAAGGCGCCAGCGGCTTCCACCGGCCGGCGCTGGAGGCGTTGACGCAGAAGCTCGCGCGGCCCGAGGAGTTCGCGGCCGTGGCGGCGCTGTCGTCCGTGCGCGGCACCGTCGGCATGGTGGCCGGGCCGGCATTGGCCGGGCTGCTGCTGGCCCAGTGGGGCGCGGTCGGCGCCTACATCTTCGACTTCGTGACCTTCATCGCGGCGCTGCTCTTCATCGCCCGCATCCCGCGCGAAGCCATTGGCACGCTCGACGACCCCGGCGAGCGACCGCACCTGCTGGCCGACCTGGCCGAAGGCCTGCGCTTTGCGTGGGCGCGACCCGAGCTGATGGGCACCTACATCGTCGACATCGTCGCGATGGCCTTCGCCTTCCCGGTGGCGCTGTTCCCCGCCATGGCCGCGGCGGACGGGCGCACCGAATCGGTGGGCTGGCTGCTGTCGGCGATGTCGGTGGGCGCGCTGGTCATCGGCCTGTTCAGTGGCTGGACCGGCCGGGTCAGCCGCCACGGCCGCGCCGTCGTCATCGCCGCGGCCGTGTGGGCGCTGGGCATCGTGGCGCTGGGCTTTGCGCCCGGCCTGATGCTGGGCCTGGCCTGCCTGGCGGTGGCCGGCGCGGCCGACATGGTCAGCGGCGTGTTCCGCGGCACGATCTGGAACGAGACCATCCCGAACGCGCTGCGCGGGCGGCTGGCCGGCATCGAGATGATCAGCTACCTGACCGGCCCGCTTGTCGGCAATGCGCGCGCCGGCTTCATGGCCGACGCCTGGGGCGTGGCGCCGGCCATCTGGGTGGGTGGCGCGATCTGCCTGGTGGGCGTCGTCGCGACAGGCTTTGGCCTGCCGCGTTTCTGGGCCTACCGCAGCCCCGCCATCACACGTTGAGCGCGCCCATCTGCGCCGCAGGGTAGCGCGTGCCGGCCACCGCATGGGCGGCCAGCAGCGCCTGGATGCGCTCGCGCCGGCCGTCGTCGAAACGGACATGCGCCGCCAACGCGTTCTCGTCGAGCCGCGTGATGCTGCGCGTGCCCGGGATGGGGATGATGTCGTCGCCCTGGTCCAGCAGCCAGGCCAGCGCCAGCTGGGCGGGCGTGTAGCTCCACTCCTCGGCCAGCGCCCGCAGCGCGTCGGCCAGCGCCAAGTTGTGGTCCAGGTTCTCGCCCTGGAAGCGCGGGTGGATGCGGCGGCGGTCGTCGGGCGCCAGCTGCTCGGCCGAGCGGATCGCGCCGGTCAGGAAGCCGCGGCCCAGCGGGCTGTACGGCACCAGCGCAATGCCCAGCTCGCGGCAGGTCGGCAGCACCTCGGCTTCGACATCGCGACTCCACAGCGAATACTCGGTCTGCACCGCGGCGATGGGGTGCACGGCGTGGGCGCGGCGAATCGTCGCCGCCGAGGCCTCCGACAAACCCAGGTGCTTGACCTTGCCGGCCTTCACCAGCCCGGCCATCGCGCCGACCGTGTCCTCGATGGGCACGTTCTTGTCGACGCGGTGCTGGTAATAGAGATCGATGTGCTCGACGCCCAGGCGCCGCAGGCTGGCGTCGCAGGCTTCACGCACATAGGCCGGGCTGCCGTCGATGCGCAGCACCGCGCCGTCCGGCGCGCGCACGTTGCCGAACTTGGTCGCCAGCACGACGTCATCGCGCCGCAGCGCCAGCAGCTGGCCCAGCAGGCGCTCGTTGGCACCCACGCCGTACATGTCGGCCGTGTCGAGGAAGTTGATGCCGATGTCCAGCGCATGGTGCAGCACGGCCAGCGACTGCGCGTCGTCGGCCGGGCCATAGAAATCGGACATGCCCATGCAGCCCAGGCCCAGGGCCGAGACCTCGGGGCCGTGGGTGCCCAGGCGGCGGCGCGGCAGGTGTTGAGAGGGGGTGGTGGTCATCGCGGAACTCCTTGAATGAATCATCAACGGGATGACGAGAGCTTAGGAATCCCCACCCCGCTTCGCCCAGCACAAAGCTGGGGCATGCTTGCCTGATCCTCCGAGGCCATGCCCGGCGTTACACAAAACCCGCGTCAGCCTTTGCACAATGGGCCGCATGCCCCAAGACGACGACCTGCTGGCCCTGCGCGAACGCGCGATTGCACTGGCGCTGGCTCGTGCCGGCAGCGACGGCCTGCACGGCACCGCCCTGCCCTGGCTGCGGCTGATCCGCGCCAGCGCCCCGGCCCAGCCGGTGCCGGCCGTCTACGAGCCCGGCCTCGTCCTTGTGCTGCAGGGCCGCAAGCAGGCCCGGGTCGGTGACGCCGTCGTGCAGTACGACGCGATGCAATGCCTGCTCGTGCCGATGACCATGCTGCCGCGCGGCCAGGTCATGGAGGCCAGCCCCGCCAAGCCCTACGTCTGCCTGCGCCTGAGTTGCGAGACCCAGGCGCTGGCCGAACTGCTGCTTGACAGCGACACGCCGACGCAGGCGGACGACGGCGCGGCCGGCCTGCAGGTCGCACCCGTCACCGCGCCGCTGCTGGACGCGGCGCTGCGGCTGCTGCAGTTGCTGGACCACCCGCAGGACCTGAAGACGCTGGCACCGCTGCTGCAGCGCGAGATCCTGTATCGCGTGCTGACCGGGCCGCTGGGCCCGCGCCTGCGCACGCTGACCCACACCGACGGCGTCACGCGGCGTGTCGGTCGCGTCGTCGAACAGCTGTCGCGCCGCTTTGCCGAGCCACTGCGCATCGAGGAGCTGGCGGAGATCGCGCACATGAGCCCGTCGACGCTGCACCTGCGCTTCAAGCAGCTGACCGCCCTGTCGCCGCTGCAGTTCCAGAAGACGCTGAGGCTGCAGCAGGCCCGCAAGCTGATGCTGGGCGACGGCCTGGACGCCGCCAGCGCCGCGCACCGGGTGGGCTACGAGAGCCCGTCGCAGTTCAGCCGCGAGTACCGGCGCCTCTTCGGCACGCCGCCGCGTGAGGACATCTCACTTCTGCGTGCCAGCACCGGCTGACCTGCGCCTAGAATGCGCGTCTTCCGAGGAGCGTTGCAACCTCAGCACCTTTTGAGGCCAGGCTCGGAGATTTCACCCCCCCTGCAACCGCGCTCACCCGCTGGCCATCCGTGCCTGGGTGAGGTTTGATCCCCTCGCACGACCGCCAGCGGCTTCATTCGCTTGAAGGAGCCCTGCATGAGCACCACGAACCACATCGTCAAGGACCTGTCGCTGGCCGACTGGGGTCGCAAAGAGATCAAGATCGCCGAGCACGAGATGCCGGCGTTGATGGCCATCCGCAAGGAATACGCCGAGAGCCAGCCGCTGAAGGGCGCGCGCGTCACCGGCTCGCTGCACATGACCATCCAGACGGCCGTGCTGGTCGAGACGCTGCAGGCTCTCGGCGCGGAAGTGCGCTGGGCGTCGTGCAACATCTTCTCGACGCAAGACCACGCTGCCGCCGCGCTGGCCGCCGTCGGCACACCCGTGTTCGCCTACAAGGGCGAGACGCTGGAAGACTACTGGGACTACACGCACCGCATCTTCGAATTCGCGGATAAGGGCGCGGCGGGCGAAGGCCCCAACATGATCCTGGACGACGGCGGCGACGCAACGCTGCTGATGCACCTGGGCCAGAAGGCCGAGAAGGACCTCTCCGTGCTGGCCAACCCCGGCAGCGAGGAAGAGCGCATCCTGTTCGCGGCGATCAAGAAGAAGGTTGCTGAGGACGGCACCTGGTACACCCGCAAGAGCGCCGAGATCATCGGCGTGACGGAAGAGACGACCACGGGCGTGCACCGCCTGAAGGAAATGTCGGCCAAGGGCACGCTGCTGTTCCGCGCCATCAACGTCAACGACTCGGTCACCAAGAGCAAGTTCGACAACCTGTACGGCTGCCGTGAGTCGCTGGTGGACGGCATCAAGCGCGCGACCGACGTGATGGTGGCCGGCAAGATCGCCGTCGTGGCCGGCTACGGCGACGTGGGCAAGGGCTCGGCGCAGGCGCTGCGCGCGCTGTCGGCCCAGGTCTGGGTGACCGAGATCGACCCCATCTGCGCGCTGCAGGCGGCGATGGAAGGCTACCGCGTCGTGACGATGGAGTACGCCCAGGACAAGGCCGACATTTTCGTGACGACGACCGGCAACAAGAACGTCATCCGCCACGAGCACATGCTGGCGATGAAGAACAACGCCATCGTCTGCAACATCGGCCACTTCGACAACGAGATCGAGGTCGCCGCGCTCGAGAAGTACGAGTGGGAAGAGATCAAGCCGCAGGTCGACCACGTCATCTTCCCGGACGGCAAGCGGATCATCCTCTTGGCCAAGGGCCGCCTGGTGAACCTGGGCTGCGGCACGGGCCACCCGAGCTACGTGATGAGCTCCTCGTTCGCGAACCAGACGATCGCCCAGATCGAGCTGTACGCGCACAAGGACAACTACGCCGTCGGCCAGGTCTACGTGCTGCCCAAGCACCTGGACGAGAAGGTCGCGCGCCTGCAGCTGACCACGCTGAACGCGCAGCTGACCGAGCTGACCGAGGAGCAGGCGGCCTACATCGGCGTCAACAAGGCTGGTCCCTACAAGCCCGACGCGTACCGCTACTGACCTGACATGCGCGCTGACCAGCTCCTCGTCGCCCAGGGCCTTGCGCCGACCCGTTCGGTCGCGCAGCGCCTGATCTCGAACGGCGCTGCCGAATGGGCCTCGCCCACCGGCTGGGCCGCGCTGAAGAAGGCTGGCGAGGACCTGCCCGAGACGGCGCAGCTGCGCGTCACCGACGATGCGGAGCTGCGCTACGTGTCGCGCGGCGGGCTGAAGCTGGAAGGCGCGCTCAAGCACACCGGCTTCGACCCCGCCAGCCAGATCGTGCTGGACGTGGGCCAGAGCACCGGCGGCTTCACCGACTGCCTGCTGGCGCATGGTGCGCGGCACGTCGTCGGCGTGGACGTGGGCCATGGCCAGCTGCATGCGCGGCTGCAGGCCGACGCGCGCGTGTCGGCGCTGGAAGGCGTGCATGTGCGCGAGCTGGCCGTGCTGCGCCAGCACGCACCGACGGGCGGCTTCACGCTGATCGTCGGCGACCTGAGTTTCATTTCCATGATCGGCAGCCTCCCGGAGTTGCTGCCCTGGCTTGAAGTGCACGGCCACCTGCTCGTGCTCATCAAGCCGCAGTTCGAACTGGGGCCACAAGCCCTGGGCAAGGGCGGTCTCGTCAAGGACGAGGCCGACTACCCGCGACTGGAAGCCCGCGTGCGCCTGGCCTGCACGGCCCTGGGCCTCAAGGTGCTGGACTACTTCGACAGCCCCATCACCGGCGGTGATGGCAACCGCGAATTCTTCTTGTGGGCCTCCCGATGAGCACCCCTGTTTCCTTCGAATTTTTCCCGCCCAACACGCCGGTCGGCGTCGAGAAGCTCAAGACCGTCGTCCAAGACCTCGGCACCCTGTCGCCGCAGTACTTCAGCGTCACCTACGGCGCCGGCGGCTCCACGCGCGACAAGACGCTCTCCGCCGTGATGGACATCGCCGCGGCCGGCTTCGAGGCCGCGCCGCACCTGAGCTGCGTGGGCTCCACGCGCGAGAACATCGCCGAGATCCTGGCCACCTACCGCGCGCAGAACATCCACCGCGTCGTGGCGCTGCGCGGCGACCTGCCCAGCGGCACGGCCACGGCGGGCGAGTTCCGCTATGCGTCCGAGCTGGTGCGCTTCATCCGCGAGACCCAAGGGCCAGACTGGCACATCGAGGTGGCCGCCTACCCCGAGGTGCACCCGCAGCAGCGCTATGCGGCACGCGACCTGCAGCACTTCGTCGACAAGATGAGTGCCGGCGCCGACGGCGCGATCACGCAGTTCTTCTTCAACGCCGACGCGTACTTCCACTTCGTCGCCGAGGCGCGCAAGCTGGGCGTCACCCAGCCCATCGTGCCGGGCATCATGCCCTTCCACAACTACGGCCGCATCGCCCAGTTTGCGCAGCGCGACGGCATCGAGATCCCGCGCTGGGTGCAGATGAAGATGGAAGGCTTCATGGACGACACGGCCAGCATCCGCGCCTTCGGCCTGGATGTCGTCACGCAGCTCTGCGAGCGCCTGATCGCTGGCGGCGCGCCGGGCCTGCACTTCTACACGCTGAACCAATCGGCGCTGGCGCTGGAACTCTGCAAGCGCCTGGGCAAGACCGCCGCCTGACGCGCCCGCGGCGGCGCTCCGCTCATGTAAATGAGCGCTTTACATGGTTGGCCGGCGGGGGTGGCCCGCAGAATCCGCCGCCATGAGCCGCCTCCTCCTTGCGTTGGCAACGCTGTGTGCCAGCGCCTTGTGTGCGGCCCAGACCAAGCCCGCCCCCTCTCCCGCCGCGCCCGCCGCAGCGGCCGCCCCGGCGCCTGCCGCCAGCGGTGCCGGCAACCGGCTGGACCGCGTGGAGGTCAGCAGCGGCCCCACCGCCAACAGCCGGCGGCGCAACAGCACGGCCAGCAAGATCGTCATCGAGCGCGAGGACCTGGACCGTTACGGCGACACCGCGCTGGGTGACGTGCTGCGCCGCCTGCCGGGCGTGACCATCGGCGGCCGGCCGGGGCGCGGCGGCGACATCCGCATGCGCGGCCTGGGCAGCGGCTTCACGCAGATCCTCGTCGACGGCGAGCGCGCACCGGCCGGCTTCGCCGTGGAAGACCTGCCGCCCGACCAGGTCGAGCGCATCGAGATCTACCGCGCCCCGACCGCCGAGACGGGCGCGCGCGCCATTGCCGGCACCATCAACATCATCCTGCGCGAGCCGCTGGTGAAGGCCAACCACGAGCTGCGCTTCACGCTGGGCCAGGACCGCGGCGAGCCTCAGGCCGACTTCAGCTGGACGCGCAACCTGAAGTGGGGCGGCGCCAACGGCGACGAGTTCGTCGGCGCCTTCTCCACCAACGGCGGCCTGCACCGGCGCTTCAACAACATCGACTCGCACAACCGCGTCACCGACACCGAGACCGGCGAGGTCGTGGAGGAGACCGCGCAGATCGGCACCAGCATGGGCAACAGTGCCAACCTGAACGGCAACGCCCGGCTGCGCTGGAAGTACAGCGACACGTTGAGCTTCAACATCTCGCCGTTCTTCGCGCTGTCGCAAAGCGAGGGCAGCAGCCAGAACAATGCCGAGGGCACGCGCTTTCGCGACGCGCATGGCGAGACCGACGGCCGCATGCACAACCTGCGGCTCAACATGTCGGCCAACTACCGGCCCCAGGTCGGCGAAACCTGGGAGCTGCGCCTGGGCCGGGGCGGCTTCAAGAACACCGGCAACAGCCATCGCCGCGACACGCGGGCCTTCCAGGGTGTCACCACCGAACGCATCCAGGACGACCACAACGTCGTCGACGAGGACCAGACCAGCCTGGGCGGCAAGTGGAGCCTGAAGACGGCCCAGGAGCACCAGTGGGTGACCGGCATCGAGACCGAGCGCAGCCAGCGCACGCAGGTGCGCGACACGCTGGTCAACGGTGCCGTCATTCCCGGCCTGGTGAAGTTCGGCAACACGCTGGGCTCGCGCAACCAGCGCTTTGCGGCCTACACGCAGGACGAGTGGAGCCCGACCAAGCAGTGGTCGGTCTACGCCGGCATCCGCTACGAGCGCATCCAGACGACCGCCGATGCCGCAGGCACGCTGCCCGAGACGCGCAACGTGTCGCAGGTCACGTCGCCGCTGTTCCACCTGCTGTGGAAGCCCGAGGCCTTCCCCAAGGATCAGGTGCGCCTGAGCCTGACGCGCAGCTACCGCTCGCCCAACCTCAACGACCTGATCGCCCGCCCCAACATCAACGCCACCTACCCGGACGGGCCCAACTACCAGACCTATGCCGACCGCGCCGGCAACCCCGACCTGAAGCCGGAACTGGCCACCGGCATCGACCTGAGCCTGGAGCATTGGCTGCCCACCGGCGGCATCATCTCGGGCAGCGCCTTCGTGCGCGACATCAAGAGCCTGATCCGCAGCCAGGTGATGCTGGAGACCGTGTCCTGGGACACCTCGCAGCGCTGGGTCAGCCGCCCGCGCAACATGGAAGGCGCGCGCACGATGGGCCTGGAGTTCGAGGTCAAGGCGCGCATGGACGAGATCTGGGAGGACGCGCCGCCCGAGCTGCAGCTGATGCTGCTGCGCTTCAACATCGCCGTCTTCGACAGCAAGGTCAAGGGCATCCCCGGCGCCAACGCCCGCCTGGACCAGCAGCCGCGCGGCAGCCTGAACTTCGGCATCGACCACCGCTGGAAGGCGCTGGGCCAGAACTTCGGCAGCGGCTTCAACATCAACTACGTGCCGGCCAGCCGCGTGCAGCAGACCGAGACGCTGAGGCGCGAGGAAAGCGACCGCCGCCAGTTCGACGCCTATCTGTCCTGGGCCAGCGGCGCGGTGCGCGACGGCATCAACTGGCGGCTGTCCATGGCCAACCTGGTGCCGCGCGAAGCCACGTCGTCGTCCGAGGGCCTCGACGTCATCAACCACCGCCTGACCGAGAGCTGGTCGCGCAACAAGACCTTCCGGGTGGTCTCGCTGCGGGCCGACATGCGGTTCTAGCCGCCGCCGAGAATGCGGTGATGACCCGCCGCATCCTGTTCTTCTGCATGGGCAACATCTGCCGCAGCCCCACGGCCGAGGGCGTCATGCGCGCCAAGCTGGCCGCGGCCGGGCTGGACGTCGAGGTCGACTCCGCCGGCACGCACGGCTACCACGTCGGCGCGCCGCCGGACGAACGCAGCCAGGCGCACGCCGGCCTGCGCGGCTACGACCTGAGCGTCCTGCGCGCCCGCAAGCTGGTGGCCGAAGACTTCAGTCGCTTCGACCTCGTGCTGGCCATGGACGACGACAACCTCGCCCATGCCGAACGCTTGTGCCCACCCGCGCAACGTCATCGGCTGAAGCTGCTGCTGGACTACGCCCCCCACACCGGCCGTCGCCATGTGCCCGATCCCTACTACGGCGGCGCGGCCGGCTTCGACGAGGTGCTGGATCTGGTCGAGGCCGCGTGCGACGGGTTGATCGCGACCCTTCGAGCCCGCTGAGCTTCTTCGCGAGGGCGTCAGGCTGGTTCCCGCCGTTCCGCGTCGTCGCGCCGGGAAGGGCTAACCATCGGATAGGTGGACCAGGCCCGAGCGGTGGGTGTGTTCCTTGTTGTGGCCCCCTCCCGCATCAACTATTCTGGCCAGCCAGGTGCGACCGACACAAGGGAGAACCGCATGGCTGATCCAGACACCGGCGTTCGCAAGTTCAAGATCCTCGTCGTCGACGACACCGCCGACAACCTGGCCCTGATGGCCGGCCTGCTCAAGGACCGCTACCGGGTCAGCCTGTCCAGCAATGGCGAGAAGGCACTCAAGTTCGCCCATGACGCCGAGCCGCCGGACCTGATCCTGCTGGACATCATGATGCCGGGCATGTCCGGCACCGACGTCTGCGTGGCACTGAAGAGCGACCCGGCCACGCGGGAGATCCCGGTGATCTTCCTGACCAGCATGAGCGCCACCGAGGACGAGCAGCGCGGCCTGGAACTGGGCGCGGTGGACTTCATCACCAAGCCCGTCAATCCGCCCATCGTGCTGGCACGCATCGAGACTCATCTCAAGCTCAAGCTCGCGGCCGACTTCTTGCGTGACCAGAACAGCTTCCTGGAAGCCGAGGTCGCGAGGCGCTCGCGCGAGGTCGCTGCCGTCCAGGACGTGACGATTTTGGCGTTGGCGTCGATGGCCGAGACGCGCGACAACGAGACGGGCAACCACATCCGGCGCACACAGCACTACGTGAAGGTGCTGGCGGAGCACCTGCGCAGTCATCCGCGGTTCGAGAGCGCGCTGACGGACGCCTTCATCACCACGCTGTTCAAGTCGGCGCCGCTTCACGACATCGGCAAGATCGGCATTCCCGACCGCATCCTGCTCAAGCCCGGCAAGTTCGAACCGGAAGAGTTCGAGATCATGAAGACGCATTGCAGACTCGGGCGCGATGCGATCCAGCAGGCGGAAGACCGGCTGGGGCTGAAGGTGGAATTCCTGACCGTGGCCAAGGAGATCGCCTACGGCCATCAGGAAAAGTGGAATGGCTCCGGCTACCCGCAAGGCCTGTCGGGTGACGACATCCCGGTGTCGGCGCGGCTGATGGCCGTGGCCGACGTGTATGACGCGCTGATCAGCCGGCGCGTCTACAAGGAAGGCATGCCGCACGAGAAGGCCGAGCAGATCATGAAGGACGGCCGCGGCAGTCATTTCGATCCCGACATCCTCGACGCCTTCGTCGCCTGCGCCTGCACCTTCCGCGAGATCGCCGCGCGCTACGCCGACACGGATGCCGAGATCGCGCAGAAGGCGCAGGCGCTGGCCTTCATCGCCGATCAGCCTTGACGCGCCTCGCCTGGCTTGCGGTGGCGCATACGCGTGGCAACGCACGCCAACGCCGCTGGAGGTGACCCCATGAAATTCGGCTTGCACCAGCTGGAGCGGCGCACGCTGCTCACCAAACTGCTGCTCGGCTTCGCCGTGCTGATGATCGTGGCCTTGGTGCTGGGCATCAGCGATCTGCTCACGCAGCGGACGCTGCTGCGACAGGTCACGCAGCTCTACGAACAGGATCTGCTGGGCGTCTCCAACGCCAAGGATGCCCAGGCCGCCTATCTCACCATCGGTCGGGAACTGCGGCAGGCCCTCATCGCCCAGACGCAGGAGGACCGCGACATCGCCGTTCGCCATGTCGGCGAGCAGGACGACGCGTTGCGGCGCGAGCTGACGGAGCTGCGACCGCGCGTGGTTCGCAACGAGAACCAGCAGCGGCTGGCCCGCTTCGAGTCGGCCTATGCGACCTACAAGAGCAATGTCGACACCGCGCTCGCCATGTTGGGACGGGGTGAGCTGGCGCAGGCGCGTCTGTTCGTGGCGTCGCACGAGTTCCAGTCCGCCGGCGATACCGTGCGGACTCAGATGGATGCCGTTGTGAAGGGCAAGGAAGTCGGGGCACAGGAAAGCATAGAAACGGCTTTGCGCCTGGTGAGCGGTGCAAGCGAGCGCACGATGGCGCTGCTGACCGGTGGCCTGCTGCTGGGCGGGCTGGTCTCCTGGCTGGTCGCGGCCTCCATCCGCCGCCCCGCCGTGCGCGTGCGCGACGCGGTGGAACAGCTCGCGCAGGGCAATCTGGCCTTCGAGGTGCCCCACCAGGATTTCGGCAACGAACTGGGGGAGCTGGCGCGGTCGGTGCGCGTGCTGCAGGGCGTGGCGCAGCAGATGGACAACCAGACCTGGCTGAAGAGCCATCTGGCCCAGATTGCGAATGCGCTGCAGACCGCGACCAGCCAGGCCGATCTCGCCAAGATCTTCTTCAGCCAGCTCGCACCGGTCGCCGGCGTGGGCCATGGGCTGCTCTACGTCTACGAGCATGACGCCCGGGAGCTGTGCCTCGTGGGCGGCTATGCCCATCTGGAGCCCGCCTCGCTGGCGCAGCGCTTCACGCTGGGCCAGGGATTGGCGGGGCAATGCGCGCTGGAGCGCGAGCCCATCGTGCTGAGCCCGCCACCACGGGACTACGTGCGCATCGGCTCCGGCCTCGGCGAGGCCGCGCCGCAGGCGGTCGCGCTGTATCCGCTGTTGCGCGGCGACCGGCTGCTGGGCGTGCTGGAGCTGGCCACCTTGTCGGCGCACGGCGTGCGTGAGCGGGCCTTGCTGGACGAGCTCAGGCCCATCCTGGCCATGAACCTGGAGATCCTCGAACGCGCGGCGCGCTCCGCCCGGCTGCTTGACGAAACCCGGCGCCAGGCCGAGGCGCTGCGCGATCAGGCGGGCATGTTGGAGCAGCAGGCCACCGAGCTGGAAGCGCAGAAGGCGTCGATCCAGGCCACGGAGACCTGGTACCGGCGCATCATCGAATCGGCCCCCGACGGCATGATGGTGGTCGATGCCGAGGGGTGCATCATCCTCGCCAACCTCCAGGCGGACGCGATGTTCGGCTACGGGGCCGGCGAACTGGCAGGCCAACGCATCGAGGCCCTGGTGCCGCAGCCGACGCGGAGCAAGCATGTCGGCCTGCGCGGCGCGTTTTCCCATGAAGGCGGCGCGCGCATCATGGGAGCCGGCAACCAGCGCCTGCACGGCGTGCGCAAGGATGGCGTCGAGTTCCCGGTGGAGGTGGGCCTGGCGCGCCTGCCCGACGTCGTCGGCCGCGGGGACTGCGTGTGTGCCTCGGTGCGCGACGTCAGCGACCGCCAGCGCGCCGAACGCGAGCTGGCCAAGAGCGCGCAACGGCTGAACTTCGCGCTGCGCGGCGGCAACCTGGGCCTTTGGGACTGGGACGTGTCGACTGGCCGCAGCGAGGTCAACGAGATCTGGGCCGAGATGCTGGGCTACACGCTGGACGAGGTCACGACGGACGGCAGCGCCGCCGATGCCTGGGCCCGCCTGCTGCATCCCGATGACGCCGAGCACGCGCGCGAGGGGTTCGTGCGCTGCATCGATGACCCTTCCGAACAGGAATACCAGGCGCTGTTCCGCATGAAGGCCAAGACGGGCGAGTGGCGCTGGATCCTGTCCATGGCCCGGGCCACCGAGCGGGATGCACAGGGGCGTGCGCTGCGCATGGTGGGCATCCACCAGGACTTCACCGAGCGCAAGCACCTGCAGGACGAGATGGCGCGCGCCAGAGAGGTTGCGGAAGAGGCGACGCGGGCCAAGAGCACCTTCCTGGCCAACATGAGCCACGAGATCCGCACGCCGATGAACGCCATCATCGGCATGTCGCACCTGGCGCTGCAGACGCCGCTGGACAAGAAGCAGCGCAACTACATCGAGAAGGTGCACCGCTCAGGCGAGAACCTGCTGGGCATCATCAACGACATCCTCGACTTCTCCAAGATCGAGGCCGGCAGGATGGAGATGGAGGTGGTGGACTTCCGCCTCGAGGACGTCATGGACAACCTGGCCAACCTCGTGGGTCTGAAGGCCGACGACAAGGAGTTGGAGCTGCTCTTCAACGTCGATGCCAACGTGCCCACGGCCCTGCGCGGCGACCCGCTGCGCCTGGGTCAGATCCTCATCAACCTCGGCAACAACGCCGTCAAGTTCACGGAGCGGGGTGAGGTGGTCGTCGGCGTGGAGACGGCGTCCGAAGGTGAGCAAGACGTGGAGCTGCACTTCTGGGTGAAGGACACCGGCATCGGCATGACGCCCGAGCAAAGCGCGCGGATGTTCGAGAGCTTCGCCCAAGCCGACGCTTCCACGACCCGGCGCTACGGCGGCACCGGCCTGGGCCTGGCGATCTCCAAGAGCCTGGTCGAGCTGATGAACGGCAGCATCTGGGTCGAGAGCGAGCAGGGGCAGGGGTCGACCTTCCACTTCCGCGCGCGGTTCGGCGTGCAATCCGATCCCCGGCCGCGGCGCATGTTCCGGGCCGACGAGCTGATGGGGACGCGCGTGCTGGTGGTGGACGACAACGCCTCGGCGCGCGAGATCCTGTCCGCGATGGCGATGTCCTTCGGCCTGGAGGTCGACGCCGCACGCGATGGCCGCGAGGCCTTGCGCATGGTGGCGCGGGCCGACAAGGACCAGATCAGTTACGACGTCGTGCTGATGGACTGGAAGATGCCCGGCATGGACGGTGTGGAAACCATGCGGCAGATCAAGGCCGGCAACTACCGCCGCATGCCCACCGTCATCATGGTCACCGCCTACGGACGCGAAGAGGCGGTGGACGCGGCCCAACAGCAGGGCGTTGCGCCAGCCACCGTGCTGACCAAGCCGGTGACAGCGTCCACGCTGCTGGAGGCCGTGGCCGAGGCCTTGGGCCGGACCCAGCCCATCGAGACGCGTGCCACGGCCAAGGCAGGCTCACACAGCCAGGACCTCGCGAGCCTGGCCGGGGCGCGCTTGCTGCTGGTCGAGGACAACGACCTGAACCAGGAGCTGGCCCTGGACCTGCTCGGCAATGCCGGCATCGCCGTGGTCTGCGCCGGCAACGGCCAGGAGGCGCTCGACACGCTGTCGCGCGACGCCGATTTCGACGGCATCCTGATGGACTGCCAGATGCCGGTGATGGACGGCTACACCGCCACCGAGGCGATACGCCGCAACCCGGCATGGCAGCAGCTGCCCATCATCGCGATGACCGCCAACGCGATGACGGGCGACCGGGAGCGGGTGCTTGCGGCGGGCATGGTCGACCACATCGCCAAGCCGCTGAACGTGGACACGATGTTCGCGACGCTGGCCCGGTGGGTCCGGCCTGCCACGCACCGCGGGGCGGCCTTGGAAGCCGCGAGCGTGCGCCTGCCGCCGGTGGCCGATGCTGCGGCGCCGCTGGCGGCGGCCGACGCGCTGCCCGACCTGCCAGGCATCGACGTGGGCCGCGGCTTGAAGACGACGGCCAACAAGCCGCCGTTGTACCGCCGGCTGCTGCTCAAGTTCCACGCCGGCCAAGCCGGGTTTGAATCGCAGTTCGCGGCCGCCCGCATCGACGCCGACGCGACGGCGGCCCGGCGCGCCGCCCACACGCTCAAGGGCACCGCCGGCAACATCGGCGCGACCGCGCTCGAAGCCGCGGCCGCCGGGCTTGAAGCGGCTTGCCAGGCCGGCAGCGATGCGGCCGCGATCGACGGCGCGCTGGCACGCGTGCTGCAGCAGCTGGCACCGGTGATGGCCGGGCTGGACCGGCTTGCCGGGCAGGAGGTGCAGGCCGTCTCGACAAGCCCGCCGGCATCCGGCATCGACAGGCCGGAACTGCGGCAGACGCTGGATCGGCTGGCGAGGCTTCTGACACAAGGGGATGCCGAGGCCGCGGACCTGGCCGACGAACTGCTGGGCCTGGCCGAGGGCTCGCCGCGGGCCAGGGGCTTGCGCCGGGTGGCGGCAGCCCTGGCCGACTACGATTTCGACGCCGCGCAGGAGGCGCTGCGTCAACTGGGGGCGATGCCATGACTGCGTTCGCGCAACCCAAGCCGGTGGCTGGTGGTGGACGACTTCGAGGCCATGTGCAAGGTCACGATCAACCAGTTGCGCCAGGTCGGCGTGGAGCGCATCGTGACGGCGAAGGACGGTGCCGAGGCGCTGCGCCAGTTGAAGTCCGCGCCCTTCGACATCGTGTTGTCGGACTGGAACATGCCAGTGATGAACGGCATCGAGCTGCTCAAGGCCATGCGCGCCGATCCCCAGCTGTCGGCGCTGCCCTTCGTGCTGATCACCGCCGAGGCTGAGCGGCACAAGGTGGTCGAGGCGATCAGTGCCGGCGTGACCTCCCTGCTGCTCAAGCCGTATTCGACGCATGAGTTCCTGTCCCGGGTCGAACGCGCGCTGCGCTGGACCCCGCGACGGACGACGCCTGCCCCGCTTGCCGAGGAATCGCCACCCGCGCCGGCGCCAGAGCAAGCCGCGCCCGGCGATGGGCCGGCGCGGCCAACCATCCTGATCGTGGACGACACGCCGGACAACCTCATCCTGCTGTCCGAGCTGTTCCGCGGCGACTACCGCGTGCGCCTGGCGCAGAACGGCGCCAAGGCGCTGAGCTTCGCGACCTCCGATTCGCCGCCCGACCTCGTGCTGCTGGACGTCATGATGCAGGGCATGGACGGCTTCGAGGTGGCGCGCCAGATGCGCGAGCACCCCAACTCGGAGACCATCCCCATCATCTTCATCACGACGCTGAGCACGGCCGACGCGCGCCTGCAAGGCCTGGAGCTTGGCGCGGTGGATTTCATCACCAAGCCGGTCGACCCGCAGACCCTCAAGCCACGCGTGCGCAACTTCATGCGCTACGTTCAACTGCGCAAGGACTTGCAGGCCGAGGTCGACGGCATGGTGGAAGCCGCCCAGCTGCGCGAGGACGTCGAGCGCATCACCCGGCACGACATCAAGGGGCCGCTGGCCGGCGCGCTGGGCATCCTGCAGACGCTGCTGGAGGACGACAGCCTGGGCCGCCGGCAGACCGAGCAACTGCAGCTGGTCGAGGAAATCACGCTGCAGGTGCTGGGCATGATCAACCGCTCCTCCGAGCTTTACAAGATCGAGCCCGGCCGCTTCGAACTGAAGGCCGCGCCGGTCAAGCTCGGCGAGCTGCTGCGCCGCATCGCGCAGACGGCCCGCGTCACCTACGGCGAGAAGGCGTTGACGATTTCAGCGGATACCGACACGCCCGTCGGCGCCGACCCCGTGCTGGCGCTGGGCGACATCAGCCTGTGCTTCTCGGTCTTCCAGAACCTGGTCAAGAACGCCTGCGAGGCAGCGCCCAAGGGCGGCAAGGTCTCCATCCGCCTGCATGACGAGGCACCGGTCCGCGTCGTCATCGAGAACAAGGGCGCGGTGCCCAAGGAGATCCGCGCGCGCTTCTTCGACAAATTCGTGACGGCCGGCAAGCCGGACGGCAGCGGACTGGGGACCTACTCGGCGCGACTGCTCGTGCAGGCCCAGCACGGCGATATCGCGATGGAGACCGACGACGATGAAGGGCTGACGCGCCTGACGGTGAGCCTGCCCCGGGCCTCCCCGCCGCACTGAGCCCGCCACGCGGCACAGCCGGTTTCCACGGGTAAACCGTATTTGTTCGCTTGGCGAACAAATTACGATGTCCAGCGCTGTCATAAGAATCGTTGGAGACATGACCCTCATCAAACCCCTGCTGGGCGCCCTGCTCTTGGTCGGCGCCGCCGCCCAGGCCGCGCCGACCGCCGATGCGCCCTACGCCTGGCATCCAGTCGCCATCGTCGGTGGCGGCTTTGTCGACGGCTTTGCCTTCCAGCCCGCCGTGCCCGGCCTCACGTACGCCCGCACCGACATGGGCGGCGCCTACCGTCGCGACACCGCCACCGGCCGCTGGCAGCCCCTGCTGGACTGGCTGCCGCTCAGCGAGGTCAACCTGATGGGCGTCGAGAGTTTGGCGGTCGACCCCAACAACCCCGACGCGCTGTACCTGGCCTGCGGCACCTACACCAATCCCGCCGTGCCCAACGGCGCCGTGCTGCGCTCGCTTGACCGCGGCCGCACGTTCCAGCGCGCCGACCTGCCCTTCAAGCTGGGCGGCAACGAGGGGGGCCGCGGCAATGGCGAGCGCCTGGCCGTGGACCCGAACGATGGCCGTGTGCTCTACCTCGCCAGCCGCCAAGCCGGCCTATGGCGCAGCGGCGATGCAGCCGCCAGCTTCCAGCGGGTCGACACCTTCCCCGACTCGGCCTGGCGCCGCGACGCCTCTGACGGCCCGCTGCCCAGCTGGGGTGGCAGCGACGGCAAGGCCACGATCAACTTCATCCTCTTCGACCCCGCCAGCGGCACGCGCGGCAAGCCCAGCCGCACGCTGTATGCGGGCGTGTCGGTCGTCGGCCGGCCCAACCTGTGGGTGAGCCGCGATGCCGGCGCGACGTGGGCCCCCGTGCCTGGCGCACCCACCCGGCACCGCCCCATGCGCGCCGCACTGGCGGGCGACGGCCAGCTTTACATCGCCTACGCCAGCGATCCCGGACCGCACCGCATGAGCGATGGCTCGGTGTGGCGTCACGACGTCGCCAAGCAGACCTGGGCCGACATCACGCCCGAACGCCCCAGCGCCGCGCAGCCGTTCGGTTATGCCGCAGTCGCCGTCGATGCCGGAAACCCCAAGCGCCTGCTCGCCAGCACGGCCGGCCGCGGCGCGGGCGACGAACTCTTCCGCAGCCCGGACGGCGGCGCCACCTGGCAGCCGCTGTTCACCACCGCCAAGTTCGATGCCGCCGCGGCGCCCTATGTCGCCGACACCCACCTGCATTGGCTGTACGACGTCAAGATCGACCCCGCCAACCCGGACCACGCCCTCTTCACCACCGGCTACGGCGGCTGGGAGACGCTGGACCTGACCCGCGCCGACAAGGGCGAGCCGACGCACTGGCAGGTCATGAGCACCGGCATCGAGGAAACCGTGGCGCTGGCCCTGCACAGCCCGACGAAGGGCGTGCCACTGGTGACGGCCATCGGCGACTACTCGGGCTTCGTGCACACCGACCTCGACAAGCCCGCACCGGGCAACCCCAAGCCGCCGTTCTTCGGCAACACGCACGACGTGACCGGGGCCGAGGCTGCGCCCGAGGTGATCGTGCGCATGGGCCACCCGCGCGAGGGCGGCAAGAACCTCGGCTACTCGCTGGACGGCGGCGCCACCTGGCGCGAGCCGGCCACGGTGCCCGACGCCAAATCCAGCGATGGCTTCATCGCCGTGTCCGCGGATGGCAAGGCCTGGGTGTGGACACCCAAGGGGGGCGTGCCCCACGTCAGCCACGACCGCGGCGACAGCTGGACGGCTGTGAAAGGCCTGCCCGCCGGCACCCGCGTCGTTGCCGACCGCGTGAACGCCAAACGCTTCCATGCGCTGGCGCTGTTCGACGACAAGCTCTACGCCAGCGACGATGCCGGCCTGAGCTTCAGCGCCCGGCCGCTGGCGCTGCCCGACGGCCCGGTGCTGCGCACCACGGCGGGCAGCCACAACCGCAGCGACCGCGGCGACGACCGTGGCGGCCAGGACCGCCTGTACGCGACACCCGGCCGCGAGGGCGAGTTGTGGTTGGCGGCCTTCCACGGCCTGTACCGCGCCGGCAGCGGCCACGCCTTCAAGCGCCTGCCTGGCGTCACGCAGATCCACGCCTTCGGCTTCGGTCGCGGCGCGCCTGGGGCCGCCGGACCCGCGCTCTACCTGGTCGGCACCGTGTCAGGCCGCTACGGCGTGTTTCGCTCCACTGACAACGCGGCGAGCTGGCAGCGCATCAACGACGACGCCCATCAGTGGGGCCTGATCCTGCAGGTGAGCGGCGACCCCAAGCTGTTCGGTCGCGTCTACGTCGGCACGCATGGCCGAGGCGTGGTCTACGGCGACCCCCAACGCTAGTCGCGCCGCACCGGCTCCAGCCGCCGCAGCGAGGTCTTCAGCAGCCGGTCGTCCGCGTCGAACAGGCTGACCAGCTCCAGCCGCAGCGGCGCCGCCGGCGCCTTGACCTCGTGCAGATGGCGCTGCAGCCGCCGGCCCGACTCGAAGCGCGTGTCGTCCACCGCCGCGCCCAGGCGAGCGGCTACGGCCTGCGGCGTCAGCCCCGGCGCCAGCGCCAGCGCCGCCTGAATCCAGTCGTCCTGCAACGCCTGCAGGCCTGCGTCCGGCGGCGCCTGCGGGTCGTCCATGGCCTCCATCAGCACACGCGTGTCGTCGGGCCAGGACATGTCGTTCAGCGGCAGCCGGAACATGCGCTCGCGCAGCGCAAAGCCCCAGTCATAGGCCTTGCCACCGCCGTCGCGCAGGCCGTGCAGCAGGCGGTTGCTCAAGACCTGGCGCCGCTCGCCGTGCACCAGCGTGACGGCAAACAGCGGCCGGTCGGCAAAGTTGCTGGGGCTCCAGTCGGGGTCTTCGCAGTCGTCCAGGGCCAGCGACAAGAGCCAGGCCAGGCCCACCGAGCCGCGCGCCACGCCGCTGTCGAAACCCACGCGGCACTGCAGCCGCAGGTCGCCCAGGCGCCGCTCGCCGTCCGGCACGCCGGGCGTGCGGATGTCGGGCCGCCAGGTCACGCGGCCATCGGCCAGGCGGCTGCGCAGTTCGGTGCGCGCCGCCTGCGCCTTCCAGGCCGGGTCGATGGCGAAGCGGTCCTCGGCGTCCAGCGCCACCGGCTGGCGACCGGCGGGCGTCATCAGGCCCAGTTCCAGCGGCTGCGCCTGCTCGGCCCGCGTGCGCGCATAGACCTTGAACTTCAGCTCGGCCTGCGGCGCCAGTGCATGGAACTTGTCGAACAGCGCCTGCGCCTTGAAGAGCTGGGCCAGTGTCTTCTTCTCGCGCGCCGTGGCGGCTTCACCCTGCACTTGCACGCGCGACAGTTCCGTCTCGGGCACCGGCGCACTGGCGGGCAGCGCGAGCGCGCCGGCCAGCAGCAGTGCCGAGAAGGTCATCAAGCCCCCGCGAACGCGTCCCGCGTCAGGTTCTCCGGCGCCTCGCCGGCGCCGCGGCAGGCCACGTCGTCCTCGATGCGGATGCCGCCGTAGCGCGCCAGCCGTTCCACGCAGGCCCAGTCCACCTGGCCCGTATGCCTGGATGCACGCAGCTCACGCAGCAGCGTCGGGATGAAGTACAGGCCCGGCTCGATGGTGACCACCATGCCGGCCTGCAGCGGCCGCGTCAGGCGCAGGTAGCGGTGGCCCTCGGGTTTGTCCGCCACGCCGCCGTTCTCGCTGGCCATGAAGCCGCCCACGTCGTGCACCTGCAGGCCCAGCAGATGGCCGATGCCGTGCGGGAAGAAGGGCTTGGTGACGCCCTCCTCGACCATGGCTTCCTCGCTCATGCTGACGATGCCGGCGTTGCGCAGCACGTGGGCGATGCGGCGGTGCGTGCTGAGGTGGATGTCGCGGTAGTCGACGCCGTCGCGCACCTCGTCGACAAGGCCCAGCTGCTCGGCGTCCATCGCCGCGATCAGCGCCGCGAACTCGTCGTGCCCGGGCGCCGCCCAGGTGCGCGTGATGTCGCTGGCATAACCGTTCACCTGCGCGCCGGCGTCGATGAGGAAGCTGCGCGATTCGGGCGGCGGGCTTTCGTCCTGGTACTGGTAGTGCAGCACCGCGGCGTGCTCGTTCAGGCCGACGATGTTGCCGTAGGGCAGGTCGCGGTCCGTGTGGCCGCTGGCAACGAGGTAGGCGCGGTGGATGGCCGCCTCGCTGGCGCCGGCCAGGAAGGCTTGGCGCGCGGCCAGGTGGGCCGGCACGGCGCGGCGCTGCGCGGCGCGCATCTGTTCCAGCTCGTAAGGCGTCTTCACGCCGCGCGCCCAGTGCAGCAGGTTCAGCAGCGGCTCGGGGTTGTTCGGCGTGAGGCCAGGCAGCGTCGCGTCAAGCTCGCCGACGATGGCCGTGCGCGGCGTGACGACGTCGGCCAGCGCCTTGGCCGCCTCCTCCGGCTCGCGGATGACGACCAGCTCGACGGCGTCCACCCACTCGCCGCTGGGCGCGCTGGGGGGCACATGCCAGTAGTCGTCGGGCTGGTAGTAGACGACGCGCGGCTTCTTGCCCGGTCGCACGGCCAGCCACGAGTGCGGGTGGTTGGTCAGCGGCAGCCAGTGCTTGAAGTGCGGGTTGGGCTGGAACAGGTAGGGCCGGTCGTCCAGGAAGGCGTACTTCTCGACGCCGGAGGCGATCAGCAGCGCGCCGAAACCGGTGCGATCCAGCGCGCTTTCAGCCTGGCGCTGCAGCGTGGCGAGATGATCGAGGTAAAGGCTCATGGCGGCGGCCTCACTTGCGCACGTAGGTCAGCTTCTTCGTGCCGCCATCGCAGCTGCCGATGACCTTGGCCCCATCGCCCTTTTCAGCGACCTTGTCGTTCTCGACGGCGGTGATCTCGTAGCCCTTGACGCCCTTCTCGTCCAGCTTGGTGGCGATCTCGGCTTTCAGTTCGTCGCAGGGCTTGGGGGCGGCCTGGGCGGCCTGGGTCAGCAACAGGGCGGTGGCGGTCAGTGCCAGCAGGATGGGCTTGGACATGGCAGATTTGCTTGTGGCAATGGATGTGCCCGGATTGTCTGGCAGCCGGCGTTCAGCCCTCGCGGTCCCACACCACCCCCTCCTCCGTCAACATCGCATCCAGCGCCACATCCAGCGCACTGGGCTTGAGCAACGGCAGGAAGCCATGCGCGTAGCCGATGCCGACCGAGGCGGGCCGTGGCCGCATCTCGGACAGCGTCTTGTCCATGAAGCCGCCGCCATAACCCAGCCGCAGGCCGCAAGGCCCGAAGCCCAGGCAGGGCACCAGCATCAGCTGCGGCTGGAATTCCTCGGTGCCCTTGGGCTTGGGGATGTGGAAGGCGTCCTCCTCCATCGGGCAGCCGGGGTACCAGACGTGAAAGCGCAGCGTGCCGTGCACCTTGTCGACCACCGGCAGGCCGATGCGCCGTTCCGGGTGGTCCTCGGCCCAGCGGTACAACGCGGGCAGCGGATCAAACTCGCCCTTGATGGGCCAGTAGGCGCCGATGGTGGTCTCGCGCCGGCGTAGCAGCCAGACGCGCAGCACCTCCTGCAGATCGGCCGCCAGTGCAAGGCGGTCACGCAGGGCCAGGCGTTGTTCGATCAGCTTGTGCCGGATCGCGGCGCGGTCGTTCGCATCCATGGCGCGCGAGCTTACAGTGACCGGCATGGATGCCTTCACCGAACTGTGCGTCGAGCTGCTGTCACCGCTCGGACCCGTGCGCGTGCGCCGCATGTTCGGCGGCCAGGGTTTCTATGTCGACGGCCTCTTCATGGCCCTCATCGACCGCGGCCAGCTGTTCCTGAAGACGGACGACACGACGCGGGAACGCTTTGTCGCCGCCGGCTGCACGCCGTTCAGTTTCGAGACCAAGCACGGCGAGCGCGTCATGACGGGCTACTACCGCCCGCCCGAGGAGGCGCTGGAGTCGCCGCCGCTGATGCTGCCGTGGGCGCGGCTGGCGCTTGAGGCCGCGCTGCGCGCGGCCAATGCCAAACCGCCGGCCAAGGCCGAAAAGAAATCAGCGCCCGCCAAAAAACCGGCGGCCAAGAAAACCGCGGCCCGCCGCGCCTGAGGTGGGCGGCACCAGCAGCTCGAAATCAGCCGCCGGCCAGCCTTCCAGCACGGCCGTCTGGCCCGGCGCCAGCGCCAGGGCCTGGCCGGCTTCCAGCCACTTGTCTTCGGCCGGCTGGTCGGCCGTGCCGGACAGCGTCAGCCACACGCGGCCGCGGGCCACCGCGAGGCGGCGCGCCTCGGCGCCACCGGCCAGGGTCATTGCCCGGCCACCGTCCAGATGCCATACAGATTGCGCGTCGCTCATGATGAGCCTCCTGGGTTGATGTCAGGGATTCTGCTTAGATCACCCACGTCGGTCCAATGATTGCGCCGCAGGGATTGATACCATTCACGCATGAATCAGCCCATTCGCCAGCGCCCGCTTTCGGTCGGCCCCCTGCGCGCCTTCGAGGCCGTCGCCCGGCTGTTGTCCTTCCGGGCCGCCGCGGAGGAACTGAGCCTGACGCAGTCGGCCATCAGCCGGCAGATCCAGTCGCTGGAGGAGGAGATCGGCTGCGTGCTGTTCCTGCGCGGCACGCGCAAGGTCGAGCTGTCCAGCGATGGCGCGCAGCTGCTGCCCACCGCCGTGGCCGTGCTGTCGCGGCTGGACCAGACCGTGCGGCAGATCCGCCGCACGCGCGGCCGCCGCGTCGTCAATGTCAGTACCTTTGCGTCGTTCGCGTCGCTGTGGCTGATCCCGCGCATGGAGGCCTTCCAGCGCGAGCACGCGGACATCGACATTCGCGTGTCGGCCTATGACCGCAAGGTCGACCTGGAAGACGGCGAGAGCGACCTGGCGCTGCGCTACGACGACCGCCCGTCGGTGCCGGCGGACGCCGTGCAGCTCTTCGAGGAACTGCTCTCGCCCTGCGTCAGCCCCTGGTATCTGCAGAAGCCGCCGGCACCGCTGAAGAAGCCCGCCGACCTCGCCGGCCATGCGCTGGCGGAAGAGGACGACCCGCGCCCCAGCGCCGAATTCCTGAGCTGGCGCCGCTGGCTGACCGAGCATGGCGAGCACGACCTGCAGCCGCGTCGCTGGCTCTACCTGAACTTCACCTACCAGCAGGTGCAGGCCGCGCTTACCGGCCAGGGCGTGGCACTGGCCCGCCTGCCGCTGGTGCACGAACACCTGACGCGCGGCGAGCTGGTCGAACCCTTCGGCAAGGCCGGGCGGCTGGGCTGCCCGTTCAGCTACTGGATGATCGTCGGCCCGAACGCGGCACGCCGGCCCGAGGTGCAGCAGTTCGCGGACTGGGTGCGCGAGCAGGCAGCCATCACGCGGGCCCAGGTGGCCGGCGTCTAGCGCCATGTGGCGCCGTGCCCTGCTCTACGGCCTGGCCCTGGCGGCGGGCGCGGCGGCGTTGCAATGGCTGGACTACCGCCACTTCGCCCGCGCCCAGTCCGAAACCTTCTACATCGCCGTGATCGCCCTGGCCTTCCTGGCCCTGGGCATCTGGGCCGGCGTCAAGCTGCTGGGCCACCGCGCGCCGCCGCCGCCGTTCGACGGCAACCCGCAGGCGCAGGCGACGCTGGGCATCAGCCCGCGCGAGCGCGAGGTGCTGGCACTGCTGGCGGCCGGCTTGTCGAACAAGGAGATCGCCGAGCGGCTGCACGTGTCGCCGCACACGGTGAAGACGCATGTCGCCAAGCTGTACGAAAAGCTCGATGCGCGCCGCCGCACCGAAGCCATCCTGAAGGCCCGCGAACTCGGACTGTTGCGCTGAAGGGCTGATTTCAGCGAAATCACCCATTTTTCCGATAGCGCCGGCGGCCCGAACATCGTTCCATGGCGGCCTCTTCACTCCGCCCTGAGGTCCCCATGTTGAAAACCATCCTGTCCTTCGGCATCGCCGCCGGCCTGGCGGCCGGCGTGCCGCTGTTCGCGCTGCTCATCATGAACCGTGGCGCGCCGCCCGAGCACGGCATGGTCATCGGCTACCTGATCATGCTGGTGGCGCTGAGCCTGGTCTTCGTCGCCATCAAGCGCCGGCGCGATGACGAGCTGGGCGGCGTCATCCGCTTCTGGCCCGCGTTCGTGCTGGGGCTGGCCATCAGCCTGGTTGCCGGCGTCGTCTATGCGGCCGCCTGGGAGGTGACGCTGGCCATCACCAAGATGGACTTCGGCACCGAATGGGCCAAGATGTACCTGGCCCAGAACAAGGCCAAGGGCCTGCCGGAGGCCGAACTGGCCAAGCTGGCCGCCAAGATGGATGACTTCAAGCGCATGTACGCCAACCCGCTGTACCGCTTCCCGATGACCATGGGCGAGATCGTGCCCGTCGGCCTGCTGGTGTCGCTGGTGTCGGCGGCGCTGCTGCGCAACCCGCGTTTCATGCCATCGAAACGCATCTGAGGAGACCCCCACCATGCTGCCCACCGGCGCCGCCCTCTACGCCTTCCTGATCGCGACCCTCGTGCTGGCGCTGACGCCCGGCCCCGGCGTCGTCTTCATCGTCGCGCGCACGCTGGCGCAGGGCCGCCAAGCCGGGCTGGCGTCGGTGGCCGGCGTCGCGCTGGGCAACCTGGCCAACGCGGTCGGTGCGTCCATCGGCCTGGCGGCGCTGTTCGCCGCGTCGTCGCTGGCCTTCACCGTCGTGCGCTGGGCGGGCGCGGCCTACCTGGTCTACCTCGGTATCCAGGCCTTGCGCCAGCCCGCCGCGGCGGCGGACGGCACGCCGCCGCCACCGGCCGCGCCACGGCAGCTGTTTCGCGACGGCTTCTTTGTCGCGCTGCTCAACCCCAAGACGACGCTGTTCTTCGCGGCCTTCATCCCGCAGTTCCTGCACGCCGAGGGCTCGCAGGCGGCGCAGGCGCTGACGCTCAGCATCCTGTTCGTCGCCATCGCCGCCGTGACCGACAGCGGCTATGCGCTGCTGGCCGGCTGGATGAAGCCGCTGCTGCGCGGCGCGACCGGCAGCGGGCGCTGGGTGTCGGCGTTGGTGTATTTCGCGCTGGGGCTGTATGCGGCCTTCGGCGGCGCCAGGCAGAAGGCCTAAGCCGCCACCACCCGCGCCAGCGCCTGCGCCAATGCCTGCTGCGACCGCAGCACCTCGTTGACGCCCGCCTCGCCCAGCCATTGCAACTCTTCGTCGGTGTGGGCCACGACGGCGCAGCGCAGCGCGGGGTTGAGCTGGCGCGCCAGGGCCAGCATGGCGGGCACGCCGCGCACGTCGGACACGGCAATGACCAGCCAGGCCGCCTGCGCGATGTGGGCCTGCACCAGCGTCATCGCCTCGGTGGCCTCGCCCAGCACGGCCGCCTGGCCGGCGGCGCGCAGCTTCTCGACAATCTCGCGGTCATGGTCGATGACCACCAGCGGCCGGCTGCCCAGCTCCGCATGCAAGGCCGTGCCCAGCGTGCCATGGCCCACCAGCACGATCTGCCCGGCCAGTGCCGCGGCCGGCGTGTCGGCGGGCAGCTCGGCCAGCGGGTCGTCGCGCGCCTCCAGCTTGCGCGCCCATTCGGAGCGCGCCAGCACCCAGCGCCGCACCGGCTCCACGCATGAGAACAGCAGCGGGTTCAGCGCGATGGAGACGATGGCGCCCGCAACGACCAGGCTGGTCGCCTCGGCCGGCACGAGGTTCAGGCTCTGGCCCAGGCCCAGCAGGATGAAGCTGAACTCGCCGATCTGCGCCAGGCTGACCGCCACCGTCAGCGCGGTGCTCAGCGGGTAGCGCAGCACCAGCACCAGCGCGCCGGCGGCCAGCGTCTTGCCGACCAGGATGACGGCCACCGTGGCCAGCACGGCCAGCGGCTGGTCGATGAGGATGCGCGGGTCGAACAGCATGCCCACCGCAACGAAGAACAGCACCGCGAAGGCGTCGCGCAGCGGCAGGCTCTCGTGCGCCGCGCGTTCGCTGAAGGCCGACTCGCGCAGCACCAGGCCGGCGAAGAAGGCGCCCAGCGCAACGCTGACGCCGAACAACGCCGCCGCGCCCACCGCCAGGCCCACGGCCGCCGCCACGGTGGCCAGCGTGAACAGCTCGCGCGAGCCGGTGCGGTTGACCTGCCACAGCATCCACGGCAGCAGGCGCCGGCCGGCCACCAGCATGACCGCGACGAACACCACGACGGCCAGCAGCGTCTTGCCGATGGTCAGCCACAGCGCCGGGCCGCCGCTGCCGCCCTCGCCGCCCAGCACCGGGATCAGCACCAGCGCCAGCACCATGGCCAGGTCCTCGACCACCAGCCAGCCGACGGCGATGCGGCCGTTGCCGGTGTGCAGCAGCTCGCGCGACTCCAGCGCGCGCAGCAGCACCACGGTGCTGGCCACCGACAGCGCCAGGCCGAAGATCAGCGACGCCGCCAGGGTCCAGCCCCACCACCCGTGCGCCAGGCCCGCGCCCATCGCCGTCGCGGCGGCCATCTGCACCAGCGCGCCGGGCAGCGCGATGCCCTTGACCGACATCAGGTCGCCGACCGAAAAATGCAGGCCCACGCCGAACATCAGCAGCATGACGCCCACCTCGGACAGCTGCTGCGCCAGGTGTACGTCGCCGACGAAGCCGGGCGTGTGCGGCCCGATCAGCACGCCGGCCAGCAGATAGCCCACCAGCGCCGGCAGCCTGGCCCATTGCGCCAGCAGGCCCAGCACCAGGGCCAGGCCGAAGGCGGCGGCCAGCGTCGAGATCAGCGTCATGCCGTCATGCATCGTGCGAAAACTCCTCAGTCGGGGGAAATGAGCTCGCGCTCGGTCAGGATCAGCGTCAGTGCGCGGTCATGCGCCTCGACGGCGAAATGCGTCTCGCCGCCCGACCATGCCACACCGATCGTCGTGACCCCGGGGTGGGCCGCCAGCCAGCGGTCGAAATAGCCGCCGCCATAGCCCAGCCGGAAGCCCTCGCGCGTGAAGCCCACGCAAGGCACCAGCACGACGTCGGGCACGGCGACGGCGCCCGTGGCCGTGGAGATGCCGCATTCGTCCTGCGAGGCCGGCGCATGGCCGTCCCAGCGGCGGAACACCATGTCGGCCGGGTCGCGGCGCGCGAACGGCAGCGCGCGCGGCCAGGGCGGCGCGCCAGGGTCGAACTCGCCCGTCAGCGGCCAGTAGACGCCCAGCAGCTCGGGCTCCAGCTGCGCCAGCAGCTCGGCCAGGCGCGGCGCGAGGGCGGCCTGCGCCGTCTGGAAGGCGGGGGTGGCCACAAAGGCGCGCCGCGCGGCCAGCAGCTCGCGGCGCAGGGCGGAACGGTCGGGGTGGGCAGCGCTCATGGGTGGGCAGGTTAGCGGGTCGCCGCGTATTGGAACCGACGGGGCCGCACCGGCCCGCCAGCAGCCCAGGTTTGTGCCCTTGGTCGGCGCCGGGCTAGGGGCTATGGTCGGCTGTCACCGCCCCTCGGAGCCGCCCCATGCCCACGCCCGACGCCCCCTTCCATCCCATCATCTACGTGCGCGGTTATGCGATGTCGCGCGGCGAGATCGACGAGACCACGGCCGACCCGTTCTGCGGCTTCAACCTGGGTTCGACGATGTACCGCGCGGTGCCCAGCAAGGACGAGCGGCCGCGCAAGTACGTGTTCGAGTCGCCGGTCGTGCGGCTGGCGTCGGAGTACGGCTATCAGGATGTCTACGAGGACGGCTACGACATCATCGACCCGGAGTGGGAGTCCGACTCGATGGGCAAGCCGACCAGCAACAAGCTGGGCAGCCGCAGCATCGTCATCTACCGCTACTACGACGCCGCCTCCAGCTACCTCGGCGGCGGCAAGACGCCGGACATCGAGGAATTCGCGCGCGGCCTGTCCAAGCTCATCGCCCGCGTGCGCGAGCTGGTGTGCCGCAACCCCGACAACGGCATCAAGCCGGCCGACTTCCGCTGCTACCTGGTCGCGCATTCCATGGGCGGGCTGGTGTGCCGGGCCTTCCTGCAGAACGCGGCGCTGGACACCGAGAAAGTCGTCAAGCACGTCGACAAGTTCTTCACCTACGCCACGCCGCACAACGGCATCGACGTGCTGGGGCAGAACATCCCGTCCTGGCTGTCGCTGAACGACATCTCCAACTTCGACCGCGACAAGCGCATGCCGGCCTACCTGGACCTGGCCGCCGCGGCCAAGAAGCACAAGCGCGTGGACCTGATCCCCGAGGCCCGCTTCCCGTCGCGGCGCGTGTTCACGCTGGTGGGCAGCAACCGGCTGGACTACGAGACCGCGGCCGGCCTGTCGCGCACCTTCGTGGGCCATGGCAGCGACGGACTGGTCAAGATCGAGAACGCGACGCTGTGCGGGCTGGACGCCAAGGGCAACGTCACCGAGCAATGCGCCAAGGCCTTCGTCTACCGCTCGCATTCGGGGCACTTCGGCATCGTCAACAGCGAGGAGGGCTTCCAGAACCTGGCGCGCTTCCTGTTCGGCGACATCCGCGTGGACCTCTGGCTGGAGATCGACGACATCCGCCTGCCCGACGCGGTGCAGAAGGAGGCCGACGCCGGCCGCGCCGTCAACGCGCTGTACCAGATCGAGGTGCTGGCCTCGCCGCGCGGCAAGCTCTGGTACCTGACGAGGCGCACCACCGAGGAGGACTCGGTCGCCTGCGTCGCGCAGTCCAACTGGAAGAAGGACAGCAGCCAGTACCTCAGCACCGTGTTCCTGGCCAACTGGGCCAAGGTCAACAAGCGCCGCCGGTCCCTGGCCTACGGCATGACGCTGGGCGTGCGCGTGCCCGACTACGAGATCGAGAAGCGGCTGTGGCTCAACGAGCACTTCGAGGGCGGCTACCTGTTCCGCAACGCGCTGATCCTAGAGATGGTGCCGCCCGCCGCCGACGGTGACCCCTGGAAGGTCAAGTACGCCTGGCAGGACGCCGGCGTGGCCATGGCCGACACCGAGATCACACCCACACAGCTCAGCGCCGGCCGCATCGAGGTGAACGTGCCCTTCGACAGCGCCACGCTGGACCCCAACGGCCGGATGAAGGCCACCAACCCAGGCATCCGCGGCCGGCTGCGCTTCGTCATCGAGGGCTGGAACCTGGACGCGCGCTGACCCGGGGGACGCTGCCGCGATGCGGCCGAACGCCAATGTCCCCGGGTAGGGATAGGGACGTGGGTTAAATTGCCCGGCGTGGCAGTTGCGGTAGGTGTGAGTCAAATGAGTGGGCGAGTTCTCGAATGGATGGGCCGCTCGGTCATGGCCTGGCTGCTGGTGGCGGCCGTGGGCGCCACGGCGCAGCCGGCGCCAGCCGCCGCCGACCTGGCCGTGCAGGCCCGCGAGGCCTGGGCCAAGCGCGACCGCAAACGCCTGGCCACGCTGGTCGACGCGGCACGCGCACAGAACCACGCGCTGGCCGGCTGGGTCGAGTACTTCGACCTCAACGCCCGGCTCGCCGAGGTCCGCCAGCCCGAGATGGACGCCTTCTACGCGCGCTATGCCGGCAGCTATGTCGAGGACCGGCTGCGCAATGACTGGCTGCTGGAGCTGGGCCGCCGCCGCGATTGGGCCGGCTTCCGGCGCGACCATGCCGGCTACCAGATGCGCGACGACCGCGAGGTCGCCTGCTATGCGCTGCTGGCCGACCACCTGGCCGGCACCAAGGTCAGCGCGGACACGGCGCGCGCGGCCTGGCTGGCGCAGAAGGACGGCGACGACGGCTGCCTGCAGCTGGCCTATGCCTTTGTCGATGCCGGCCTGTTCAAACCCGACACGCTGTGGGCCAAGGCCCGCCTGGCCACGGAGCAGAGCCGCCCGCGCGCCGCGCGCCAGGCCCTCATGCCGCTGGCGGCCAAGCCGCTGGAGCAGAAGCTCGCCGAGCTGCAGGACAACGCCGGCCGCTACCTGACGCGCAAGGCCCGCATCGCGCCGCGTGCCGAGGCCGAGCTGACGGCGCTGGCGCTGGCCCGCGTGGCCGCCAACGACCCCGACCAGGCCGGCGACGTGCTGAACGACAAGTGGAGCAAGCTGCCGCAGGACCTGCAGGCCTGGCTGTGGGTGCAGATCGGCCGCCAGTCCGCGTTGCGGCTGCGCGACGACGCGCTGCCCGCCTTCGAGCGCGCCAACAAGCTGGCACCCGACCTCGCCTGGAGTGACGACTCGCTGGCCTGGTATGCCCGCGCCGCTCTGCGTGCCAGGGCGCCGTCCGCGGCGCTGCGGGCCATCGAGCGCATGAGCAGCAGCGAGCAGCGCGACCCGGCCTGGGTCTACTGGAAGGCCCGCGCGACCCGGCAGCAAGGCCAGCAGGGCGACGCTGCCACCGCGCGCGCCCAGCTCGCCACGCTGGCGACCACGCCGCTGAACTACTTCGGCCGCCTGGCCGCCGAGGACCTGGGCCTGCCCACGCCGCTGCCGCCCGCGCCGCCGCCGCTGACGGCCGAAGAGCGCCGCGCCGCGCGCAGCCACCCGGGCCTGACGCGCGCGCTGCAACTCATCGACCTGGGCCTGCGCAACGAGGGCGTGCGGGAGTGGAACTTCTCGCTGCGCGGCATGGGCGACCGCGCGCTGCTGGCCGCGGCGCAGGAGGCCTGCGACCGCGAGGTCTGGGACCGCTGCATCAACACCAGCGAGCGCACCAAGACCGAGATCGACATCAACCAGCGCTACCCGACACCGCACCGCGTCGAGCTGATGCGCGAGGCGCAAGCCGCGGCGCTGGACCCGGCCTATGTCTACGGCCTGATCCGCCAGGAGTCACGCTTCGTGCTGGACGCGCGTTCGCATGTCGGCGCGGCCGGGCTGATGCAAGTCATGCCGGCCACGGCGAAGTGGACGGCCAAGAAGGTCGGCATGAGCTACAGCCCGGATTTGATGCACGACCGCGACTTCAACCTGCGCATCGGCACCAACTACCTGAAGCTGGTGCTGGACCGTTTCGACGGCGCGCAGGCGCTGGCCGCGGCGGCCTACAACGCCGGCCCCGGCCGGCCGGCACGCTGGCGCGATGGCCCGGTCATCGACGCGGCCATCTGGGCCGAGAACATCCCGTTCAACGAGACTCGCGACTATGTGCGCAAGGTGCTGATCGGCGGCGCCGTCTACGCCCAGCTGCTGGGCCTGCCGGCACCGACGCTGCGCGAGCGCCTGGGCAAGAGCGTCGGCCCCGCCGGCGCCCGTGATGCCGATGTCAGCGATGTGCCGCCCGCGGCGGCCGGGGAGTCCAAGCCATGAGCGTTTCCTCCGTGCTGATCCTGGGCGGCAGCGGTTTTGTCGGCCGCGCGCTGTGCGAGCAGCTGACGCGCCGCCTCGGTTCGGGCGTGCGCCTCACCGTGCCCACGCGCCGCCTGCCGCACGCGCAAGCCGTGCAAAGCCTGCCCGGCGTGACCGTCGTGCAGGCCGATGTCTTCCACGATCTGCCGCGCCTGGTGCCAGGTCACGACGCCGTCGTCAACCTCGTCGCCATCCTGCAGGGCAGCGCCGCGGCCTTCGAGCATGCGCATGTGGAGCTGCCCCGGCGCATCGCCGCGGCGGGCGCACGGCGCGTCGTGCATGTCAGCGCGCTGGGCGTGGCGGAACACGCGCCGTCGCGCTACCTGCGCAGCAAGGCCGCCGGCGAGGCGGTGCTGCAGGTCGCTACGCAGACCGGCGCGATGGACCTGACGCTGGTGCGGCCTTCGCTGGTCTTCGGCGACGGCGACCACAGCGTCAACCTGTTCGCGCGGCTGCAGCGGCTGTTCCCGTTGATGCCGCTGGGCGGGGCGGATGCACGCCTGCAGCCCGTCTGGGTGCAAGACCTGGCACAGGCGCTGGTGGAGGTGCTGCTGCGCCGCGAGGCCGTCGGCCAGACCTACGAGATCGCCGGCCCGCGCGTGCTGACGCTTGCCCAGTTGGTGCGGCTGGCCGGCCGAACCGCCGGCTGCGAGCGCCGCGTGCTGCCGCTGCCGCACACCATCGCCACGCTGCAGGCGCTGGCGATGGAGTGCCTGCCCGGCGAGCCCGTGCTGTCGCGCGACAACCTGGCGTCGCTGTCGGTGCCCAATGTCGCCAGCGGCGCACTGCCCGGCCTGGCCGAACTGGGCATCCGGCCGGCCGCGCTGGAGGCCGTGCTGCCGACCTATCTCGCCCCCGGCGCGGGGCTGGCGCGGCTGGACGCCTGGCGCGCTAGGCATTAATCCGTTGCGGATTGCTCATCGCGGCCAGGGCGCCCGTTCTTTAAGCTCGGCGGTCCTCCAGCGAAAGGCCCCATGAAGCTCTACATCGGCAACAAGAACTACTCGTCCTGGTCCATGCGCAGCGGCGTGCTGCTGTCCGCCTTCGGCATTCCCTTCGACGAGGTCAAGCTGCGCTTCGACTTCCGTCCAGGCTCGGAGTGGTACCGCGTCATCGCCGGCGTCAGCCCGACCCAGCGCGTGCCGGTCATCGTCGAGGACGACGGCTTCACGGTCTGGGAGACGCTGGCCATCGCCGAGTACGTCGCCGACCGCCACCCCGAGCATGCGATCTGGCCGCGTGATGCCAAGGCCCGCGCCCGCGCGCGCAGCCTGTGCGCCGAAATGCACGCCGGCTTCACGCGCTTGCGCACGGTCTGCCCGATGAACATCGAGGTGTTCTTCCCCGATGTCGGCGCCAAGCTGTGGGCCGAGGACGAGGCGCTGCGCGCCGATGTCACGCGGCTGGATGCAGCCTGGAGCGAGGCGCTGGCAGCCAGCGGCGGGCCCTTCCTGTTCGGCGCCTTCAGCGCGGCGGATGCCTACTTCGCGCCGGTGGCCGTGCGGCTCAGCCGCTTCGGCCTGCCGGTATCCGAGCGCGCCGCGGCCTACCGCGACGCGCTGCTGGCCCACCCGGCCGTGGAGGACTGGATCGCCGACGCCATGCGCGAGCAGGACTTCGTCGTCGAGGACGAGCCTTACCGCAAGGGGCGCTGACATGCTGGAACTGCGCCCCTGTTGTGAACATTGCGCGGTGGCGTTGCCGCCGGCGTCGCTGGACGCGCGCATCTGCAGCTTCGAGTGCACCTTCTGCGCCCCGTGTGCCGAAGGCTTGCTGGGCAACGTCTGTCCCAACTGCGGCGGCGGCTTCGTGCCGCGGCCGGTCCGCCCCGCCAGCAACTGGAAGGGCGACAACTACCTGGGCGCCTACCCGGCGAGGACGGTGCCGAAGTTGCGGCCGGTGGACCTGGAGGCCCACGCCCGGCTGGTGGCCGCGCTGACCGGGCTGCCGCCGGACAAAAGATAGCGGCGCGCCGGCCCGACGCAGAATGCCGGGCCATGTCCTCCTTCCAAACCTACCTCGTCGGCGGCGCCGTGCGCGACCGGCTGCTGGGCCTGCCCGTGCAGGACCGCGACTGGGTCGTTGTCGGCGCTTCACCGCAGGACCTGGCTGCGGCCGGCTACCAGCCGGTCGGCAAGGACTTCCCGGTCTTCCTGCACCCTCAGACCCACGAGGAAGTGGCGCTGGCCCGCACCGAGCGCAAGACGGCCGCGGGCTATCACGGCTTTGCCTTCCACACGGCAGCGGACGTCACGCTGGAACAAGACCTGGCCCGCCGCGACCTGACCATCAACGCGATGGCGCAGGACGAGGCCGGCACCCTCATCGACCCCCACGACGGCCAGCGCGACCTGCGCGAGCGCGTGCTGCGCCACGTGTCGCCCGCGTTCGCGGAGGACCCGGTGCGCATCCTGCGGCTGGCCCGCTTCGCCGCGCGGTTTGCGGACTTCACCGTCGCGCCCGAGACGGTCGAGCTGATGCGCGCGATGGTGGCGGCCGGCGAGATCGACGCGCTGGTGGCCGAGCGCGTCTGGCAGGAGTTGTCGCGCGGGCTGATGGAGGCCAAGCCCTCGCGCATGTTCGACGTGCTGCGCGACGCCGGCGCGCTGCAGAAGCTGCTGCCCGAGGTCGAGGCGCTGTTCGGCGTGCCGCAGCCCGAGGCCCACCACCCGGAGATCGACACCGGCGTGCACCTGATGTTGGTGCTGGACCAGTGCGCCGCGCAGGCCGCGCCGCTCACCGTGCGCTACGCCTGCCTGTGCCATGACCTCGGCAAGGGCACGACGCGCAAGGAAGACTTGCCGCGCCACATCGCCCACGAGGCGCGCAGCGAGAAGCTGGCCCGCGTTGTCAGCGCGCGCTGGAAGGTGCCCACCGACTGCCGCGAGCTGGCCGAACTGGTCGCGCGCGAGCACACCCATGTGCACCAGAGCGAGGGCTTCAGTGCCGAGGCGCGGCTGCGCCTGCTGGAGCGCTGCGACGCCTGGCGCCGGCCGGACCGCTTTGCCGAGCTGCTGTGGGCCTGCGAATGCGACGCGCGTGGCCGCCTGGGTTTGGAAAACCGACCCTATCCGCAGCGCGAACGCCTGGGCGCCGACCTGGCTGCCACGCAGCGCGTGGACCTGGCCGCGGTCAGCGCGGCGGCCATGGCGCGCGGCGCCAAGGGCCAGGACATCGGCCGCGCCGTGCAGCGCGCGCGGCTGGCAGCGCTGCAGGGCTGACGGCCCTGCCGGCGGCTGTGGACTTTTCGAAGCTTCACGAACGCCTGCCACGCGGTCTCGTTAAAGTCGTCGCTTTGCCTGTCGCCAACCTGTCTGTGGCGCCGGGCGCGAGCGGCCACAACGCCGTGGAACGCTTTCCAAACAAAGGCTCACAGGATGAAGTCGGCATGGGGTAGCAGCGCCCGCTGGGGTGCAGTGGTGGTGGGTACGGGGTTGGGCATGGCGCTGAGCGGCTGCGGTGGCGGCGACAGCAAGGCCGCGCCGCCGGCGCCGCCACCGCCCGAGGTGGGTGTCATCACGGCCACACCGGGCCGCGCCGACCTGACCACCGAGCTGCCCGGCCGGCTGGAGGCCTTCCGCATCGCGCAGGTGCGCGCCCGCGCCGCCGGCATCCTGCAAAAGCGCCTGTTCACCGAAGGCTCGGACGTGAAGGCCGGTCAGCCGCTGTTCGAGATCGATGCGTCGCCCTACCGCGCCACGCTGGCCAGCGCCCAGGCCCAGCTCGCGCGCGCCGAGGCCAACCTGCTGCAGGCCCAGTCGCTGGCCGACCGCTACGCGCCGCTGGCCAAGAGCCAGGCCGTCAGCCAGCAGGAGGCGCTGGCCGCGCAGGCCGCCGCCAAGCAGGCCGCCGCCGACGTGGCCGCCGGCAAGGCCGCCGTGCAGACGGGCCAGATCAACCTGGGCTATGCCTCGGTCACGTCGCCCATCTCGGGCCGCATCGGCCGGGCGCTGGTGACCGAAGGGGCACTGGTGGGCCAGGGCGAGGCGACGCCGCTGGCCATCGTGCAGCAGGTCGACAAGCTCTATGTGAACTTCACGCAGCCGGCCGCCGAGGTCATGCGACTGCGCGCGGCGCTGGCCAATGGCCAGCTGCAGCGCGCGGCGGGCAAGGAGGCGGCGCAGGTGCAGCTCGTGCTGGAGGACGGCAGCCTCTACCCGCTGACGGGCAAGCTGCTGTTCTCGGACCTCAGCGTGGACGCCAGCACGGGCCAGATCACGCTGCGCGCCGAGCTGCCCAACCCGCAGGGCACGCTGCTGCCCGGCCTGTACGTGCGCGTGCGCCTGGCGCTGGCCGAGGTGGCCGACGGCATCTGGCTGCCGCAGCAGTCCGTCAGCCGCACAGCCCAGGGCGACACGGTGCTGGTGGTCGGCGAGGACGGCGGCGTGACCGCGCGGCCCGTCAAGCTGGGCCCGCCGCGCAGCGGCCAGGCGCTGGTGCTGTCGGGCCTGAAGCCGGGCGAGAAGGTCATCGTCGACGGCCTGCAGAAGACGCGCGCCGGCGGCAAGGCGCGGCCCGTACCGTGGTCGCCGCCGGGTTCCGCCGCGGCGTCAGCCCCGGCACCGGCTCCCGCGTCGGCCGCCTCGCGCTGAGAGGCTCACCGAATGGCGCAGTTCTTCATCAACCGACCCATCTTTGCGTGGGTCATCGCCCTGTTCATCCTCGTCATCGGCGGCGTCGCGGTCACGCAGCTGCCGATCGCGCAGTACCCGCCGGTGGCCCCACCGGCCATCTCGCTGTCGGTGACCTACCCCGGCGCCTCGGCGCAGACGCTGGAAGACGCCGTCATCAGCATCATCGAACGCGAGATGAACGGCGCCCCCGGCCTGATCTACATGGAGGCCGTCAGCCAGGCCGACGGCACCGGCTCGCTGACGCTGAACTTCGACCCTGCCACCAACCCCGACCTGGCGCAGGTGGACGTGCAGAACCGGCTCGCGCGCGCGCAACCGCGCCTGCCGGCCGCCGTCATCCAGCAGGGCGTGCGCGTCGACAAGGCCAACCCCAACTTCCTGCTGTTCACCATCCTGTCCAGCGACAACCCGGCCTTCGACCCCGTCGCGCTGGGTGACTACGCGTCGCGCACCGTGCTGCCCGAGATCCAGCGCGTGCCCGGCGTGGGCCAGGCCAGCCTGTTCGGCACCGAGCGCGGCATGCGCATCTGGCTGGACCCGGCCAAGCTGCTGGGCTACCGGCTGTCGCCGGCCGACGTCAACGCCGCCATCCAGGCGCAGAACGCGCAGGTCGACTCCGGCACCATCGGCGACCAGCCCAGCGTGCCCGGCCAGACGCTGTTCGCCACCGTCGTCGTGCGCGGCCAGCTGACCAGCGCCGAGCAGTTCGGCAACATCGTGCTGCGCGCCGGCAGCGACGGCTCCACCGTCAGGCTCAAGGACGTCGCCCGCGTCGAGCTGGGCGCGCAGACCTATGGCGGCCGCTCCACGCGGCTGAACGGCCAGCCCTCGGTGGGCATCGGCGTGCAGTTGGCGCCGTCGGCCAATGCGCTGCAGACGGCCGGCCTGGTCAAGAAGCGGCTCAAGGAACTGGCGCCCTACTTCCCGGCCGGCGTGAAGGCCAACATCCCCTTCGACAGCTCGCTGTTCATCGACATCTCCATCTCGCAGGTCGTCGAGACGCTGATCGAGGCGGTGTTCCTGGTGTTCCTGGTGATGCTGCTGTTCCTGCAGAACATCCGCTACACCATCATCCCGACGCTGGTGGTGCCCATCGCGCTGCTGGGCAGCTTCGCGACGCTGCTGGCTTTGGGCTTCTCCATCAACGTGCTGACGATGTTCGGCATGGTGCTCGTGATCGGCATCGTCGTGGACGACGCCATCGTCGTCGTCGAGAACGTCGAACGCATCATGAGCGAGGAGGGGTTGTCGCCGCTCAAGGCCACGCGCAAGGCCATGGGCCAGATCTCCGGCGCCATCGTCGGCGTGACCGTGGTGCTGATCTCGGTGTTCGTGCCGTTGGCCTTCTTCGGCGGCGCCATCGGCAACATCTACCGCCAGTTCGCGGCCGTGATGGTCAGCTCCATCGCGTTCTCGGCCTTCATGGCGCTGTCGCTGACGCCGGCGCTGTGCGCCACGCTGCTCAAGCCCGTCGAGGCCGGCCACCACCTGGAGAAAGGCGGCTTCTTCGGCGCCTTCAACCGTGGTTTCGCCCGCATGGCCAAGCGCTACGAAAGCGGCGTCACGCGCATGTTGAAAAAGGCCCCGCGCTGGCTGATCCTGTACGTGGCCGTCATCGCCGTGGCGGCGCTGATGTTCCAGAAGCTGCCGACTTCCTTCGTGCCCAACGAGGACCAGGGCAGCATCCTCGTCAACGTGCAGCTGCCGCCCGGTGCGACGCAGGAGCGCACGCTGGCCGTCATGAAGCAGACCGAGGAGTACATGCTCAAGCAGCCCGAGGTGGAGAGCATGGTCAGCGTGGTCGGCTTCAGCTTCGCCGGCTCGGGGCAGAACGCCGCTTTGGGCTTCATCACGCTCAAGCCCTGGGACGAGCGCCACGGCGCCGAGCACACGGCGCAGGCGCTGGTGGCGCGCTCCTTCGGCGCGCTGAGCAAGATCCGCGACGCGGTCATCTTCCCGGTCAGCCCGCCGCCCATCCGCGACCTGGGCCGCGCCAACGGCTTTGCGCTGCGCCTGCAGGACCGCGGCGCCCACACGCGCGCCGAGCTGCTGGCCGCACGTGCCCAGTTGCTGGCCGCCGCCGCCAAGAGCCCGCTGCTGGCCGCCGTGCGGCCCGACGGCCTGGAGGACGCGGCGCAGCTGGAACTCAGCATCGACCGCGAACGCGCGCTGGCGCTGGGCGTGCCCATCAATGCGATCAACGCGGTGCTGGGCACGTCGCTGGGCTCCAGCTACGTGAACGACTTCCCCAACGCCGGCCGGCTGCAGCGCGTGGTCGTGCAGGCCGAGGCGCGGGCGCGCATGCAGCCCGAGGACTTGCTCAAGCTGAACGTGCTGAACACGGCCGGCCAGCCGGTGCCGCTGGCCGCCTTTGCCAGCAGCAAGTGGATCAGCGGCGCGATGCAGACGGTGCGCTACAACGGCTACCCGACCATGCGCATCGCCGGCGAGCCCGCCAAGGGCGTGTCCAGCGGCGCGGCCATCGCCGAGATGGAGCGCATTGCCGCCGAGCTGCCGGCGGGCTTCGGCTACGAATGGACCGGCCTGACGCGCGAGGAAAAGCTGTCCGGCTCCACCGCCTTCATCCTGTTCGGCTTCTCGCTGCTGGCCGTGTTCCTGTGCCTGGCCGCGCTGTACGAGAGCTGGAGCATCCCGCTGGCGGTGCTGCTGGTCGTGCCGCTGGGCGTGCTGGGCGTGGTGCTGGGCGCCAACTTCCGCGGCCTGGAGAACGACGTCTACTTCAAGGTCGGCATGATCACCATCATCGGCCTGGCGGCCAAGAACGCGGTGCTGATCATCGAGTTCGCCAAGGACTTGCAGGCCCACGGCCGCGGCGCGGTCGAGGCGGTCATCGAGGCGGCGCACCTGCGCTTCCGGCCCATCCTGATGACGTCGCTGGCCTTCATCCTGGGCGTCATGCCGCTGGTGCTCGCCAGCGGCGCGGGCTCGGCCAGCCAGCGCGCCATCGGCACCGGCGTCATGGGCGGCATGATCTCCGCGACCATGCTGGCGGTGTTCCTGGTGCCGGTGTTCTTCGTCATCGTGCGCAGGTTCTTCCCCGGCAGCGAACGCCAGCGAAGGCGCGACGCCCACGAGGCGGAGGAAGAGTCGGGGGGCCAGGCATGAAGCACGCACTGACCCTCGCCGCCACGCTCGCACTGGTCGCCTGCGCCGGCCCCGAGCCCCGCAAGCCCACCGCCGCCGAAGCCGCCCAGGGCGCGCTGCCGGCTACCACCTTCCCATACGCGGGCGGTAGCGGCGCCACCGCGCCGGCCGAGCTGCCCTGGGCCCAGGCCTTCCAGGGCGAGCGGCTGCAGAAGCTGATCCCGCTGGCGCTGGCGAACAACCGCGACCTGCGCGCGGCCATCGCCAGCATCGACGCCGCCCGCGCCACCGCGGCGGCGCGCGACGCCGACCTCTGGCCCACCGTCAACGCGGGGCTGAGCGGCTCGCGCACGCCCAATGCCAGCGGTGGCATCACCAGCAACTACCAGGCGGGCCTGCAGGTCACCGCCTACGAGCTGGACCTGTTCGGCCGCCTGCGCAGCCTGGATGCCGCCGCGCAGGCCCAGCTGCTGGGTGCCGAGGCCAACCAGCTGGCGGTGCGCAACGCGCTGGTCGCGGCCATCGCGACGACCGAGGTCGCGCTGCAGGCCGACGAGGCGCTGCTGAAACTGACCCGCGACACGCTGGCCAGCCGCGAGCAGTCGCTGAGCCTGATCCGCCAGCGCTTCGAGGGCGGCATCACCAGCGAGCTGGACCTGCGCGCCGGCGAGTCCGCGCTGCAGTCGGCCCGCGTGGCGCTGGCGCAGACGCAGCGCCAGCGCGCGCTGGACGAGAACGCGCTGCTGCTGCTGCTGGGCTCCGCGTTGCCGCCCAACCTGCCCGCGCCGACCGGCCTGCTGGCCGACTTCGAGCCGCTGGCCGAACTGCCGGCCGGCGTGCCCAGCGACGTGCTGACGCGCCGGCCCGACATCCGCCAGGCCGAACAGCAGCTGGCCGCGGCGGACGCCAACATCGGCGCCGCACGTGCGGCCTTCTTCCCGCGCATCACGCTGACCGGCAGCTTCGGCACGACCAGCAGCCAGCTCGACGGCCTGTTCAAGAACACGGCCTGGAGCTTTGCGCCGCAGCTGATCCAGCCGCTGTTCGACGCCGGGCGCAACCGCGCCAACCTGGCCGCCGCGCGCGCCCAGCGCGACCTGGCGACGGCGCAGTACGAGAAGGCGATCCAGAGCGCGTTCCGTGACGTGGCCGACGCGTTGGCCGGCCGCGCGACGCTGGCCGAGCAGCGCAGCGCGCAGGCCGCGCTGGTGGCCGCCGAGGCACGCCGCCTGGCGCTGGCCGAGGAGCGCTACCGGGCCGGCATCTCCAGCTCGCTGGACGTGCTGGACGCGCAGCGCTCGCTGTTCGCGGCCCAGCAGGCGCTGGTGCAGGTGCAGAGCCTGCGCGCGCAGAACCTGGTGGCCGTCTACCGCGCGCTGGGCGGCGGGGGCTGAGCATGCGCGGTCTCGCCGTCATGCTGGCCCTGTCGCTGCTGCTGCCTGCGGCGCAAGCCCAGGAGACGCTGCGCGAGCGCCTCAAGGCCCGCGTCGAACAGCGGCGCGCCGAGAAGGGCCAGGACAGTGCGCCGGCCAGGGGCGGCCTGCAGGAGTTGCAGGTGCAGGGCCGCAAGGTGCTGGTGCACCTGCCGACGGGTTATGACGCCGCCCGGCCCGCGTCGCTGGTGCTGGCCTTCCACGGCGGCGGCGGCCATGCCGAGTACATGGCCGATGACGAGAAGTACGGCCTGCAGAAGAAGGCCGACGAGGCCGGCTTCGTCGTTGCCTTCCCGAACGGCTACAGCAAACTTCCCGGCGGCAAGTTCGCCACCTGGAACGCCGGCGGCTGCTGCGGCGATGCGCGCGACAAGGGCGTGGACGACGTCGGCTTCGCACGCGCCGTCGTCGCTGCCATCCAGGGCCGCTACAGCATCGATGCGAGCCGCGTGTTCGCCACCGGCATGTCCAACGGCGGTATGTTGAGCCACCGCCTGGCCTGCGAGGCCGCCGACGTGTTCCGCGCGGTCGCATCCGTGGCCGGCACCGACGCCACCGCCAGCTGCATGCCGAGCAAGCCCATCTCTGTGCTGCACATCCACGCCAAGGACGACGACCACGTGCTCTTCAACGGTGGCGCCGGCCCGGGCGCCTTCCGCGACGAGAGCAAGGTGATGGCCTTCGTCTCGGTGCCCGAAACCGTGTCGCGCTGGGTGCAGCGCGACCACTGCGCCGCCGCCCCGCAGCGCACGCTGGACAAGTCGGGTGCCAAGGACGGGGCGTATTGCGAGGCCTACACCGGCTGCGCCGGCGGCGTCAGCGTGCAGCTCTGCGTGACGGACACCGGCGGCCATTCCTGGCCCGGTGCGTCCACGGTGCGCCGCGGCAAGGCAGGCGCCTCGCAGGCGCTGGATGCCAACGACCAGATCTGGCGCTTTTTCGAACAGTCGTCCCGTTGAGCCGCCCCTGACTCGGCGACTTGAGCCAGCGACCCACGCCGCGAGGCTCTTGACATCGCTGTCATTTGTCATGCAAGATAGTTTGAAAGCGCTTTCAAACGCGCAGCAGCCCTGCTGTCCAACCCCTTTTTGCGCTCATCACACAATGCCCGGCTCTGCCCAACAAGCCTCCTCGCCATGCGCTTCCTGACCGCCTCCCTGCTCCTCGCCACCAGCCTCGCCGCCCAGGCCGGTGGCCCGCCCGCCATCTATGACGAAGCCGCGGACGCCAAGGCCGACATCCGCGCCGCGCTGGCCGACGCCGAGAAGGGAAAGCTGCCCGTGCTGGTGGTCTTCGGCGCCAACTGGTGCGGCGACTGCCGCATGCTGGACGCGACGTTCAAGAGCGGCCCCAGCGCGCCGCTGATCGCCAAGAGCTTCAAGGTCGTCAAGGTGGACGTGGGCCGCTTCGACCACAACGTCGACATCGCCGAGAGCTACCGCGTGCCGCTGAAGAAAGGCATCCCGGCCGTCGCCGTGCTGTCGCCGCAAGGCAAGCTGCTGTACGCCACCGAAGGCGGCGAGCTGGCCGACGCCCGCAAGATGGGCGACCAGGGCGTCTACGACTTCTTCACCCGCGTGACCGCCACGGCCAAGTGAGCACCCTCAGCCCTGCCGTGACGGCGTCCCCCGCCGGCGCCATCGCCCGCGCCTCCATCGCGCTGCGCACGCAGTTCTTCGTGCTGGGCGTCATGTTCGCGACCTGGGGCGTGCACGTGCCCACCGTCAAGGCCCACTACGGCCTGGGCGAGCAGGCGTTGGCGCTGGCCATGCTGGCCGGCGGCGTGGGCGCGCTGCTGGCGCTGGCGCAGGCGGGCCGCATCGTCGGCCGCTTCGGCCCCGCCGCCGTGGCCGCGACCATGGGCGTGCTGTGCTGCGCCACGGTCGCCAGCCTGCTGGCCTTCCCGTTCTACGCGGCGCTGCTGGTGGTCATGCTGGGCTTCGGCATCACCGGCAGCCTGCTGGACGTGTCCGTCAACGTCGAGGCCAGCGAGATCGAGCGCCAGTCCGGCCGGCCACTGATGAGCGGCTTCCACGGCATGTTCAGCCTGGGCGGCATGGTGGGCGCGGGCCTGGGCAGCGCGGCACCGGCACTGGGCCTGACGCCGCAAGGCCATCTGTTCGTCGCCACCGGCCTGGGCGCCGTCGCCGTGCTGCTGGCCAGCCGCTGGATGCTGCCGGTGGAGCCCGGCGCGTCCGAAGAGAAGCAGCCGCTCAGCATCCCGCGCGGCCCGCTGCTGCTGCTGGGCGTGCTGGCGTCCATGGGCCTGATCGCCGAGGGCGCCATGTACGACTGGAGCGTGCTGTTCATGAAGCAGGAGCGCGGCAGCGAGGCCAGCACCGCGGCGCTGGCCTATGCCAGCTTCAGCGGCGCGATGGCCGCGGGCCGCTGCGGTGGCGACTGGGTGCGGGAGCGCCTGTCGGGCACCGCGCTGATGCGCGCCAGCGGCGTGCTGGCTGCCGCCGGCATGGCGCTCGCGCTGGCCCTGCCCTCGCCCGCCGTGGCCCTCGCCGGCTTCGCGCTGGTGGGCCTGGGCCTGTCCAATGTCGTACCGGTGTTGTTCAGCGCCGCGTCGCAGGTGCCGGGCGTGTCGTCGGCGCACGGCATCGCGGCCGTGTCGGGCGTGGGCTACCTGGGCATGATGGCCGGCCCGCCGCTGATCGGCCTGGTCGCCGAGCATTCGTCGCTGACGGCCGGCCTGGTCGTCGTCGTCGTGTTCGCCATCTTCATGGCGCTGACGGCACGGCGGGCGATGCAGCAGGCCTGACCTGCCGCCGGCCCGCGAGCGGCAGGCTGACGCGCGCATCCAGGCCCACCACGCGGCTGCCGTCCAGCCGGTTGCGAAGGTCGATCTGCCCGCCCAGCGAATGCACCAGCGCTTGGCAGATCGCCAGGCCCAGGCCCGAGCCCTTGCCGGCGTCGCCCACGGCAAAGGGCAGGAACAGCCGGGCCTGCTGCTGCGGCGTCAGGCCCGGGCCGGTGTCGGCGATGACCAGCGTCGCGGTGCCCGCGTCGACCGTCAGCGTGATGCCCAGCCGCCCGCCGGCCGGCGTGTGCAGGATGGCGTTGTGCAGCAGGTTGCGCGTCAGCTCGCGCAGCGCCCACTCGTGGCTGGCGATGGCCGCGGGCTCGGTGTGGATGTCGAAGTCCAGCCCTTGCTTGGCGATCAGCGGCGCCAGGTCCAGCGCCACGGCGCGCGTCAGCTCGGCCCAGTCCTGCGTGGGCATGGCCTCGCCCTGCTGGCGCATCTGCTCGGCGCGGGCCAGCGCCAGCATCTGGTTGGCCAGCTGCGTCGCGCGGGCCACGGTCGTGTCGATCTCGGCCAGCGCCTGCAGCGGCTCCACGTCGCCTTGCCGGGCCGACTGCACCTGCACCTTCAGCACCGCCAGCGGCGTGCGCAACTGGTGCGACGCATCGCGCACAAAGCGCTTCTGATGCTCCAGCAGCCGCGCCTGGCGGGCCAGCGCATCGTTGGTGGCGGCGATCAACGGCGCCAGCTCGGCCGGCATGCGCGGCGCCTGCAGGGGGCTGAGGTCGTCGGCGTCGCGCGCCGTCAGCGCGGCACTCAGTTCGCGCACCGGCCGCGTCGCGCGCTGCACCACGGCCCAAACGACGATGGCGATGACCGCCAGCAACGCCGCCTGCCGCCACAGCGTGTGCAGCAAGACCTGGCGCGCCAGGCTGCGGCGCAGGTCCAGCGTCTCGGCGACCTGGATGGTGGCCTGGCCCATGCCCGTCTGCCCCGAGACCGGCTGCAGCAGCACGGCCATGCGCACTTGCTCGCCACGAAAAGTGGCGTCGTAGAAGTCCACCAGCGCGGCGTAGGCGCCCTGGTCGGGCAGCTTGCCCTGCCAGTCGGGCAAATCGTCATCGCCCGACACCATCTCGCCCTTGAAGCCGCGCACCTTGAAGTACAGCCGGCTGCGGCCGTCGGTCTCGAAGGCCTCCAGCGCCGCGTAGGGCACGGCCGCCACCAGCCGGGCGTGGTCGCCGCTGCCCTGCACGCCCAGCAGCTCGCCGATGGCCTTGGCCGAGGCCAGCAGCGTGCGGTCGTAGGCCGTGTCCACGGCGCGCAGCGTCTCGCGGTACAGGCTCACCGTGTTGATGGCCACCAGCAGGCCCACCGGCAGCAAGATGCCCCACAGCAGGCGCCTGCGCATGGACAGCCCGGCGAGACGTTGCCAGAGACGCGATTCAGTCATCTGCTTGCAAGAGGTACCCGAGACCGCGCAGCGTGACGAGCTTGGCGCCGGTCGCCGCGAGCCGCTTGCGCAAGCGGTAGGCCACCACCTCGATCGCGTCGGGCTGGGCGTCGGCCGCGTCCGCGAAGACGAGGTCGAACAGCTTGTCCTTGGCCACGGCCTGGCCCGGCCGCACCAGCAGCGCGCGCAGCAGCGCCACCTCGCGCGGTGGCAGGTCCAGCGGCTGGCCGTGATGGCAGACGGCGCCGCTTTCGACGTCCACGCGCAGCCCGCAGAAGCTGGGCGTCTCCGCGCCTCTTGGGCCGTCGCCGGCCTGGCCCTGGCGGCGCACCAACGCGCGGATGCGGGCCTCCAGCTCGTCCAGGTCGAAGGGCTTGGGCAGGTAGTCGTCGGCGCCAGTGTTCAGGCCCAGGATGCGGTCGCCCAGCGTGCCACGCGCCGTGATGATGATGACCGGCGTGGCCAGGCCTTCGGCACGCGCCTGGGCCAGCACGTCCAGGCCATCCAGCCCCGGCATGGACAGGTCCAGCAGCACGACGTCGGGCACGCTGGCGCGCCAGCGGCTCAGCGCCTTGGCGCCGTCGTCGCAGATGACGACCTTGAAGCCGCGACGCTCGAAGGAGCGCTGCAGCGTGGTCTGCATCGCGGCGTTGTCCTCGATGACCAGCAGCTTCATGGGCCGGCAGGCTAGCACCGGGCCACCCCGGCGCAGGGGCTGAGGTTTACCCCGACGCGATGGACAGCCGAATGACAGCCTGGCTTTCGAGCATGGCCTCTCCCATAAGAAAAGGAGACAAGCGATGACATCGCAGACCATGAAGGCGCTCGCCTGTGCGGCACTCGTTGCCACCTCGACGCTGGCCGCGGCCCAGACCTCCAGCGTGACCATCTTCGGCGTGCTGGACGTGGGCGTGCAGCGCCTGAAGAACGGCAGCAAGACGCTGAACCTGGAAAGCATCGACGGCCTGCAGACCAGCCGCATCGGCTTCCGTGGCCAGGAGAACCTGGGGGGCGGCCTGAGCGCCAGCTTCCACCTCGAGGGCGCCATCGGCCCCGACGTGGGCGCCGGCGGCGACTGGCGGCGCCGCGCGACGGTCAGCCTCGCGAGCAAGGACGCCGGCGAGGTCCGCCTGGGCCGCGACTACACCCCCACCTTCTGGAACATCAGCAAGTTCAACGCCTTCGGCACCAATGGCGTCGGCGCGGCCAGCAACCTGGTCTACGGCTTCGAAGGCGTGTCCGGCACGTCCAAGACGGTGATCCGCTCGGACAACTCGGTCGGCTACTTCCTGCCCGACGGCCTGGGCGGCGTCTACGGCCAGGCCATGGTGGCCGCCGGCGAAGGCACCACGGGCCGCTACGTGGGCGCGCGCATCGGCTATGCCGGCAACGGGCTGGACATCGCGCTGGGCGTGTCGGACACGACCAACACCTTGGCCGGCGACAAGTTCAAGGTCGTCAACCTGGGCGGCAGCTACACCCTCGGTGCGCTGAAGCTGCTGGGCCTGGTGCACAACAGCAAGCAGACGACCCGCGAGCAGAAGAACTACGTCATCGGCGCCCACTACGCGATCGGCAACGGCATCATCCGCGCCAGCTATGTCAACGCACATTCGCGCAACAGCGCCAACGGCGAGGACTACACGGGCAAGCTGTTTGCCGTAGGCTATGTGCACAACCTGTCCAAGCGCACTTCGCTCTACACGACGCTGTCGCAGGTGAACAATAGCTCGACCGGCCGCTTCCTGATCCCCGGTGGCTCGGCCATCACGCCGGGCCAGGATTCGAGCGGTCTGGAAGCCGGCATCTATCACTCGTTCTGACGTTAGACACAAGACGGAGACACCCATGCGTCGCGACACATTCCTGAAGTCCCTGGCGGCCCTGGCCGCCGCCGGCGCCTGGCCGCTGGCGGCACAAGCAGCCGGCGTTCCCATGAAGATGATGATCCCCGCCAACCCGGGCGGCGGCTGGGACACCACCGGCCGCGCCTTCGGCAAGGCGCTGCAGGACGCTCAGCTCGCGTCGTCGGTGCAGTACGAGAACAAGGGCGGCGCGGCCGGCGCACTGGGCCTGGCCCAGTTCGTCAACGCCAGCAAGGGCGACCCGCATGCGCTGCTGGTCATGGGCGCCGTCATGCTGGGCGGCATCATCACCGGCAAGCCGCCGGTGAGCCTGTCGCAGGCCACGCCGATCGCGCGGCTGATCAGCGAGTACAACGTCTTCGTCGTGCATGCGGCGTCGCCGCTGAAGACGATGAAGGACGTCGTCGACCAGCTCAAGAAGGACCCCGGCAGCGTCAAGTGGGGCGGCGGTTCGCGCGGCGCCACCGAGCACATCGCCGCAGCCATGATCGCCCGCGACGTGGGCGTGGACGCGGCCAAGATCAACTACGTGCCCTTCCGTGGCGGCGGCGAGGCCACGGCGGCCATCCTGGGCGGCAACGTCACCATCGGCGGCAGTGGCTTCAGCGAGTTCCAGCCCTACCTGGAAAGCGGCAAGATGCGCGCCATCGCCGTCACGTCGCCGGCCCGCATCAAGGGCCTGAACGCGCCGACGCTGAAGGAGCTGGGCATCAACGTCGAGATCGGCAACTGGCGCGGCGTGTATGCACCGCCCGGCATCACGGCGGAGCAGCGCAAGGCACTGACCGACATGGTCGTGCAGGCCACCAAGAGCAAGAGCTGGGCAGAGTCCATCGAGAAGAACGGCTGGACGCCGGCGCTGCTGGCCGGCCCGGAGTTCGACGAGTTCGTCGACCGCGAGTTCGCGGCGCTGCGCGCGATCATGGTCAAGTCAGGAATGATCTAGCCCCTCGTCCAAGGAGTAACTTGGCCGGTCCCCCGAGGGGACGGCGATGCTTGCCGGATTGACCGGCAAGCACATCGCCAGACGGGCCGGCTTGGGAGCGGCCCGGTGCTCGGCCCCAAAGTCAAACACGGAGACGCCGTCGATGAGCAGTTCTACTTCCAACTCAAGCCAGACGCTGGCCGGCATCGGCGTGCTGCTGGTCGGCGCCGTGATGGCCTGGGGCGCCACCTTCATTTCGGCCGAGGCCGGCTATGCCGGCGTGGGCCCCAACGCACTGCCCTGGCTGGTGTCGCTGGTGCTGATGGTCTGCGGCGGCTGGCTGGTGTGGGAGGCGCGCAGCGGCGGCTTCCGCGAGATGGAGACGCCCTCGGGCGCCGCGCGCGGTGACTGGCATGCCGTCGCCTGGGTGGTGGCCGGCGTCGTCGCCAACGCCAGCCTGATCACGACCATCGGCTTCATCCTGTCCTGCGGCCTGTGCTTTGCGCTGGCGGTGCGCGGCCTGCGCGTGGCCGAAGGCAAGGCCGCCGGCGGCCTGCGGCGCAGCGTCATCGACCTCGTCACGGGTATTGCGATCTCCGCGCCCGTGTTCTGGATGTTCACCAAGCTGCTCGCCATCAACCTGCCCGGGCTGACGGCCAGCGGCTGGCTGTAAAGGACGCCGGCCATGATGGATCTCTGGAACCAACTGCTGGGCGGCTTCGCCACAGCCGGCACGCCCATCAACCTGCTGTGGGCCTTTCTCGGCTGCGTGATCGGCACCGGCATCGGCGTGCTGCCGGGCCTGGGCCCCGCGGTGACGGTGGCCATGCTGCTGCCCATCACGTCGCAGGTGGAGCCCACCGCGTCGATGATCTTCTTCGCCGGCATCTACTACGGCGCGATGTACGGCGGCTCGACGACCTCCATCCTGCTCAACACCCCCGGCGAGACCGGCACGATGGTGACGGCGCTGGAGGGCTTCAAGATGGCCAAGAATGGCCGTGCCGGTGCGGCGCTGGCGACGTCGGCCATCGGCTCCTTCGTGGCCGGCACCATCGCCACCGTGCTGGTCACGCTGTTCGCGCCGGTCGTGGCGGATTTCGCCATCACGCTGGGCCCGCCGGAGTACTTCCTGCTGATGCTGCTGGCCTTCACGACCGTCAGCGCCGTGCTGGGCAAGAGCACGCTGCGCGGCATGACGTCGCTGTTCATCGGCCTGGCGATGGGCCTGGTCGGGCTGGACCAGATCACCGGCCAGGTGCGCTACACGATGGGCGTGCCCGAGTTCATGGACGGCATCGAGACCGTGCTGGTCGCCGTGGGCCTGTTCGCCGTCGGCGAGACGCTGTACATGGCGCTCTACGAGGGCCGCAGCACGCAGGAGATCAACAAGCTCAGCAGCGTGCACATGACGGGCACGGAGTGGAAGCGCTCCTGGCCCGCCTGGCTGCGCGGCACCTTCATCGGCTTCCCGTTCGGCACCATCCCGGCGGGCGGCTCGGAGATCCCGACCTTCCTCAGCTACGCCACCGAGCGCAAGCTCAGCAAGCACCCGGAGGAGTTCGGCACCACCGGCGCCATCGAAGGCGTGGCCGGCCCGGAGGCGGCCAACAACGCCGCCGTGACGGCCACGCTGGTGCCGCTGCTGACGCTGGGCATCCCGACCTCGGTCACCGCGGCCATCCTGCTCAGCGCGCTGCAGAACTACGGCATCCAGGCCGGCCCGCAGCTGTTCACGACCTCGTCCGCGCTGGTCTGGGCGCTGATCGCGTCGCTGTACATCGGCAACGTGATGCTGCTGGTGCTGAACCTGCCGCTGGTGGGCTTGTGGGTGAAGCTGCTGAAGATCCCCAAGCCGCAGTTGTACGCGGGCATCCTGATCTTCGCGACGGTGGGCGTCTACGGCATGCGCCAGAGCGCGTTCGACCTGTTCCTGATGCTGGGGCTGGGGCTGATGGGCGTCGTCATGCGGCGCTTCGACTTCCCGACCGCGCCGGTGGTCGTCGGCATGATCCTGGGCCCGCTGGCCGAGGCACAGATGCGCAACGCGCTGTCCATCGGCAGCGGCCACTGGGGCGTGTTCGTCGAGCGCCCGCTGTCGCTGGGGCTGCTGGTGCTGCTGGCGGCGGTGCTGGTGCTGCCGAGGGCGTGGAAGTGGTGGAAGGGGCGGGGCTGAGGCCGGTCAGAACCGCGCCGCTCAACGCAAAACGGCTCCCGAGGGAGCCGTTTCAGCATGCGACCGGATCGCGGACTCAGCTCACCGCTTCAGCTTCGGAGTGCGTCTTGCGGTCATGGCGCGAGCACAGCATCGCTGCCAGCCGTTCGGGCACATCGCTGTCAAAGCTCATCAACAGGTCCGAAGACTGGTCCGCAGCAGCCGCCTTCAAAACGTCGGCCACACTGGTCTTCTGCGCGTCGGTCGCGGGATGCCCGAGCTTGGCCTCCAGCAGCGCCACGGTCTCTTTGCGCAGGCGGTCCGACCCCAGGACATGCCACGCGTAATCGACTTCATACCGTTCCACGGCGTCCTTCAGGCTCTCGCCGTCCAGCCGTGACTCTTGCGCGAAGAGATTCAGCGTGCGGGTGCAGAGGCTCTTGGCGACGAGCGCCAGCAGTTCGTCTTGCATGACGGTATTTCCAGCAGCCATGGGCGGTCCTTGAACGGCAAATCGACCCACGAAGATTGAAGCTGTCCAAGGTCCATGGGCGGACCAGCGAACACCGCAGGCGAGACTCGGACCAGTGCAACTCGGCACGGAAACCGGTCGCCAATCCCAGAAAGCAAAAACCCCTGATTCCAATCGAAATCAGGGGCCTGCATTCTTGGTGGCTGGGGCGGGATCCAAAAATGCGCTACAGGCCGCGCAAACACTGCATCTTTCCCAGCAATCGTCGTCTTGGGTACACAGGTGGGTACACCAGACCAACAATCGGCGGCAACGTATCGTCTCGCCGACTAGGCGGATTATGTCATCTCGCCGGCCAGGATCACCCGACATTGCTCCAAAAGCGACGAGGCGTCTTCATCGCCAACCGGTGACTGTGAAAGTTGGATCGGACTAGGCCGACATCTTGGCGCGGCTTGCAGTTAAGCCCTGGCCGCGTATGGGACGTCGGCTTAAGGCTGCGTGCTGCCGCTCGGATTCGTCAGTCGTGGGGCAGCAATGTGCCCAAAGCCGAAATTAATCGGGTGGCAGCAGAGGCTGGCTGATGTCACCCAGATTTCGGAATCCAGTGGCCGCTACCGGCCGCAACGGTCATTGAAAGGCTCGGCAGCTGACCGACTGCTGGCCCACCGGTACCGGCCATTCGCCGACGCTCGCGCTTTGAACGATGGCGCGGGTTGCCATGTCTTGCGCGACGGGCCGCCAGCCCGCCTGGCTACCAATCTCCGCTGCCGGGTCCGCCTTTGAAGGGACCAGCTAGGTCGGGCGTGATCCAGCCTCCGTAAAAGCCGCCTGGCTGCGGCTGGACCTTCGCACCGCCAACGCTGCAGTCGAGAGGGTGGGCATAAAAAGCCACACAGTCGGCGAGCGGCTCTGCACCAGCCAAGGGATAGGGGTAGCTCCAGGCGACCTGGTCCAAACGGTGCGCGCCGTCAACGAGATTCCAATAGCGAGCCGGTCCCTTCCACTCACAGAATGAGCCGCCACCCGCGTGATGCAACAGCCCAAGCTGTACGTCGGCCAGCGGCAAGTAGAACGTCGGCGGATGGGCAGTCTCGCGCACCGCCCAGGCGGCACGTGTACGCGCCACCTCCCGGCTGCCCCACCGCACGACAATCTCGCGTGTCTCACGCACGAGCTCGGGCGGGCGCGGGAAATCCCAGACCGAATGCTGCCCCGATGCTGGGACGTCGGCGAACGGGGGACGGCCTTCTCCCCGCCAGCACCATTGCGCGCGGGCGCTAGCTAGTCTGTTGGAATCGCTGTTCATGAAGCGTCAAAGCATACGAGGCGGGGCGCAGTTCGAGGAACACCTAGGCGTCGCAGAACACTTAGCTGCTCGCCGTGTCCGGGATGTCGTCGCCATGCGCCTGCTGCCAAGTGATGTCCGTCAGCCAACCGCCTGATGTCTGCTGCTCAAACCGGCCAACTGGCGGTCTCAACCCTCAGGAGACATACGTCTGCCGGATCTCATTGCCGCAAAGCTGTCGCCGAATTCGAACTGCCGCCGGCGCGACCGATTCAAGGTGTACAGGGCGGCCCACCGGCTGAATCCCGGTCACCCTTTCGCCTCATCCATCCTGTTCATCGATGAAGCTTGCGACCGCTTCTCTCACCGAGCCGTCAGCGGCAAGCGAGAAGTGATCGGCGCCCGCGACTTCGAGATACCTGGCGTTTCCAAGAGATCTGGCCAGTCGTGGACCACGACCCAGCACCAGATCGTTCTCGCCGCTGACCACGAAAACGGGATGGGTGATGCGCTGCGCGTCTGCTACGGATAGCGGCGGATACGAGGCATCGGCGAACGCCTTCAGCGCCACCCGGTCGCCTCCGCTGGTCTCAATGAAGTTCCAATACATCGCCACGTGCCTCGGAAGATCCTTTGGATACTCGGAACGCGCCACCACCGCGGCGAGCCCAGGCAGGATGCGACTGAACTCATGTGGCGCCAGACCAATCAGCCCGTCCCCCGTTGCGATCAGTGCAACCCGGTTGATCCGCATCGGCACCGTCTGCAGCAGGCAAAGCGCAATGGCCGTCCCGATCGAATAGGCCACCAAGTCGACGCGATCCAACCCCAGGTGATCCAGCAAGGCCGTTACGTCGCCGGCTACGTTTGCCGTTCCATACGCACCTACGTCATGCGGCTTGTCACTCTGGCCATGGCCGCGGAAATCGAGACCGACGACCTGACACCCACGGCTAACGAAATCTTCCCGCCATCCAAAAGCGGAGAAATTCGTGTTGAAGTTGACCGTTCCTCCATGCAGGAAGACCACCGGGCGGCCTTCTCCTCGAACGTCGTAATGCAGACGGACGCCAGCGTGGTGAAAGACAGGCAAGAGATACCCCGCGAGAAGGAAGGGACAGCGACCAACGTTACATCACGCGATGCCGAGCCAGGCACCACCGTCGGCAGGCTTGTAGAGACCCTGGCTCCGATCGCGCGCAAACGCATTGGCCGGGTGGTGCCGGTGACATTGCCATCGAGAGGCAATTACACGTAGAGAGGTGACGATCTGTTCGCTCACGGGCTCAAATTGAGCATCCACTGAGCTGTCACTCCCGGGCATCGGCTCCTGGCCGGGAACGGCTTTCCCCTAGGGTCGCCGCAAGGTGACTTTGCGGGGCTGAACACGTCTGGCAATTCGCCGGTCGGCTGGCTGGCGCTCGAGATGAGCGTAAGCAGGACCGGCTGGTCGGTGTCTTCGGCCTGACAGGCGACGGGTGCCGTGATTGGGGCCATCGGCAAGGCAAACGGCTTTCGAGAAGCCTATGCTGCAGACGGGCCTTTGGCCGTTCGATCGGCCCGCGTCCGCCCGTTCATCCTCACGGAGGCTCCATGCCTAGACAGTTCAATGGCGAAGTCGCCCTCGTCACCGGCGGCAGTTCGGGCATCGGCCGCGCCACTGCGCTGCTGTTTGCCGAAGAAGGCGCACGTGTCGTCGTCGCAAGCCGGCGTGCAGAAGAATCGGAAGAAACCGTGCGGTTGATTAGGGCCGCAGGCGGTGACGCGGTCTTCTTCAAGACCGATGTCTCGCAGGCGGAGCAGGTCGAAGCACTGGTGGGCAGGGCCGTGGCGCAGTACGGCGGGCTGGACTTCGCCTTCAACAATGCCGGCATTGAAGGCGCGCCGTTCGTGCCGACGGCGAGCTATCCCGAAGCCATGTGGGATGACGTCATCGATGTCAACCTCAAAGGCGTCTTCCTAAGCATGAAGTACGAGTTGCCTCACATCGTGCAGAGCAAGGGTGCGATCGTGAACATGGCGTCGGTAGCCGGCCTATCAGGTGGCCGGCTCGGCGTGGCGTACTACGCCAGCAAACACGGCGTGATCGGGTTGACCAAGGCCGCCGCGCTTGAGTACGCGGACAAGGGTGTGCGCATCAACGCAGTGGCGCCTGCGGTGATCCACACACCGCTGGCCGAACGGGCCGGCTTGGCGATGGGCGACCCTCAGATGGCTGCGCGCGTGCTCTCGCTGCACCCAATGGGCCGCATCGGCGAGCCCAATGAAGTTGCACAGGCAGTGCTGTGGCTGTGCTCGAAAAGCGCTTCGTTCACCACAGGGCATGCGCTGCCGGTGGACGGCGGCTTCCTCATCTGATCGCCGCGAAGCTGCCTTCAGCGACCGTCCAGCCCTTGATCTGCAACGGCACGGGGTGTGGACGGGCCGGTGACAGCGCGTGGTGGTCAACCACAAAGCGTGGTGCGTGCAGCACCCTGGCAAAGTAGCCTGCGGCGCTCCTACGGCAATGGCGTGCCTGCTTCGCTGATCGGCGGCTTCACGACGTACAGCTGACGCACAGAAATCGATTTGTTCAACGGCCGCGTCGGCGGCAACGCTTATCGGACCGCTGAAACCGAACGGCAGCACCCAGCCTCCTGCTGCACCTGATCAATCTCGGCTATGGGCACGAAGCTGTCCCGAACGTCGCGGAACCGAGCTGCGGGAATGTGCCCAAAGCAGACCTCGTTCGAGTTACGGGTCCAGGCTGAGCTGAGTCATTCATATGCCGATACATCAGCGACAGCAGCCGCCCGGACCGGTCATTGAGCGCTGCTGGCACCGACCGGCAGTTTCGCCCATGAGAGCAGTCGCTTGACCACGGTCCGCGAACGTCAATCGGTTGACGCGAACCTTCCCCGCTTCGAGCCATGGTTCGGGTCGTAGACGCCCCAAGACCAATCTCCAAACCGGGTGTCTCGGTAGTCTACGTAAGCACGTCGGATTTCGTCGAGCGTGTTCATGACGAACGGCCCGTGCTGCACGACGGGTTCTTCAATCGGGCGGCCTTGGAGCATCAGTACATCAGCTTCCTTTGACCCATTGACCAGCTCGACCACGGCGGAGCAGTCGACCTCAATAGCAGAACGCGCGTCGACGCACTCACCGTCGATGGTCAGCGTGGAGCCCTTGAAGAAGAGGAGCTGCCTGCGCGTGCCGCTACCCGAGGCAGCCGGCAGCTGCCACCTCGCACCCGGCGCCATCTTCAACGTCCAGACGGCCAAGTCCGAACTAGGGTCTGACGCCCATGACCTTGAAGGCGGTGACGGCGGCTCTTGCATGTCCACTCCGTGCAAGGTGCCGACGATGCATGTGACATCGACGCCAGCTTCAACATGCCTCGGGATGTCCTCGGCCCAGAACATCTTGAAGCTGGGCTCAGCCATCTTGTCGCGCGCCGGCAGGTTTAGCCATATCTGAAACAGCTCCAGCGTGTTCGGCTTGAGGGGGTCCAACAAAGGGAACATCTCCGCATGCACGACGCCACTTCCCGCCGTCAGCCATTGCACATCGCCAGCGCCATACCGTGCTGTGGCCCCCAGTGAGTCGGAGTGGTCGACCACGCCCTGGCGGACGATGGTGATGGTCTCGAAGCCGCGATGTGGGTGGGCAGGGAAGCCCGGCACCGTCTGCCCGAAGTACATGCGCCAGGATTTTCCGGCACCTGTATCGGCAGGTGGTGGCTCAACCGGTCCCAAGTCGGCGTTCCCAGGTGGATAGTGGTCGAGGTGATAGGCGCAGACGAGAAACGGATCGATGGTTTCCCAGGGGGTGCCGAGCCGGGCGACGCTGATGATGGAACGGGGCATGAACAATCCGAAGAGAGCAGTGGGTGAGCCACCCGTGGGCGGCAGTCAGCTCAGCTTGATGAGGTTCTGCAGGATCAGCGGCCCGCCCATACCGATCAGCAGCCCGCCCTCGTTCGCCCTGCCCAGAGGGACCGGCGCGAAGCCCAGGTCCGCGACCAGCTTGGCCATCGCCGCCTCAGCGCCGGCGTCGTTGCTCGACACGAACATGACACGCCGACCACCGTTGACCGCAGGGTCTTGCGCGAGCAGCTTGGCCGGCAGCTGGTTCAGCGTCTTGACGACCTTCGCACCCGGGAAGGCGGCAGCCACCACGTCAGTGGAAGCCTGCCCCTTCAACTCTTCCGGCGAGATGCCGTAGGTGTTCATCGCGTCGACAACGACCTTGCCAGACCAGTTCGGGAGGGCACCGCCGACCGCCGCGTGAGCACGGAACGGAACAGCCAGGATGACGACGTCGGCCGCAAGAGCGTCCTGCAGCGCGACGGGAATCACCTTGTCGCCGAGTTCAGCAGCAAGGGATGCAATGGACTCTGGGCCGCGCGTGTTGGCGATCCGCACGGAGATGCCGCTGCGGGCGAAGTGGCGAGCCAGGGCGGTGCCGACGTTGCCGGAACCGATGATGGAGTAGGAGGTCATGATGATTCTTTCGATGGGGGTTTGAGATGTGCGAAGCGCGTGCCCTTCAGGCCGCAATCGCCTCGATGTCTTGGAGGGCCTTCGCGATGGCAGCGTCCTTGGCTTCCGGCCCGAACGCGATGCCTTCGGCGCGCACGACCTTCACGTCGGTCACACCGAGGAAGGCCAGCAGGCCAATGAGGTAGCTTTCCTGGTGCTCGAGCGCAGCAGCCGGGCTGCCGGCCGAGTAGACGCCGCCCCGCGCCGATGCGATGAAGGCCGTCTTGCCCTTGAGCAGCCCTTGCGGCCCGGTCGCGGTGTACTGGAAGGTCTTGCCGGCCACGGCGACGCGGTCGATCCAGGCCTTGAGCGGCGTCGGAATCGACAGGTTGTACATGGGTGCGCCGATGACGAGGACGTCTGCGGCGAGCAGTTCGTCCATGTAGGCGTTGCCCTTGACCAGGTCGGCGTTGATGGTGGCGTCGTCGCTGGTAGCACCCATGCGCGCGGCCATATGAGCGCCGGTGAGGTGCAAGGCGGGGTCGGCTGCAAGGTCCCGATAGGTCACCCGGATGTCCAGGTGAAGCGCCTTCTGGCGGGCGACGATTTCAGCAGTCAGCTGGCGGCTGACGGACGCGACGCCGAGGGCGCTGGAGTCAAGATGAAGGAGTTGCATGTTGGGTCTCGAAGTGGGTGGGGGTGGTTCGCAGCGGGCTTACTGCTTGACGGCTTCGACCTGCACGGCGAGCTTCACGGTGTCGGGGATGCCAAAGTTGATGCCCCAGCCGATGCCCCATTGGCTGCGCTGAATCGTGGTCTCGAAGTCACCGCCGCACACCTCGCGCTTGAGGATGGGGTTCGTGTAGCAGTTGAAGTTGGAGGCCTTCAGCACGACGGGGAGGGTCTTGCCCAGCAGCGTGAGTTGCCCCGCCACTTCGCTGACCTTGTCGCCGTTGAAGCTGAACGTGCTGGCGACGAACTTGGCGGTCGGGAACGCGGCGGCGTTGAGGAAGTTGTCGCTCTGCAGGTGCTGGTCGAACGCGGCCGTGCCGGTGCTGATGGAGCCGGTCTCGAGCGTCAGTTCGACCTTGCCGGTCTTGGCCGCCTTGTCGAGTTGAACAGTGCCTTCCTTCTTCTCGAACCGACCGCGGTTGGTCGAAGTGCCGAAGTGGGTGACCTCAAAGGTCACGAAGGTGTGCGTGGGGTCGATGCTGTAGGTTGCGACTTCCGCGTGAGCAGTGCCGACGAGTGCGGTGGCGGCGGCCAGTGCGGCCGCGATGAGGGTCTTGCGCATGGGACGGGTCCTTTGAGGGTGGCTTGCAGGAACTGGGGCTAAAACAGAGATGGGTCCCTGCTGCCTCCTATCCTTTGCAGCGATGACTGCATGGGAACGAATGATGGAGACCGGCTTTCATTCTGAGAAGCCGGTATATTGAGATTCGATCCATCTGTTTAAGAGATGGAAGGAGTCTCAATTGCTCGACGGCGTTTCCTTGGACCAGCTCAGGACGTTCATCGCCGCGGTGGACGAGGGCAGCTTTTCCGCCGCCGCACGCAAGCTCAACCGCGTGCAGTCAGCGGTGAGCGGCTGGGTCAGCGGGTTGGAGCAGCAAATCGGCGTGGTGCTCTTCGACCGCTCAGGCCGGTTTCCGAAGCTCACCGCGGAGGGTGTGCTTCTGCTGGCCGACGCCCGCAACATCGTGTCTGGTGTGGACACGCTGAAGGCCCGAGCCAAGCTGATGGCGGCAGGCCAGGAGACCGAGCTCTCGGTGGTGGTTGACGTGTTCTTCCCCACTGCGCTCGTCAGCGCTGCCGCAAGGGCATTTGCGAGCCAATTCCCTCTTACGCCGTTGCGCCTGTTCGTGGAGGGCCTGGGAGCGGCTTACCAGCCCGTGCTGGATGGGCGGTGCAGTTTGGGCATTCTCTCGACCTTGCCGGCTGTGACGTTCCCGTCGCTGGTGAGCGAGCGCTTGGGCGAATTGCCCCTGGTATCGGTCGCCGCGGCGAACCATCCGCTCGCGGCATGGGCAGATCGGATTCCCCGGAGCGAGCTGGCGAAGCACGTCCAGCTGGTGCTCACCGACCGATCAGACCTGATGGCAGGACGCGACTACGGCGTGGTGTCGCCGTCGACCTGGCGCCTAGCCGATCTGTCGACCAAGTACGCCTTCCTGAAGGACTGCGTCGGCTGGGGCGGCATGCCACTGCACATGGTCGAGAAGGACATCGCTGACGGCACCCTGGTTGTCCTCGATGTGGACGACATGCCGCGGACGGGCTTCATGTTGACCATGTCCGCGTATCACCCGGCTTCCGAACCGCCCGGGCCCGCGGGCAGGTGGTTCATTGACCACTTGAAACAGTCCTGGGAGTCCTTGCGGGAACTGCCCTGATGCCTTCGGCAGGAAGGCTCTTTCAGGGATACCCAGATGACGCTTGAGCGATCGGACGGTTGCTTGCAGCTTCCGCTGCAGAGATGTCGGGGTGAGGTGCGTGTGGCGCACCCTCGCCGCTCGAAAGCAGTCGTTGCTGCCATGTCGACAGGTGACTCGACGACTGCTTCCTGTCCAAGACCGTGAACCCGGCGACCTGCCGCGGATGACGGCACTCGCTGCGGAGCAGTCCTCCGCTGTCGATCTCGACCTTCCGCTTAGGGCACCAAGCTGCCGGCGTCCTGGCGGTCGGCGTTTCGAGAGGCAGGTCGGTGCCCAGAGCGGAAGTCGGCAATGGTGAAGTGAACAGCCAGAAAGGTGCCGTTCAACGTTGGACATGAGCGGCGGCCGGAAGCGTGCGAAGCACGTTGGACTACCCGTTGCCCGCTGCGACAACAAAGCGCCTGTCGCGTCGACAAGGTTCCTGTTTGAGAGCCACTAAGCTGCCACAAAGACAGGAATGCAAGAGGACGGCTTAGGCTGTCTGAGGCACTTCGGAGGTCAGCCCTTTAACAAAAGTATGGCAGCCGACCGAGAAGTTAGGGAAGGGAAAGACCGCGGTGCCCAAGTAGCGCCCAGCACTAGGATCAGCGTCGACATGACGTTAGGTCCGGTTCATCAGTAGGTGGCACATCGTCACGTCGGTCATGACAATTCATCAGAGAGGTAACTATGTATAAGGCTTTATCGGTCTCGCTCTGCTTTCTGCTGTCCGTTTCAGTTTCTACGCCCGCCATGTCCGGGGACACCTGCATTCCGCGAAATCCTGTCCCGGACTTCTGCTTCGACAATGCAAATTCCTGTCTTGATAACGCTCAAGATTGGTACGAGGCTGAACCGCCCCGGGTTTCGAGGAGGCTCCAACTCAAGAGAATGGAGCTATGAGGAAGTCCACGAAGTTTTCGCCTGAGGTCCGTGAGCGCGCCGTGCGCATGGTGCTGGAGCACCGCGCTGAGCACCCGTCGCAGTGGGCCGCCATCGAGTCCATCGCCGGCAAGATCGGCTGCGTACCGCAGACGCTGCACACCTGGGTTCGCCAGCACGAGGTCGACGCCGGCCAGCTCGAAGGCGCCTCGACCG
>NZ_JBFUAK010000011.1:0-321439 GCF_056406315.1 Roseateles sp. P1_C6
CCTGCGGGGGCTGGCACCGCGGATGGCGCACCGTCCGGGTGATTTCCGATCCCGAGTTTTTCGAGGATCTTGGAGAAGAAGCTCATGTCGTTTCCTTGCAGTGGGTGGAAGCGAGACCATAGAAGAGAGACACGATCCAACGTGTAGGCAAACGACTGAATCATCCGCGAGCTTGACGAGGACGTGAAGCCCAACCCTGGCGTGACCCGCCGCCCTGGTACCTGAGCCCGAGTCAGCCTTGAACGAGCACCAACGCAGCTTCCTCATACTGGCGCTTCAGAACCCAACAGCAGCCTCCACGACGGCAGCAACACGGGGCGCGCTAGGCCTCGGTTAGACGCTCACCCATCACACAATCTCCCTCAGCCTCCCCTGCCCCACCCCGCGCAGCGTGTGAAACAGTAGCCACGCAACCACGATCGATGCAAAGGCGAGCAGCAGCGCAGCCAGGCCATCGGCGACGCGCGACCGGAAGGCGGCGGCGATCTGCAGCGAGGCGATCACGCACGCCGCGAGCGGGAAGCTGGTGGCCCACCAGATCGTCTTGAACGGCGCACGCCATGCGCGGCGGAGCTGGGCGACGAGTACGACGAGCAGCGGCAGCGCGGCACCGAACAGGCCCAGTGCCAGCAGATCACTGTGGCCGCCGGAGAGCGCGGCGTGGCTCGATGCACCAACGGCTGCGGGCGCCACCAGGATCAGCAGGGTGGGCTGCATGGGGGCTGGCAACGGTGTGCCGAACAGCAGTCGCGCGCCGACGGCGGCGAGCAGCAGCACGGACATCGCCAGGCCGACTGCCCAGCACAGCGTCAGCGCCGCATGCCACGACGCTGGCAAGTGCAGCGCTGGGGCCGCAAGGGGCACGTCGAGCAGGCCAACGGCCGGGACGATCCAGGCCGGGGTGGCGCTCTCGCGAGCTTGCCGCAGGCCTGTCGCCCACCGGCCGGCCACCGGCACCATGAAGACGAGCATCAAGACGGCTCCTACCACCCACAGGGCGCGCGCGAAGGCGAGCGACAGCGGCGCAAGCACGATGGGCAGCAACAGCAGGTTGGCGATGAACAGACCGAACATGTGGCCGGCAACGGGGTGCTTGAATTCAGCGCGCACGGCATCGGGCGCGAACGCCGCCTTCACGCCATAGGCGGCCAACAGCACGGCAAAGGCCAGGCCGGCCACCGCCGCGATGCACTGCGAGATCGCCTCGGGAACGCCGAAGCGCACATGCGCCAGGCGCCAGGCCACGCTCAGGCCGGTCAGGCCCATGCTGGCCCCGAACAGCGCGACGGGGAGGTAATGCATCGGACGCGCGCCCGTGGGCGCCGTGGTGAGGGTGCTCGCGTTCATGTTGATTCGCCTCCAGTGGGGATGGCTCCATTCTGGGAAGCGCGGCGCCGGGCACCAACGAGGCGCGGTGAAAGTGACCATTGCACGGCGCGGTGGACTGCTTGGCGCATCGCCGGCATCACAGACACTTCCTCCATGGACCAGTTGCATTCCCTCCGAGTGTTCGCCGCCGTCGCCGAGGCGGGGGGCTTTGCGGGCGCGTCACGCAAGCTCAACCTGTCACCCGCCAGCGTGACGCGCGCGGTGGCCGACCTGGAGGGGCACCTCGGCGTGCCGCTGTTCACGCGCACGACGCGGGTCGTTCGGCTGACGGAGGCAGGCGCAAGCTACCTCGACGACTGTCGGCGCATCCTGGCCGACCTGGACGATGCGGACAGCGCCGTGGGCGGCGTGCACGCGACGCCGCGCGGCCGCGTGGCGATCACGGCGCCCGTCCTGTTCGGCAACCTCTACATCGCACCTCTGATTGCCGAGTACCTGGGCCGCTACGCGGAAACCCAAGCGCTGTGCCTTTTCGAGGACCGCATGGTGAACATGGACGACGAGGGGGTGGACGTGGCGGTGCGCCTGGGCGACCTGCCCGACTCCTCGCTGCAGGCGACGCGCGTGGGCACCATCCGGCGGCTGCTGGTCGCTTCGCCGGGCTACCTCAAGCGCCGCGCCGCGCCGCAGCACCCGAGCGAGCTGGTCGACCACACCATCATCTCCGCCACGGGCGTCACGCCCACGGCGCGCTGGCGCTTCAAGGACGACAGCGAGCCGCTGGTGTGCGAACTGCGCCCCGCGCTGATGACCACCACCAACGACTCGGCCATCACGGCGGCCATCGCGGGCTTCGGCATCACGCGCATCATGTCCTACCAGGTGACCGATGCGTTGCGCGACGGTCGGCTGCAGGTGCTGCTGCCCGACTACGAGCCCGGGCCCGTGCCGGTGCATGTGCTGCACCGCCAGGGGCGGCGCCCGAACGCCAAGGTCCGGGCGCTGCTGGACTTGCTGATCGAGAGACTGCGGGCCAACCCCGCGTTTCGCTGACGCCTCACCGTCTCCGTTACACGCTCAGTTGCGAACCTTGCGCGCCAGGAAGTCGCGCATCAGCGCCGCGATTGCTGCGCTGTCCTCCTCCAGCGCGAAGTGCCCCGTGTCCAGCAGGTGCAGCTCGGCCTTAGGCAGGTCGCGCAGGTAAGGGTGGGCGCCGGCCGGCGGGAAGATCTTGTCGTTCTTGCCCCAGGTGATGAGCATGGGCGGCTGATGCTCGCGGAAGTAGGCCTGCCATTCGGGGTAGCGGCCGGGGTTGCTGCCATAGCTGTGGAACAGCGCCAGCTGGATGTCCTTGTTGCCGGGTCGGTCCATGTAGGCCTGATCCAGCACCCAGGCGTCGGGGCTGAGGTTGGCCGCGTCGCGCACGCCTTCGGTGTACTGCCAGCGCGTGGTGCCCAGCTCCAGCGCTGCGCGCAACGGTGCGGCATTGGCCTCGGTCTTGTTGGCCCAATAGGCCTTGATCGGCTTCCAGAAGTCGTTGTCCAGGCCTTCGTCATATGCATTGCCGTTCTGCACCACGATGGCCGAGATGCGCTCCGGGTGCGCCGCGGCAATCCGGTAGCCAATGGGCGCACCGTAATCCTGCACGTACAGCGCAAAGCGCGTGAGGCCCAACACCTGCGTGAACCTGTCCATCACCGCGCCCAGGTGATCGAAGCTGTACTCGAACTTGTCCATCGGCGGCATGTCGCTCTGGCCGTAACCCGGGTAATCCGGCGCGATCACGCGGTAGCGGTCGGCCAGGCGCGGGATGAGGTTGCGGAACATCTGCGACGAAGTCGGGAAACCGTGCAGCAGCAGCAGCACCGGCGCATCCTTCGGCCCCGCCTCGCGGTAGAACACCTTCACGCCGTCGATCACGACGCTGCGGTACTGCACGTTCGCGGCAGTCGCCACATTGGCTGATGCCGTGGTGGAAGGCGCCGCGTTCGCGGCGAGCGGCGCCAGGGACAAGGCAATCGCTGCGGCAGCGATGCGGGTGGCAAGAAACGTCTTCATGTTGAACTCCAGATCGAGGGGTCTCGGGTGGAATTCATTCTGGGGACGGCCTCCCACCGCACCAATCCAGCGGCGCGAAAGTGACCCTTTCACGCCGCATCGGAATGGCCCTCGACGGCCCTCTCTTCACTTGCCTCGTCGTCGCCCGAGCCAAAGAGCATGACCCATGCGAGCGGCAATGCCCGACTAGCTTCGGCACCGCGACAGCTTCGCAGACTGCATGCCCGCCACTTTCCGCCAGCGTTGTCATCGCTGGGGCATGCGCACCATACTGGTGTAAACCCAAATGACATCGATAACATTTGTCCGCACAGTCCGGCCCATCGACAGTCCGGTGACCGCGCCCGGCTCTCGAAAAACGCCTACATCGACGACTGGAGACAAGCCATGCACCGCGCCAGAGCCGCATCACGCCACGGTGGCCGCCCCGTCGACGCCCTCCTCCTCCCGCACCCGATTGCTCCGGCTGGCCACGGCAATCGCGCGGCGGACAGTGCGGCGCTGCCCCGCGACTGGGGCGAGAGCTTCTTGCCACCCGAACAAGGCTGGGGTGAGGACGCTAACGCGATCGCGGCTCGCCGCCGACCGCACGAGCCCGGGACCACCCGGGCGGCGGCGAGTAGCAGGTGCAGGAGGGCTTCGCTTGGACACCCGTCGCACAAGCGTGGGACAGGTCGGCAAAGACCTTCATCGCTGATGACGCCCCTGCCGAACCTTACCCTTCAGTCCAGCGGCACGAAATGGCCAAGGCCGTCGGCGTGTAAGCGATTTCAATGTCCCTGAAATGAGGCTGCTGCCAAAAAACGGTGCATCGATCGCCATTTGCAGACGTAGGCTGCGCACCCCGAGCAGTTTGAGCGAGGAGCATTTGCATCATGACGAGCGCACCCGTTGACGAAATGGCCTACGGCCCGGTGACGCAATTGCTTCGGAAATGGTCCGACGGCGACGGCCAGGCGTTCGAGCGCCTGATTCCGCTTGTGTATGACGATCTGCGTCATCTCGCGCGCCGCCATCTTCGGCACGAGCGCTCGGGCCACACGCTGCAGGGCACCGGCCTGGTCCATGAGGCGTTCCTGCGCTTGTCGCAGGAGCGTGAAGTGCAGTGGCAGTCACGCTCTCAACTGTTCGCGCTGGTCTCCAAGCTGATGCGCCACATCCTGGTCGACCATGCTCGCGCACGTCAGGCCGGCAAACGCGGCGGTGGCCAGATCGCCGTGAGCCTTGACGAGCTTCATGAAGTGCCGACCGATTGGGACCAATCGGTACAGGCGGGCGAGTTGGCGATCAACATCCTAGCGCTCGACCAGTGCCTGCAGCGGCTGGAGCGTCTGGACCCGCAGCAGAACCAGGTTGTCGAGCTCCGCTACTTCGGCGGCCTCAGCATCGACGAGACCGCCGAGGCGCTGGGGATTTCTCCGGCAACGGTGAAGCGCGAATGGGTGACGGCGCGTGCCTGGCTGCTGCGCGAGATGGCGTGGCCGGCTGCGGGCGTCCCGCGGCGCGGCAACCTGCCCGCCGTCGCGCCTGCATGAGCTCGAACCGTCGTCCCAGGAAGCACCGCCCTTGAGCGCCTCGATAGACGTCGAACTCTGGCAGCGTGCCAAGTCGATCGTGGCCGACGCCATCGAGCGTCCGGCGCACGAGCGCAAGGCTTTCGTGCGGCAAGCCAGTGCTGGCGATTCGGCGTTGATGCGCGAGGTTGAAGAACTGCTTGAAGCCGCCGGCATTGCGGCAAGCGCGTTGGACGAGCCGCCCGCCGAGTTCATGCTCGAGGCGCTGGAGCAGCGCGCCGCGGGCGCATGGGTCGGGCGAACGCTCGGCGCCTACCGGCTCGTGTCGCTGATTGCGCGGGGAGGCATGGGCGAGGTGTATCTCGGTGAGCGCGCGGACGGCCAGTACGAGCAGCAGGTCGCGGTCAAGGTGATGCGGGCGGACGCCGACCAGGCGGTGGCCCTGGAACCGTTCTGGGCCGAACGGCGCATGCTTGCCTCGCTGGATCACCCCAACCTCGCCAAGCTGATCGACGCCGGTGTCACCGGCGACGGTGCGCCGTGGTTCGTGATGGAACTCGTTCAGGGCGACGCCATTGACACCTACTGCGACGACCGCGGGCTCGGGGTCGACGAACGGCTGCGCCTTTTCGTCACCGTCTGCCACGTGGTGGGCTACCTGCACCGACGAGGCGTGGTGCACCGCGATCTGAAGCCGAGCAACATCCATGTTCGCGACGACGGCACGGTGAAGCTGCTGGATTTCGGCATCGCTGAGCAGCTGTGTCCGGCGCCGGCCGACAACAAGCGCACAGGGTGGGCCTATCGCATCCTGACGCCTGAATACGCCAGTCCCGAGCACATCCGCGGCGAGCCGGTCACGCCGGCGAGCGACGTCTACTCGCTGGGCGTGGTGCTGTACCGCCTGCTGGCTCGAACCAGCCCCTACGACGCCGGTGACGGTTTGCTGAGTCAGGCGATCTGCGAGCACGCGCCCCCCTGGCCGAGCCGCGCGGTCGACGCCACCTTGAGCGACGCCCGCACATTGAAACGGCAACTGCGCGGTGGCCTGGATGCGGTGGTGATGAAGGCGCTGCACAAGTCGCCGGCCATGCGCTATGCCTGCGCGGAGGAACTGGCGGACGATCTCTCCCGGCACCTGCAAGGCCTGGCGGTCGAGGCCCGGCGCCACGCCTGGCGCTACCGCATGAGCCGCTTCCTGCGACGCCACCGTCTGGCGCTCTCCGCGTCGCTGCTGGCCCTGTTCGCCGGCGCCACCGTCGTGGCCTATGAGGTGTACGAAGCGCGCCGGCAGAAGGCCCGTGCGGAGCAGCACTTCGCCGACGTCCGCAAGCTGGCCAACATCATGCTGCGCGACCTGCAGAAAGCGATCGCCCCGCTGCCAGGGGGCACGGCGGCGCGGCAAATGGTCGTGCAGAACGCGCTGGACTCGCTGCGTCAACTGAGCGTCGAAGCCAAAGGCGATGACGAACTGCAGATCGAGCTGGCCAGCGGCTACCGCAGCATCGGCGACATCCAGGGCCGCCCCTATTCGTCCAACCTCGGCGACCCGAAAAGTGCGCGGGAGAGCTACGACCGGGGCATCGCGTTGGTGAAGGATCTCGTCGGCAACCCGCGCGTCGCGGAACCGACGCAATCCCACGCCGTGGCCGCGCTCGCCCAGCTCTATCAGCGCAAGGGCACGCTGCTGGGCTCCCAGGATGACGATGCCGAGGCCGTGTCGCTGGTGGCGAAGGGTGTCGCGTTGATGGACCAGCTGGCCTCGCGTGGCCCGCTTGATCAGGACCTGCAGTTCACCCATGCCGCCATGCATTCCCAGCTTGCGCAGGTCCAGCGTTTCGTCGACAAGGTGGAGCCGTTCTTCAAAAGCCTGGCAACCGCCCGCCGGCTGTACCTTGCCATCCTGGCAAGCCGCCCGGGTGACGAGGCCGCCGTGTCCGGGCTCGCCACCACGCATCTGGAAGAAGGCACTTATTACTTCGAGCGCGACGAGGACCCAGCGACGGTTCAGCTGGCCATCACCGCGTTCCGACGCGCCCTTGAGCTGCAAGGGCCGATCGTGCAAAAGCATGGCGACGATGCGCGCCTGAAGCGCAATTTCGCGGCCCACAACGCCAACCTGGCCGCGGCGTTGATGCGCGCGAAGCAGCCGCGCGACGCGGCCGATGCGTACCGGCAGGCGGTGCAGATCCTCTCCGAACTGAGCGGCAGGGATCCCAGCAACGCGCAGCTGCGCGCCGAGGTGGCCATCGTCACCGGCTCGATGAGCCGGGCGCTGCTGGCCAACGGTGATGCCGTCGCCGCCGTGGCAGCCGCGCAGCAGGCGGTGGATGGCTACAAAAGCCTGCCCGAGGGCTCGCTGCGCGACCTGAACACCCGCTACAAGCAAGGTGTCGCCCATTACCTGCTGGGCCAGGCACTGGCCGCCGGCCACCAGAACCAACGGGCATGCGCCGCGTGGCGAAGGAGTCTGAGCATCCTGCGAGAGGTGGAGAGCCACAACGGCCTCAGTCGGACCGGCACCACCCCGGACGTCGTGTCGCAGTCACTGCAAAGCTGCGGTTCGTCGCCAGTCGACTAAAGCGTATCCAGCTGAAACGCCATGAGCCGGTCGCTCGGCGTTTCTCGCCTTATGCGGTATCTGGAACTGGTGCGCAGCCGAGGTGTGTGGCATGGGAATGTTGACGTCTTTGGGAGCGGCGTTCCGCCGTGACGACTACGCTGTACCGCCGGGAGCAGGCGGCGCTGCGCCGGTCTTGCTGCACGACGAGCCGCCGGGGGTGGAACGAGACCTGACGCAGCCGCGGCTGCAGCCGGCGCTGCTCGTCGAGCTGATGGCAGCCGAGACGCCGGCGTTGCGCCAGCGCTCGGTGAAGGCGATGCTGCAGTCGCTCGGCTTCGAATGGCTGGGCTACGGCTGTTTCAGCCAGGCCAGGGACCGGCCCGTGCCACGGTCGTTTTGCACGACCTACGCCGATCCGGCCTGGACGGAACACTATTTCACCCAGTCCTACCACCTGGTCGATCCGCGGCTGCAGCGCGTCCCCGAGTCCGGCTTGCCGGCCATGTGGACGCTGGAAGAACTGGAGGCCGAGGCCGAAACGCCTTCCTATCTGCAAGGCCTGCGCCAGCGCTTCTTCGACGACTTGCGCGCCACCGGCGCTGGCAGCGGCGTGATGATGGGTCTGCCCAGCATGCCGGGCCGTGATCGTCACATCGTCAGCCTGATATCGAAGCGATCGGGCCGCGACTGGATGACCGATGCCGTGTTGGGCCAGGTCCTGACGCTGGCGCTGTGCCTGCACGAGTTCTACAGCCGCTACACGCTGGCGCCGCAAGCGGACGGCCTGAGCGGTGCGGCCGGCGCGCTGACGCCGCTGCAGTCCGAGATCCTGGCGGGGCTGGCGCGCGGCCTGCCCGACAAGCTCATTGCCGCACAGCTCGACCTGTCGCTGCACAACGTCGACTACCACATGCGCCAGCTGCGCAAGCGCTTCGGCGTGCGCAACCGCCTGCAGCTGATGCAGGCCGCGCTGGGGCCAACGCCGCACGTCGCCTGACGTCACGACGGCGATTCGCAAGCGCGCTGCGCCGACTGAGCGCGCCGGCGCAGCGCCGCGCCCAAAGGAGCACGGTCGCAGCTCATCACTTCGGTGGGTGATATCCATCGGGCAGCACCAGCACATCGCCCACTTCGATGTAGTTGGGGTTCTGGCCGCCGCGCGCGTTGATGGGCCGCTCGTCGCTCTCCATGCGGTCGTTCAGCCACAGGTTGTGGTCATAGATCCACTCCACGACCTTCGGGTCATTGCCGGCAATGCCCCAGACGCTCTCGTTCTCCTGCACGGTGTAGGTATTGCTGCGCGCGGTCTTGGATGTGTCGGTCGGCGTCGCAGGCTTGTCGTCGGGCTTTGGCAGCGGTGGTGGCGCCATGCCGTGCGCGTGCAGCCAGTTCTTCAGCCCCTGCCCCCCGCGGGCGGACAGGGGGATGTTGATGTCGGCCATGCAATGGATCTCGCGCGACTTCGGGTTGTAGTCGATGAAGTAATGCCCTTTGTTGGGGTCGTTGACCTTGGCGGCGCCAGAGGCGGCCGCAATGTCCTTGTCGTAGACCCAGCTGCCCCCGCGGTAGTAGGTCTGCGTCATCGGGTCCTCGAAGCGCTTCTTGTCCTTGTTGTAGGCCACGCTCGAATAGGACAGATCCACCTTGGTCGGGTCCTCGGGCAGAGCCAGGAAGGCCTCGTAGTGCTCCGGTGCGCGCTTATCGGCGTCGTATTCAGACGCCTGGCGCACCTGCTCCAGCCGACCCGTGCGTTGCAGTTCGTTGACCCAGTCGACAAACTTGTCGGGGTCGCCACTGGCATCGCTATAGGCATCCAGCAGCCCCTCGGCCAGCGATTCACCACTGAGCCAGCGGTTGAAGTTGGCCTTCAGCAGGTCACGGTCGGCGAGGTTGTCTGCGGCGTCCGGGTGCATGCCGGCGGCGGAGAGGTAGTCGCGGTCCACCGCTTCCAGCTGCTTGTGGATCTTCTGTTCATTGCCGTACCAGTTGATCAGGTCGGTGGCCGTCCAGGCCATGGTGGCCAGCCAGCCGGCAGGGCCAGCTTCCATGAAGGGCAGCTTCTTGGCCATCTGCTTGCCGATGAATTCGTAGAAAGTGGACGGCGCCATCACGGTCTTCAGGCCGAAGCGGGTCAGGGCGTATTTGTCGACAAACTTCTCGACGGCCAACTGTGCGCCCTTGATCGGGCCATCCCGCGTCACGGCCGTGCCACCCGTTGCGGCGATGCGTTTGGCCTCCTCGGTGGTGACCAACGGGTCCTTGAGCAGGTTCCAGGCCCCCTTGAACTCGAGCGTCGAGATCGCGACATCGTTGGACAGGTTGACCGTGGCGGTCCAGAAGTTGCGCTGGTCGACCGGCTTGCCGTCCTGGAAATTGTTGACCTCGCTGTTGACCCGGCTCAAGTCCCACACCGCGGCGTCGGCGTGCAGCAGGCCGAAGAAGCCGATGGAACGCCATTCGGCGGTGCGGGTGAACTCGCTGCCACGCCGGATCGTCTCGACACTGGGCAGGCCCTTGGTGTCGTTGAGGATCTGCTGCATGCCCGGCGGCAGTGCCTGCGCGCCCTTGTGCGCCAGCGCGGCACCGGCCTCCAGCACCTTGATGCCCGCGAAGCCCCCCACCAGCCCCAGCAACACCGGCTTTCGCCAGGACTGGCTCGCGTCGAAATTGACGTTGTGATAGAGATAGTCGGTGAACCACAGCTGCGTGACGCCCACCGCGCCCCAGCTCGCCGCAGCCGCCGGCCCGTGGTTGCCCAGGCGCGCGTAGCCAGCACCGTACTTGCCCTTGAGCTTGTTGTTCTCGATGGCGTTCTCGGCGAAGTCGCCGGTCCACTGCAGATAGAGATTCACCGGCACCGGCCCCAGGGCCGCCGGCGGCGCGATGCCGGCGTCGCGCATCCAGTTCAGCGATGAATGCACCGCCTGCTCCTTGATGCGGGTGGAGGCGGCATCGCTGCCCATCAGCATGGTCTTGGTGTAGTCGTCATCCATCAACGACGTGCGCTTGTCGTTCACCTGGCTGAAGCCGTCCTGCTTGCCCAGCTTGTCGTCCGCGCCATAGAAAGTGACCATCTCGCTGTCGCGCAGCAGGCGGTAGCCGCGCGCGTCCAGCGCCTGCTTGCCGTCCTGAAAGTCCTTGGCGAAATCGGGATGCTGCTTGATGACGGCCTGCATGGCCTTTTGCTGCTGCTCCTCGGTCATCAGCTTGCCGAATCGCAACTGCGGCACTTCCAGGGCAGCCATCTTCTTGTGCTGGTCCTCGAACAGCTGGCGCGAGTTCTTCTTCAGGTCGTCCAGCCCCTGTGACGTGCTTTGCAGCGTTTCCTTGGCGAGGTCGACCTTGTGCCCACCGGCGGGGCCCCAGTCCATCTTGAACTGGAAGTCCTTCTCCTGCCGGGCCGTCTCCAGCGCCAGCGTCGCGCCGGAGCCGTTGGCGATGGCACGCTGGAAGCCGCCATTGAGGCGGCCCTGTTGTGGTCCCCAGTTCTCGACGATGTTCATCGTGAAGGCCTGCCCGGCGGACTCGACGGCCTTCTGCACCTCGTCGGACTCCCAGGCCATCGTCGGCTTGCCGTCCGCTGCATTCCCGGTCGGGTGCGAGCCGGCCGCCGCACGGTCGATGACCGTGCTGACGCCACCGATGATCTCGTCGAAATCCTTCAAGCCGTAGCCCAACAGCATGTCGTTGTCCATGCCGCGGAAGGACTTGAAATCGTCAGGCGTGCCATCAATCGTCATCAGCTCCGCGGAATGGTCGCCATGCAGCGAGACGTCGTCGATCACCTTGTCCAAGGTGCCGTTGCTGTTCGGGCCGAACAGCTTGTTGACGATGCGCGCCGTGATCTCAGGCGTGAGTTCCGGGTGCTTGGCCGGGTCCGTCAGCTCCATCAACTTGCGCGTGGCCGCCGTGGCGGGCGCTGCATAGTTCTTGTCCCTTCGGTAGGTGTCCCCGTACTCGTCCTTGTAGTCCTTGACGCCCTTGTCGTAGGCATCCGTCACGGCCTGGGCCGATTCGTTCACATAGCTGTCGACGAGCTTCTTGACGCCCGGGTCCGACATCACCAGCTCGCGGATCTGCAGGCTGGTTTCGGGCGGCATCGCCTTGCCGAGAGCGAGCATCTGGTCGGTGGTGCCGCTGGCATCCTGCGTGTGGCTGATGATGCGGGCCGCCGCGGCCATGCGCGCCAGGTCCTCGTCACCCAGGTAGCGGTCGACAAGGCCCATCGCGGCATCATCGATCGCCTTGTCGCGCGCTGCGCCGGCCGGCTCGCCCGCCGTGGCCAGGGAGATCTCGTGGCCCAGGGCCTCCATCGCCGCATTGCGCTTGGTCTCGTAGGTGGCCAGGGCCGACTTGTAGGCGCCGTCGTCGGTGTGCCCGGTCGCGTTGAGCTGGGCCTGCAGCGTCGTGACCTCGTCGGTTGCGCGGTGGAATTCGTAGAGCTTGTTGCCGGTGTCGCGCTGCTGGGCGTTCTCGGTCTTGACCGTCTTCAACGCGCTGTCGACCACCATCTGGGCCTCGGGGTCGTCGCGGAAGCGCTTGGCGATCTCGTGCGCCGCATCTTCGGTGGCGACGGCGTTCTTCGGATCGGCCTTGTAGGTCTGGCGCAGCTCCGCCGCGATGGCCTGCTCGCTCTTGGCACGCTCCCGGATCGTCAGGTTGGCCGCGCTGCGATAGGCCTGCGACGCCTTCTCGTAGTCCTCGGTGCCAGGCTTGTATTTGGCGAGCTCGCCTTCCTTCTTGCGCGCGTCGAGCAGCAGCTCGTGCGACAGGCCGACCTCGTCGTCCGTGTAGGTCTTCATCGCCGCCAGCTCGGCGGGTGAAGCGCCCGGCACGCCCGACGGCTGCGGAACGCCCGCGATCAGGCGGACCGTGGCGGCCAGCGCGTCGGGCGGCGCCGCCAGCACCGAGCCCGGCTGCGCGTTCTGCGGCGATTGCAGCGCGAACAGCACCGCGTCGTGCAGCGCCCCTTTGCCGGCGTTGTGCGCGCTCAGGGCGTCGCCAAACAGGTCGAGCCGGTCGGCACCGCCGCCCGGCGTGGCTGCCGCAGCCAGATGGTTCAGCAGCGTCTGCGCGAGCTGCCGCGCGTGCGCCGGGTCGCCAGCGGCATCGGCAGCCGTGGCCAGGTCGTCGACCAGCGCGCGGTACTCCGCCTTGTCGTCGATGCCCGTGGTCTTGCCGGCCTGGCCATCGGCCGGCAGGTCGGTGTGGCGCGCCTGCTGGCCCGCCGTCTCGGCAAGCTTGCTGATGACCGGCTGGGCCTTGTCCATCAGCTGTTTGCGCTGCTCGGGGCTCAGGCTCGTGTCTCCCATCGCCTGCGCGAGCTGCTGGGCAGCGGTGGCTGCGCCGGACTGGGCGTAGACGTCCTGGATCTGCTTGGCATAGCCGTCGACGTCATGCTTGGCGACCGGCAAGCCCTGCGTGGGCCGCAGGGACAGTGGCGGATTGCCGCCGAGGGTCGGCTTCGGCTGCAACGGTCCAAGCCCCGGCGACAGCGGGCTGCCGCCAAGCGAGGGCGTGGCGGGTAGCGGCCCGAGCCCGTTGAGGAACGGCGACCCGCCGTTGAAGGGGGTCGCGGCCGCCAAAGGGTCGTAGAAAGCGTAGGTCGCCCTGGCCTTGTCGACCTGCTTCTGCGCATCCTGCGTGGCGGCCGAGGGCGCCGATGGGGCACGGTTGTCCTGCGCGTCCTTCCACCGGGCCTGGGCGAGGCCATGCTCCTTCTCCTTGAACACGGCCTGGGCCTCGGCCTTGAGTGCATCCGCCTGCTTGGCCTTCAGTTCGGTCTTGGCCTTGGCGACCTTGTCCTCGTCCTGCTGAGCGTGGGTTTCTCGTGCCTTGGCCTCGGCATCTATCGCAGCCTGGCGTGCGGCTTCGGCACGGCGCTTCGCCTCTTCGGCCACGCGGCGGGCTTCCTCGGCGCGGCGCCGTGCTTCCTCGGCGGCGCGACGTGCGGCTTCCTCGGCACGGCGGCGCGCTTCCTCGGCCGCCTGTGCGGCGTCGTCCCGGCCGACGAAAGAACTGGACCCGATGGCGTCAAGCATGCAATCACTCCTGGTCTTGATCTGGTGGGCCTCGCGGCCCGGCAATGCACATTAGTTGCCGTGCCCCTGAGCTCGCAACTACGAGTCCACGGAAACGGTCAGTGCCGAGTGGCTGGGCTGTGGCTGTTTCAATCGGGTCGGGAAGCGGCCGTGCCCCACGCCCTGCCGGCAAGGCACGGACTGCTCACCTCATCACTTCGGCGCGTGGTAGCCCTCTGGCAGCACCAGCACGTCGCCCACCTCGATGTAGTTGGGGTTCTGGCCGCCGCGCGCGTTGATCGGGCGCGTGTCGCGCTCCATGCGCTCGTTGAGCCACAGGTTGTGGTCATAGATCCACTGCACGAGCTGGGGGTCGTTGCCGGCAATGCGCCAGGCGCTCTCGTTGGCCTGCACCGTGTAGGTGTTGCGGCCCGCGGTCTGCGAGGTGTCGGCTGGCTGGTGCTGGACGGGCTCCGGCTGGGGTGGCAGCGGCATGCCGTTCGCGCGCAGCAAGTCCGTCACCGCCCGGCCGCCATGCGCGGACAGCTTCACGCCGTAGTCGGGGAACATGATCTGGCACAACTTGGTGTCGTAGTAGTTGAAGTGCGTGGTCGATGGGGGCAGGCACCGCACGCCGCCTGAGGGCCGCCGAGGCGGCGCGCCGCGGGGCGGCCGGACGAGGCCCGCGCCCATCAACCGAGGGGCGGCTTGTAGTCCACGGGCAGGATCAATCGGTCGCCGGGATAAATGACGTCCGGGTCCTGTCCGGGCAAACCGTTCGGATACCGGCCTTCCATGCGGTCGTTCAGCCAGGGATTGAGCGCGTAGATCTGCGCCTTCACCGCGGTGTCGTAGCCGGCAATCTTCTCGACAAAGTCGCCCGTCTCGACCACGTAGACGTTCTGCTTGGCCGGTTCATCCGGCGCCGCAGGCAACGCAGAACCGCCGCTGTCCGTCGACGCGTTGAAGGCCGAGCCACCGCCTGCGACCCAGCCATCAAACTCGCCGCTGTTACTGGGATCCAGCTGCACCTTCTTGTCGCCCTTGGTGTAGAGCATCCGTGCTGCCGGGTCATAAGACACGATGCCATACGGATTGCCATCGGCACCGGCGGCCTTGGGGTCGAAATACCACTTTCCGTCGGCAAAAGCCATGTGCGTGGTCTTGTCGTGATAGCGCCTGTCGCCGTCGTCGTAGCTGAAACGCGTGTTCTTCGTCACGTCGACCTTGGCTGGATCGACGGGCAGTGACAGGAAGTTGCCGACGTTAGGCGGCGTGATCGGTGACGGCGCCTGCGGCGGCAGCGGCATGCCGTTGGCCTGCATCCAGTTCTGCCAGCCGGACTTGCTGGTCGCCTCGACCGGCAGAGTGTGGCCAGTGCCACCTCTGGCGTAGGTGTTCGTCCTGGCGACCGGGTCGTAGAACACCAGCCCGTCCTTGCGCGCAGGCGTGGTGCCCATCATGTTGCCGATCCTCGCGTCGTAGAACCAGCGGCCATGGCCGTCCCAGTAAGTCTGGGACACGGGGTCTTCGTAACGCTTGGTCTGGCCGTTGAAGCCGATGACCGTGTACTTCGACGTATCGACCTTGGTCGGGTCCAGCGGCAGCGCGAGGAAGGCCTGGTCTTCCTGCGTGATGGGCACCTTGCCGTCCTTGTCGAGCTTGTCGTCCATGTGCTCGGCTGCAACCAGCATCGCGTCCAGCACCTTGGTACCGGTGTGATTGACGTAATCGATGAACTTGGCCGGGTCGCCCCCCTGCGCCTCGTAGGCTTTCAGGAATCCGTCGACCTTGGCATCACTGCTCCACCAGTCGTGCTCGTCCATCACCTCGGCATGGGCATGGTCCAGACCCGCGCCTTTCATGAAGGCACGGTCGTGGCTTTCGTAGCTATTGATGTTCGAGCGGTGGTCGTAGGCCCAGTTAGCAAAGGCGGTGCCCATGTAGAGGAGGTTGACCGCCCAGCCGACCGGGTTGTCGCCCAGCACGGCGAACTTGAGAACGCTCTTGCCGCCCTCACCCACAGCCTCCTTGAACAGGAAGCGCTTGATTGAACCGTCGAGCAATTCCTTGGTGCCGTCCATTTGCTCGAAGAAGTTGAGGAACGCGCTGTTGCCCAGGGTTCGCCAGCCGTTCTTGGCGCCGGCCGCGTAGGCCTGCTTTCCGGCTTCGCGCAGGCCCAGCTGCTCGGCTACAGCGGCGTAGGCAGGGTCATTCAGAGCCTCCTTGCCGATCAAGCGCAACACCATTTCGCGCACTTGAAGGTGCAGCAATACGGAGTCATTCGCAAGGTTGGTGCCCTGCGTGACAAGCTTGAAGACATTTCGCTGGTTACCGTCAAGCTCGGCAGCATTGAAGATCACGCCGCTCAGGTCCCATGCCACCGCGATGGTCATCAGGCCGACGAGTTGCTTGACCAGAGGCGGGGTGGCCGCCACCGCGAGTTGCGTCCAGCGATCACGCAAGGAGCCATTCTTCAGATACAGGCTCCAGCTGTCCTCACCGCTCTTCGCGGCATCGAAGATGCTGCTGCCAACCTTCTTGATCCCCGAGTCGATCTTGTCTGCAGCCCACTTGGTTCCGCGGGTCACCGCGTTGTTTCCCAACCCGAGGCTGTGCGGCTGAATGCGGGCCACAGCCAAGCCCGCCTGCATCAGGTGGAAGCCGGCAAAGCCCCCTACGAGGCCCAACAGCAACAACTTCCGAGCCGGGCCAAACTTGCCGCCGATCTCCAGGTTGTCCGCCAGATACACAGTCATGATGGCTTGCAGGGTGCCACCGGCACCCCAGACAGCAGCGCCTGCGAAGAATGGCAGATGTCCGATACGGGTGGCTTCAATCGGCCCGTCCGGCGTGGTGACGAACGCCTTGCCAGCCTCTCCCTTCCCAACGACGTAGCTTTCCGCCAGGAACTCAGCCATGTCACCAAACAACTGCGCACCCAGCCCGTAGCGCTGCGCGTCAAGCGCACCGTTCTTCATGTCCTCGGAGAGCAGCCCCCGTGCAATCTGCCCCCCCATGCGCCGGCCGGCGGCGTTGCTGCTCAGGATGATGGTGGTGGACTTCTCATCCGCCATCACCTTGCTGCTGCGGTCCTGCACGTCCTTGTAGGCCTTCAGCTCACCCAGGTCCTTGCTGTAGAACTTGACTGACTCCGCGGTGCGCACGAGGCGATAACCCAATTCGTCGAAGGCCTTGAAGCCCTTCCTCACGGCCTCGGCCAACTTCGGGTCCTCCGCCGTCATCGCCTGCTGACCAGCGCGGAACTGTTCCTCCGTCATGTTGGGAGAGTGCTTGCCCTGCACCAGCAGCGGCCCCATGCCCGTCATCGTCTCATCGGAAGTGCTATCCACCTTCTTCTGCAGTTGCGCCAGCCCCTGGCTGATGGCGCTCAGCATGGAGTCCTCCCATGCCTTGCGCTGCTTCTCGTCGACCTTGCCAAGTGCGCCCCGGCCGACCTCGTCGAGCTTCATGTTCTTGATCTCGGCGACGGTCTGCAGTGCCAGCGTCGCGTAGCCGTTGCCCACCGCATCGTTGAAACCGAGCTTCGTGATGTCGAACGCAGGCTTCGTCGCGATCAGATGGGCCGTGTCCTTGATGGCCTTCTCAATCTCCGGGCTGTCGTACTGCTTCTTCACGACGTCGCCGCCCTCGGCCGCCACATCGACGGCCTGCGAGAGTGCGTCGGCAACCCTGATGCCGGCGCTGATGTCCGCGCCGTAGGGTTGGCCGTCCTTGCCCTTGGGCGATGACGTGTAAATGTCATCGACGATCTTCGCGATGGTCGGCTGCGACTTGTTGATGATCTGTGCGGCGATCTGCGGCGTCACGCCAGCATGCTTGGCCGGGTCGGTGAGGTCGCGCAGCGCCTCGGCACCGAACGCCGTGCCCTTGGTGCGGTGGGTCTCATCGACATTGGCAGCAGCATTGGTGACGTAGGTGTCGACCACCCCCTTCACACTTGCATCCCCCATCACCAGGCGCTTGAGCGACGGGTCCACACCCTTGGGCAGTAGCTGGCCCAGCTTGTCGAGCTGCGCCTCGTTGCCCAGCACCGCCGTCTCGTTGATACGGCGGATATCCGTGGCGGCCTTCACCACGACGGTCAGCTCCGGGTCGTCCTTGTAGCGGCTGGCAAGCTGCTCGGCGGCATCCGCCAGCGGGTCGTCGGAGCGAACCATCAACCCGTCGGGCAGGTTCTTGTAAGTCTCGTCCAGATCGGTCTTCACGCTGCCGAGCAGGTCCTGCTGCGCCGCCTCGTACTGCTTGCGGGCCGCCTGGATCTGCTCTCCGGTGACGCTCCTGTCGCCTTCTCGCTCGCGGCCGCTGAGGTCGTCGAGCGTGGCGGCCTTGCGGTTGACCTCGTTGAGATGGCTGTTCGTCAAGCGCTGGGCCGGGGTCTCGTTGAGCACCGTGTGCTGGGCATCGGCAACCATCTTTTGCATCAGCGGGTCATCGCGGAAGCGGTCGGCGATGCCATGCGCTGCGTCTTCGGTGGCCACCTTGTTAGCCGGGTCGGCCCTGTAGGTGAGTCGCAGTTCGGCCGCCACAGCCTGTTCAGCCTTGGCCTGGTCCTCGTTGGCCACGGTGCGGCGGGCGGTGTACATCTCCCAGCCCGCTGGGTCGTCCTCGGGCGAGGTCTTGCCGAGCTCGGCCTGCAGCTTGTCAGCCACGATCTTGCTGGTCTGCGCCTGCTCGACGCTGAAGCGCGTGTAGGCCGCGGCGATGTCGGGGTCACCGGCATTGCCGACGCCCGGTCCGGTCAGCCCGTCGGGCGACGACAGGTAAGCTGCCGTCAACGCGCGCGCTTGCGCCGACTCGCCGAGCACCGAACCGGGCGCTGAGTTGGTGGGGGCATCGGCATTCAGGCTCAGCATCACCATGTCGCGCAACGCGCTCTTGCCGGTCGGCAGCGCAGAGAGTCCGGTCCCCAGCAGGTCAAGGGTGTCGGCATGTCCGCCCGTGGATTTGGACTTGGCCGTGTTCGACAGGATCACGTCGGCGATGTGTCTGGTCTGCGCAGGATCACCGGCCGCATCGGTGGCCGTGGCCAGGTCGCTGACCAGCGCGCGGTATTCCGCCTGGTCATCGATGCCCGTGGTCTTGCCGGACTGGCCATCGGCCGGCAGGTCGGTGCGGCGCGCGTCCTTGCCAATCATCTCGGCGATCTTGCTGATCACCGGCTCCGCCTTGGCCATTAGCCGCTTGCGCTGCTCAGGGCTCAGGTTTGTGCTGCCCTCGGCCAACGCCAGCTGCTGTGTAGCGGCTGCGGCGCCCGACTGGTCGTAGACGTCCTGGATCTGCCTGGCATATCCGTCGACGTCATGCTGCGGCGCTGACTGCTTCGGCATCGCCCAAGCGGAGAGCGGTGGTTTTCCATCGAGAGCGGTGGGGGCCAGCGGACCTTGCCCGTTGAGAGAGGGCACGCCGCTGTTGGCGTTGTCCGCGGCCGGCGGCCCGTAGAAGGCGGCGGTCGCCTTTGCCTTGTCGGCCTGCTTCTGCGCGTCCTGCGTGGCGGCCGACGGTGCCGATGGGGCACGGTCGTCCTGCGCGTCCTTCCACCTGGCCTGGGCGAGGCCATGCTCCTTCTCCTTCAACACGGCCTGGGCTTCGGCTTTGAGCGCATCGGCTTGCTTGGCCTCGAGTTCGGTCTTGGCCTGAGCGGCCTCGTCCTTGTCCTTCGGGGCTTGGGTTTCTCGCGCCTTGGCCTCGGCTTCCATCGCAGCTTTGCGCGCGGCTTCGGCGCGACGTTGAGCCTTCTCGGCGGCGATGCGGGCTTCCTCGGCGCGGCGTCGCGCTTCCTCGGCAGCGCGACGTGCAGCCTCCTCGGCGCGGCGGCGCGCCTCTTCGGCCGCCTGTGCGGCGTCATCCCGGCCGACGAAAGAACTGGACCCGATGGCGTCAAGCATGCACTCTCTCCTTGTCTATGGCAGATGGGCCTGGCGGCCCGACGATCAACAGTAGTTGCAGGGGTGTCGGCATCGCAACTACGAACCCACGTAGAAGCTCAGCTATCACCGTGGGCCCACTGCAGCAGCCGGGCCACCGGCGCATACAGCGAGCGCGGGATCGGGCGGTCCTGCGGCACCTCGTCGTACAGGCGCTCGGCCAGCGCGGGGTCGAAGGCCATTGGCACCAGCAACTCGCCCGCCACGCGGCGGATCTGCGCGGCCATCTCGGCCTCGCCGCGGGCCAGCACGCGGGGCAGGTCGTGCTCGCCGAGGTATTGCAGCGCCACCGCCACGCGCTGCGAATGGATAACGGCCGAGGCCATGCGCACACGGTCCGCCAGGCTTGCGTACACGGCCTCGAAATGCGCGTTGCGGCGCCGCGAGCGATTGAGCGGGTCACCCTCGGCGTCCTTGTGCTCGCGGCGCACCTCGTCGATGGACATGCGCAGGCCCTTGATGAACTCGTAGCGCGTGTGCGCATAGTCCACGCCCGCCATCAGCGCGTACACGAGGCCCGCCCAGGCAAAGCTCTGCAGCACCAGGCTGGCGCCGACGCTCAAGGCGGCCGACGGCGTTGCGTAGCCGAGTTTCAGCGCGGTATCGAGGCAGCCGCGGATCACCAGCCACATCACCGACGCGAGCAGTGCGGTCTTGACCCCCATCTTCAACAGGTTGACCAGGTTGCGCGTCGAGAAGATCTTCTGGAAACCTTGCGCCGGGTTGAGCCGGTTCACGTCGGGTTTGAGGCGCTCCCACGCCAACAGCCCGCCCACCTGCGCGAACGAGCCGACCAAACCGCCCACCGTCGCCACGGCTGCCATGCCCAGCGTCGTGATCACCAGCACGCGCGTGGCGTGCAGCAGCAGCGCGTGCATGCCCTCATCCGGTGCGACGAACAGGCGCGCGCTGGTGGCGTGCAGCCAAAGCTCGCGCCACATGCCAAAGATCGTGGCGCCGGCCAGCCACAGCGCCAGCACGACCAGCAGGAACACGACGCTGGATGCCACGTCGTGGCTGAACACCACCTCGCCCCGCGTACGCGCGTCGCGCAGGCGCTTCGGGGTCGGGGCCTGGTCCTTCTCAGCCATTGCGGGGCCTCACCTTGGCCGCATGGCCGAGCGCAGGAACTCCAGCACGCCGTTGTCGGGCCGCAGGAACTGCTGCAGCGAATCCCACAGCACGTACATGAACAGCATCATCATCAGCGCGGCCAGCAGGCTTTTCAGCGGCTGCGTGCTCTGGAACACGTTCAACTGCGGCGCGACGCGCTGCAGCAGCCCGACGCCCAGCTCCACCAGCATCAGCACCAGGATCACCGGCGCAGCCAGCTTGACGATCCACGTGAAGAGCGTGTCGCCCTGGCGGATGGCGAAGGCCTCGATGACGCCGGCCAGATCGGGGAAGAAGTCGGCCACCGGCCACAGCCGGTAGGAGTCCACCACCGCGCCCACCAGCGCCAGCATGCCGCCCGCCGACACGAAGAGGTTGATGACGACCCAGCCGAGGAATTCGCCGGTGGGGCCGTTGTCATGCCCGGCCACGGGGTCGAAGAAGGCAGCGTTGCCCGTGCCGGTCTGGAAGTCGATCAGGTCACCCACGCTCTGGATCGCCCAGAAGAAGATGCCGAAGCCCAGGCCCAGCATCACGCCGATCAGCGCCTCCTTGGCGGCGATGGCGACCCACATCGTCACCGACAGCGACGGCATGTCGCCCGCCAGCGGCGACATGAACAGCGCCAGCATCAGCATCAGCGAGTTGCGCGACATGCCGGTGATGACGTGCGGCGACAGAAACGGCGTGACGGCGAACACGGCGAAGAGCCGCGGCATCGTTAGCGCGATGGATGCGAGCAACTGCTCGGGATGGGTGAAGACGGACTCGTCCATCAAGCCCGCCTCGCCGCCGACCACAGCTGCACCGAGGCTTCCTCGGTCGCCTCGTCCTGCCGGTGCTCCTGCTGCGCCCGCTGCTCGGCCTGGGCGCGTTGCTGCATCTGCCTGGCCTTCTCAAGCTCCCCGCTGATGCGGCGCAGCTGCCCCCGGCTCGCGTCGAGCTGCTCTTCGGCATGCGCCACCACGGCCTGCGCCTGCGCCACGGCCTCGCCGGCCGCCACGATGCGCGCATCGAGCGCGTGGCTCCAGGCACCCGCCTGGCGCATCTGCGCGACGCTGCACGCGCCCTCACCCACCGCCGCCACGGTGGTCTGCCAGTGCTGCGCCTTGGCCTGGTGCTGCTGCCGCCACTGCTGCTCGGCCTCGTGCGCCCTCGCCTCGCAGGCCTGCAACGCGCGCTGGTCGCGCCCGACCGCCTGCAGCGCGCCGCGCTGGTGGCGCTCGCGCACGTCGGCCAGCAGCTTCCAGGCGATCGCCATGTCACACGCCTTCGGCGAGCCGCCGCAGCGCCGCCAGCGTCTGCTCCAGGTCTTGTCGCTCGCCGGGTTTCTGCGCGAGGAATTGCTGCGTCGCCGGGCGGCGCTGCACCGCCTGGTCGGCCAGCGTGTCAGCGCCACGGCGGTACTCGCCGATCTGGATCAGCAGCTCCAGCTCCTGGTACTTGGCCATCAGGGAGCGCAGGCGCCCGGCCGCCTGCGCATGCTCGGGTGCCGCCACGGCCGACATCACGCGGCTCACGCTGGCCAGCACGTCGATGGCGGGGTAGTGGTTGGCCGCGGCGAGCTTGCGCGACAGCACGATGTGGCCATCCAGGATGGAGCGCACCTCCTCGGCGATGGGGTCGCTGTCGTCCTCCCCCTCGGTCAGCACCGAGTACACGGCGGTGATGGAGCCGCGCTCGCCCTGCCCTGCGCGCTCCAGCAGCTGCGGCAGCATCGAAAAGATCGACGGCGGATAGCTGCGCCGCGTCGGCGGCTCGCCGCTGGCCAGGCCGATCTCGCGCTGGGCACGCGCAAAGCGCGTCAGCGAGTCCACCAGCAGCAGCACCTTCTGCCCCTGGTCGCGGAAGTGCTCGGCGATGGTCGTGGCGACATAGGCCGACTTGATGCGCTCCATCGGCGGCCGGTCGGAGGTGGACACCACCATCACCGTGCGCGCCATGCCCTCGGCGCCCAGGCTGTTCTCGATGAACTCCTTCACCTCCCGGCCGCGCTCGCCGATCAGCGCCACCACGTTCACGTCGGCCGTGGAGCCCCGCGCCAGCATGCCCAGCAGCGTGCTCTTGCCCACGCCGGGCGGTGAGAACACGCCCACGCGCTGCCCTTCGCCGAGCGTCAGCAGGCCGTCGATCGCGCGGATGCCGGTGACCAGCGGCTGCGCCACCATGCGGCGCGCCAGCGGGCTCACCGGCTGGCGCTGCACCGGCATGCGCGCCAATGCCTTCAGCGAACCTTTGCCGTCCATGGGCTCGCCCATCGCGTCGAGCACCCGGCCCAGCAGCCCTGGCCCGACGGGACACACGTGGCCGCGGCCGGACGGCACCACCTCCGTCAGCGCGGAGATGCCGGTGGTCGGCCCCAGCGGCGTCAGGATGGCCACCTGCTTCTGAAAGCCCACCACCTCCGCCAGCAGCGGCGGCTCGCCCGGCGTGCGCAGCTCGCAGAGCTCACCGACATGGGCCTGGATGCCGGTGGCGTCGATCAGCATGCCCACCGCCTTGCTGACGCGGCCACGCACGCCGACGGTGGGCAGATGGCCGAAGGCGCGCGACAGGTCGTCGACGAGGCTTTGCGTGGCCAGGTCGTCCATCAGCCCTGCTCCACTTCCGGCAGCAGCCCGCTGCGCTCCACTGCGGCGCGGAAGGCGTCCAGTTGCGCATCGACGCCGATCTGCAGCGTGCCCGAGGGCGTCTGCAGCACGCAGGCCTGCGCCGGCAGGGCCGGGTCGGCCACCACGGCCAGCGCCTGGGCCCAGGGCAGCTCGCCGGCAATCTGGCGCAGCGCGGTGCGCACATGGGCCTCATGTGGTGGCGCCACGCGCAGCGTGACGAAGGGCTCATGGCGCACCAGCGTGTCCACGCGGCGCAGCGCGGTCTCCAGCAGCGCCGCCGGGTCGGCCTCGGCGAGGAACTGCCGCACGGCCTGCGCGACGATCTGCGCCATCGCCGCGCGCAGCGCCTGCAACTGGCGCTGCGCGGCCAGCGCGTCGCCCACCAGCTGCTGCGCATACTCGGCCCGGGCGGCCTCCAGCCCTTGCTCATGGCCTTGGCGGCGGCTGTCTTCGGCCTGGCGCTGGGCCTGCTGCTCGATGCGGCGCGCCTCCTGCCGCGCGGCCTCCACCACGGCCGACGCGTCCAGCAGCGCGGCGTACTCGGCCTCCTTCAGCACCTTGCGCTCGCTGAGCAGCTGCAGGTTCTCGGTCGTGATCAGAAAAGCCAGTCCCATTGCGGCAGTCTTTCCGGAACGATGCACAGCAGCATCAGCTCCCTGAGTTGTTCGAGCTGGCGCGGCTGCAGCGGCGGCACGCGCAAAAGGCTCACGCGCTGCGGCAACTTGCGCCGGATGCGCTGCAGCACCGCCGGCCCCTCGGGCAGCACCGCACCGGCGAGAAGCCGGTAGCCGCGCTGCACCATCACGTGGCCGGCCGCATGCGGGTGCTGCTGCAGCCGCTCGGTGTCGACCCGGATGTGCGTGAGCTGCGGCACGCGGTCGAGCACGAAATCGACCGCATCGTCGGCAATGCGCCGCGCCTGCCGCCGCACCTGACCACCCAGGCCACCGCGCACGCCGAACAGCGGCTTGTGCGCGGCCATGCCGCAGTAAATGGCCAGCAGCCGCAGCGAGGCGGCGTCCATCAGGTCCAGGCGCTTGAGCTGCGAATCGAACTGCAGGTCCGGAGCCTCGTCGGCGAGGCCGCGGGCGCGCAGCACCTGGCCCAGCACCGCACGGCCTGCAGGCCCGAGGCGTGCGATCGTGCGGTGGCGAACCGGCCAGTCGGGCGGCAGCCAGCTGGGGTGCAACTCGTCTTGCGGGTGCAGACCCTGGCGCAGCGCCAGCCGCAGCATGTCGAGCGGGCCATGCTCGGCCGCGGGCGGCACGAGGTCGACGGTGGGCTGCACGGTTCGCATCAGCGTCGCATCAGTTGGCGCCGCGCCCAGGTGCGCCAGTCGACACCCTGGCGGCGCAACAGCCCGGGCAGCGCGACCACGCAAGCCAATGCGGCCACGAGCAGCACGGCGAGCGCGATCGTCGTGCGGTCGAGCTGCAGGCCGCCGACGTCATAGCGCGGCGGCGGGTCGTTGGCGGCCTGCGCTGCGCCGCCGGGGCGCCGCGCTTCCACCAGCGACAGCGAGACCTGGTCATGCGACAGGCCCTCGATGCTGTGCGCCACCATGTCCTTGACGGTTGGCGCCAGCAGACGCAGGTCCACGTCGGGCCGGTACTTGATGAACACCGCCGCCGACGACGGCTTCATCTTGTCGCTCAGCGGGTCGTTGGCCGGGATCACCACGTGCACGCGTGCGGCCACCACGCCGTCGATGGTGCGCAGCGTCTGCGACAGCTCCTGTGACACCGCATAGATGTAGCGCATGCGCTCTTCCGACGGCGTGGACACCAGGCCCTGCTTCTGGAAGACGTCGCCCATGCTGGCGTAGCGGTCATGCGGCAAGCCTTGCGAGCGCAGCACGTCGAGCGCCGCGGGCAGCCGGCTTTCCTCGACCTTGAGCTGCCAGAGGCCGCCCTCGGCAGGCGCCTTCTCGGCAGGGATGCTCTCCGAGGTCAGCGCGGCCAGCATCTCGTTGGCCTCACGCTCGGTGAGGCTGGAATACAGGTCGACCTTGCAGGCGGTCAGCGCCAGGCACAGGGCCAGGGCCGCGGTGATGCGCAGCTGCCTAGCCATTGTTCTTCAACAGCGAGTTGAACTGGTTGCTGCAGGCGCTGGCGAGCGCGCTGCACATGTGCATCTTGCTGAAGTAGGTCATCGAGTCGTTGCTGAACTTGACGATCTCCATCTGCGCGCGGCCGAACTCGACGGCGGCGGTCTGCGGGTCGCCCAGGTCGGCCGCCGGCACCATGCGGTGGGCCATCAATTCGCTGGCCCCGGGTCGCTGGCCGAAGAACTGGTCGGCGACGCTGGACAGCGACTGCAGCGAGCCGGTGTCGCTGGCCGATGGGCGGACCATGTAGCCGGCGAACTGCTTCGCCTCGGCCGGATCGATCGCGGCCGGCGCCGTGGCGGTGGCCTGGACCGCAACGGCTGCGGCATCAACGGGTTGGACCATGATGACCTCGCTGGGGTTGGAGGGATGAACCGAAATGCCGCCCCGGCACCGGGGCGGCGAGACGCGGGAAGGTCAGACCTTCTGCGACTGCTGGCGAACGTCGCTGGCCGCCTGCAGGACCGTGTTGGTCTGCTGCGCGTTGGCCGACGTGATGGCCGCGGTGCGTTGGGCGCTTTGCGACGTCACGGTGCTGAAGATGGTCAGCTGCTTGTTCTGTTCCAGGATTGCCTTGCTGTCCAGTCCGGACTCGGGTGGGGAAACGGCCATTGCTTGACTCCTAACGTCAAAAGTTGATGACATGACAAAAATCGCCCCCACCCGGGTGGACGGAGACATTCCGCACGAAGGCCAGGCCTGCGGTGCGAAATCCTGTGGCGCTCATCGCGGCCCTTCCTTGCCTGGTGACACCACCAGACCGTCGGCCTCGATGCGCTTGAGTTCGGCGCCCGACTTGAGCACCGCCCCCTCGTAGTAGCGGCTGCCATTGGCGAGCTGGATGTAGCTCATGCCGTTGGCGTCCTGCGTGATGCTCACCATGCGCGACGGCAGCACGCCCTGCCAGGCCTCCCACTGCGCGCGCTGCTGCTCAGCGGCACGGTCGGCCTGAGGCCTGGGCCGCACCTGCACCTGGTCGGACACCAGCACCGCCGGGTGCAGGTCGTCGGCAAGGCGGCGGATCTTCTGGCGCACCGAGTCGTCCTCGGCGGCGCCGGCCACCACCAGCCGGCCCTGGCCGGCGTAGGTCATCGAGATGCCGGGGTCGCTCACATAGCGGCGCGCCTGCTCGACGATGTCCTCCGCCGCATGCACGCTCGTGCTGACCTGCCGGCCGAAGGGCGCCATGGCCTGGGCCAGCGCCTGCTTGCGTTGGCGCGATTCGACGTAGCCGCGCACGTTGAAACGGCCACCGGCCACCGCCACCACCTCCACCTCGGGGAAAGGCTTCAGGGCCTTCTCCACCTCGGCCAGATCGACGGTGGCGGCGCGTGCCGAGTTGCCCGCGCTGCCGGCCCACGCCAGCACGCCGGCCGCACCACCGACGGCAAGCAGCACGACCGCCACGCTCAGCCACGGCGAGCCACGGCGCGCGGGCGCCTGCAGCAGTGCGGCGGGCGGCGTGTCGCCCGGCATGATGCTTTCCGCCCACTCGGACGCCGGGTCGTCGTGCTCGGGCGCGGGGTAGATGCGGTCGATCTGGAAGTCGATGCTGCCCACCGACACGATGTCACCGGCCACCACGCCCTTGCGCTGCGCCTGCACTTCCTGGCCGTTGAGCCGCACGGAGGCGGCGCCGACCTTCTGCAGCGACATCGCCAGTTCACCCACCGTGAACACCAGGTGGCGCGGCAGCACGTCACCGCCGGGCAGCATGACTTCGCACTCGCCCGACGCGCCCAGCGTGTTGACGCCCGGCTTGAGCGCAATGGTGCGCCCCTTGACCGCGCCACTGAGGAAGCGCAGGCACCACCCCGGCGCGGTGGCCGGCGCAGTGGCCGCGGTGTGAGCCCGCGCGTTCATTGGGTGGGCTCCTGCTGAACCGGGAGCGGCTTGGTTCCCGGCGTGACGAGCCGCGGCGTCAGCAGGTAGAAGCGCTCCATGTTGTTCTGCTTCTTCTCGCTGTACTGGAACAGCTTGCCGAGCACCGGGATGCTGGACAGCAGCGGCACGCCCGACGTCGCGTTGGCCTTCTCTTCGGAGGTGTAGCCGGCGATGAGCAGGCTCGCGCCCTCGTCCACCAGCGCCTGCGTGTTGACGGTGCGCCGCCGCACGACAGGGATGCGGTCGACGGTGTTGCTGCTCAGGTCACCGTCCTCGATGTCGATGGACATCAGCACGCCGCGGCCTTCCTTGTCGTCGACGATCAAGGGCGTGACGCGCACGGCGGTGCCGGCCGTGACGCTGTACAGGCTGGAATCCTGGAAGCCGTCGACCCTCACGTAGAACTCGCTCAGGTTCTCCAGGACCGCCTCGTTGTTGTCCAGCGTCAGCACCTTGGGCCGGGCGATGAAGTTGGCGTTGCCCTTCTGGGCCAGCGCGCTGACGCGGGTCAGCAGGTAGTTGCGCAGGTCGTTGCCGATGGAGGCCGTGAACAGCGCGCCCAGCGGCGTGCTGGCGTTGCCCTGCCCGTTGACGGAGACAACCTGGCCGGCCTCGGAGTTGGCGTTGCCAAAGGTCAGCGGCGGCAGGTTGCCGCGGCCGATCTGCAGGTCGCCGTGGCGGGCATGCAGCCGCCAGTCCACGCCCAGGCTGTCCAGCGTGTTGGTGCTGATATCCATGATCGTGACCTCGATCTCGATCAGGCGCGGCCGCACGTCCATCGTCTGGATCAGCTTTTCGTAGCGCGCCATGCGCTCGGGCGTGTCGCGCACCAGCACCGCATTGAGCCGCGTATCGGGCTGGAACTGCGGCAGCTCACCACCGGAGAACTCCGCGCCACCGCCGTCAACGTCGTCCTCGGCTGCGCTGCCCTCACTGGACAGCTTGGCGATGCCGGCGCCGTCGCTGACGCCGAGCTTGGTGCGCCGCACCGACCCGGTCACGGCCGACGGCGCCGCCGCCCGCGCCGCGCCGGTGCGGCCATAGAGGTTGCGCAGCACCGTCGCGACGCCGGGGATGGACACCTGCTTGCCGGCCCGGTTGATCTTGAAATCGGCGGCCCACGCGTACTTCAGCGGGAACACCTGCACCTCGGCGCTGTCGCTGCGCGCCGCGCGCTGGTCGATCAGCCGCACGGTCTGGCGGACCAGCTCCACATAGCGCTTCGGGCCCGACGCGTAGACGTTGCCGTCCGACTCGCTGACCTGCAGCGGATAACGGGCGTCGGCAATCCTGAGCCGGGTGAGCGTGTCGGCAATGCGCTGCGCGTTCTTGCCGGAGATGGCGAACACCTCGCTGCGCGTGTCGGCCGCCGGGTCGACGAAAAGGAAGGCGCCGTCGTAATACCAGGTCAGCCCGTTGGACGCGCAGATGTTGCTCAGCACCATCTGCACCGCACCGGGCTGGCTGCCGGTGATCGCGAAGCGGCCGCTGATGGTGCCGCTGACCTTGCCGTCGATCACCGCGGTGACGCCCTGCGACGCGGCGAGCTCGCGCAGGAAGTCGCCCACCGGCTTCTCGTTGGCCTCCATGCGGAAGGGCCGGCCATTGCGCGGCAGGTCGGCCGCCACGGCTGAACCGGCCAGCCATGCCACCAACGCGCCGACAAGGCAGCACCGCAGAACGTGAAGAGAGCGCAGCAGCATCAGGTCAGCGAAGCCAGGGTTTGGAAAGCGCGCTCAGCGAAGCGCAGCACGTCGCGGCCCAGCCAGCCGGCGGTGGCCACGACGGCGATCAGCACCACGATCAGCCGCACCGACTGGCCGATGCTCTGGTCCTGGATCTGCGTGACCGCCTGCAGCACCGCCACGATCAGCGAGGTCAGCGTGGAGACGAGCACCATGGGCAAAGACACCATCAGCACGATCAACAGTCCTTCGCGCGTGATGTCGAGGATGTTCTGAGGGGTCATGCGGCCTCGGCGATGGGTGGCAAGGCCTGGGGCTGAGGGTTGGTGACCCAGCCGACCGGCTGCAGGGCGACGTCCTCGTCGACCTCCTGGTACGACAGCACCGGCAGATGCGGCGCCACCGGCTCGAGCAGCGTCTTGATGTAGCGCCGCGTGTCCGACGACACGATGGCCACCACGCGCTGCTGCGCGCCACCCAGGATGCGGCGCACCTGCTCGCGCACGTCCTGCGCCACCGCGGGGTCGAGCAGCAGCAGGTTGCCGCGCGGCGAGCGTTCGATGGACGCCTGCACGCGGTCGATCAGGCTGGACTCGAAGAGGATGGCGTGCAGCTCGCGCCGCGCGCCCACGTGGCGGCTGGTGATGAAGCGGCCGAGATCGATGCGCACCAGCTCCGTCAGCGCCACGACGTCGGCCTCGGTGGGCGCCCAGATCGCCAGGCTCTCGAAGATGGCATGCAGGTTGCGGATGGGCACGTTCTCCTGCAGCAGTCGGCGCAGCACCTCGGCCAGGCGTTGCAGCGGGACGGCGCGGGCCACCTCCGCGGCCAGTTCGGGCACCTCGCGCTGCGCGGCATGCAGCAGCCGCTGCACCTCCTGCAGGCCAATCAACTGCGCGATGTGGCGGCGCACCGTGTGGTCCACATGCAGGCTGAGCACGTCCTCACAGTTCCAGGCGCGGCTGGCCGCCGGCGGCGCATCGACCCACACGACACGGGCGAAGGGGCCGAAAGGCTCCACCACCTCGGCGCCCGCAGGCGGCGCGACGGCCTCGGCCGCATCGAGCAGCCACCAGCCGGGCCGCAGCAAGCCCTGCGAGACCACGACGTCCTGCACCAGCACCTGGTACTGGTTCTCGGCCAGGCCATCGGCCCAGCCGACCTGCACGCGCGGGAACACGGGCCCCAGGTCACTCTCGACGCGCGCCTTGGCGGCGGCCATGCGCTGGTCCAGCACGGGGCGGTCCAGGCGGCCGCGCAGGCCCGTGGACAGGCGCAACTCCAGCGGTGCGGCGATGGCGCCCTGCACCACCTCGTCATCGCCCATGTCGGCGTAGGACATCCAGGCCGGCGTGCGGCGGCTGTCCAGCAGCCGGCGCGTCAGCAGCCCGGCCCCCAGCACCACCAGCGCGAGCGTGCCGAAGACCCACTTCGGAAACCCGGGCACCAGCAGGAAGCTGGCGGTGGCCAGGCCGGCGATCACCAGCGCGCGGGGATGCGCCGTCAACTGGCGGCTGATCTGGCTGGCCAGTTGACCCTCGTGCGGCTCGCCGTCCGCCGAAACGCGGGTGATGACCACGCCGGAGGCGATGGACACCAGCAGCGACGGGATCTGCGACACCATGCCGTCGCCGACGGTGAGGATGGCGTAGCGCTGCAGCGCGCCGCCGATGGTCATGTCGTGCATCAGCGTGCCGATGGCCAGGCCGGCGAGGATGTTGACCAGCGCGATGACGATGCCGGCGATGGCGTCGCCCTTCACAAACTTCATCGCGCCGTCCATCGCCCCGTGCAGCGAGCATTCCTGCTCCAGCTGCTGGCGGCGCTTTTGCGCCTGCACCGACGACAGCACACCGGCGCGCACGTCGGCGTCGATGCTCATCTGCTTGCCGGGCATCGCGTCCAGCGCGAAGCGTGCCGCCACCTCGGCCACCCGCTCGGAGCCCTTGGCGACGACGATGAACTGCACGATCGCGATGATCAGGAACACCACGCCACCGACCACCACGTTGTTGCCGACGATCAGCTTGCCGAAGGTGTCGATGATGTGACCGGCATTGGCGTGCAGCAGGATGAGCTTGGTCGACGCGATGTTCAGCGCCAGCCGGAACAGCGTCGTGAACAGCAGCAGCGACGGGAAGGTGGACAGCGACAGCGCCGACGGCACATACATGGCCACAATGAGCAGCGTCAGGCTCATGGACAAGTTAGCGGCGATCAGGAAGTCCAGCAGCGGCGTCGGCAGCGGCAGCACGAACAGCGCGACGATGGCCACCAGCATGCCGGCCAGCAACAGGTCGTTATGGCGGCCCGCGTTGGCGATCAGGTCCTTCAAACGACTGCGCCGGGGCAGGTGTCGTTGCAGTGCATTCGGTGCAGGTTCAGCCATGCGAAGCACTCTACGGCGTGACTTTTTGACGCACCACTACGAGTCCCCGTAGCGCCGCTCGCAGCGCGCGGTGCTACGGATTCACGTAGTTCCTCGAAGCCCCGCGGATGGCTACGCTCGCCGCGTGCTGATGCCTACCGCCGTGATCAAACTGAGCGAATCGAGCGCGTTGACGCGCCTGCCCGCGCCAGCCTGCCTCGCCCTCAACCGCCTCTACAACCGACGCGCGCCACCCGTTGATCTCGCGCTGCGAGGCGGGACGCACCGCCTGCGGTGGCGCTTTGGCGGCGCCCCGGATTTCACTGAACTGGCGCGTTATCGATTCCGCCTTGGCCCCCACACGGGCTGGCTGGCGCTGGACCCGCCCGCGCAGGCCGCCCTGCTGCAGGAGCGCGGCCATGCGCTGCTGCCGGCCGAGTTGCGCTACGTGCTGCTGGCCGATGCGCTGCAGCCCGTGGCCGCCGCGCTGGAGGCGGCGTTGCGCCTGCATTTCGAATGGTCGCCTGGCGAACCAGACGACGCCGAGCTGCTGCCGCCGCTGGAAGCCGCCGCGCGCTTCACCGTCGCCGCAGACGGCGAAACCTGGCCGTGGCATGGCTTCGTGCTGTTCCAGGACCCATCGGCGCTCGACAAGCTCGTGCCGGCCTTGCCCAAGGCTTCAGCCGGCCCCGTGGGTACCGGCTTCGACGGCCTTCGCGTGCCACTCGCCTTTCGCATCGGCGACAGCGTGCTGACGATCGCCGAGGTTCGCAGCATCCGGCCGGGCGACATCGTCAGCGTCGAACGCTGGACCGCGGCTGGCGCGGGCCTCGTCGTCCAGGCCGAACTGGGCGGCCCGGCGGGCCGGCAACTCATCGCGCGGGCCGAGGGTTCGCGCATCACCGTCACGCAATGGAGAGATACCTTGATGCACCGAGATGAGCTTGCCACCGCCGGCGAGGGCGACGACGCGGCGGGTCTGCCGCTGGACCGGCTCGATGCGCTGGAAGTGGCGCTGCGCTTCGAGGTGGGTCACCTGACCCTGTCGCTCGGCGACCTGAGAAACATCGGCCCCGGCCATGTGTTCGACCTGACGCAGCCGCTGAACCGCAGCCCCGTGCGCATCCTGGCGCACGGCAATGTGCTGGGCAAAGGCTTCCTGGTGGCGGTCGGCGAGCGCCTGGGCGTGCGCGTCTCGGAGTTCGCGCCGACCGAGCTGAAGAGCTGACGATGAACATGAACGGCATGCCCGAGCCCATGACGCTCGTGGCGCTGATTCTCGCGTTCGGGGTGGCGCCTTTCGTCGCGATGATGGTGACCAGCTACACCAAGCTGGTCATCGTCTTTGGCTTGCTGCGCACGGCGCTCGGGCTGCAGCAGACGCCGCCGAACATGGTGCTCAACGGTCTCGCGATCATCCTGTCGGTCTACATCATGGCGCCGGTCGGCATGGAAGTGGCCGATGCACTGCGCCACCGCCAGTTCGGCGGGAAGAGCGAGGGCTGGAACGACGTCGTGGCAGTGCTGGACGCCGGCAAGGCGCCGCTGAAGGCGTTTCTGCAAAAGCACACGCAAGAGCGCGAACGCCAGTTCTTCCTGAAGTCGGCCGCCGCCATCTGGCCCAAGGAGCAGGCCGAGAAGCTGCATGCCGACGACCTTCTCGTGATGGTGCCCAGCTTCACGCTCAGCGAGCTGACGCGGGCATTCCAGATCGGCTTCGTGCTCTACCTGGTGTTCGTTGTCGTCGACCTGATCGTGGCCACGGTGCTGCTGGCGCTGGGCATGTCGATGATCTCGCCGACCACCATTTCGCTGCCGTTCAAGCTGCTGCTGTTCGTCATGCTGGACGGCTGGGCCCGCTTGATTCACGGGTTGGTGCTGTCTTACCGGTAGAGAAGCGCCTTCGCTGCTTCGATTCGCAGTGCCAGCGCTGCGGTCTCGTCGTTCAGCACCTGCTGCAGGAAGCGCCTCGGGTCGACGTCCGATGCGCTTTCGGCCGGCTCGCCGCGCGGTGGGCTCCCACCCGTTTCCGACCACGCCGGCGGGGCAGTCGCCTTGAACGCAACCGGCGGGAGGCGCTGCATCGCGGCGTCGAAGGCCGCCTGACCCATGGGCTCCACCCGCGCCAGCAGGTCCGCCTGCCCGTCGACCCCGGGCTCGACGTCCAGCCAAGGCGTGTCCGAGAAGATCGGCGCGAGGTCGGGTGCGATGAAGGCCGACCAGTTGCCGGTTGTCCCGAATTGCGCGGGGACGGGCGGGACCGACCGGCACTCGTCGCCGCTCCACGGCTGCAGCCTCACCCGACCCTGTGCAACGCCCGGGAGATAGCGTGCGCACAGGCGCGACAGGAAGTCGGCTGCCCGCGCGGCATTGACCGGCGACTGCAGGGAGAACCACAGCTGCAGACCGTCGCTGCCCGACACAGCGATGGCCGGTGCGGGCAGCCGAAGCTCCTCTTGCACGCCGTGCCACACCTTTGACAGCTCCTCCCAATCTGCAGGACCGGCGAGCTCCATGACCATCCCCCTGGCCATGCCGGGCATGTCTGCACGCTGATCATCAGAGGACAGCAGGAACAGGCGATGGAGCTCGGCTTGAAGGCGGTTCATTTGGGCGGCGACGGCGGTTGGACTGGCCAATCTACATGGTTCTGACCCGGCACCCATGGCCCGGGAACGCCGAGCCTCACGACCAGGCTGCCGCTTGCGGCTGCGCCACTGCTAGGTCAGCCCACGCAACTCTCTCAAGGCCACCGACAGCATCGCCGCATCCGGCGCCGGCACGGCACGCAGCTCGCCGAGCAGCTGCTCCGCGCGCTCGATGGTGCGGCCATTGCTGGCCTGCCAGGCCTCGACCTGCGCGGTGGGCGAGTCGCTGTCGCCACCGCCCGCCAGCACCGAGCCGGTGATGGAACGCTGCAGGCCCCACAGGTCGTCGAGCATGGCGCCCTTGGCGAGCATCTGCCAGTGCTGATCGCCGGGCAAGGCGGTGATCTTGTCGCGCAGCCAGGGCATGCCCAGGCGGTTGGCGAGATCGAAGTAAATGGCCGCCACCAGCTCCACAGGCCAGCGCGCGCTGCCGGCGATCTCGGCGATGTCCAGCGTCGCGTACAAGGTACCGAAGGTCACCACGCGCTCGGCCAGTTCGCGTGGCACGCCGCCGGCGACATAGCTGGCCGCCGCCGCGTCGACACGCGCGCGCTCGTCGGCATCCAGCAGCTGCGGCAGGCGAGCCGCAAGCTTGGTGACGTTGGACGTGAAGTGCTCGATGGTGGCGCCCATGTCGTCCACCAGCCGGTTGGAGCGCAGGAACCACTTGGTGCCACGCTCAAGCTGGCGGCTGGTGTCGATCAGCATGCGCGACTGCATCTCGTCGGCCACCTTGTTGTCCAGCGCCTCGGTGCCCTGCCACAGGCTCACCATGCCGAAGATCTCGCGGCTCAGCAGGTAGGCGCGCACGATCTCGAAGGCGCGGGCGCCGGTGGTCTCCAGCAGGCGGTGCACGAAGGTGCTGCCCACCCGGTTGATCATGCTGTTGGTGACGTGCGTGGCGATGATCTCGCGCTTGAGCGGGTGGCGCTGCATGTAGCCGGCGAAGCGGTCCTGCAACTGCGTGGGGAAGTAGCGCACCAGCGCGGTCGACACCCAGGGGTCGTCGGGCAGCGTCGAGCCCAGCAGCTCGTCGTAGAGCCAGATCTTGCTGTAGGCCAGCAGCACCGCGCGCTCAGGCGCGGTCAGGCCCAGGCCCTTGCCGCGCCGGTCGGCGATCTCCTCGTTGGACGGCAGGTACTCGATGGCGCGGTCCAGCCGGTCGGCCTTTTCCAGGTACTGCATGAAGCGCGCCTGCGCGTCCATCAGCTGCGGCGCCATATGCCCCGTGACCGAGAGCACCTGGGTCTGGAAGACGTTGTCGCGCAGCACCAGCGCGGCGACATCGTCCGTCATCTGCGGCAGCAGCGTGTTGCGCTGCTTGTCGGTCAGCTCGCCTTCACTGACGGCCAAGCCCAGCAGGATCTTGATGTTGACCTCGTGGTCGGATGTGTCGACACCGGCCGAGTTGTCGATCGCGTCCGTGTTGATGCGCCCGCCCGCCAGCGCGTACTCGATGCGACCGCGTTGCGTGCAACCCAGGTTGCCGCCTTCGGCAAACACCTTGCAGCGCAGCTCGCCGCCGTTGACGCGCAGCGCGTCGTTGGCGCGGTCGCCGACCTGGGCGTGGCTCTCGGTCGCGGCCTTCACATAGGTGCCGATGCCGCCGTTGTAGATGAGGTCCACCGGCGCCTTCAGGATGGCGTTGACCAGCTCGGTCGGCGTCATCGCATCGGCCGTGATGCCGAGGGCCTGCTTCACCTCGGGCGTGATCGCGATGGACTTGGCGCTGCGCGCGTGCACGCCACCGCCGGTCGAGATCAGCCCGGCGTCGTAGTCGGCCCAGGACGAACGCGGCAGCTTGAACATGCGCTCGCGCTCGACGAAGGACGCTTCGGCTTGCGGGCTCGGGTCCAGGAAGATGTGACGATGGTCGAACGCCGCCAGCAGGCGGATGTGGCGCGACAGCAGCATGCCGTTGCCGAACACGTCGCCCGACATGTCGCCCACGCCCGCCACCGTGAAGGCGGTCGTCTGCGTGTCGACGCCCATCTCGCGGAAGTGGCGCTTGACGGACTCCCAGGCCCCGCGCGCCGTGATGCCCATGGCCTTGTGGTCGTAGCCCACCGAGCCGCCGGATGCGAAGGCATCGCCCAGCCAGAAGCCGTACTCCTTGCTGACGCCGTTGGCGTAGTCCGAGAACGTGGCCGTGCCCTTGTCGGCGGCGACGACGAGGTAGGGATCGTCCTGGTCATAGCGCCGCACCAGCGGCGGAGGCACGATCTTGTCGCCCACGCGGTTGTCCGTGAGGTCCAGCAGCCCGCGCAGGTAGTTCTGATAGCAGGCCACGCCCTCCTTCATGAAGGCCTCGCGGTCGGTCGACGGCGGCGCCTTCTTCAGCACGAAGCCGCCCTTGGAGCCCACCGGCACGATGACGGTGTTCTTCACCATCTGCGCCTTCACCAGGCCCAGCACCTCGGTGCGGAAGTCCTCCGGCCGGTCCGACCAGCGCAGGCCGCCGCGCGCCACGCGGCCACCGCGCAGGTGCACGCCCTCGAAGCGGGGCGAGTAGACGAAGATCTCGAACATCGGCTTCGGGGCTGGCAGGCCCGGCACCTTGGACGAGTCGAACTTGAACGACAGGAAGCTGCGCCGCCGGCCCGCGCCATCGCGGGTCCAGAAGTTCGTGCGGGTCGTGGCCAGCATCAGCGCCAGGTACTGGCGCAGCACGCGGTCCTCCGACAGGTTGTCGACCTGTTCCAGCGCGGCCGTGATGGCCTTGACCTGCTCCGCGGCCTGGGACTCGGCGTTGGCGCCGCCGGCCGGGTCGAAGCGCAGCTCGAAGAGCCGGGCGAGCTGGGCGGCGATGGGCGCGTGCGCCACCAGCGTCGCTTCGATGAAGGATTGCGACAGCGCAAAGCCGATCTGCCGCATGTACTTGGCGTATGCGCGCAGCACGACGATCTGCTCGGCCGTCAGGCGCGCCGCGACGACGAGGCGGTTGAAGTCGTCGTCCTCGACGTCGCCGCGCAGCACGGCAGCAAAAGCGTTCTCGAACACCTGGTGCAGTGCGGCGACCTCCACGTCGGCATCGGCCAGGCCGGACATCAACCCGAAGTCATGGATCCAGATCGGCGCCGAGTCCAGCGGTGCGATGCGGTAGGGGTGCTCATCCAGCACCTTCATGCCCATATGCTCCAGCATCGGCAGGCTGGCCGACAAGGTCAGCGGCTCGCCCCGGCGCAGCAGCTTGAAGCGCAGGTGGCCGGGCGGCGCCTCCAGCGGGCGGTACAGGTTCATGCCCAGCGGTTCGGCATCGCTGAGGCGGGTCATCAGCTCGACGTCGGGCACCGCCGCGCGGGCTTCGAACTCCTCCCGGTAGGAAACCGGGAAGGCGCTGCCGAACTGGCGCAGCAGCTGGATGCCGCGGGCCTCGCCTGTGGCCTCGACCAGCGCCGTCTTCAGGTCGTCGTCCCAGCGCCGTGCGGCCAGGGCCAGGCGCGCTTCCAGCTCGCGCACGTCGAAGGCCGGAATGCGACCCGGCTGTGTGCGCACCGTCATCTGGATGCGTGCCAGCACCGACTCCGACAGGTGCACGTTGAACTCCGACCCGCTGCCGTTGAAGGCTTGCAGCAGGATGGCCTGCCACTTCTGGCGCAGCTCGGTCGTGTAGTGCTCGCGCGGTGCGTAGATCAGGCAGGACAGAAAGCGCTGGAACGGGTCGCGCCGCACGAAGAGCCTGAAGCGCTGGCGCTCGCCCAGGTGCAGGATGCCCACCGCCGTCTGCAACAGGTCGTCGTTGCTGGTCTGGAACAGCTCGTCGCGCGGATAGGTTTCGAGGATGTTGATCAAGGCCTTGCCGGCATGGCCGCCCGGCGTGAAACCGGCGCGCGCGACGACGTCGGCCACCTTGCGGCGCAGCAGCGGGATGTCGGCCGGGTTGGCGCTGTAGGCGGTGGACGTGAACAGGCCGAGGAAGCGGTCCTCGCCGCAGACCATGCCGTCGGCGTCGAAGCGCTTGACGGCCACATAGTCCAGGTAGCCCGGCCGGTGCACCGTGGAGCGCGCGGTCGACTTCGTCACCACCAGCAGCTCGGGCCGGCGCACCTGGGCGCGCACCTCGGCCGGCAATGCCGCAAAGGCGGCCACCGCGTCCAGCGACGCCACGTCGTGCAGGATGCCCAGGCTGGAATCGGGCACCACGGTCAACACATCCTGCCCGTCGACACTGGCCAGGCCGTGGCGGCGGTAGCCCAGGAAGGTGAAGTGGTTGTCGGCCAGCCAGCGCAGGAAGTCCAGCCCCTCGGCGAGCTCGTCGGCCGCGAGCGGTGGCGACTGCCCCTGCAGCTCATCGACGATGTCCAGCATGCGCTGGCGCATCGCCCGCCAGCCGACCACCGCCGACCGCACGTCGTCCAGCACGCGCGTCACATCGGCCGCGAGCGCGTCCAGCCGGGCCGGCTCCGGCATGCGGTCCACCTCGACGTGGATGAACGATTCGCGCACCCCGTCGGCGGCCAGGCCCTGCAGCGTGCCGTCGGCGTCGCGGTTCACCGCCATCAGCGGATGGATGATCAGGTGCAGCGTCAGGCCGTGGCGGTTGACCTCCATCGTCACCGAGTCGACCAGGAAGGGCATGTCGTCGTTGACGATCTCGATGACGGTGTGCGTCGACTGCCAGCCATGTTCGGCAATCGTCGGGTTGAACACCCTCACCCGCGCACGGCCCAGCTCGCGCTTGCGGGCAAAGCTCCAGTGCGACACGGCCGCACCGTACAGGTCCGCCACCTGCCGCTCGGCCAGCTCCTCCGGGTCGACCTGGCCGAAGTACCTCTGCACGAAATCCACCAACGCCTCGCGATGGTCGGCGGCGGTCTTGCCGCGCACCAGCTTCACGACTTCGTCCATGCGTTCGGCCTGCGGGCCGGTTTGGTGTGTCTGCGCCAGCATGTTTGTCTCCTGTGTGGTCATCGAATTCACGACACCTGACGCCCCAGCGGGTCACCTTGTGCCGACGGAGTCTGCCCCTTCGGTTGCATCAAGTCCCTGGACAGGCTCGCGCGTCAGCGGCGGCATGGCCAAGCGATGGGCGAAGGTTACGCCCGCATCAAGGCAATGGCCCCGTGCCGCCCGAAACCGACGAACGGCAGCGCAGCGGCGGGCCGCGATCCCTAGAATTCCGCGGCCCGGCTTGCGGGCATACAGCCGCTCACGCAGCCTTCGAGGTGCCGGTCATGAAGCAGCAACAGCCCTTTCGCAGCAGACACGCCCGGCGCGCGCCGCTGGATGCGATGCTGGCGCGGCTCGAGCCGGCCTTGCAGGGCTACCCGGTGAAGGAACTGGTCGAGCTGTGGGCGGCCGTTGAAGAACCCGAGGACACGGCAACGGGCACGCTGGTCGAGTTGTGCATCAGCAGCTGGATTGCGCGCCTGGATGTCGAGGGTGCCACAGCGCCCTTGGGCGATGAGCCGCTGGACGACCTCGGCGCCCGGCAACGCTGCGCTCGCCATGCACTGGCGCTGGTACGGGCCCGGTTCCGGCGCAGCGCGGGTGCAGTTGCCATGACGCCAGATCCTTCGCCACCATCGCGCTGACGGTCATTGCCGGCCCAGATGCACGTGGCGCCTCGATCAAGGCGCCCTGCGCGTGTCCGGTCGGAAACGTGCGGCGCCTTCCCTCAGCATCTGTAGCTGCTCGGGCGCAAGCAACCACGGCGCAACTCGCCACAAATAAAAAAGGGGCACCCCGAGGTGCCCCTTGCTTGATGCCGGACGCCGTCCGGCGCCGCCCGCTCAAGGCGTGCAGCGATAGACCATCACGTCATCCAGGTACCAGCCGATCAAACCGCTGCCGCAGTCACTGCCCAGCTCGAAGCGCAGCTTGACCTTGTCGCCAGCGACCGCATACGGCGCCAGGTTGACGATGGAACGACCCCACGAACCGCTCAGCGAGCCGCCGTCGCTGCCCGTGAAGCCGGGCTGGCCTGCCAGTGCACTGCTATTGCCTCCGGCGGCGGTCACCATCGTCGCGTTGTAGGGGTTGTAGATGAAGTCCGCCGCCTTGACCAACGTCCAGGCCCCGCCGTTCACGCTGATCTTGACGTTGCCGCCGTCAAAGCCCTGTTCCGTCGCGACATAGTGCTCGAAGGTCAGGCGAGGCGTCGTCGTGCCAGCGGGGATGATGATCTCCGGGCTCTCAAGGCGCTGCAGGCTCGTGGCGTCACCGCCCGCTGCGCAGGTGCCGATGTTGGGATCGGCCGCGAAGATGGCGTAGCCCGGACGGCCGCCCGGCAGCTTGGTGACGACACCCCAGTCGCGTGCCGGGTAGTCTGTGCTGCCTGCGTGCGTGACGGTCCACTTCAAGCCACCCTTCTTGCCGCCGTCGAAGCTGTCAGATGCCAGCGCGGTGGCCGCACCTGTTTCGCACAGCGCCGGCGGCGTCTTCTTCAGCAGCGGCACGAAGGCGCATTGGCTGGGCGCCTTGCGCATTTCCACGGCCAGCAGCATCTTCGGGATCTGCGAGCAGTCGGCTGCGCTGATGACTTCGCCCGACACGTTGCCGGTCTTGAGGTCGTTCAGCGGCAGGCCGGTCAGGTCGCGGCAGGACTGCTCCAGCGCATCGGCATGAACGGTGAAGTCGCTGGTCGGCGTTTGGTAGACGGTTTGCGCACGGTAGTAGATGTGCGCCGCCTTGGTCAGGCCGATAGAGGAAACGGTCTGCCCGTTGTAGTTGCCGCCGTCCACCAGCAGCGCATAACCGTGGTTGGGCACACCGGAGTTGCTGTGCACACCGCCGTTGTCACCCGCCTGCGTGTTGGGGCCGCACGAGTACTGCCGGTCGGAGACCTTGCCCGGGTTGCCATAGCACGTCGGGTTGTACATGTCACGCAGCGCGCCGCTCAGGCCGGGCGCGGTGGAGTCTTCGCCCAGCAGCCAGCGCACCGAGCTGTCGGTGCCGGTGCCGCCACGCGAGATCGTGAGGGTGACCGTGCCGGCCGCCAGCGCGTTCTTGATGGCCGTGCCATCGTTCTGAGTCACCGACAGCGAGGGCAGCGTGCTGCTGGGAGATCCATCGGCCATGTTGATGATGGCCGTGCCGCCCTGGTTGTTGCCGATGATGACGCCGACGGCGCCGGCGGCCTGGGCGTTGCTGGCCTTGATGCTGAAGCCGCAGGTGCCTCGGTCGATGAAGGCGATCTGGCCAGTGAGCGAGCCGGCCGGCAGCGCCGCACAGGCCGCGCTGGTGGAGCCCACCTGTACGCCAGTGAGCGTGCCAGTCAGCGAGAAGGTGGCGGGACCCCAGGCTGCCGTACCGGCGGGGAGGTTGCCGGCAATGGATGCCGGCGCCGTGATCTTCACGGTCGGCGCTGCCGGCGTGTAGACGGTGCAGGCGCCTTCGGTGCGCATCGTGTCGGGCGTGTCGCCGCCACGGCCGTTGAGGCGGTCCACGGTCTCACCCCAGATGTCCGAGTAAGCCTCGTTCAGCGCACCGGGCTGCCAGGCGTAGATCAGGCCGTGCGTGTACTCCGTGTAGGCGTGGGCCCATTCGTGCGCGGTGACGTCGTCGGTGGTCAGGCCGGGGCAGAACGAGATGAAGGTGCCGTTCCAGGACGCGTTGGGGCAGGCATTGCCACGGTTGAAGATCGAATCCATCGTGGCACCGTTGCCGTCGTAGGAGTCGCGGCCGAAGGCCAGCTTGAACAGGTCGTAGATCTCGGACGACGCCTGGATCATGTTGTCCGCTTCGGCGGTGCCCGTGGGGAAGGCCTGGCCTTCCACCCAGAACGGGCTGTTCGGGTAGTTCGGGCCGGGCGCCGTGGCGCCCTGCGCGTTGAAGGCGCGGCGGTTCTTGGCTTCGTGGATGCCGGCGATCTTGTCGATGACCTGGCCGGTGTGCGCGTCAACGTAGACGAAATCGCGCACGTCGACGCCGTTGCCGACGACGACTTCCCAAGCCAGGTGGTTGTCACCGGCGACGCCCTGCACCAAGCCTTCGCGGTAGATCATCAGCGTGGGCTTGGCGGCCGACAGTTTGACCGGGCGGCCCACGTCGGCGACCACGCGCTTCATGGCGATCCTGCCGGCTTCTTCGGCCGAGCGGGTCGGGGTGGTGTCGATGGCAAGGCCAGGCACGAACGTGCCGTTCGCGACCACCAGGTTGTCCGACGCGTCGAAGTGGGTCTTCAGCTCGGCGCCAAAGACGGGCACGCCGCGGTAGAACTGCTTGTGGCTGATGTGCGTACCACCGTGACGGTCCTTGGAGATGCGCGCGGCACCCAGTTCTTCGTTGGCATTGCTGATGCCGAAGAGGCCGCCGTAGTCGCGCATGAAGCGCATCGAGCCGTCATGCTTGGCGGCGTCGCTCATGGGGCGGCCACGGCTCTGGGCGGCCATCTTGAGGCCATTGCCGCGCGCGATGCGCACGAAGCGGGCGGCGCCGGTTGCGCCGTCGACGCTGACTTCCGCCTGCTGGCCCGTCTCGGTGGCGAGGCGGCTCATGGCTTCACGCTGGCCGCGCAAGGGACCTTGGTCCTGGGCCTGGGCTGCCATGGCCATGCATGCGGATAGGGCAAGCAGTGACAGGCGAAGTGGGGTTCGGGTCATGAACACTCCTGGGCGCGGCGGATGGCCGCTTCGTTGGTTTGCTGACGGAAAGAGCCGCTGGGGAGGGTTGCCCCCGGGGCCGGGGGGATCAGATGACGCGGCGACGCTTGGTGGCGGCCAGGCCGGCGAGGGCAAGGCCCACCAAAGCGAAACTGGCCGGCTCGGGTACGGTGCCGACGGTCAGGTTGTCCAGCGCGGCATACAGCGACTGGCCGGGACCGCTAATGGTCAATGACGTGATGAACGCATCAGCCACGAAACCGCGATAGCTGTCGGCCTCCGAGGTCGGCGTGAAGGTCTCGACGGTGCCGTCGCTCAGCAGCAGGCTGATCTGCACGGACTGAAAGTCGTCGGCGATATTGGTGGCGAAGAAATTCGCGCCGATGGCCGCCACGTTGCCGCTGGTGAAGGTGATGGTCAGCGGGTCGTCGATCTGGTTGGTGCCCAGAAAGGTGCCGGACGCATAGAGGTCCAGGGGGGCAGAGACGGTATAGGAAAAGAGGCCGTTGCTGAACGCTGCCGGCCCTGAGGGCGGGGTGCTGAGGCCGTCGAAGTTTTCAGTGTACGAACCGGGCAAGACCTGGTTCAGGAACGCCGCAGACGAGGTGTAGATGGTCGGCGCGGCAAAGGATGACAGCGACAGGGCGCTCAGTGCGAGCGCCGAAAGCAGGTGACCGGGTTTCATCAATGATCCTTTGATTGAAGACGAAGTTTGAGCAGCACGGATGCGGCATAAACTCATGGTTTCATGCACCGTGGCATCTAGTCATCCCTGATACGCGGGGACGGGAAACCCAGTACTTCGTCAAGCCCGCGGCTGGTACAGCAGCACCCGCGACGGCTCAAGCGTGTCTTGGATCACGAGGCGCTCAACACCCCGGGAGGGTGCTGGCAGAGAGCCTGCACGCTGGGGCGAGCAGAGGCACCCGAGCTTTAGCGGTCTGATTCCGCCGTCGACTGGCGGCTCAGGTGCAGCGTGGCAACGTAGGCGGTGCTCGCGATGGCACGGCCGGCGATCGCGGTGGGGTCAAGGCGTACCAGCGTCAGGCTGTGATCGAAGACGCGCGCACTCTGGGCCGGGCCTGGCGCCGCATGCAGCTCGCGAACTTCCTTGGGTCCACTGCCGCGCCGCAACCAGACTCGAACGGTCGCATCACCCGCCCACACGCATTGCTCGCCCTTCGGGCAGCGCGAGTCGGCCGTGACGCCTTCGAGCCCGACTTGTAGCGCATCGCCCACAAGTTGCCCAACCTCGCCCACGTTCAGGCTGAAGTTCTTGTCCAGCTCGATGTTGGCCGGCGGGGCCGTCACGGCCACGCTGCATCCGGTTCCCAAAAGCGCTGCCACCAACGTGGCACTAGCGAGTCTCATGTCCAACGCCTCCCGGTCATTGAAGTGGGACCGCCTCCAATGCGGCGCGCCTCGAGGTGCCCAACTCAGTCGGATCGAGTATGGCAGCAAGACCTGGCCGCGATGACTCGCAGCGAAACGATCGGGGCAACGCGCTCAGCGAGCCGCCGCAACCCCTCACGGCAAGTCGTTCATTGCCTGGGCTGCGACGCGCCCTCGGCCACGGCCACGACGTTGGCGGGCTGCGGCAGCGTCAGGCGGTTGTCCACGCCGCGCACGCCCTGAGGTGCGCCGGCCAGCACGGTGGCGCGGTCCTTGGCTGCCACGTCGGGCGCCGGGCCTTCCAGGCGCACGATGCCCTTGTCGGTGCTGACGACGATGCGCGCGGCGCTCAGGCTGGGGTCGACGGCAAGCGCGGCCTTGACCTTGGTGCTGATGCCGGCATCGTCGATGGCCGTGCTGACGCCTTCCACCGCGCCCAGCGAGACCTGGGTGGCGGCGTTCTGCGAGTCGGTCAGCGTCTGGCCGGCGCGGTTGCCGACATCACGGACGCTGGCCACGCTGTCATCAAGTTGCGTGCCCACACTGCGCGGGTCCTGCATGACGACGAAGGCCACCGCGGCGATGGCCGCCCCGACGCCCAGCGCCAGGAACCAGCCCAGCAGCCGCGCCGGACGGCGCGGCGCGAGCCGCTGCACGCGCGGCGCCAGCGGGTCCTTGCTGGCACGCAGGTTGGGGTCGAGGGCGGGCTTGGACTCCAGCCAGTCGTCGGGTTGGCGGTCTGTGGGTTGTCTCATGGTGGTGCTCCCGGGACGGCCGCGCTCAGGCGCGCGTCATCCAGTCCTTGAGTTCGTCGGCATGCTCTTCCTCGTCGGCGAGGATGTCTTCCAGCAGCCGGCGGGTCGTGGAGTCCTTGTCGGCGATGAGGCCGATCATCTGGCGGTAGCTCTCCACCGCCACGCGCTCCGCGATCAGGTTGGACCTGATCATGCCCTTGAGGTCATTGATCTCGTCGTAGTCCGCGTGGCCTCGCTCCAGCAGGCCCACCGGGTTGAAGTCGGGCTCGCCGCCCAGCTGCACGATGCGCTGCGCCAGCCGGTCGGCATGACCCAGCTCCGCATTCGCGTGGACGAGGAATTCCTCCGCGATGGTGGGCGACTCCAGGCCGCTGGCCATGAAGTGGTGGCGGCGGTAGCGCAGCACGCAGGTCAGCTCGGTGGCCAGTGCGCCGTTGAGCAACTGCACGATGTCGTCGCGCCAGGGGCCGTAGGCCGGTGTGACGGCGCCGTCGTCAAGGTCGCTGCGGGCGGCCTTCAGCGCGGCGTCATTCAGCCGCAGCGGGGTGTGTTGCTCAGCCATTGCGGGCGACCACGAGCTGGTTGTCCACCGAGCGCACGCCGCTCACGGCGGCAGCCAAAGTCGTCGCGCGCGACTGCGAGCCGGCATCGGGCGCCATGCCGGTCAGCGTGACATGCCCGTCCTGCGCCTTCACGTCGATCTTGGTGGCCTTCAGCCGGTCGTCGGCCACCAGGGCGGCATTGATCTTGGTGACGATGGTGGCGTCCGTGACGGCTTCGGAGGTGGCAGCGGCGGCCTGCTTCACCTTGTCTTCCGCCGTGTCGGCGGCACGGCCCGCGTCGGCCTTGGCTTGCGCACCGGCCTGCTTGGCCTCGGCGATGGCGCCGTCCAGCTTCTGGCCGGCGGTGCGGTCGTCTTCATGCTTGCCGCAGGCTGCCAGCGCCGCGGCCAGGGCCAGCGCACCGATCATCGGCAGGCGGGAGGTGGTGATGCTGTTCATCATGGGTCCCTTTTTCAAGGTTGCGAGAGTCGTCAACGCAACTCTGGCCCCTGCCCGCCCAGGCCGGCATCGGCTGCGGTGCTGATCGTCTGTCGGACAGAACTGACCCACGCCTGCATGGGAATCGCCGCCAGAAATGCAAACGGCCCCTCGCGGGGCCGTTCATTTCAGCGGTCGGCGCGTTCAGCGGCCGATGTTCAGCGGCGCCATCGACATGTAGGCGCGCGACTGGGTCGCGATGCGGCGCTCGAGGTCGACATGGTCGACGGCGTCGGACAGGTACTGCTCCTCGAGGGAGGTCTGGGTTTCGACGGTCAGCGCGTTGCGCAGCGACTGGACGAAGTTCTGGATCAGGCTCATGGTGGTTTGGGCTTGTGGCCCGATGACATTTACTAGGGTAAACCCGATTATAGGGTAAACACTAGATTCATGCAAACGGCGCCTCAGCCGGTCTCCAGCGCCAGCCCGGCCTGGGTCCAGGCGTCGATGCCGCCGCGCAGTACGCGCGCCTGGCGGCCTTGCTGCTTCAGCCACTGGGCCGCACGCACGGCCGAGGCGTCGTTGGGGCAGGCGCAGTAGGTGATGAACTCGCCCGCCACGGGCCAGTCGGTCAGCGCCACATCGCCCAGCGCGCCCAGGTCGAGATGGCGGGCACCGGGGATGCGGCTGCCCAGTGGCATGTCCACCGAGGCGGCGCGCACGTCGACGAGGACCACATCGCAGCCCCGCTCCAGCAGCAGCATCACGTCAGCCGGGCCCAGGCGCTCGAAGCGGCTCAGCTCGCGGCGCACGCGAAACCGCCGCCACAGCCGCCAGCCCAGATAGGCGCCGATCGCCGCCAGCAGCAGCGCGAACGCAACGCTGCCCAGGTTGCCCAGCGCGCGCAGCAGCGCGTCGATCTGCTCATGGAAGATGCGGCCCGCCAGCACGGCCACGCCGGCCCACAGCGCCGAGCCCAGCAGGTTCCAGCCCAGGAAACGCCGTGCCGACATGCCCAGCGCCCCGGCCAGCGGCGGCGCCAGGATGGACAGCCCCGGCACGAACTTGGCGATGACCAGCGTCAGCACCCCACGGCGGGCAAAGCTGGCCTCGTTCTGGCGCACGCAGCTGTCCGGCGAGATGGAGATGCGGCACAGCGTCGCCAGCACGCGCCGGCCCAGGCGCCGGCCGGCCCAGAACCACAGCGCGTTGGCCGCCATGGCCGCCAGCGTCGCGACCGCGAAGGCGCGCAGCGCGAAGCCGTCGCGCGTGGCACCTTCCACGCCCGCCAGCAGCAGCACCGGCGTGGACGGCAGCGGCGCGCCGAGCTGCTCCAGCAGCACGGCCAGGGCCACGGCGATGAGGCCGTGGCGGGAGAAAAGTTCGGTCAGCAGGTCCATGGCGATTCGGCGCGCAGCATAGCCGCGAGGCCTTGACCTGAGCGGCACACGCCCATCGTGATGTAGTTGATTACATTACGCCTGCCATGCCTGCCGACCTCTGGAGCCAATTCGATGCCGCGCCGCTCGCGCTGACGCTGCGTGTGGCCGGCGTCGCGACGCTGCTGGCGCTGCTGCTGGGCGTCGCGCTGGGCTGGGTGTTCGCGCGCACCCGGCTGCCCGGCCGCAGCGTGCTGGAGGCCATCTGCATGCTGCCGCTGGTACTGCCTCCCACCGTGCTGGGCTACGGCATCCTGGTGTTGATGGGACGACGCAGCGCTTTGGGCGGCTGGCTGCGCGAGCACTTCGACTACACCGTCATCTTCAATTGGCATGGCGCCGTCATCGCGTCGGCGCTGGTGGCGCTGCCGCTGGTGCTCAAGGGCGCCAGCAGCGCCTTCGCGCAGGTGGACCGCAACCTGGAAGCCGCCGCGCGCACGCTGCGCCAGTCGCGCTGGAGCAGCTTCGTGCGCGTGACGCTGCCGCTGGCCTGGCCGGGCATCCTGGCCGGCACGCTGCTGGCCTTCGCCCGCGCGATGGGCGAGTTCGGCGCATCGCTGATGGTGGCCGGCTCCATCCCGGGCCAGACGCAGACCGCGTCCATGGCCATCTACGACGCCGTGCAGGCCGGCCGCGACGACGTCGCGCTGATGCTGGCCCTGGTCATCTCGGCCGTCTCGGTCGTCATCCTCGTGCTGTCCAACCGCTATCTGCAACGCCCCACACCATGATGTTCAAGCGCCTGCTCTGCACCCTCGCCGTTTCACTCTCATCCGCCCTGCCCTTCACGGCGCAGGCCCAGCAGCTCACCGTGTCCGCCGCGGCCAGCCTGACCGACGCGTTCAAGGAGATCGCCCCGCGCTTCGAGGCCGGCAAGCCCGGCGCGACGCTGCGCTTCAACTTCGCGGCGTCGGGCGTGCTGCTGCAGCAGATCGTGCAGGGCGCGCCGGTGGACGTGTTCGTCAGCGCCGACCAGGAGACGATGAACCGCGGCATCGACCAGAAAGTCATCGCTGCCGACACGCGGCGCGACTTCGCCGCCAATTCGCTGGTGCTGATCACCCCGGCCCAGGGTGCGCCCGCGCTCGCGGCGCTGGCCGACCTGAGCAAGGCCGACGTGAAGCGCATCGCCGTCGGCAAGGTCGCCTCCGTGCCGGTGGGCCGCTACACGCAGCAGGCGCTGGAAAGCGCCCAGCTCTGGACCGCGCTGAACCCCAAGTTCGTGTTTGCCGACAACGTGCGCCAGGTGCTGGACTATGTGTCGCGCGGCGAGGTCGAGGCCGGCTTCGTCTACCGCACGGACGCCGAACTGCTGAAGGACAAGGTGCGCATCGCGCTGACCGTGGGCGGGCATGCGCCGGTCACCTACCCGGCAGCGGTCGTCGCGGACAGCAAGCAGGCAGCCATCGCGCGCGACTTCGTCGCCTTCCTGGGCGGGGCGGAGGCGCAGGCCATCCTGGCCCGCTACGGTTTCGGCAAGCCTTGATCGACGTCAAGCTGCAACTCTCGGTCAGCGACAACCGCCGTCGCTTCGACCTCGACATCGCCTTCAAGACCGATGCGCCCTTCGTCGCGCTGTACGGCCCGTCGGGTGCCGGCAAGTCGCTGACGCTGCAGGCCATGGCCGGCCTGCTGGCGGTGCGCGCCGGCCATGTGCGGCTGAACAATCGCGCGCTGCTGGACACGGCCACCGGCATCAACCTGGCGCCCGAGGCGCGTGGCGTGGGCTATCTGTTCCAGCAGTACGCGCTGTTCCCGCACCTCAGCGTGTACGACAACATCGCCTTCGGGCTGACCAGCTGGCGCCAGCGGCTGAAGGCCGACGACGCGGCCCGCGTGGCGGAATTGATCGCGTCCTTTGGGCTGACCGCGATGGCGCGCAGCAAGCCGTCAACCCTGTCCGGCGGTCAGCAGCAGCGCGTGGCGCTGGCCCGGGCGCTGGCCTGCAACCCGCAGGTGCTGCTGCTGGACGAACCCTTCGCGGCGCTGCACAGCGCGCTGCGCCGCGAGCTGCGCGCCGAGCTGCAGCGTGTGCGTGCGCAATGGGGCATCCCGGCCGTCATGGTCAGCCACGATGCCGAAGACGTGCTGGCGCTGGCCGACGAGACCTACCTGATCGAGGGCGGGCAGGTCTGCGATCGCCTGCAGGCAGGCGATCCCGCGCTGGCGGGCCGGCTGCGATGAAGGCCACCGACCACCCGCTGCTGCAGGGCGAGCTGCGCCTGGCCGGCCGGCTCGACGAGCGCTTCTTCGACCTGCTGGCCGCGCTGGCGCTGACTGGCTCACTGCAGAAGGCCGCGCGCGCCGCCGGCTACAGCTACAAGGGGGCCTGGCTGGTGCTGGACGCCGCTGCGGCGCTGGCAAACGAACCGCTGGTCGACAGCGAGACCGGTGGTGCCGGCGGCGGCGGCTCGCGGCTGACGCCCGCCGGCGACACGCTGCTGGCCGCCTGGCGCGAACTGCAAGGCCGCCACCGCGCCTTCCTGCGCGAGCAGGAGGCCTGGCTGGCCGCCCGGCCCGAACTCCATCAACTGCTGAAGACCACCGCCATGAAAACCACCGCCCGCAACCAGTTCAGCGGTCACATCAGCGCCGTGCGGCCCGGCCCCAGCACCTGGCAGGTGCGCCTGGCGCTGCCCGGCGGCGACGCTGAGATCAGCGCCTCGCTGACCGCCGAGGCCGCCGAGGAGCTGGCCGTCAGCGTCGGCCAGCAAGCCCTGGCCCTGGTGAAGGCGTCCGAGGTCGTGCTGGTGAGCGACTTTGCCGGCTACCGGCTGTCGGCGCGCAACCAGCTGGCCGGCACCATCGCCCGCATCGAGCGCGGTGCCGTCTCGTCCCTGGTCGGCCTGACGCTGCCCGGTGGCACCACGGTGACGGCCAGCGTCACCAATGACGCGGTGGACGGCCTGGGCCTGGCCGTCGGCCAGCCGGCCACCGCCTGCTTCAAGGCTTATGCCGTCATGCTGGCCGTGCGCGGCTGACGAAGTTATTCGAATAAGGAAATAAGAAAACTGTCGYTCCTCGAATAAGAGAGTTTGGGCACCCTCGCGGCTTCGTTCATTCGATGGCCCTGCCCATGCCCTCCTCCTTCCTGACCTTCCGCCGCGCCGCGCTGGTGCTGATCGCTTCGGCCGCCGCCCTGCCTTCGCTGCCGGCGCTGGCCAATGACGCCGCGCTGCTGAACGTCTCCTACGACGTCGCGCGCGAGCTCTACAAGCAGATCAACCCGGCGTTTGCCGCGTCCTGGAAGGCCAAGACCGGCCAGACCGTCGTGCTGAACCAGAGCCACGGCGGCTCCAGCAAGCAGATCGGTGCCGTCATCGGCGGCCTGGAGGCCGACGTGGTGACCATGAACCAGGCCACCGACATCCAGCAGCTGGCCGAGAAGGGCTACACACCGGCCGACTGGGCGCAGCGCTTTCCCAACGGTGCCGCACCCTACAGCTCCACCATGCTGATGCTGGTGCGCAAGGGCAACCCCAAGGGCATCAAGGACTGGTCCGACTTGGCCCGCCCCGGCGTGCAGGTCGTCATCCCCAACCCCAAGGTGACGGGCAACGGTCGCTACGGCTACCTCGCGCTGTGGGGCAGCGTCATCGCCAGCGGCGGCAGCGAGGCACAAGCGCGTGAACTGGTGACCAAGGTGTTCACCAATGTGCCGGTGCTGGACGGCGGTGGCCGCGGCGCGACGACCACGTTCACGCAACGCGGCATCGGCGACGTGCTGGTGACCTTCGAGGGCGAGGTCGAGCTGATCGAGAACGAGTTCGGCAAGGGCCAGTTCGAGCAGGTCAACCCCAGCATCTCCATCGAGACCGATGCGCCGGTGGCCATCGTCGACAAGGTGGCCGCCAAGAAGGGCACGGCCGCGCTGGCCAAGGCCTACCTCGACTTCCACTGGACGCCCGAGGGCCAGGAAATCATCGCCAGGAACAACTTCCGCCCGCGTGACCCGGCGATCTTCAAGAAGCACGCGCAGCGCTTTGCCAACATCAAGCTGTTCACCGTCGACCAGACGCTGGGCGGCTGGGCCAAGGTCAGCAAGACGCACTTCGCCGACGGCGGCACCTACGACCAGATCGTGACGGGGATCAAGCGTTGAGCTCTCCCGCCTCGACGGCGGCACCAGCCAGCCTGGTGCCCGCCAGCGGCGGCGGCCGCTCGTCCTTCACGCGCCGCCGGGTGCTGCCCGGCTTTGCGCCCACGCTCGGCTTCACGCTGTTCTACCTGTCGCTGATCGTGCTGGTGCCGCTGACGGCGGTGTTCCTGAAGTCGTCGGGCCACGGCTTCGAGGCCTTCTGGGCGGCCGCCACGTCGCCGCGCGTGATGGCCTCGTACAAGCTCAGCTTCGGCGCGTCGCTGATCGCCGCCTTCATCAACCTGTTCTTCGGCCTCATCCTGGCCTGGTGCATCGTGCGCTATGAGTTCCCCGGCAAGAAGCTGGTCGACGCGCTGATCGACCTGCCCTTCGCGCTGCCCACGGCCGTGGCCGGCATCGCGCTGACGGCGCTGTACGCACCCAACGGCTGGGTGGGTTCGCTGTTCGTGCCGGGCGGCGCGCTGGCGACGCTGTTCGGCGAGGCGGGGCTGAAGATCGCCTTCACGCCGCTGGGCGTGCTGCTGGCGCTGATCTTCATCGGCCTGCCCTTCATCGTGCGCACGGTGCAGCCGGTGCTGGAGGACATGGAGACCGAGCTCGAGGAAGCCGCGGCGAGCCTGGGCGCGCAGCGCTGGCAGACCTTCCGCTACGTGGTGCTGCCCACGCTGATGCCGGCACTGCTGACCGGCTTCGCGCTGGCCTTCGCGCGCGCGGTCGGCGAGTACGGCTCGGTGATCTTCATTGCCGGCAACATCCCCATGGTCAGCGAGATCACGCCGCTGATGATCATCGCCAAGCTGGAGCAGTACGACTACGTTGGCGCGACGGCCATCGCGGCCGTCATGCTGATCGTCAGTTTCGTGCTGCTGCTGGCCATCAACGGCCTGCAGGCCTGGAGTTCGCGCCGGGGGAGCAAGCGATGAGCACCGCGTTGCATCTGGCGCCCGCCCGTGCCCGCGCCAAGTACCAGGACAACCCCGCCACGCGCGAATCCACCTGGGTGCGTCTCGCGCTGCTGACGCTGGGCCTGGGCTTCTTCGCCATCTTCCTGCTGCTGCCGCTGGTGGCCGTGTTCACCGAGGCGCTGCGCAAGGGCTGGGCGCTGTACTTCTCGTCGCTGGCCGACGAGGAGACGTTCTCGGCCATCAAACTCACGCTGACGGCTGCCGTCATCGCCGTGCCGCTGAACCTGGTGTTCGGCGTCAGCGCGGCCTGGCTGATCGCCAAGCACGAGTTCCGCGGCAAGCAGCTGCTGATCACGCTGATCGACCTGCCGTTCTCGGTCTCGCCCGTCGTGGCCGGCCTGATGTACGTGCTGATCTTCGGCGCGCAGGGCTGGTTCGGGCCGTGGCTGCAGGCGCATGACGTGAAGATCATCTTCGCCGTACCCGGCATCGTGCTGGCGACCATCTTCGTGACCTTCCCCTTCGTCGCCCGCGAGCTGATCCCGCTGATGCAGGCGCAAGGCAAGGACGAGGAAGAGGCCGCGACCGTGCTGGGCGCCAGCGGCTGGCAGACCTTCCGCCGCGTCACGCTGCCCAACATCAAGTGGGGCCTGCTGTACGGCGTCATCCTGTGCAATGCACGGGCCATGGGGGAGTTCGGCGCGGTGTCGGTCGTCTCAGGCCACATCCGCGGCCTGACCAACACGCTGCCGCTGCACGTCGAGATCCTCTACAACGAATACCAGTTCGCCGCCGCCTTCGCCGTGGCCTCGCTGCTGGCGCTGCTCGCGCTGGTGACGCTGGTGATCAAGCAATTCATCGAGTGGCGTGCCAGCCAGTCGCACGCTGCATAAGGGCAAGTGATGGGCATCCAGGTTCAAAACATCCACAAGAGTTTCGGCAACTTCACCGCCCTGGGCGACGTGTCGCTGGACTTCCCGCGCGGCGAACTGGTCGCGCTGCTCGGCCCCTCGGGCTGCGGCAAGACCACGCTGTTGCGCATCATTGCCGGGCTGGAACAGGCGGACCGCGGCCGCGTGCTGCTGGACGGCCAGGACGCGTCGGACACGCACGTGCGCGAGCGCCAGGTCGGCTTCGTGTTCCAGCACTACGCGCTGTTCCGCCACATGACGGTGTTCGACAACGTCGCCTTCGGCCTGCGCGTGAAGCCGCGCAAGACCCGGCCCAGCGAACCCGAGATCAAGAAGCGTGTCACCGAGCTGCTCAAGCTGGTGCAACTGGACTGGCTGGGCGACCGCTTCCCGCCGCAGCTGTCCGGTGGCCAGCGCCAGCGCATTGCGCTGGCGCGTGCGCTGGCCGTGGAGCCGCGCGTGCTGCTGCTGGACGAGCCCTTCGGCGCGCTGGACGCGAAGGTGCGCAAGGAATTGCGCCGCTGGCTGCGCCGCCTGCACGACGAGCTGCACATCACCAGCATCTTCGTCACGCACGACCAGGACGAGGCCCTGGAAGTGGCCGACCGCATCGTGCTGATGGACCACGGCCGCGTCGAGCAGGTCGGCACGCCGCAGGAGGTCTACGAGCGCCCGGCCACGCCCTTCGTCTACGGCTTCCTCGGTGCGGTCAACCGCTTCGTGGGCCATGCGCGCGGCGGCGTGCTGCACATGGGCGAGCACCAGCTGCCGCACGACGGTGCCCACGGCGACGGCGAGGTGCAGGCCTACGCGCGGCCGCACGAGCTGCAGATCCTGACGGACGAATCCGCGCCAGGGCTGGCTGCAACGGTTGAGCGCGTGCTGTCCTTCGGCGCCAGCGCCCGCGTCGAGCTGATCGGCCCGGATGGCCAGCCGCTGGAGGCGGAGCTGACGCGCGACGAAGCCGACGCGCTGCGCCTTCAGGGCGGGCAGCGCGTGCGGCTCAGCGCGGCGCGGTTGAGCTTGTTCGAGGCCGGCGCAGGCATCTGATAGTTGACCCTCGCATGCCCTGCTGCGGATTGATTCCTTCCCTGACGTTGCAGCGCTGAGCACACTGGAATCTCCAATCCAGGAGTTTTCATGAGCATCACCGCCATCAACGTGCGCAACCAGTTCCGCGGCACCGTCAAGGAAATCATCGAGGGGCCGGTCGTCTCCGAAGTCGATGTGGTCACACCGCAAGGCCTGGTCGTCACCTCGGTCATCACGACCCGCTCGGTCAAGGAGCTGGGTCTGGAGGTCGGTCGCGACGTCGTCGCGCTGGTCAAGTCCACCGAGGTGTCGATCGCAACGCTCTGAGGAGCCCGTCATGGCCTACAGCGCACCCCGCGTCCTCATCATCCCGGGCCTGCACGACAGCGGCCCGGCGCACTGGCAGACATGGCTGCAAGGCCAATACCGCGACGCCCGCCGCGTCACGCAGCGCGACCCCAGCAGGCCCGAGCTGGAGCGCTGGGCCGAGCGCATCCAGCGCACGCTGGAGGTCGCAGGCCCCGGTGAATGGCTGGCCGTCGCGCACAGCTTCGGCTGCCTGGCGCTGGCCCGCCACCTGGCCGACCATCCGGCCTCGCCCATCCGCGAGGCGCTGTTCGTGGCACCCGCCGAGCCCGACAAGTTTGGCATCGCCGAGGCCCTGCCCCACGAGCGCCTGCCGCGCCGCTCGCGGCTGATCGCCAGCAGCACCGATCCCTGGATGAGTGCGGCCAGCGCCGCGCGTTGGGCGCACCGTTGGGGCGCCAGCTACAGCAACCTCGGCAACGTCGGCCACATCAATGCAGAGGCTGGCTTCGGGCCGCTGCCGCTGGCCAAGAGCTGGATCGAAGCCGCACGGGCGCGCGCGGCCGCCGAGCAGCGGCCGCGACACGCGGAATTCCGCGAATGGGCGTTCGCGGTCTGACGGGTCAGGTCAGTGTGGCCTTGAACACCGCCAGCGTGCGGTCCCAGGCCAGCTGTGCCGACACGGGGTCGTAGCGCGGCGTCGTGTCGTTGTTGAAGCCATGCTGCGTGCCGCCGTAGACGAACTGCTCGTAGCGCACACCGGCCGCCTTCAGCGCGGCCTCGTAGGCCGGCCAGCTGGCGTTGACGCGCTCGTCGTTGCCCGCGTAGTGCAACAGCAGCCTCGCCTTGATGCGCGGCACGTCCTCCACCGCCGGCGCGGCGCCGTAGAACGGCACGGCCACGGCGAGCTCGGGCACTTGCGTGGCGACATGGTTGGACAGGCTGCCACCCCAGCAGAAGCCGACGACGCCGACCTTGCCCGTGCTGTCGGGCAGTGAAAACAGCCCGCGCGCCGCGGCGACGATGTCGGCGCGCGCCTTGGCCGCGTCCAGCTTGCCGAACAGCTCGCGCGCCTTGCCCTCGTCGCCCGGGTAGCCCCCCAGCGGCGCCAGCGCGTCGGGCGCATAGGCCACGTAACCCGCCAGCGCAACGCGGCGGGCGATGTCCTCGATGTGCGGGTTCAGGCCGCGGTTCTCGTGCACGACGAGCACGGCCGGCAGCTTGCCCGCCGCGCTGGTGGGCTTGGCCAGATAGCCCTGCACCTGGCCATTGCCCTGGGGGGACTCGAAGGCCTGGCGGCGCACGACCAGCCGCGGGTCGTCGGGCTTGACCTGCTGGGCGGCGGCGAAGTTGGGGCTGAGCGCGGCCAGCAGCGCGGCGGCGCCGGCCGGGCCACCGGCGAAGGTGGCGGCCTGTTCGAGAAAGCCGCGGCGGCTGAGATCGCCGTGCACGTAGCGGTCGAACAAGGGCCAGGCCTGGGGCGGAATGGGCTTATGCATGAACGGGCTCCTGAAAGGTGCGCTGACTTTAGACGTCACTCAGCGGGCCTGCACTGCGAAGAATCGCATAACGATATGGCGAATCGTTCGACGACAGATCTGACGATCATTCGCAGAATCGCCCCGCATGAACTTCCAGCAACTCCGCTCCGTCCGTGAGGCCCAGCGCCGCGGCTTCAACCTGACGGAAGTCGCTCAGGCCCTGCACACCTCGCAGCCCGGCGTGAGCCGCCAGATCCGCGAGTTGGAGGAAGAGCTCGGCATCGAGCTCTTCGTGCGTGTTGGCAAGCGCCTGACCGGGTTGACCGAGCCCGGCGAGCAGGTGCTGCCCGTCATCGAGCGCCTGCTGCAGGAGGCCGAAAACCTCAAGCGCGCGGCCGATGACTTCGCCCAGGCCGGCAGCGGGCGGCTGCGCATCGCCGCCACGCACAGCCAGGCGCGCTATGCGCTGCCGCCGGCCGTGCGCGACTTCCGCGCCCATCACCCCGACGTCAGCCTGCATCTGCAGCAAGGCTCGCCGCAACAGATCGCGCGCCTGCTGCTCGATGGCGAGGCCGATGTCGGCATCGCCACCGAGGCGCTGGCGCAGTACCCCGAGCTGGTCGCGCTGCCCTGCTATCGCTGGACGCATTCGGTCGTCGTGCCGCCCGGCCATCCGCTGCTGGACGGGCCGCTGACGCTGGCGCGCGTGGCCCAATTTCCCATCATCACCTACGAGCCTGGCTACACCGGCCGCTCGCACATCGACGAAGCTTTCTCGGCGGCGCAGCTGACGCCGCACATCGTGCTCAGCGCGATGGACGCGGACGTCATCAAGACCTACGTGGAGCTGGGCCTGGGCGTGGGCATCGTCGCGGCCATCGCCTTCGACGAGGAGCGCGACCGCCACCTGCGCGCCATCGACGCCCGCCATTTGTTCGAGGACAACATGACGCGGCTGGCCGTGCGGCGCAGCGCCTACTTGCGCGACTACGTCTACGAGTTCATCCAGACCTTCGCCTCGCCGCTCAAGCGCGAGGTCGTGGACGCCGCGCGCCACGAGTTGCCGGCGCTGGCCGCCGAGCCCGTGCTGGCGTGGTCGAAAGCCGCATGAGCTTGCGCCATCTTCTTCTTTGCCCGCCTCACCCCTCATCCCTAGAGTGAACCGCTCCCTCCCTAACTCAAACACCATGCGCCGCCTTTTCACCGCCCTCACCTTCGCCCTCGCCGCCACCGGCGCGTTTGCCCAGACCTCGCTGCTCAACGTCTCCTACGACCCGACCCGTGAGCTGTACCAGGACTTCAACAAGGCCTTCGCCGCCCACTGGAAGGCCAAGACCGGCGAGGTGGTGAGCATCAAGGCCTCGCACGGCGGCTCCGGCAAGCAGGCGCGCGCAGTCATCGACGGCCTGGAGGCCGACGTCGTCACGCTGGCCCTGGCCTACGACATCGACGCGGCGGCCGACCACAAGCTGCTGCCGCTGGACTGGCAGAAGAAGCTGCCCAACAACGCCAGCCCCTACACGTCCACCATCGTGTTCCTGGTGCGCAAGGGCAACCCCAAGCGCATCAACAACTGGCCCGACCTGGCCCGCAGCGGCGTCGAAGTGATCACGCCCAACCCCAAGACCAGCGGCGGTGCGCGCTGGAACTACCTGGCCGCCTGGGGCTTCGCGCTGAAGAACGGCGGCACGCCGGCCTCGGCACAGGACTTCGTCAAGCGCATCTACGCCAACACCAAGGTGCTGGACTCGGGCGCGCGCGGTTCGACGACCACCTTCGTCGAGCGCGGCATCGGCGACGTGCTGATCGCCTGGGAGAACGAGGCCTACTTGGCCGTCAAGGAACTTGGTCCGGACAAGTTCGAGATCGTCACGCCCAGCGTGTCCATCCTGGCCGAGCCGCCGGTGGCCGTCGTCGACAAGGTCGTCGACAAGCGTGGCACGCGCAAGCAGGCCCAGGCCTACCTGGAATACCTCTACACGCCGGAAGGCCAGGAGATCGCGGCCAAGAACTACTACCGCCCGCGTGACGCCAAGGTCGCGGCCAAGTACGCCAAGCAGTTCGCGCCAGTCAAGCTGTTCACCATCGACGAGCTGTTTGGCACCTGGCGCCAGGCGCAGAAGGCGCACTTCGACGACGGCGGCGTGTTCGACCAGATCTACTCGCCCGGAGCGAAGTAACCCGATGACTGACCGGAACCGCTAGATGTGAAGTCTTGTTGCTCCGGTCATCCCGGGCTCGACATCGGGCGTTGAGCGGCCTCATCATGAGGCCGCCATGAGAAGAAACCTCGCGCTCTGTACCGCTCTCGTCCTGGGCCTGCTGGGCTGCGCGACCGCGCCCACGACGGCACCCTCCGTGCACGGCACGGCCCAGGACACCCTCTGGTTGGACCGTCTCACCTGGGGCGCCAGCAGTACCGACCTGGCCGCGGTCCGTTCCCAGGGCCGCACCGCGTGGCTGGACGCTCAGCTCAGCCCGCGCAACCCAGCCCCGCTGCCCGAAGCCGCGCAGGCGCAGATCCAGGCCCTGGCCATCAGCCAGACCGAGCTGCTGCCGCTGGTGCAGCGCATGGAGGCCCAGCGCAAGGCCGCCGATGCGCTGACCGATGACACGGCCAAGGCGGCCGCCCAGAAGGACTACCAACAGGCCCTGACCAAGCTGGCCCGCGAGGCCTCGGCCCGGCAGCTGCTGCAGGCCCTGTACTCGCCCAACCAGGTGCAGGAGCAGCTGAGCTGGTTCTGGTTCAACCACTTCAACGTCCACCAGTTCAAGAACAACCTGCGCGTGATGGTGGGCGACTACGAGCAGGGGCTCCGGGAGCGGGCCCTGGGCAGGTTCCGTGACCTGCTGGGCTACACGGCCCACCACCCGGCCATGCTGCGCTACCTCGACAACGAGCAGAACGCCGCCAACCGCATCAACGAGAACTACGCGCGCGAGCTGCTGGAGCTGCACACGCTGGGCGTGGGCGGCGGCTACAGCCAGCGCGACGTGCAGGAGCTGGCCCGCGTGCTGACGGGCCTGGGGCTCAACCTGACCGACAACAAGCCCAAGCTCAAGCCCGCGCAGGAGACGCAGTACCGCCGCGCCGGTCTGATGGAGTTCAACCCCGCACGGCATGACTTCGGCGACAAGCAGCTGCTGGGCATCACCATCAAGGGCCAGGGCGAGGCCGAGCTGGACCAGGTGCTGGACCTGCTCGCCAAGCACCCCAGCACCGCGCGCTTCGTGTCGCGCAGGCTCGCGCAGTATTTCGTCGCCGACGAGCCGCCCCCCGCCCTCGTCGAACGCATGGCCGAGCGCTGGCAGCAGAGCGACGGCCGTATCGCCGAGGTGTTGCGCGCCATGGTCGGCTCGCCCGAGTTCGAGGCGTCGCTGGGCCGCAAGTTCAAGGACCCGACGCACTACGTCGTCTCCGCCGTGCGGCTCGCCTATGCCGACAAGGTTGTGCTGAACACCGCGCCGATGATCGGCTGGCTGTACCGCCTGGGCCAGGCGCCCTACAACCGCCAGACGCCGGACGGCTATCCGCTGGACGAGAGCGCCTGGGCCGGGCCGGGCCAGATGACGACGCGCTTCGAGATCGCCCGCGCCATCGGCAGCGGCAGCGCGGGCCTGTTCAAGGTCGAGGGCGAACCCAAGGACCGCCCCGCCTTCCCGCAGCTGGCTCACCCGCTGTACTACGACGGCATTGCGCCGCGCCTGGCCGCGGCGACCCAGCAGACGCTGAAGGACGCTAGCTCGCCGCAGGAATGGAACACCTACCTGCTCGCCTCCCCCGACTTCATGCACAGGTGACCCGATGAAACGCCGCAACCTGCTCCAACTCGGCCTGGCTGGCCTCGGTACGGCCGCCCTGCCGACCCGCCTCTGGGCCGCGTCGCCCGACGCGCCGCGCCTGCTCGTCGTCTTCCTGCGCGGCGCCTATGACGCGGCCAACCTGCTGGTGCCGACGACGTCGTCGTTCTACTACGAGGCGCGCCCCAACATCGCGATCGCGAAGGCCACGGCATTGCCGCTGGACGACAGCTGGGGCCTGGCGCCCGCCATGGCCGACAGCATCCACCCGCTGTGGCTCAAGGGCCAGGCGGCCTTCGTGCCGTTCGCGGGCACCAACGACGCGTCGCGCAGCCACTTCGAGACGCAGGACCACATCGAGCTGGGCCAGGCCGATGAAGGCAGCCGCGACTTCCGCAGCGGCTTCATGAATCGGCTGGCCGGCGTGCTGGGCGCCGCAGGCGTGACCAGTTCGCGCCTGGAGGCCATGGCCTTCACCGACCAGGTGCCGCTGATCCTGCGCGGCAACCTGCCGGTGGCCAACCAGGCGTTGCGCGACCTGGGCAAGCCCGCCATCAGCGGGGCCCAGGCGCAGGCGATTGCCGGCATGTATGCCGGCACGCGGCTGGCCGGCACGGTCAGTGGCGGCTTCGAGGTGCGCGACGAGATCTCACGCGAGATGGCCGGCGAGATGGAAGCAGCCAGCCGCGGCGCCATCGCCGCCAAGGGTTTTGCGCTGGAGGCACGCCGCATCGCCCGCCTGATGCGCGAGCGCGTCACGCTGGGCTTCATCGATGTGGGCGGCTGGGACACGCACGTGGGCGAAGGCGGTGCCACCGGCCAGCTGGCCACCAAGCTGGGCGAGCTGGGCCGCGGCCTGGCGCTGTTTGCCGACGAGATGGGGCCGCAGTGGAACAACACCGTGGTGGTGGTGGTCAGCGAGTTCGGCCGCACCTTCCGCGAGAACGGCAACCGCGGCACCGACCATGGCCACGGCAGCGCCTACTGGGTGCTGGGCGGCGGCGTGAAGGGCGGGCGCATCGCGGGCGAACAGGTGGAGGTCAAGGCCGCCACGCTGTTCCAGAACCGCGACTACCCGGTGCTGAACGAGTACCGCGCCCTGCTGGGCGGCCTGTTCAGGCGCATGTACGGCCTGAGCGACGCGCAACTGGCCACCGTCTTCCCCGGTGCCAGCGCGCGCGATCTGGGCCTGGCTTAGCGGGCCAGACGATTGGCGACTGCCTTGATGCGCTCGCCGAAGACCCGGGCCGTCGCGAAGTCCCCCGCCACCATCTCGGCGGGCGAGGCATCGCTGGGCGACGTCGTCATCAGGCCGCTGAACGACGCGACATAGTTGATGTCGTCACGCGTCGAGCTCTTCTTGTTCGACGGCATCACGCCGGTGCCAACCCACAGCATGGAGTGCTGCTGGCTCAGCGTGAACAGGTAGTGCAGCGTCGACAGCTTGTCGCCGTTCATCGACGCGCTGTTCGTGAAACCGGCGGCCAGCTTGTCCTTCCAGCCCTGCGTGAACCAGACCTTGCTGGACGCATCGGCGAACTTCTTGAACTGCCAGCTCACGGTGCCCATGTAGGTCGGGCTGCCGAAGATGATGGCGTCCGCGTCGGCCAGCGCCGCCCAGTCGGCGTCGCTGACGTTGCCCTCGGCGTCGATGGCGATGAGCTGCGCGCCCGCGCTCTCGGCGACGGTCTCGGCGACGCGCTTGGTGTGGCCGTAGCCGGAGTGGTAGACGACAACGATCTTGCTCATGGAGAACTTTCTCTGTGGTGGGGGTGGGAAGAAATCAGGCGGCCAGGTCGAAGACCAGCACCTCGGCATCATGACCGGCCGTCAACGCGAGGCGCGATGTTTCGCGAATCTGCAAGGCATCACCGGTTGTCAGGTCTTGTCCATTCACGCTAAGCGCGCCGCGCACGACGTGCACATACGCGAGGCGGCCCGGGGCCAGTTCCAGTTCCGCGCTCTCGTTGCCATCGAACAGCCCGGCATACAGGCGCGCGTCGGCGTGGATGGTCACCGATCCATCGGCGCCGTCATTGGCCGCGACGAGGCGCAGCTTGCCGCGCTTGGAGTCGGCGTCGAAGTGCTTCTGCTCATAGCTCGGCGCGATGCCGCGCGCATCCGGCTGGATCCAGATCTGCAGGAAATGCGTCGTCTGGTCCTTCGCGTGGTTGAACTCGCTGTGCATGACGCCCGTACCGGCGCTCATGCGCTGCACGTCACCGGGGCGGATGACGCCGGCGTTCGCGCCACCCACTTCGCCATTGCCCATGCTGTCCTTGTGCGCCAGCTCACCCGAGAGCACATAGCTGATGATCTCCATGTCGCGATGGCCGTGCGTGCCGAAGCCCTTGCCGGCGGCCACCTTGTCCTCGTTGATGACACGCAGCGCCCCGAAGCCCATGCGGGCCGGGTCGTAGTAGTCGGCGAAGGAGAAGCTGTGGAAGGACTTCAGCCAGCCATGGTCGGCGTAGCCGCGGTCGGAGGACTTGATCAGTTGCAGCATTTGGAACCCCTTTCGTTGTCAGTGAAGTCAATGTAGGAGCGGGGGCCATCGGCATCGGTGAGCGCTCTCCGAGGCACCGTTCAAATAGACTGAACGCATGTCGACCTCCCATGACAAGCGCCGCGCGCTGACCCCCGAAGCGCTGTCCATGATGGACACCATCGCCCGCACCGGCAGCTTTGCGGCCGCCGCCCGCGAGATGGGCCGCGTGCCGTCGGCGCTGACCTACTCCGTGCGCCAGCTCGAGGACGCACTGGACGTGCTGCTGTTCGACCGCAGCTCGCGTCAGGCGGTGCTGACGTCCGCCGGCCAGGAGCTGCTCGTCGAAGGCCGGCGGTTGCTGCAGGAGCTGGACGCCGTGGCCAACCGCGTGCGCCGCATCGCCACGGGCTGGGAGAGCGAACTGACCATCGCCGTCGACGACGCCATCGCCCGCCGGGCGCTGTTCGACCTGATGGAGGCCTTCTACGCCGAGAAGACCGACAACGGCGCCCCGCCGCCGACGCGGCTGAAGCTGCGCGTGGAGGTGCTGGCCGGCACCTGGGAGGCCTTGCTGCATGGCCAGGCCGACCTCGCCATCGGCGTGCCGGCGCAGATGCAGAGCAGCCACGTCCACTGCGAACTGGGGGGCGAGCTGGAGTTCGCCTTCTGCGTCGCGCCCCACCACCCGCTGGCGCAGGTGCCCGAGCCGCTGACCACCAGCCAGATCGCCGAACACCGCATCATTGCCGTCGCCGACAGCGCGAGGCTGCTCGCGCCGCTCACGGTCGGCGTGCTGCCCGGCCAGGACGTGCTGACTGTGCCGTCGCTGGCCACCAAGCTCGAAGCGCTGCTGCGCGGCCTGGGCTGCGGCTCGCTGCCGGTGCCCATGGTGCGCCGGCACATTGACGCCGGCCGCCTGGTGCGCAAGACCACTTACGAAGGCCGGCGTACCGGGCTGATGCACTACGCCTGGCGCGACACGGGCCAGGCGCCGGGCAAGGCGCTGGCCTGGTGGATCGCGAAGCTGCGCGGTCCAGCCACGCAGCAGGCGCTGCTCGAACAACACGAAGGCCTGCTGCTCTAGGAGAAGCTGTGAACAGGCCCTGCACGCCCGCTCATCCCGCCGCAGCGTCGCGCCTGTGCGTTGCAAATGCTCGCCATGGCTCAAGCCATGCCTGCGCTTTGCACCTTGATGCGCTTGGCCGCGACGGTCTGCTCGGACGCGCCGGATCTACCCGCAGCTGCTGATGTACCGCGGCCGCTTCGCCCCCTCGCCCACCGGCCCGCTGCACGCCGGGTCGCTGGTCGCGGCGCTGGCCAGCTGGCTGGACGCCCGCGCCCACGGCGGCCAGTGGCTGGGGCGCATCGAGGACGTTGACGGCCCGCGCTGCCCGCCGGGGACAGACCAGATCATCCTGGGCCAGCTGGCCGCGCTGGGCCTGCATACCGACGAGCCGCCTGTCTGGCAGTCGCGCCGCGGCGATCTCTACCAGGCGGCGCTGGACCGGCTCATCGCCTCGGGCCACGCCTACGGCTGCGCCTGCACGCGCGCCGAGATCGCGGCCGCCGCGGGGCCAAGACCCAAGCACGGCGAGCTGATCTACCCCGGCACCTGCCGCCACGGCACGCACGGCCGGCCGGTGCGCGCCTGGCGTTTTCGCGTCGAAGGCCGCATCGACTGGCAGGATCGGCGCCTGGGTGAGCAGACGCAGGACCTCGAAGCCGAGGTCGGCGACTTCGTGCTGAAACGCGCCGACGGCCTGTGGGCCTACCAGCTCGCGGTCGTCGTCGACGATGCCGAGCAAGGCATCACCGACATCGTGCGCGGTGAGGACTTGGCGGACAACACACCGCGCCAGATGGCCCTGCAACAAGCCCTGGGCCTGCCCACGCCACGCTACCTGCACACGCCCCTGGTGCTGGCGGCGGACGGGCACAAGCTGTCCAAGCAGAACGGGGCGGCGGCACTCGATCTGGGCGACCCGGTCGCCAGGTTACGTGAGGCGGCTTCACTGCTGGGGCTGCCGCCGGAGCAGGGCCAGCAGACAACCAGCGACGTGCTGGCCGCAGCGGTAGCGCGATGGATGCTTGCCCACCGGGAACATTCGACCGTCAGGGATTGAGTCGGGATCACAACCAGGCGCCCACGGCGCGGACGCCGTCTTCAGTCCATCGGTCTATTGCTTGGCGATGATCTTCACCGTCAGCCGTTCGAACTCCATCAGCGCCTCGTCGCTGATTGGGCGAGACATCACAGCGCGACGTTCGGCGCGAAGCGCCTGCAACGAGGCCAAACTGGTACCCGTGCCGGCGGGCGGCCTGCGGGCCAGCAACTCGGCGGCGTACGCACGACTCTCCCCCGAACCGGATGCATAGCGAGCAAGCGCCTCCCTGGCACCAGGCGTTGCAGCACACCAAAGCGCCAGAAGAATGCTGCGTTGCGAGTTCGGTGATGTTTCGGAGTCAAGCCGACCGATGAGGTCATCGACGAAAAGCGTTTCCTCCATCGGGAAAAGCATGTAAATCAGCGAATAGTTCTGACCGAGTTTCAACGCGTGTTGCGGGATGAAGGCTGTGAACTCGGGGTCAGCCAAGATTCGAAACGCGGCCGCTTTGGTGTTGTGCCCCTTGCTCGCAAGCCACTGCGTGGTTGTCAGGTAGTCGGTGGGCTGAATGCCGCGAAGATCAGCACGAGGAATCGAGCGCGCAGCCAGGGCCAAGTCCTCGGAAGCGGTGGACAGCGACAGCAAGAGCTTGCTCGCGTCGTAATAGAAGAAGGTGGACATCGAGGAATCAGTCAGCAATCGACGCAGCAGTGGCAGCGCAGTCTGCGGATCGGCTTTCGCTGCGGCCCAGAAACGGTCCAGCTCAGCGGACTTAGCTTCCATCTCCTGGCCTTTGAGCGTATGCGGCTCAAAGCTGTACAGCTGCACGACGTTTGCGAGGAGCGCTGCTTCTGGTTCGGAGGCCAATGCTGTCTGGCCGACGGCTGCGGCGCTGACCATCGCAAAGGTGACAAAGCGTTGCAGCAGCGGCTTCATTGCGCCGAGGTTAGCCGATCGCATCGAGACGCCACCTCGCCGCGCACGCCAGCCCGGCGACAATCCCGCGCTTTCCCACCTCAAGGATTCCCCATGAACACCACGCCCAGCGGCCTGCAATATGAAGACAGCGTCGCCGGCGACGGCAAGCAAGCCCAAGCCGGCCAGGACGTCACCGTGCACTACACCGGCTGGCTTTGGGTCGACAACGCCAAGACGACCAAGTTCGACTCCAGCCTGGACCGCGGCGATCCGTTCGAGTTCGAGCTGGGCGCAGGCATGGTCATCAAGGGCTGGGATGAAGGCGTGCAGGGCATGAAGATCGGCGGCAAGCGCACGCTGATCATCCCCGCGGGCCTGGGCTACGGTGCGCGAGGCGCGGGCGGCGTCATCCCGCCGAACGCGACGCTGTGCTTCGAGGTCGAGCTGCTGGGCGTGGCTGGCGGCCCGGAGCATGTCGAGCTGAACCTGCACACGACGTCCAGCGGCCTGCAGTACGAGGACCGCGTCGTGGGCGACGGCGCCGAGGCCGCCAAGGGCCAGCGCGTGTCGGTGCACTACACCGGCTGGCTCTACAAGGACGGCATGAAGGGCAAGAAGTTCGACTCCAGCAAGGACCGCGGCCAGCCGTTCAAGTTCCGATTGGGTGGCGGCGAAGTCATCCAGGGCTGGGATGAAGGCGTGCAAGGCATGAAGGTCGGCGGCACGCGCATGCTGGTGCTGCCGCCGGAGCTGGGCTATGGCGCTCACGGTGCGGGCGGCGTCATCCCGCCGAACGCGACGCTGCTGTTCGAGGTGGATCTGCTAGCCGTCTGAGGCTTTCGCCGAACCACTTTTGGGTGACGGCGGCGCTGCTGACAAGCGGCTGTCATTCGCCCATGCTGTGATCCAACGTGTCCACGCAGCCAGATCACACCATGTCGATTGACCAACGCCGCTTCCCCCGCGTCGAGTTCTTCCTCGTACCGGCCGAGCATGAGCAACTGCCGGTCTGGGTCATCAAGCCCGAGGGCCTGGCCGAAGCGCGTGGCGGCGTCGTCGTCAACCTCAGCGAGGCGGGGCTGCAAATCCTCGCCTCCGCCGAGCCGCCGCTGGACGCTCAACACTACGAGCTGCGCCTGCTGCTGGGCGAGGACGAGGGCGTGCCGCTGTTCAGTGCCTCGGTGCGCCGCGTCTGGACGCGACCGCTGAGCCGCATCGTGCAGCTGGGCGGCTTCGAGTTCGACACGGCCAACTCCGAGGCCGAGGAGTTCCTGCTCGCGCAGACCGCGCAGATCACGGCCCGCAAATGGGTACGCTGCGTGCTGGTGGAGCGGATGACGGCTCTGGCCTGAGGCCGAGGGGCGCCCAGGGGGCGTCAGTCGATGGCCGGGTACTCGCCCAGGCCGTCCGGCCACGGCGTCAGGATCTCGAAGCCGTCGGCCGTCACGGTCACCATGTGCTCCCACTGCGCCGACAGCGAGTGGTCGCGCGTGACGACCGTCCAGCCGTCGTTGAGCTCGCGAATGCCGGCGGCGCCCGCGTTGATCATGGGCTCGATCGTGAAGATCATGCCCTCCTGCAGCTTCAGGCCTTCGCCGGGGCGGCCGAAGTGGTTGACGTGCGGATCGTCGTGATAGACGTCGCCGATGCCATGGCCACCGTACTCGCGCACCACGGTGAAGCCGGCCGCATGCGCGACCTTCTGGATGGCATGGCCCACGTCGCCCAGCGTCGCGCCCGGGCGCACCTGGCGGATGCCGGCGCGCAAGGCCTCGTAGGTCGTCGTCACCAGCCGACGCGCCAGCACATTGGCCTCGCCGACGATGAACATGCGGCTGCTGTCGCCGAACCAGCCGTCCTTGGTCAGCGTCACGTCCACATTGACGATGTCGCCCTTCTTCAGCCGCTTGTCCTTGGACGGGATGCCGTGGCAGACGACGTGGTTGGGCGAAATGCAGGCCGTCTTCGGGTAACCGTGATAGCCGACGTTGGACGGAATGCACTTCAGCGTATTGACGATGTAGTCGTGGCAGAGATCGTCCAGCTCCTCGGTCGTCACACCGGGCACGACATGCGGCTTCAGCATGGCCAGCACCTCGGCGATGAGATGCCCGGCCTCACGGGCCTTGGCCACCTCGGCGGGCGTGCGCAGCTTGAGGCTCTTCATGCCCGCGCTCCCTTGGCTTTGACAGGTTGCTGAGCCCAGCCGGCCAGGCGCGCCAGGTCCAGCCCACCTTCCTGCTCGGCGCGGATCAGCAGCTGGCAGATCTCGCTGTGACTCAGCTGCGGGTGCAGCTCGGCCAGCATGCCGATGCGCATCCAGTGCTCGGCCTGGGCGTTGATGGAACGCGACAAGGCCTGGCTCGCAACGCGCAGGCTCTCGTGCATCGGGTCGGAGATTTTGACGATTCCCATGTCGCGACTATATACGATTCGTATACGAAACGTATATCACTCGGACTTGGGCACCACCACCGCTTCGTAGGCGCTGAGGAACTCGGGCGGCATGCGCTTGGGCTTGCCGCTGCTGATCTCGATGCAGACCAGCAGCCAGCGGCCGCGCACCAGCGTCACGCCGTCAATGGCGCGCCGCAGCTGGAAGCGCCGCTCCATCGTCAGCTTGCCATCGCTGGCCGTCAGCCAGGTGCCCAGCACCAGCGCTTCGCCCTCGAACGAGGGCAGCAGGTATTCGTAGTGCCCCTCGCGGATGGCCATCGCGCGGTCCAGGCGGCGATAGTCGTCCAGCGACAGGCCCAGCGCCTCGGAGTGCGCCCAGCCGGCCTGCTCGCACCACTGCACGTAGACGGCGTTGTTGGTGTGGGCCAGCCCGTCGATGTCGCTCGGCTGGGGCGTCAGCGCCAGCGTGAACGGTGACGGGTAGTCCCAGTCATTCATACACGGAGACTTCGGGCCGGCGGGCCAGCACCGCGATCGGCGGCGCCCAGCGCTCGCCGCGCGGCTTCTTGCTCGTCACCAGCGTGATCTCGCTGGGCTCGAACACCTCGACGTTGTGCGTGATCGGCGTCGTCAGCAGGTACTGAGCACGTGTCGAACGCAGAAAGTGGCCGACGAGCTGGATGTTGCGCACGTCCAGGTGGGCGAAGGGCTCGTCGATGAAGACGAAGCCGCCGGGCGTCTCGTCGTCCTTCATCAGGCCCACCAGCAGGATCAGGCTCTTCAGCACCTGCTGGCCCCCCGAGGCCTCGCCGTCGTTCAGCCCGACCTCGCCCTTGCCGTCGAAGTTGAACTTGACCTGCAGTCCCGCTTGGGCGAGCACGGTGTCGTCGTTGTCCAGGTGCGGCAGCACGGCCTCGGCGGTGACGCCGGCCAGCTCACCCAGCTCGGCGACGTTCTTCTTGTAGCGGCGCACGGTGGCGCGCATCACGTCGATGTAGCGCTCGCGGGCGTTGAAGGCGGCGATGCGGGCCAGCTCGTTGCTGGCGCGGCGGTCGCTGAGCTGGGTGTCCTGCTCGTGCACTTGCGCGGCCATGCGCGCATGGCGGTCGACGACGCTGGCGTCGACTTCCCAGTGGCCGCCTTGCAGTTCCTGGTCCACGTGATGGGCGCGGATCTCGGCTTGGCGGGCGTTTTCGAACTCGTCGCGCAGCGCGGCCAGCGCGATGGGCGTGACCCAGGACTTGGGGAACTGGCTTTTCTGCGTGCGGGACTGCCGCGATGCCGCACGCAGCGCGTCGCGCTTGGCCTCGTGCTCACGAAGGCGGCCCGAAGCCGAGCCCTCGCCGTCGCGCAGCGCGATCTGCGCGGCTTCATAAGCCTGCTCGCTGCGCGTGGAGTCGCGCACGACGCGGTCGTGCTCGGTGTCGAGCTGGCTCATGCGCGTGGATGCCTCGGCGCGCGCCTGGCGCAGCACGGGCAGGCGGGCGCGGGCTTCGGCGAACTCGTCCGACCTCTCCGAAAGCTCCTGCGCCGCCTTGTGGCCCACGGCCGCTCGCTGCACGTCCTTGAACTGGCGTTCGACCTCGGCCTGCGCCTTGGCGATGCGGCTCAGCTCGCCGTCCCAGCGGGACAGCTCGGCCTCCAGCGCGGCGCGGCGCGAGTCGACGGCCGAGGCGCCGAACTGGTGGTCACGCGGCTCGACGAAGACACTGCGGCCGCCGCGGCCGTCGCGGTAGTAGGCGTCGGTCGTGATCCATTCGCCGCCGGCCTTCGCGCCCTCTTCCGTCGACGTGACGCAGCGGATACCGCCCAGCTGGCGCACCAGCCAGGTCGGCAACGGCGCGCTGACGTTCAGCGCAGCCAGCAGCGAGCCGGCCGGCGCCTGGCCCGCGGCCTGCGTGTCGGCGACGACGTAATGGCGATAGCGCTGCTTGGCCGCAATGTCGAAGGCGCGGCCCTCGTCGCTGCGGTGCTTCAGCACGACGACCCAGCGCGACGGGCGCAATAAGCCTTCGGCGGCGGCACGCCAGGTCTCGTCGGCGATGTCGATGCTGTCGGCCACCAGGTGGTGGGCAATGCCGGCATCGTCCAGTGCGCGCTTCATCGGCGCGACCTCGGGCGGCGGCGGGGGCAGGCGCTTGCCACTCAGCTCCCCCAGGGCGGTCTGTGCACGGGCGGCCTTGTCGCTGGCGCGGGTGTAGTCGGCGCGCAGGCGCTCGCGTTCACCGGCCAGCTCCTGCATGCGCGCGGTCAGCGCGGCGGCGTCGGCCTCCACGTCGGCCAGCGCCTTCAGCTCGTCCTCACGCTTGACCAGCGCCTCGGCCGGCCGCTCGGCTTCGCGCGCCGAGTCGAACGCGGCGCGAGCTTCACGGCGTTCGCCGTCGAGTGCCTTCAATCGTTCTTTCGCAGCTTCCTGCGCCGTGAACAGGCCGTGCAGCGCCGCGCGCTTCTCGGTCAGCGCCTTCACGTCGCCCGACGCGAACAGGCGTTGGCGGTGCAGCTCGCGGGCGTCGCGGGTGATGCGCTCGCGCGCCTCGCTCCAGCGCAGCACGGGCAGCACCTCGGTGGCCAGGCGCTCGCGCTCCTGGATCTTCAGCTGGTACTGGCGGTGGCTGTTGACGCGGTTGGCCAGGTCACTGAGCTGCGCCTGCGTGTGCGCCAGCTCGGCACCGGCCTGCTCCACTTCCTTGCCCAGCTGCTGCTGGTGGCTGCGCGCCTGCTCGTAGCGGTCCAGCACCTCCTGGTCGCCGAACACCTCGAACACCAGGCGCAGCAGCTCCTTCGCACTCAGCTCGCAGAGCCGGTCGGTCTGGCCTTGTTCCAACGCCAGCACGCGGCCGATGGCGCGCGTGAGACCGGCGGCTTCCAGCCGCTTCTTCCACGCCTCGATGCCCAGCCAGTCGCGGTCACCGCGCTCGGCGAGCTGCTCGATCTCGTGCACACCGTCGAGGATCACGTAGCGGCGCACCCAGTCGCCGCCATGGCGCTCGATGCGGCAGGCCAGCGTCACCTGGTCGGCGTACAGCAGCGACGACGCGAACGGCCGGCTGCTGTTCTGGCGGCTGCGTGGCCGGTTATCGACGAGTGCGCGCAGCCAGGCCGTCTCGGCATTGGCGTGGCGAGCGTAGGTCTTGTACGTGCGGCCACCGGAGCACTCCAGGCCCAGCAGCGTGCGCATCGCGTCCAGCAGCGTGGTCTTGCCCGAGCCGTTGGGGCCGGCGATGGTGATGATGGCGCCGTCCAGCGGCAGCGTGACGCGCTGGCAGTAGTCCCAGTGCAGCAGTTCAAGCGATTGCAGGTGGAACATCAGTCGTCGATGTGTTGTTGTTCTTCTTCACGCGGCAGCGTGTGGCCGGCGCGCATGAGCACGTCGCCCAGCGCGCCGTCCAGGATGCGCGGCGCCAGCAGGTCGTAGTCGATCAGCAGGTCCAAGAGCGGCCCTTCGGCGATGTCCTCGCCACGGCGCGTGACGAAGCCGTGGCGCTCCAGCAGCTTTAGGTTGGTGTCCAACCGCAGCTTCTTGCCGAGCTGGTCGCCGAAGTCCGCCAGCAGGCTGCGGTAGCTGATCAGCGGCGCGACGCTGGCGGCCTGGGGCAGCGGCTTGTCGGCGGCGAACATCTCGCCCTGGCCCGCGTGGATGGCATCACTGCGGGCCACCTGCCGTTGCCGCTTGGGCAACACGATCAGCGACCACAGCACGACCAGCAACGCCACACCGTCGCGCGGCAGGTCCAGGTTGTTGTTCGCGGCCAGGCCCATCTCGCCGAACACGGCGCTCTCGGCCGGGCGCACCAGCGCCACGGCGATGTGGTCGGCATGCACGTTGTCCACCACCTTGAGCCCGACGGCCGCGAGGCGTTGGCCCAGCAGCGTCCACAGCTCGGTGTCGATCAGCGCGCGGCGCACCAGCGGGTGGCTGCGCGGCAGCCAGCGCCGGGCCAGCAGTTGCGCCGCCAGTTGGGCAGCGTCGTCGAGAGGTTGGCTCATGAATCGTTCGCTTCAGGAATCAGGGCGCCGCGGCTCATCCATTTGACGAACTCGTCGTCGACGGGACCTTGCTCGGCAGACCAGCGCACGCTCCACGGCTGGCGGGCCATGTCGCCGGTGGCGCCTTTCAGGTGGCGGGCCTGCGCATCGCCCAGCAGCGGCAGCAGCTGGGCGCGGTAGGCGGCGCGGGCGTAGCTGCCGCCCAGCACCGCGGGCGCCAGGTCGCGCTCACTGGCGCCAGCCGCAGCCCAGGCGGTCAGCAAGGCCTGCATCTGGTCCATGTCGGGCGGCAACTGCATGACGGCCAGTTCGCCGGTGGGCGCGGCCTGGCCTTGCGGCAGCGCGGCGACCTCGGCGGGCTTGGGTCGGTCACGCTCGAACTCGGCCTCGGCGGTGTCGACCAGGTCTTGCTGCGCGACCAGCACCGGGTGCACCGGCCGCTCCCAGGCGCCGTGAATCAGCGCAGCCAGGTCGCCCTGGCTCTGCAGCCAGCGGCGCACGTCGGTCGTCGTGATGCCGGTGGAGCCCAGCGTCACGCGCTGGCGGTCGGCCTGCTGCAGCGCACGGTTGAACTGGCTGGCCATCGCCAACAGCCGCGCCTGCGCCAGGCCCAGCTCGCGGGCCAGGCGCTCCAGGCGTGCGTCGCCGGCTGCTTCGGCCTGCGCAATGATGGCGCCCAGCGCCTCGCCGGCGCGGTCCACCAGCGTCAGCGCCTTCTCGAACCGCGTGCGCGCGCGGCGCAGCGCGAACTCGCTGCCGCTGGCAATGGCGTCGGCGAATTCGTCGTACAGCCTTGAGAGCTGCGCCAGCAAGTGCTGCAGCTGCGCCGGCTGCAGCGTGCCCAGTTGATGGGCACCGGCCACGCCGGCCAGCAGCGAGGCCAGGTCGCCGTCGGGCGCCTGCTCCTGCGTCAGCGGCTGCAGCAGGCCCACGACCTGCTGGGCCAGCGGCGTGACGGCATAGGTCTGCGCGGTCGCGTCCCAGGCCAGCAGATCGGCCTCGCGGAAGCGCTTGAGCACGCTGTCCAGCGCCTCGTCGCGCAGCACATGAAACGCCTGGTTCAGCGCCTCGCGCGTCAGCCGCGACTCGCGCAGCGCCATCAGCTCGAAGAACACCCAGAGGCGCAACCGCGTCAGCGCCGCCGAGCCCTGGAACAGCGCCCGCAGCGCCGCCTGCAGTGCATCCTGGCGCTCCAGCTGCCACCACAGCAGCGCATCGGCCGGCGCGGTGCCATCGCGGAAGTAGTCTTCCACGCGCAGGGCGTCGTCGCTCTCGGGCAGGGAAGTGGGCAGCGGTGTCGGTTGGGACATGGGGCGCGGATTATCGTCGGCGGCATTCAGCCGGTTTGAGCGATGCCGGCGGACCGCTTGAACCCCGGATCGGCGACGCCTGCCTAAGCTGTAGCCATCATGAGACAGCCCACCTTCTTCCTCTCCCACGGCGGCGGCCCCTGGCCGTTCATGGACGGCGACTACCGCCGGGCGCATGCCAAGCTGGAAGCGTCGTTGCAGGCGCTGCCGGCGACGTTGCCGGAAAAACCCAAGGCCATCCTGATGATTTCGGCGCACTGGGAGGAAGCCGCCTTCACGGTGATGACGTCGCCGGCCCCGGGCATGCTGTACGACTACGGCGGCTTCCCGGCGCACACCTACGAGGTGGTCTACCCGGCACCGGGCGACCCGGTGCTGGCCGAGCGCGTGGTGTCGCTGATCGAGGCTGCCGGCCTGCCCGCAGCGCGCGACGACAAGCGCGGCTACGACCACGGCGCGTTCTGCACGCTGGTGCCGATGTATCCGGACGCCGACGTACCGGTGGTGCAGCTGTCGCTCAAGCGCGGCTTGAGTCCGGCGGAGCACCTGGCGCTGGGCCGTGCACTCGCCCCCTTGCGGGATGAAGGCGTGTTGATCCTCGGCAGCGGCTTTAGCTTTCACAACCTGCGCCTGTACGGCGCCCAGGGCCGCGAACCGTCGGTGCAGTTTGACGGCTGGCTGCAGGCCGCCCTGCCCTCGGCCGACGGCCGCGCCGAGCGGCTGCAGGCCTGGTCGCGGGCACCGTCTGCCCGCCTGGCCCACCCCCGCGAGGAGCATCTGCTGCCGCTGATGGTCGCCGCCGGCGCCGCCGAGGGCGACGCCGCGAGCAGCAGCTATCACGAGACCGAGTTCATGGGTGGCGTCACCGCCTCCAGCTTCAGGTTCGGCTGAAGCGACGCCCTGCCGGCTGGCTCAGACCTGGTGGGCGGCGACGATGCGGCGCTCGCCAATCAGGAAGGCATCCGCCACCAGCTGGAAGGGCCGCCAGTCGACCTCGCTCCGGCCGGCCGCGCACAGATCGGCGAAACGCGCGTAGAGCCCCGGGTACTCGCCTTCCATCGCCGGACGGTCGACCACCAGTTGGCCGTCGATCTCCAGCGCGCTGCCACCGCGGGACAGGCGTGCACGGCCGGTCGTGCTGAACAGTTCGATGTCCCAGGCTTCCTCACCCTTGTGGCGGAAATCGAATTCGGCGTCGACGCTGACGCCAGCTTCGGTGCGCAGGTCCAGTCGGGCTGCGACGGGCGCCTGCTGGTTCTCGGGGAAGTCCAGCACGGCCTTGTGCACGCAAGCCTCCGCAGACATCACTTCGGTCAGGATCGACAGCGCGTTGATGCCAGGATCGAACACCCCCAGGCCACCTGCGTCCCAGAGCCATTGCTGGCCTGGGTGCCACTTGTGCACGTCTTCCTTCCAGCGGATGGTGCCGCCGGTCAGCATGGATTGGCGCGCCCAGTCGCGGGCTGCGGCCACGCCGCCGGCGAAGCGCGAATGCCAGGTCTGGAACAGCGTGCGGCCGTGCTTCGCGGCTTCGTCCTGCAGCAGCGCGATCTCGCGCGTCGTCGCTGCCGGCGGCTTCTCCAGCATGACGTGCTTGCCGGCGCGCAACCCCGCCAGCGCGGCCTTGAAATGGGCCTGCGGCGGCGTGCAGATGGAGATGGCATCCAGCTCGGGCACGGCGGCCAGCAGGGCCTCCACGCTGGTGAAGCTGGCCACGCCGTCCACGCTGGCATTGCGACTGGCCGTGGCCACCAGTTCGAAGCGCGGGTCGGCCGCGATGGCCGGAATGTGTTGGTCGCGGGCGATCTTGCCGATGCCCACCAGGCCCAATTTCAATGACATGCAGTTCTCGGGAATAGGTGCCGCGGGCGATGCACGCGGCCTTCATTGTCGGACGGGCCGGGGCCCGCCGAAGATTTCACCCGAGCGGGCCGCGGCAAAGACGCCCCGGCCCAACACACTCACGTTGATGATTGAAGTGGCGAAGCCACCCGAACGCGCTCAGCCCTGGCCAGGCCAGAGCAGCCAGTCCAGCTCCGCGGGCTTGGCCGCCGCCAGCGGCTTCAGCAGCGGCTGCTCGGCCTGCGTGACCCAGCGGGCCATCGTCAGCACGGGCAGCAGCTTGTCGACCTCCGGCCGCGGCTCGGTGGGCGTGGCGTAGGGCCAGGCGCCCAGGTTCAGCGCCGCCTTCTGGATGAAGGCGATGGACTGCCGCAGGTGCCGGTCGCGCCAGAGGTCGCTGCCTTGCGCGCGACCGTACTGGGCCAGCCGCGTGGCCGCTTCCAGGTTGAACGCGGTGTAGTGGAAGGGCCGCGTCCGCCCCAGCTCGTGCGGCATGCGGCCATCGGCCTCGATCTGCGGCGCAAAGCGCCGATCCACGACGCTGGCCAGCCGCTTGCGCGCGCCGTCCACGTCGCCGACGAACAGCAGGTAGTTCACCAACTGGGCGTCGAAGAACATGCCATGGTTGTTCTTGGCGGCGTCTTCCTCCAGCGCGATGGGGCTGGTCTGCATCCATTGCGTGAAATCGGTGAACCACTGGCGCAGTGCGGCCAGGTCGGTGTCGCTCAACGCGCCATGCGCGTTCAGCAGCAACGCAGCATCGATGACCATCCACAGGTTGCGCGTGTCGATCAGCCCCTCTGCCCGCCCTTCGACGATGCCGGGGATGCCCTGGGCGAAGCGCAGGTGCGGCTGCATGGCCGTGGCTGGCGCGAGGAACCAGTGCTTCAGCGCAGCCACGGCCTTCTCGGCATGGGCCTCCGACGCGCCGAAGTGGTGGGCCAGCGCCAGGTCCAGCACATCGCGGCCGAAGGCCTGCATGCGGTCGGCGTCCAGCGCGTCGCCGGCCACCTCGGGGTTGCGCTGGCCGTCACGGCGGATGTAGGGCAGGCCGTTAGGCGTGGCGGGGTTGGGCCACCAGTAGGGGCCCATGCTCATGTAGTCGTTGCGTGAGCCCGAGGGCGGCAGCAGCTTCTTGTCGACGACGCTGCGCAGCGGCGTCTGCAGGGCCTTGGCCGCGCGGGCGAGCAGCGCGGCATGAGCGGCGGAGAGCTGGGCATCGCCGGCAGCAAGGCGGCGACGCGTCTCGTCGAGCGCGGCGCGATGCAGCGTCAACAACGGCGCCTCAACGGGCATCGCGTGGACCTGACGGGCAAGCAAGCCGAGCAGCAGGGCGCGCCGCTTCATGCGGCCTCCTGGCGCAGGCCGCTGTGCGTGTCGAAGAAGTGCAGTCGGTCACGCTGGGCCGACACGCTGACGCGGTCGCCGCTGTGCAGCCCCGGCCGGTCAGCCACATTGATGACCAGCGGCCCGGTCGCGCTCTGCAGGTTGAGCTGCGACTGCGCACCCATGAACTCGACGGACTCCACCGTGCAGTCGAAGACGGCGGCGGCATCCGGTGCGCGGCCCAGTTGCAGATGCTCGGGGCGGACGCCCAGCTGCAGGCGCGTCGCGTCCAGAGACGGTGCCAGCCCCGCCGGCAGCGCGCAGAAGTTCATCGCCGGCGAGCCGATGAAGCCGGCCACGAAGCGGTTGGCCGGCCGGTCGTAGAGCTCGACCGGGCTGCCGGCCTGCTCGACGCGGCCATCGCGCAGCACGACGATGGTGTCGCCCATGGTCATCGCCTCGACCTGGTCGTGGGTCACGTAGACCGACGTCGTGCGCAGCCGCGCATGCAGCGCGCGGATCTCCTGGCGCACGGCGCTGCGCAGCGCGGCGTCGAGGTTGGACAGCGGTTCGTCGAACAGGAAGGCCGCCGGCTCACGCACCATGGCGCGCCCCATGGCCACGCGCTGGCGCTGGCCGCCCGACAGCGCTGCCGGCTTGCGCGCCATCAACGGCTCCAGGCTCAGCATGCGCGCGACCTCGTCGACGCGGCGGCGGATCTCGTCCGCCGGCCGCTTCATCAGCTTGAGACCGAAGCCCATGTTCTCGCGCACCGTCATCTGCGGGTACAGCGCGTAGCTCTGGAAGACCATGGCGATGTCGCGCGCTTTGGGCGGCTCGTGCGTCACGTCGCGGCCGGCGATGTGCAGCTGGCCGCTGGTGACCTCCTCCAGCCCCGCGATCATGCGCAGCAGCGTGGACTTGCCCGAGCCGCTGGGGCCGACGAGCACGCAGAACTCGCCGTCGGCGATGGACAGGGACACGTCACGGATGACGTCGGTCTGGGCGAAGCGTTTGCCGACGCCCTTCAATTCAATGGCAGCCACGTGACTCAGCCTTTCACGGCACCGGCCAGCAGGCCGCGGTTGAAGGATTTCTGCAGGCCCAGGTAGACGAGGATGCTGGGCAGCATGGCGATGACGCTGATGGCGATGAAGACGGCGGGCTTCATCGTCTCGTCGGCACGCACGGTGGCCAGCGCGACGGGCAGCGTGTAGAGGGCCTCGTCGTTGGTGACGAGCAGCGGCAGCAGGTACTGGTCCCAGATCATGATGAAACCGAACACCGCGGCGCTGCCGAGTGCTGGCTTGCACAGCGGCAGGATGACGTGCCAGAAGATCTGCCAGTCGCTGGCGCCGTCGACACGCGCGGCCTCCTCCAGGTCGGCCGGAATCGCGCGCATGAATTCACTCAGCATGAAGATGGAAAAGCCCCAGCCGACAACCGGCAGGATCATGCCCAGGTGGGTGTCGTGCAGGCTGGCGCCCACCAGCGGCAGCTTGCCCAGCACGATGAACAGCGGAATGGCGATGACCTCGTCGGGCAGCATCATGGTCGACAGGATCAGGAAGCTGACGGCCGCCAGGCCCCGAAAGCGCTTGCGCGCCAGCGCATAGGCCGCGAAGGCGCTGACCGACAGCTGCAACACGGTGCCGAACAGCACGACGACGAGGGAGTTCAGCAGATAGCGCCAGACCTTGGCCTCCACCCAGGCGTAGCGGAAGTTCTCCAGCGTAGGCTGCTCGGGCCACCACAACAGCCGGCCCGGCGCGATGGTGACGCCGGAGAAGGCCGTCATCAGGAAGGCCCAGAACGGCCCGGCGAAGACGACCAGCACGAGGCCGTAGAGCAGTACGCGCGGCGCGAGCGACAGCAGGGGATGTTTCATCGGCGGCGGCGCCAGGCGAGGTAGACGGCGGTGAGGGCCGCGGTGAAGAGGAAGAGCAGCGTCGACGCGGCGGCAGCGAAGCCGTAGTCCAGCTCCTGGAAGCCCTGCTTGTAGATCTGCGTCATGACGACCTCGGTGCTGCCGGCGGGGCCGCCGCCGGTCGTCGCATAGACCTCGGTGAAGACGCGAAAGCCGCGGATGAAGCCCAGCGTGCAGATGACGGTGATGGCCGGCGCGAGGCCCGGCAGCGTCACGGCCGTGAAGCGCTGCCAGGCGTTGGCGCCGTCGACGGCGGCCGCGTCGTACAACTCGCTGTTGATGCCGGCCAGGCCGGCCACGAAGATGACGGTGTCGTAAGGCACATGCTTCCAGACATGCATGCCCATCAGCGCGGCCAGCGCCTGCGACGGGTCGGCCCAGAAACCTTGCGGGCCTATGCCGACGAGGCCCAGCCCCGCGTTGATGAGGCCGTCCGGCGTGGGCGCGTAGAGGATGCGCCAGACCTCGGCGGCCACGGCGGCGCTGGTCACCGCGGGCAGGAACATCGCCGTGCGGATGAAGCGCATGTGCCGCGCCGTGCCCTGCAAGGCCTGGGCCAGCAGCAGCGCGATGGAGGCCGACAGCAGCACGGTGACGAAGACGTAGAGCAGCGTCCGGCCGGCGGCGTCGCGCAGCGCCGCATCGGTCAGCGCGCGCTCGAAGTTATGCCAGCCGACAAACGTGTCCGTGCCGCCGAAGCCGACTTTGTGAAAGCTCATCACCAGGCCCTTGGCCATGGGGATGAACTTGAACCAGGTGAAGACCAGCAGCGCCGGCGCCAAGAAGAGCCAGGGCGTGAAACGGGAGAAGTTGCGGCGCGGTGTCATTGCGCCTCCTGGCGGGCAAGTTCGGCATTGACGCGGACGTTCAACGCGCGCAGCTCCCCGGGGATGTCCTGGCTGCAGCGGGCCAGGATGGCATTGAAACCGTCGGCCGCCAGCTGCTGCAGCCGCGACCAGTTGCGCACCTGCGGCAACGGGTGGCCATGCTGCTGGTACTCCTGCGCGACCATGGCCCAGCGCGGGTCGCCATGGGCCTGGGCGGCGTCGACACGGCGGTTGACCGGCAGGCGCACGACGGGCAGGCCGCCGCTCGGCGGCTGCGTGCCGAGCGTCTGGCCCTCCGGCGAGATCAGGAACTCGATGAACTGCCTGGCCTGCCCGGGCTGGTGCGTGCTGCGCGCGATGAACGCCAGCTCGCCGCCGGCCAGGCTGGCGCGATGCCCCGTGGGGCCCGCGGGCACCGGCACGACCTCGTAGCGGTCCCGTCCCGGCTCCTTGTCGAACAGGGCGATGTGATACGGCCCCGACAGATAGATGCCGGCCTGGCCCGAGCTGAAGACCTTGTTGGTGTCCTGCGTCGTCGCGTTGATGGCATTGGGCTGCACGCTGCGGTCCTCGCAGACCAGGCGGCGGAACAGGCCCAGCGTGGCGACGGCAGCCGGCTCGTCCAGCGCGCCGCGCGGCCTGCCGTCAGGCCCGGAGCGCAGGAACTCGCCACCGGCCTGGAACAGGAAGGAACTCAGGTACCAGGCCGCATAGCCGCGCGCCGTGCCGCCAGGGAAGGCCAGGCCATAGGTGTCGCGGCGGCCGTTGCCGTCGGGGTCGCGCTCGGTGAAGGCGCGTGACAGCTGGGCCAGGTCCTCCCAGGTGCGCGGCACCGGCAGGCCGAGCTTCTCGCGCCAGTCGCGGCGGATGAAGAGCACATGCGTCTGCACCGAGATCGGCACGCCATAGGTCTTGCCGTCGGGCAGCGTGGCGGCGCGCCAGGCGCTGTCCAGCAGGTCTTGGGCACCGGCGACGCGGCTGCGGTCGATCTCGGCGGCCACGCCCATGTTGACGAGCTGACCCGCCGTGCCCAGCTCGTTGACGATGACATCGGGCATGCGCCCGCCCACGGCGGCGCGTGCCAGGCGCTGCTCGAAATCGTTCAGCGCATTGAAGTACTCGACGCGGATGCCGGTCTGCTTCGTGAAGGCGGCGGCGATGGCGTCATAGGTCTTGCGGCCGTCCTTGGAAGAGCGCGTCCACACACGCAAGGGCTCGTCGGGCGGCGCGCATTGCGCCGCCATCGGCAGCAAGGCCAATGACAACGCAATCAAAGTAAAGCGGTTAACCATTTCATCATTGTTGCCTCAGCCACCGGTCAAGTAAACAGCCAAATGTCTAGCGAAAACCCTGCCAACAAAGGCATAGGACCACCTTCCATTTTCAAAAGAGCTCACTATCATTGAGTTAAACGCTTCACTTAAATGATCAAACAACGACTCCCCACCCTCCGCGATGTGGCCGCCGCCGCCGGCGTCTCCGTGGCCACGGTCTCCAAGTTCTGCAGTGGTGGCCAGCGCTTCTCGCCAGCCGTCGAGGCCGGCATCCAGCAGGCCATCGACAGCCTCGGCTACCGCACCAACCACATGGCCCGCTCGATCGCGACGGGCCGCAGTGGCACGGTCGGTCTGGTCGTGCTGGATCTCGGCAACCCGCACTTCACCGGCATCGTCAAGGGTGCCAGCCGCGTCGCCCAGGCCAGCGACTACAGCCTGGCCTTCGTCGACACGGCCGAGAGCAAGGCGCCGGAGCGCCATCTCGTCGAGACGCTGTCGCGGCGCGTCGACGGCCTGGTCGTCAGCTCACGGCTGGCCGATGAATCCATCGAATGGCTGAACGCGCTGGGCAAGCCGGTCGTCTTCTTCGGTCGCTACGGGCACCCGGGCGTGCACAGCGTGGGCGCCGACGGTTACCTGGCCGGTCTGATGATCGGCCGCCACCTGATGACGCTGCAGCACAAGCGCGTGGCCTACGTGGGCTTCCCGTCGTCGCGCTGGAACGCGGAACGCATCCGCGGCCTCAGCGACGCGCTGGCCGAGGCCGGCCGGACGCTGCAGATGCTGGATGTGGATGCGCCCTCCCCCGAGGCCGGTGAGGCGGCGGCGTCCCGCCTGCTGCTGGGCGGCGAGCGGCCCGACGCCATCGTCACCTACAACGACCTGATCGCGCTGGGTCTGATGAACGAGGCGCGCGCGCTGGGGGTGGACCTCCCGCGCGACGTCTCCATCGCCAGCTTCGACGACATCGCCTACGGCCGCTACACCAGCCCGTCGCTGACCTCGGTGGCGATGAACAGCGAGCAGATGGGCGAGGTGGCCATGCAGCGGCTGCTGCAGCTCATCAATGACGAGCTGGAGCACCCCTTCGACGAAGTGCTCGCGCCGCGCCTGGTCGTGCGCGAGTCCACGTGCCGGCGAGCGCCATGACCGCTCGACACCAATCAGGCGGCGGCTTTGGTCGAGCCCCGCACGACGAGCCGCGGCGTCAAGTCGTGCGCCTTGGCCGGCGGCTCCTCGCCGTCGATGGTGGCCACGAGGTTGCGCATCGCCCACTCGCCCAGCAGGTCGGCATGCAGCTCGACGCTGGTCAGCGGCGGGCTCAGGAAGCGGCCGAACGGCATGTTCTCGATGCCGGCGACCGACACGTCCTGCGGCACGGCCAGGCCCAAATGGCGGGCTTCGGAAATCAGGCCCATGGCGATGAGGTCGTTGCACGTCGCGATCGCCTGCGGGCGCTTCTGGCCCAGCAGCAGGCTGGACGCCAGCCGCGCACCGTCCTCGGCGGTCGGGTTCACCACCTGGTGCACGGCCAGCTCGACGCCCGCCGCCTGCAGCGAACGCGTCATGCCCAGCAGCCGCTCGGCATTGCCGGGCTGGGCATCGCAGGCGATGTAGGCGATGTCGCGGTGGCCCAGGCTCAGCAAATAACGGCCCAGCATGGCCGCGGCCTGCTCGTCGCCGCTCGGCGCCTCGAACGGCTCGCTCGCGCGGCCCAGGTCCACGAAGGGCCGGCCGTAGCTGGCCAGCAGCTTGCGCGCGGCGGCCGGCAGCGCGGCCGCCAGCACGATGCCGTCCACCTGCATGCCGGTCACGCGGGCCAGCTCGCGCTCGGGCGACTCGCTCTGCAGCAGGTCGACGAACAGCAGGTCGTAGCCCAGCGCCGTGGCCGCGCGGCTCGCGCCCTTGATGACGGCCGCGGTGTAGGGGTTCTCCACGCCGTAGACGAGTGCCGCGATGGCGCCCGAGCGGCCCGTGACCATGCTGCGTGCCGCCAGGTTGGAGCGGTAGCCCACCTGCTCGACAGCCGCGGCGATGCGGCCTTCGACGGCGGCCGTGAAGCGCTGCTTGCCGTTGACGTACTTGGACACCGCCGCCGTCGACACCCCGGCCAGCTCGGCGACATCGCGCAGGGTGGCTGGGGACTTGGTGGAGGACACGATGGGCTTGTGGGCGGCGCTGGATTGGCGCGAATTCTCTACCAACGCCGGTGCGATCGGAGCCAGCATGCCAGCTGATCGCTACGAGCCGCCGCTCAAGGCCATGCCGCTGAACGCGTTGGTGCGCCAGCACCTGCTGCCGCAGCTGGCCCACTACTTCAAGCTGCTGGATGCCGACGGCGCGGACACGCGCTTCAACGGCGCGCCGGTGTTCGGCCAGGGCGATGTGTTCCTGCCCGGCAAGGTCGCCATCGGCCTGGCCCACCTGCTGACGCTGACGCCGCGCGACGACGCCGCCTTCGCGGGCTATCTCGCCGGCAGCCGGCGCCTGATGGCCCTCATCAGCCAGATGCCCGTCGAGAGCTGGGGCATCTACTACGCGCTGATGGCACTGAACCGGCTGCGCAAGGCCGGCCTGCTGGACTCGGCCATCGACGCCGACAGCGTGGCGCGACTGCGCGCGCGGCTGGACTGGCGCGTCTTCGTCGACGCCAAGACGCTGCGGCTGAAGGCGCTGCCCACCAACTACTACGGCGTCGCCTTCGGCATCGCGCGGCTGCGCATGCTGTTGGGGTGGGAGGACGCCAGCGCCAGCGAGGCGTTGCTGGCCAAGACGCTGGACCACTACGAGCGCTACTCCGGCGAGTTCGGCTTCTCCGACGAGACCGAGGGCGAGGGTCGCTTCGATCGCTACAGCATCCTGCTCGCCGCCGAGTTCTGCGAGCGCTTCATCGAGACCGAGCTGCCTGTCACGCCTCGGCTCAAGCGCCTGCTCGCGCAGTCCGCCAAGCTGGCGCTGCAATGCGCCAACACGGCGGGCGACGGCTTCGGCTTCGGCCGCAGCATCGGCCCCTACGGCGACACCGCCGTCGTCGAGATCCTGGCCACGGCCGCCTGCCTGGGCGTGCTGGGCGACGAGGAGCGCCGCTACGCCTACGCCCACTGCGTGCGCGCCGCAGCCAAGTACGTGGACTTCTGGTTCGACCCGGTGCTGCACTCGGTCAACCTGTGGAAGGGCGGCCGCAGCACCGACGGCTATCGCGGCCCGCATCGCATGCTGGGCGAAAACTTCTCCATCATTCACCAGCTGCTGTCCACCAGCGAGCTGTTGACCGAGGCCGGCCTGGCAGACCTGGCCCCGCCGCCGGACCTGGGCGACTGGCTGGCGCGCACGCAGCCCGGCTTCACGCTGAACTGGTTCGCCCGCGGCACCTACGACCGCGCACTGGCCGTGCGCCGCGACCGTGGCCTCGCCTTCACGCTGCCGCTCATCAACGGCGGCACGGGCCAGCACGACAACGCGCCCTACTACCCCATCCCGTTCTCGCCGCGCGTCATCGAGGGCCGGGCCGAGAGCGGCGCCGCCCACCCGCAGCTCTTGTTCAAGCTGGTGCTGGCCGACGGCAGCGTGCTGCTGCCCACGTCCTTCATCCAGGAGCTGCGCAGCTGGCAGGACGGCGACGAGCACGTGGTGAGCTATCGCCAGCCCGGCCTCAACCTCGTCGGCGCCAAGCAGCCCAGGCTGGACACGCGCGTCTCGCTGTTCACCGAGTACCGCTTCGGCCCCGGCCGCATCAGCCGCCGCGACGTGCTCACGCCCACCGCCACCGTGCAGGTCGCGTCGCTGAGCCTGGCGTTCGCCTGCTTCTCGTCGGGCGCGCGGCCCGAGGGCTCGGCCGTCGACTTCGACGCCGGCACCGTCACTCGCTTCGAGGCCGAAGGCTTCGAGCGCCTGGCCATCCAGGAGCCGGCCGCCGACGCGCTGCGCCCGCTGACCAGCGGCCCGGCCCGCACGCACCTTCAGTTCTCGGGCACGGCCACGCAGATGGCCGCCCCGCTTTCCCTCCGGTGGACGCTGAGCTACCGGTAGACCACCCACGCCAATCAATAAAACGGAGACAACAAATGCACAGGATCAAAGCCAGCCCCTTGACCCCCATCGCCGCCGCGCTGCTCGGCCTTCTGGCGCCGGCAGCGCAGGCGCAGGAGGCGGCCAAGAGCGAGAAGAACCAGCTGGAGCGCGTGGAGGTCACGGCCAACAAGCGCGTGGAGAAGCTGGAAGCCGTGCCGCTGGCCATCTCGGTGTTCACCGCCGAACGGCTGGAGCGCAGCAACGTGCGCTCGCTGGAGGACGTCATCGAGCTGACGCCGGCCCTGAGCGTCACCTACGGCACGACACCGGCCAACAACGGCCTGAACATGCGCGGCATCGGCACGTCGTCCATCGGCATCGGCGTCGAGTCCGACGTGTCGGTCATCATCGACGACATCCCCATGGGCGCCCAGTTCATGGCCTTCAAGGACCTGGCCGACGTGCAGCGCGTCGAGGTGCTGAAGGGCCCGCAAAGCACCTTGTTCGGCAAGAGCGCCATCGCCGGCGCCCTGCTGATCACGACCAAGCCCATCGGCAGCGCCATCCGCGGCGACGCCAGCACCCTCATCACCAACGACGGCGAGAAGCGGCTGCGCTTCTCGGTGGGCGGCGAGATCGCGCCCAAGCTCGGCATGCGCATCGCGGCTGCCGCCAGCGAGTTCGACGGCAACCTGAACAACCTGTCCACCGGCAAGAAGGTCAACGGCAGCAAGGACCGCACCTTGATGATGAAGCTGGCCTGGCACCCGACGGAGGACATCGACGTCGAGTTCACGCCCACCTACAACAAGACCCGCAACGACTGCTGCACCTTCGCGCTGACCAGCTTCGGCACCAACAACCAGCTGGCCGGCTATCAGAACGGCGTCGCCGCCCTGCCGGCCACGACGCTGCTGGCCGGCATCACGCCCGGCCCCACCAACCGGGACATCCGCATGGATTCGCCCACGGGCATCGAGTCCGAGATCAAGGGCGCGGCCCTGCGCATCAACTGGGCCATGCCCAATGGCATGACGCTGACGTCGATCACGTCCGCCCAGCGCTACACGGCCAACGACTACCGCGACCAGGACTTCACCGACGTCCACACGCTGCTGTACTACCCGATCACCGCGGGCAAGTCCACCCAGGGCCGCGACGCGGGTTACGTGCAGTACGGCACCTACCTGATCGACTCCAAGACGCAGGAGCTGCGCCTCACGTCGGCGGACGAAGGCAACTTCCGCTACGTGGCCGGCCTCTGGTGGGCCAGCAACGCCATCGACCGCACCTTCGTGCGCGGCTTCGACGGCATCGCGCTGTCCACGCCCATCGCCTACTTTGGCGACACCTCCAACCGCAACACCGCCCTGTTCGGCCAGGCCACGTGGGAGTTCACGCCCGGCTACACGCTCGTCGCCGGCCTGCGCCAGAACCGCCAGGTCTCGGGCTACTCGCTCACCCTCGGCAACCCGCCGCCCGCCACGTTTACGCCGACGGCCACCTACACCAGCCGCGGCAACAAGGAAGACTCCACGACCGGCAAGCTCAGCCTGCAGCACCAGTTCACGCCCGGGCTGATGGGCTACGTGATGACGTCGACCGGCTACAAGGGCAAGGCCTACGACATCACCAGCGGCCTGACCGCCGCAACGGCCGCCCAGCAGCCGGTGCCTTCCGAATCGGCCCGCCACTGGGAGCTGGGCGCCAAGGGCAACTTCTTCGGCAACCGCCTGACGGTCAACCTCGCCGTCTTCAACACCAAGTTCAGGGACTACCAGCAGAACTCCGGCGGCTACCTGCCCGGCACGACGACTTATGTGACGCGCCTGAGCAGCATCGGCGGCGTGCAGACGCGCGGCGTGGAGCTGGACGTGGCGGCCCTGGTCACGCCCAACTTCATCGTCAACGCCGACGTGGCCTACACCAAGGCCACCGTGTCCGACTGGCCCAACGCGCCCTGCTACAACGTGGCGGGCTCGCCCAACGGCGGCTTCAACCTCGAGTGCGTGCGCAACAACCCTGCCTACGGCGGCCAGAACACGCAGGACGTGACGGGCGGCACCATGCCCAACGCGCCGAAGTGGAAGCTGGGCATGTCCGGCCGCTACGACGTCGCGCTGCCGGACGGCCCCTTCAACCTGTTCTTCAGCGGCAACCTGCGCCGCCGCACCGGCGTGCTGACCAACATCAACCAGGATCCGACGCTGGCCGCGCCGGCCATCACCGTCGTCAACGTCGGCTTCGGCGTGAAGGACAAGGGCGGCAACTACCAGCTGGGCTTCTACGTCAACAACCTGTTCGACCGCCACTACGCCAACACCGGCTACAGCGGCCTGGGCACCTGGCGCGTGAACCCCGTCAACAGCGGCGCCTCGTACGCGCACACGACGTGGACGCCGGCCCGCGACGCCTTCAGCTACATGGCTGTCCGGCTGGACGTGAAGTTCTGACCATGAACGCCGGCGTCTCGGATCTCTTCGACCTCGGCGGCCGCACGGCCGTGGTCACCGGCTGCAACACCGGCCTGGGCCGCGCGATGGCCCTGGGCCTGGCCCAGGGCGGCGCCGACATCGTCGGCATCAACCGCTCCGACCCTGGTGGCCTGGGCGACGAGGTGGCGGCCCTGGGCCGGCGCTATGTCGACCTGCGCACCGACCTGGGCAAACGGCCCGACGCGCAGGGCCTGATCGAGGAAGCCACGGGCCTGAACGGCCGCATCGACATCCTCGTCAACAACGCCGGCGTCATCCGCCGCCGCGCCGCCATCGACTTCAGCGAAAGCGACTGGGACGACGTGATGGCGGTCAACCTCGGTGCCGTCTTCAAGCTCTCGCAGGCGGCGGCGCGGCGCTTCGTGGCCCAGGGAGGCGGCGGCAAGATCATCAACGTCGCGTCCATGCTGTCGTTCCAGGGCGGCATCCGCGTGCCGTCGTACACGGCCAGCAAGAGCGGCGTGCTGGGGCTCACGCGCGCGCTGGCCAACGAGTGGGCGGCACTGGGCATCAACGTCAACGCCATCGCGCCGGGCTACATGAGCACCAACAACACGGCCGAGCTGCGTGCCGACGCCGAGCGCAACGACGCCATCCTCGCGCGCATCCCCGCCGGCCGATGGGGTGCGCCGGCCGACCTGCGCGGTGCCATCGTCTTCCTGGCCTCGCACGCGTCCGACTACGTGCACGGCCACACGCTGGCCGTCGACGGTGGCTGGCTGGCGCGCTGACCGCGAACTGCCGGCGCCCGGCCCGCGCTGGCGCGGCCCGGCCGACAAGAACAGCATCGCGGCCGTCCACCACGTCTTCGCGCTGCTCAACGCCGTGGCCGACTGCCGCGGCGCCCTGACCTGGCAACTGGCCGCGCAGGCCGAGCTGTCGCCCCGGGTGGCCGAACGCGTGCTGCGCACGGCCGCCGGCCTGGGCTACCTGCACGCGGACGGCGATGCCTGGACGCTGACGGCACGCGTCTTCGAGCTCGGCGCCCGGGCGCTGCGCAGCCCGGACCTGCTCACCGTCGCCGAACCCGCCATGCGCGCACTGGCCGACGCGACGGGCGAGCTGGTGCAACTGGGCCTGCGCGACGGCGGCAACATCATCCACGTGCACCGCGCCGAGTCGCGCGACGCACTGGGGCTGTCAACGCCGTTCGGGTACCGCGAGCCGCTGCGGCAGTGCGCCCTCGGCCTGGCCGTGCTGGCCTGGGATGCGACGCCCGGCCCGGACGCCGAACTGCAAGCCATCCGCGCGCAGGGCTACAGCGTGTTGCGCCTGCCGCACCTGTGCAGCGTCGCCATGCCCCTCTTCGACCACCACGACGAGGCCATCGCCGGCCTGGCCCTGCACGTGCCGGCCAGCCGGCTGCGGGGCGACACTCTCGCCACACTGGCACCGCGCCTGCGCGCCGCCGTCAATGCGATCTCGCTGGGCCTGGGCTGCACCCACCTGCCCGCGAATCGTCAAGCGGCTGCGTGAAGCGGCGCGGCGGCGTCCGCGACACTGGTGCCCTGCCCCCCAGCCGTTGACCACGACATGACCCAAGCCCTCATCGAACGACTCACCGCCTGCCATCGCAGCGGCGCCAGGCTGAACGCCGCCGACTGGATCGACACCGTGCGCGACGAAGCCGATGCCTATGCCGTGCAGGAGGGCGTGGCCGCGGCGCTGGGCTGGCCGCTGGACCGCTGGAAGTCCGGCGGCGCGAGTGCGCAGGGGCCGTTCAGCCATTCGCCGGTGAACCCGGTCAACAGCACGGCGCCGCTGGGCGTCGAGGCCGAGGTGGCGCTGCGCATCGGCCCGGATGGCGCCGCCGACGCGATGTGCATCGCCGTCGAGCTGGTCGCCTCGCGCTGGGCGGAAGGCCTGGCGGCACCCGCGCTGCTGCGCATGGCCGATCACCAGTCCAACGCCGGGCTGCTGCTGGGCCCCTGGCAGCCGTTCAAGGCGCTGGACTGGGCCCAGCTCGAATGGCGCCTGGCCATCGCCGGCCAGCCGGACATCGTGCGGCGCGGCGGGCATTCGCTGGCCGACCCGGCGGGCGTGCTGCCGGCCTGGCTGAAGCACGCCACCCGCCACGGCCGCGCGCTGCCGGCCGGCACCGTCGTGACGACGGGTGCCTGGGGTGGGTTGCATCCCACAACCGGTGTCGCCCACGGCACGCTGAGCATCGACGGCCTGGGCGAGTTCGCGTTCTAGAAAAACCGCTGCATCGCCCACTCGCGCAGCGGCGTGAACAGCAGCGCAAAGCCCAGCACGTTCAGCACCACCATCAGCCAGAAGAGACGGCGAAAGGCCGGCTTGGCGCTCTTGTGGCGCAGCAGCTCCTGCGCGAGCAGCGCGCCCGGCCAGCCGCACAGCAGCGCCAGGCCGTGCAGCGTGTTCTCGGCCACGCGCCAGCCACCGCGCTGGGCGGCGCGCTTGTCCAGCGCGTAGGTGATGAAGGTCGCCATGCTCATCGCCGAATAGGCGCCCCAGGCCGCGTTCGGCAAACCCCACAGCAGGTGGCAGCCCAGCACGAAGACGGCGAAGGCCGGGATCAGCAGCACGACGCGACCGTGGTCGCGGGCCGTCGGGATGGGCGGCATCGGGCGCGGCGCCAGGCTCTGCACGTCCAGCGCCCGGCGTTTGCCCTGGTTGTCCTGGCCTTCGCGGTAACTCAGTCGCTCGCCGACGAAGGGCCTGTGGGGTCGCAAGCCGAATGCCTTGATGTGGACGAAGACCTTGGGCCCGCCGCCATCGGGCGTGATGAAGCCATAGCCCTTGGCGTCGTCCCACTGGGTCAGCACGCCCTTCATCGCACGGTGTCCGTCAGGTTGGCCTTCAACGCCGCGATGGCGTGGCGGACCTTGGCCGGCTGGGCGTCGCGCTGCGGCGTCAGCGCCCACACGGGCAGCTCGGGCAGCGCGAGTTCGGTGTCCAGCCGCAGCAGGCGGCCGGCGGCGACGGCGTCGAGCACGTCCTCGTCACCCAGCGCCGCCACGCCCAGCCCGGCCTCGCACAGCTGCTGCAGCGTCAGCTGGTTGTTGCTGGTGTAGCGCGGCTGCACGCTGAACTCGCTGCCGGGCAGTCGGCGGGCCTGGTCGGTGCCGTCCTGCAGCATCAGCCAGTCGGCCGCATGAAGCGCCTCCAGCGTAGCCGGCACGCCGCGCTGGGCCAGGTAGGCCGGCGCCGCATACAGGCTGGTGTGCAGCGTGCCGATGCGCTGGGCCACCCACTGGCTGTCCGGCAGGCGACCGAAGCGCACGGCCAGGTCGATGCGGTGCTCGACGAGATCGGTGAGGCCGTCTTCCACCTGCAGGTGCAAGCGCAGGCCCGGGTGGGCCGCCAGCAGCGACGCGAGCGCCGGGCCGATGCGGCGGCCAAAGCCCACCGTCATGGCGATGCGCAGCTCACCCTCGGGCGCATCGCGCAGCTGCAGCAGTTGCGCCTGCGCCGCTTCAGCCGCGGCCACCATGGCCGCGCAGCCGGCGTGGAAGCGCTCGCCGGCCGGCGTCAGGCTGAGCTTGCGCGTGGAGCGGTGCAGCAGCGTCACGCCCATGTCCTTTTCCAGCGCCCTGACCTGCTGGCTGACGGCCGAGGTGCTGGTGCGCAACTGCCGCGCGGCGGCGGCAAAGCTGCCGTGGCGCACGACGGCGGCCAGGACGGCCATGCGTTTGAGTTGGTCGAGCATGAAGTTTTTCTAAACAGTTCTGGCGATCAAGGCCGTCTTATCAAGGCATTGTGAAGCAAGAACAATGACTCAATCGCAACCTGACAGATGGAACAGACCATGAAGATCGCCCTGATCGGTGCCACCGGCTTTGTCGGCAAGGCCGTGCTGGAAGAACTGCTGAACCGTGACCACCAGGTCCGCGCGCTGCAACGCGACGTGGCCAAGCTGGCCGCCCGCCCCGGGCTGGACGTGCGCGCCGTGGACGTGCTGGCCGGTGGGGAGCTGGCGGCCGAGCTGGCCGGCGTGGACGCCGTCGTCAGCGCCTTCAACGCCGGCTGGGGCAACCCCAACCTGCACGACGACTTCCTGCTTGGCAGCGACGCCATCGCCGACGCGGCGCGCGCGGCCGGCGTACGCCTGCTCGTCGTCGGCGGCGCAGGCAGCCTGTTCATCGCGCCGGGCCAGCAGCTGGTCGATTCGCCAGCCTTCCCCGCCGAATGGAAGTCGGGCGCGCTGGCCGCCCGTGAGGTGCTGAACCGCCTGCGCGCCGACAAGACCGGCCTGGACTGGACCTTCGTGTCGCCCGCCATGCACCTGGCGCCGGGCGCGCGCACCGGCCAGTTCCGCCTCGGTGGCGAGGAGCCGGTGTTCGACGCCCAGGGCGAGAGCCACCTCAGCGTGGCCGACCTGGCCGTGGCCATCGTCAACGAGCTGGAAGCGCCGCAGCACCGCCGCGGCCGCTTCACCGCGGGTTACTGAACCGCCGGCGAGATTCGATACATCAGCACGCCATGCGGCGCCACGGTGCCGCCATGGCGCCCGCTGACGCCCTTGGCCTTCTTGCCGGACCACAGGTCATGCACATCGGCCTTGAGCTTGGCGGGCAGGTCCAGCTGCTCCCAGCCGACGGCCATGTCGGCCGGCTTGTCGCCGCGGTTGAACAGCACGGCGGCGCGGTCACCGCCCGCCAGCGTGCGCACCCAGATCTCCAGGTCGCCCTGGCGCCAGATGCGGCGGCCCTGGCGACCGAGCGGGTCCTGGTCGACCTTGATGACCTCCGCGTTGGTCAGGATGCGCCGCGTGTCGGCGTCCATCTTGGCCATGTCGTTGCCGGCGATCAGCGGCGCGGCCAGCATGGCCCAGATCGAGAAGTGGCTCTCGTACTCGGTCGTCGTCATGCCGCCGTTGCCGACTTCCAGCATGTCGGGGTCGTTCCAGCCGTTGGGCGCCGCGTCGGCCCACAGGTCGGCGTTCATGTCGATGATGTCCAGCAGGCCGTGCGACCACTCCTTCTTGCCCTTCCAGGCGTCCCAGATGTCGCCCGTCGTGCGCCACAGGTGACCGATGGGCGCGGCCCAGCGGCCGGGTTGGCTGGAGCCCCATTCGCAGATGGACAGCACGATGTCGCGGCCCGACTCGCGCAGCGCCTTGGCCATGATGGTGTAGGCCGCCTCGGGGTTGCGCGGGCCGGTGTAGCACCAGTCGTACTTCAGCCAGTCCACGCCCCATTTGGCGTACTGCCGCGCGTCCTGGAATTCATGGCCCGCGCTGCCGGGCCGGCCGCCGCAGGTCAGCGCGCCGGCGTCGGAGTAGAGGCCGAACTTCAGGCCCTTGCTATGCACGTAGTCGGCCAGCGCCTTGATGCCCGACGGGAAGCGCTCGGGGTCGGCCTGGATGTTGCCGTCGGCGTCGCGGCTCTTCTGCCAGCAGTCATCGATGACGATGTAGGTGTAGCCGGCGGCCTTCATGCCGGAGGCCACCATCGCGTCGGCCTGTTCGCGGATCAATTTCTCGCTGACGTTGCAGGCGAACTTGTTCCACGAGTTCCAGCCCATGGGCGGCGTGGGCGCGAGCTTTGGCTTGGCGGCGTCGAGCTTGAGCGTTTCATGGGGGGCTGCCTGGGCGTACAACGCCAGGCAGGTCGACAAGGCCAGCAGCGCGCGGCCCGGCCAGGTGGCAGTCATGGCGAACTCCTCAGACGGTGCCGCGGCGAGCTTCCAGCTCGGCGCGGATCTCATGCATGCGCTTCTCCGTCAGGAAGTAGCGCGAGACGATGTACAGCGCGACCAGCAGGCCGCAGATCGGGATGCCGGACAGGAAGATGCGGATCAGCAGCAGTGCATCCTCGCCCTGCACCGGCAGCTTGGCGTTGAAGCCGGTGAACATCAGCACCCAGCCCGACGCGCCGTTGCCCAGGGCCAGACCCACCTTGGAAATCCACGAGCCGCAGGCCGCGAACGAGCCCTCGCGGCGCTGGCCGCTGCCGAGTTCGTCGTGGTCGATGATGTCGGCCATGGCCGAGCCGTAGATGGTCCAGAAGCCCGCGCCGATGAAGGCCACGCCGCCGCTGGCGAACAGCTGCAGCCAGGGCAGCTGCGGGTTGTAGAAGAACCAGTCCCCGATGAAGGCCACGATGCCCAGCACCAGCACCGTCATCAGCGCGTTGCGCTTGCCCCAGTGCCTGGCCACCCAGCCGGCGAAGACGATGCCGACCAGGCCGCACACGAGGCCGGCCATGCCCATCAGGGAGTTCCACTTCGTGGCCTCCACGACGTTGCCGCCGCAGACGTAATAGACCGTCGCGTAGTAGCCCAGCAGGCCCACCATGGACGTCGCCATGTTGTAGGCCAGCATGGTGCCCAGCATCTGGCGGAAGGGCTTGTTCTTCAACGTGCGGTACAGCGTGTCCTTGAAGGGCACGCGCTGCCTGCCGCGCGCGACGACGCTCTCGTAGTAGCGCTCGCGCGTCAGCAGGAAGATGGCGACGGAGACGGCCACCATGATGCCGCCGAGGATGGCGGTGTAGACCTGGGCGCCCAGCAGGATGTCGGGCTTGCCGCTCGCGTCGTTGAAAAAGGCCAGCGTCGTGAACTGCGCGGCCACGAACATCGCCAGCTCGGGGAGCTTCTGGATCGCGTTCTTCCACGACATGACGCGCGTGCGCTCGTGGTAGTCGGGCGTCATCTCCGCGCCCAGGCTGTTCCAGGGCATGTTGAAGCAGCTCATGACCGGCACGTACAGGCAGGTCGACACCAGCATGAAGACGAAGTACTCGCTGTCCGTCCAGCCACGGCCCACCGCGAACATCAGCGGCAACCCGATGCCGGCCAGCACGCCGCCGACCAGGATGAAGGGCCGCCGGCGCCCCCAGCGCGTGCGGGTGTTGTCGGACAGCCAGCCGAACAGCGCGTCCGAGGCGGCATCGACCGCGATCTTCAGGAAGATGACCGTCGAGATCAGCCCCGGCGCCACGCCCAGGAAGACGTTGAAGACGTGGAAGGCCAGCGACTGGTAGAGCCAGTGGCCCCACATGTCCAGGAAGGAGCCCAGGCCGAAGCCGATCTTCTGCGGCACGGGCACACGGTCGCGCGCGGATGCCGGGGCCGGCGTGGCCGCGGGGGCGCTGGCAGCACCAGGCATCAAAGGCGCGGCGGCCCCTTCTGGATCGGCAATCACCACTGTCTCCTTCGCCGCCTGCAAGACGCGGCGGCGTTTTTAGTAAACAGCGAGATTTTCGTTCGACGAACGAACCAACGAGAAGCGGTGCAAACACCTAGGCGGCCGCGCCGCCGCGCGCAGCGGGTCAGCCCGCCGCGGTCGCCGGGCGCCGGGCGCGCGCCTTGACGGGCACCGCCTCGGCGGCGGGCAGCACCGAGCTTTCGCGCACGACCAGCTCTACCGGCAGCGAGGCCTCGGTCGGCGCGGTCTCGCCCTCGATCAGCGCGCGCGCGGCCAGATGGCCCAGCGCCTCCTTGTCCATCTTCACCGTCGACAGCGGCGGCTTGCTGCGCGCCGCGTCCTCGATGTCGTCGTAGCCGATGAAGCGGATGTCCTCGGGCACGCGCAGGCCCAGCTCGTGGCACAGGTCCATCGCGTGCAGCGCGGTCGAGTCGTTATAGGCAAAGATGGCGTCCGGCGGCTGCGGCAAAGCCAGCAGGCGGCGCAGCGCGTCGCGGCCGGCGTCGCGGTATTCCAGCGCCGGGTCCAGCGTGACCTCGTAGTCGGGGTCGAACAAGCGGCCGGCCTCGAACAGCGCGCGCCGAAAGCCCTTGGCCCGCAGCGACACCGAGTAGTGGATGAGCGGGCCGAAGATGGCCGCCACGCGCTGCGCGCCACCATCCAGCAGATGCTTGGTGGCCAGCCAAGCGCCCAGCAGGTTGTCGTCGTTGACGCAGCGCACGCCGGGGTAGAAATGGTCCACCAGCACCAGCGGCAGCTCGCAGCGGCGGATGGCCTCCATGGCCTCGGGGTCGAAGTAGCCCGCGCCCAGCAGCGCGTCGGACTCGTGCCGGCGCACCTGGCCGGCCACGTCATCGCCGGCCACCACGGACATGATGCTCAGCGGCACGCCGGCCTCGCGGCAGGCCGTCTCGGCGCCATGCAGCACATAGGAATAGAAGGGGTTGTTGGCCAGCGAGCCGATGCTGCGGCTGTACAGGAACAGGATGCGGCGCGGCTTGCCGGTGCGCAGCTTGGCCGTGTCATAGCCCAGCCGCTGCGCCACCGCCAGCACCTCGGCGCGGGTCTCTTCCGACAGCCCGGGCTGGCCCTTCAGCGCCCGCGACACCGTCCCGATGGACACCCCGGCGGCCTGGGCCAGCTCGCGAATCGTCACGCCACGCTTCTCGGCCATCACCCCAGCTCCCGCGTCTGTTTAGCACCGCTCATGAAAAGGATTGTGGCATTGGCGGGCAGACCTGCTGGAACACCCTGATAACCGCCATTGTTCACTAAACACGTTATGTTGCTTAGAATATTTTCATGTCCCCTGCCGTCATCGCCGTCCTCGGCGAAGCCCTGATCGACGAGTTCCACGACGGCCCGGTGGCCGGCGGTGCGCCGTTCAACGTCGCGCGTTCACTGGCGGCGCTGGGCGTGCCGGCGCTGTTCATCAGCCGCATCGGCGCCGACGACGACAACGGCCGCCTCGTGCTGCAGAGCGCCAGGCGCTACGAACTGGCGGACCAAGGCATCCAGCGCGACGCCGGCCATGCGACCGGCCGCGTCAGCGTGCATGAGTCGCCGGGCGGCGGCCACAGCTTCGAGATCCACGGCGACGCGGCCTGGGACCATCTGGATGCCGGGCTCGGCCGTGAGGCGCTGGCTGCCGTGCCGGCGTCGGTCATCTATTTCGGCAGCCTGGCGCAGCGCCATCCGGCGTCTCGCGCGGCGCTGCGCGCCCTCGTCAAGCCCTTCGCCGGCCTGCGCCTGCTGGACCTGAACCTGCGCCCCGGCACGGACACGCCGCAGCTGGCCGCCGAGTCGCTGATGCTGGCCGACTGGGTCAAGGTCAACGACGACGAACTGGCGCGGTTGGCCGGCTGGTTTGCCGACGCGACGGCCCATGAGGCGGCGCAGATCGCCGCGCTGATGGACCGTTTTGCACTGCAGCGCCTGGTGCTGACCCGTGGCGCGGAAGGCTGGCGCTTCTACGGCCCCGGCGGCGAGTTGCTGGCCCATGGCGCGGGCCTGCTGCAGCCGCGGCTGGTCGACACGGTCGGCGCGGGCGACGCCTTCACCGCGCTGCTGCTGGCCGGCCTGGCGCTGCAGCGCGAGCTGCCGGCCACGCTGGCGCTGGCCAACCGCTACGCGGCCTTCATCTGCGGCCTGCGCGGGCCGCTGCCCACCCATCCCCAAGCCCTCGCCGCCTGGCGCGACGCGCTGCAAGCGCTGCCGCCCTCCTCCCCCTGATCCCGCTCCGGACTGCCCGCCCCATGGACCTGACCCCACCGCCCACCCTCCGCCCCTCGCTGGCCGACCTCGTCGCCCCGCCGGCCGGCTCGCCCATGCACCGACGCGACTTCCTGTTCGGTGCCGGCACGTCGTCGTACCAGATCGAGGGCGCGGTGCACGAGGACGGCCGGCTCGAGTCCATCTGGGACCGCTTCAGCGCGACGCCCGGCAAGGTGCTGCGCGGCGAGAACGGCGACGTGGCCTGCGACCACTACCACCGCTTCGAGCAAGACCTGGACATCCTGAAGCGGCTGGGCGTCGACGCCTACCGCTTCTCCATCGCGTGGCCGCGCGTCATGAACGAGGCCGGCCAGCCCAACAGCCGCGGCATCGATTTCTACAAGCGCCTGCTGGATGGCTTGAGCGAGCGCGGCATCCGCGCCTTCGTGACGCTGTACCACTGGGACCTGCCCCAGCACCTGGAAGACAAGGGCGGCTGGCTGAACCGCGAGACGGCCTACCGCTTCGCGGATTACGCCGACCTGATGAGCCGCGAGCTGGGTGGCCGCGGCGTGGCCGCCTGGACCACGCACAACGAGCCCTGGTGCTCGGCCTACCTGGGCTATGGCGACGGCCACCACGCGCCGGGCCTCAAATCCAACCGCTGGGCCGCCCAGGCCATGCACCACCTGCTGCTGGGCCACGGCCTGGCCTTGCCGATCCTGCGCGCCAACGACCCGACGGCGCTGCACGGCATCGTCGCCAACTGTGCGCCGGGCTACGCCGACAGCGACACGGCCGCGGACCGCGACGCGGCGGCGCTCTTCGAGACCTACCAGAACCGCTGGGTGCTGGACCCGCTGCTCAAGGGCGAATACCCGGCCGACCTGTGGCGGCTGTGGAAGGGCTGCGAGCCGCTGGTGCTGCCCGGCGACATGGACCTCATCAAGCAGCCCATCGACTACCTGGGCATCAACTTCTACAGCCGTGCCGTGCTGCGCTCCAAGGGCCCGGACACCATCGACTGGGTGCGCCACCCCGACGTCGAGCGCACGACGATGGACTGGGAGGTCTACCCGCAGGGCCTCCAGGATCTCTTCGAGGCCTTCAAGCGCGACTACCCCAACCTGCCGCCGCTCTACATCACCGAAAACGGCATGTCGAGCGACGACAAGATCAGCGCCGGCGAGGTCGACGATCTGCAACGCCAGGCCTACATCAAGGCTCATTTCGCGGCCTGTTCGCGGGCCATGGAAAACGGCGTCGACGTGCGCGGCTACTTCATCTGGTCGCTGCTGGACAACTTCGAGTGGGCCTTCGGCTACGAGCGCCGCTTCGGCCTCGTGCATGTGGACTTCGACACCCAGCAGCGCACGCTCAAGCGCAGCGCGCTGGCCTATGCCGACTTCCTGCGCGAGCGCGCTGCGGGATAGCGCCCATGCGCCGGGCGGAGCGCGTCCCTAGACTCGCGCCAAAGACACGGGGACAGTGAATGGAGAACTCGGCGAAGCCGCTGCAGCGGGTCGTGATCGTGGGCGGCGGCGCCGCGGGCTGGATGTCAGCCGCGGCCTTGAGCGCGGTACTGAAGGCCCCCTACGAGATACGCCTCATCGAGTCCGACGAGATCGGCATCATCGGCGTCGGCGAGGCGACCATCCCGCCCATCCGCGTCTTCAACGGCCTGGCCAAGCTCGACGAGGCCGAGTTCCTGAAGGCCACGCAAGGCACCTTCAAGCTCGGCATCGAATTCGTCAACTGGGGCCGGCGCGGCGAGCGCTACATCCATGGCTTCGGCGGCATCGGCCGCGAGACCTTGTGGCCGGTGGACTTCTGGCAGTACTGGCTGCGCATGCGCGCCCTGGGCCGAGCGTTGCCGCTGGACGCGTACGCGTTGTCCAACATGGCCGCCAAGGCGAACCGCTTCATGCTGCCCCAGCCGGAGATGAAGAACTCGCCGCTGGCCAGCATCGGCTACGCCTACCACTTCGACGCGTCGCTGTACGCCAAGTTCCTGCGCCGCGTCAGCGAGTCACGCGGCGTGCGGCGCACGGAGGGCAAGGTCGTCGACGTGCTGCTGCACGCGGAGCCTGGGCCGACCCAGGGCCATGTGCGCGCCGTGCGCATGGAAGGCGGCGAGCTGGTCGAAGGCGACCTCTTCCTCGACTGCTCGGGCTTCCAGGCGCTGCTGATCGAGAAGGCCTTGCACACCGGCCACGAGGACTGGAGTCACTGGCTGCCCTGCGACCGCGCCGTCGCCGTGCCCAGCGAATCGACCGGGCCGCTGCTGCCCTACACACGTTCCACGGCGCACCGCGCCGGCTGGCAGTGGCGCATCCCGCTGCAGCACCGCGTCGGCAACGGCCATGTCTATGCCAGCCAGCACGTCAGCGACGACGAGGCCGCCGACACGCTGCTGAAGCACCTCGACGGCAAGCCGCTGGCCGACCCGCGCCTCATCAAGTTCCGCACCGGCATGCGCAAGCAGGCCTGGCAGCGCAACGTCGTCGCCATCGGCCTGGCGGCCGGCTTCGTCGAGCCGCTGGAGTCCACGGCGCTGCACCTGGTGCAGATGGGCGTGGCCAAGCTGATCGAGTACTTCCCGCACCGCGGCTTCAATGCGCTGGAGATCGCCGAGTACAACCGCCAGAGCCGCTTCCGCTACGAGTCGGTGCGCGACTTCATCATCCTGCACTACCACCTGAACCAGCGCGACGACTCGGCGTTCTGGCAGGTCTGCGCGGCCATGGACATTCCCGCGTCGCTGCGTCGCCGCATGGACCTCTACGCCGCCAGCGGCCGGCTGATCTACGAGGAGGGCGACCTCTTCCGCGAGCCCAGCTGGCTGGAGGTCATGGAAGGCCAGAACCTGCGCTCCAAGGGCTGGCTGGCGCTGACCGAGCTGCAGAACGCCGACGACACGGCGAACTACATGAAGGGCATCTCCGACACCATCGCGCAATGCGTGGCCGTCATGCCCGACCACGCGGAGTTCGTCAGGCGCTACTGCGCCAGCCCTGGCTTGGCCTAAACGCCCCGTCGGCACGCGCGCCGGCCACATTTTGAAACGATGTGGCAACCAGTTAGGGCTTACCCTGGCGGAGTGTCAGGAATTGTGTGCCCATGGAGTTTTCAGAGCTGTTCACGCAAAGCGCGCGCGACGTGCTGCCGCACGCCCGAAGGAAAGGTCTTGCCGTCCATTTCGACTGTCGCGGGCCGCGCCTGGAGCTTCATGATCCTGGGCCATACCTGAGGGCGGGCATCCACCGCATCATGCTCGGCATCGTCGACTGCTTCGAGTCCGGCGATGTCATGTTCAGCGCGGAAGTCGATGCGCCGGTCTTCGGACGCAGCAGCATCGTCATCCACGCCGCCGGCACCGGGTCGTACCGGCCGAGGGACGCCGTCGGCGTGCTGCAGCGTCTGCATCTGGTGTCAGAGGATGCCGATCCTGACCAAGGCCTTGTGCCGCATGCGCAAGGCCTGTGTCCGGCCACCAGCGGCTCGGTCCAGTTCGTCGACGCCGGGCAGAACGGCCTCGTGATTTCCCTGAGCGGCGACGTGGCGGCGGAAGAACCCCCGTTCGAACACACGCCCGACGCAGGCAGCACCATGGCATGGCTGGTCAGCGCGCTGCCGGGCGCATTGGACTCGGTCGAGATCAGTTTGCGCCAGCTGGGCTGGCAGGTCATGTCGTTCGAGCGGACGGAAGACGCAGCAGCGGCAATGTCAGCCGGCTCGGCGCCGCTGCTGATGATCGTTGCCGAGCACGACGGCGAGGAGCTGCCCCTGCTCGAACAGATCGCGCAGGCCTTTCCCAGCCTCCGGGCGGTACTGGCCGTGGTGTCCGGCTCCGACTCCTTGCGCCTGCGGCGCCGCTGCCCGGTCGACATCCGGGTGCTGCCGCTCAGCCCGCGGGAGTTGGCGCACTTCACCGCCCACGTCGACACCCGCACGTCGACAGCCCTGTCGCGGCTGACATCGCCCGCGCCCCTGTATGCGCAGGAAAGCCGGCGCGTCCTCGTCGTCGACGACAACGTTGTGAACCAGATCGTGGCGCGTGGTCAACTCGAAGCGCTGGGGTACCAGGTGGCGGTCGCCGGTGATGGCATCGAAGCGCTCGACTCGTGCTGCGACGCGCCACCGGACATGGTGCTGATGGACGTGGACATGCCGGTCATGGATGGGCTGGAAGCCAGCGAACACCTGAGGTCCTTGCAACGCGTGGGCACATTGCCCCCGTTCCCCATCGTGGCGGCCACCGCCGGCGATACCGTGCTGCGGCGCAACGCCTGCCTCAGTGCCGGCATGGATGGCTACCTCAGCAAGCCCATGAACCTGGAAACACTGGCCGACGAACTGCACCGGGTGCTGCCGGGGCGGCCCGTTTCCATGGAGGGCTGAGCCCCCGGGTCGCGACGTCGGAGCGACCGGCGCACTCGTTGGTGGCGCTGGCAGTCCTCGCCCGACGTCTGGTCGGGCGATGATCGTGACAGAACGTCACACGGCGAAGGGGTCGCCCCGGCGCACGGCATGGGCGGCGGGTCAGCAGGAGCACCGCTCGCGCACATGAAAAAGGCCCCGCGGTTGCGCCACGGGGCCTTGCGATCTGCGTGCGCGGGCAAGCCCGCCAGTCACTCAGAAGCTGTACTGCATGTTCACCGTGTAGCGGCGCCCCGACGTGAAGTAGTTGTGCCCCAGCATGCCGATGTGCTGCTGCATGAACTGCTTGTAGGTCTTGTTGGTGATGTTCTGCGCCTCGAAGCCCACCGACAGGCCGCTGTCGAACTTGTAGTGCAGGCCGGCATCAAGCTGGCCGTAGTTGTCGGCCCACAGCGGCAGGCCCAGCGGGATGCCCACGTCGTGCTGGTTGTAGGTGGCGCTCGCCGGGTTGGTGTCCAGCACATTGGTCTGGTTCGGGCCGGTGTTGTCGGAATTCAGCGCCACGCCGTACAGATACTTGCCGCGCCAGCTGTAAGCCAGCCGTGCCGAGATCGGGCCACGGTCATACAGCAGCGAGATGTTGAACGTGTTCTTCGACAGGTTGGGCAGCGGCACGTCGCCAAAGGCGCGGCCATCGGTGTCGCAGCCGTTGATGTACAGGTTCAGGTTGTCCTGCCCCGCACCCGCCGAGCAGTAGGCCGAGTACACCGAGTTGTAGCGCTTCATCTTGCTGTCGACGAAGGTGTAGTTCGCCTGCAGCCCCAGGCCTTGCAGCAAATCGGGCAGCCCGTCGAAGTACTGCTGGTAGGCGATCTCCAGGCCGCGGGCATGGCCCTTGGCGCCGTTGACCGGACCGTTCAGCACGAAGGTCACGTCCTTGCCGTTGTTGTCCTTGACGACGTAGTTGAAGGCCTGGTTGACGATGATGTCCTTCAGGCTCTTGTTGAACGCCGCCACCGTCAGCGAGCCGTTCTTGGCGAAGTACCACTCGGCCGTCAGGTCCTCCTGCGTCGACTTGATCGGCGTCAGCATCGGGTTGCCTGATGCGGTGCCGGTGTAGCTGACCTTCTTCACGTTGGGCGGCACGGCCTGCTGGTCCAGCTCGATGCTCTGCGTCATCGGCAGGTAGGCCTGCATCTGGTTGAACTGCGGCCGTGCGATGGCCTTGGCGATCGCGAAGCGGAACTGCAGGTCCGGCGCGGCCTTGTAGCGCATGTTCAGGCTGGGCAGCACATCGGTGAAGTTGTTGCTGAAGGTCTGCGCCTTCGCAAACGGCGTCAGCGGCGCAACGGGCACGCCGGTCGCGTTGGCGGGCACGGTCGCGGCCTGCAGCGTCGTGTAGCCGTCGGCCTCGTTCTTGGTGCGCACGACACGCAGGCCGACGTTGCCGTCCACCGGGAAGCCCACTTCCTCGAAGGAGAAGCGCAGCTGCGAGTACAGCGCCGTGGTCGTTTCCTTTTGCGTGTTGCGGCCCTGCGGGTCGGTGCCGAAGGAGGTGGGGTTCCACTCCAGGCCGCCCTGGATGCTGTGCCACTGGTCGCAGCCGGTCTGGCCCGCGCCCATCCAGTCAGGCTTGAAAGCCTTGCACTGGTCCAGGTAGAGCTGGTGCAGCTTGACGTAGCTGTTGGGCCAGTCCATCGCGACGGACTGCGCCGGGAAGTAGAGCCCCGGCATGTTGTACTTGCCACCAAAGAAGCCGGCGTAGTTGTTCTTGAACGTCGGGATGTCGGTCTTGTTGACCCAGGCCAGGTCGCCGATGTTCCAGCCCTGCTGCCAGGCGTGGGTGATGGACGCCCAGTTGTAGCTGGGGTTGCTGTTGATGGTCTCGGCATCGCGCTGGGCGATGCGCACGCCCACGCGCAGGTCGTTCAGGATGGGGTGGTCCTTGAAGACGTAGCGCGCGTCGCCCTTCCAGGCTTTCTGCGTGCCCTTGCCCTTGTCCAGGTGGTCCATCATCATGGACCAGTAGTACTTGGACGGGTCGTTCAGCGTCGCCAGGTCGCTCGCGTCGAAGGCCAGGCGCGGCAGCGTGCCGGTCAGGTCGACGGTCTCCTTGGGCAGTTGCACCGCGGCGCCCACGGTCGAGTCGAAGTTGTTGGTCCGGGACTTGATGTACTGGAAATCCGAGGTCAGCGTCAGCTGCTCGTTGACCTTGCCGGCAATCTTCCAGGACAGCTCGTCGGTCTTGGACGCGCGCTTGGAGAAGCGGGTCTGGTTCTCGACCTCGATGCCCTGGTAGGTGCCGTCGCCGTTCGCCTTGCCGGTCAGCACGCCCTTCTGCAGCACGCCCGCCGAGTCATAGGTGCCCGACAGCACGTTGACGTCATACGGGTTGGTCTGGGCGATGACGTTGAACTCGTTCCAGTCGAAGTTGTACTTGGAGCGGAAGAAGCTCAGCGAGCTTTCGACGTCGCCCTTCTTCCACTGCAGCGCGCCGTACAAGCCGTCGCGGGTGCGCTCGTAGGACTGCTGGCGCCAGCCCATGTCGCGCGGGTTCCACTGCTTGGACGTGGCGTTGGCGATGTAGTACGGGTCGACGACCATGCCGTCGGTGCGGGCCGAGCTCAGCGAATGCGCGATGTCGATCAGCGCGCCGATCTTGCCGATGGGCGTGTCCCAGGTGTTGGACAGCAGGCCCGACACGCTGGGCTTGTTCTTGCCGTTCAGCGAGTTGTGCGTGATGTTGCCGGACAGCGAGGCCTTGAAGCCATTGAAGTCGAACGGCATGGCCGTGCGCAGGTTCACCAGGCCGCCGATGGCGCCCTCGATCTGCTCGGCCGACGGGTTCTTGTAGACGTCCACGCCGGACATCAGCTCGGGCGGCACGTCCTCGAAGCCCAGCGTGCGGCCCTGGTTGGCGCTGAAGGTCTCGCGGCCGTTCAGCGTCGAGCTGACATAGGTCAGACCGCGGATGACGACGCCCGAGCCTTCGGCCGAGAAGTGCACCGGGTCGTTGGACGCCGACACGCGGTCCATGGCCACGCCCACGACGCGCTGCAGCACTTCGGTCACCGAGCGGTCCGGCAGCTTGCCGATCTCCTCCGCGACGACCGAGTCGACGATCTCGTCCGACTCCTGTTTGAGCTTCTGCGCATTCGCGAGCGCCGCGCGCCGCCCCGACACGACCACGGTCTCCAGGGCCTGGGGGGGTTTGGCCGCCGCAGGGGTGGCTGCCGGCGCGGGCGCAGGCGTGTTCTGTGCCATCACCGGTGCCGCCGCCCAGACCATGGCCTGGACTGCCGCCAGCGACAGCGTTGTCCGCTTGAAATGTCTCATCCTCTTTGCTCCTCTTTGGTGGGAAACATCCAGCCCTTGCGGGCCTCGTGTCGGTCCTGCTGGCTTCAGGCGCCGCAGGTATTTGGTAACGCTAACAATCTTTGCCCCGCCCAGCATTGGGACTATCAGGGATAGGGCATACACGCATGTTTAGTGGCATCAACCTCCTCTACTGGCCAGGTCGATCTGCCATGCCGGCAGGTCCAGCGCGACCGCTTGAATTTCGTTTGGTAGCGCTATCCTTGATTGAACGACGTACTCGGTACCAGGCATCAGGTCCATGAAGTTGTCCGCCAAAGCCACGCCCTGGTGCCGCAGCCACAAGCCCTTCACGGGCCGGTCGGAGCTCAGGCGCAACGCCTGGCCGTGTGGCTCGATGGCCACGCGCGCGCCGGCCAATGAATGGAACTTGAAAGGTTCCGTCCAGGCGCAGTCGCGCGCCAGCTCGCGGCCCTGTGCGTCGCGGGCGCAAACCTCGGCGACGACGGGCTCGTCAGTCGCCGGCAGCGGCAGCGTCGTCTCCACGCTGGACGATGCCGGCACCTGCTGGTCAGCCGAGCTGTCGGCCAGCGAGCGCCCGTCCATCGTGAACAGCCGCAATTGCAGGCGCACGGCACAGCCCGCGGCCGTACCGTTCATGACGGCCAGCCTCGCCTGGCCCGCTTCCAGCCGCACGGCCACGGCCATGGCGCTGAGCGCGCGGCGCACCGCGTGCCAGGCCGGCTTGACGGTGCCAGCCGAATCGATCAGCGCCCAGCTGGTCACGGGCCAGCAGTCGTTGAGCTGCCACACCAGCGCCCCGCCGACGGCGCGCGCACCCGGCTGCTGCCAACGGCGGCGGAAGTCCTGGTAGGCCACGCGCATGGCCTCGGCCTGCACGAACTGCGTCGCGTAGACATGCTCGGCCAGCGTCGGGCCCACGCGCAGGTTGTCGGCGAGGTACACGGCCAGGCGTCGGTGCCCGTCGGGGCCGCTGGCCGACCCGGCCTTGTTGTGCCATTGCACCGTGCGGCTCTCAGGGAAGCGCTCGGCCTCGGGCAGCACCGACTCGAACAGCACCAGCGACGGATGCGACTGCATGCCGAACTCGCTGACGAAACGCGCCTGCACGTCGCCGTAGCGCTGGTAGGGCAGCATCTGCTGGTGCCAGACCTCCCAGCTGTGGCGATCGCCGATGGTGGTGTCGGAGGACTTGGCGTCGCTGCCCGGCGTGAACGGGCTGCCGGGCCAGTAGACGCGGTCGGGGTCCAGCGCCGCGCAGACCTGGGGCAGCAGGCCCTCGTAGATGGCGCGCGCCTCGAAGCGCTCGGCCGGCACGCCGGGGCCGGCCAGGCCCACGGACTCCGCCAGCATGTAGTCCTCGTTGTTGCCGCACCAGAGCGCCAGGCACGCGTGGTGGCGCAGCCGCTTCACCTGGCCTTCAGCCTCGGCGCGAACGCTGGCGAGGAAGCCTTCATGCGCGGGGTACAGGCCGCAGGCGAACATGAAGTCCTGCCAGACCAGCAGGCCCAGTTCGTCGCAGGCCTCGTAGAAGGCCTCGTGCTCGTAGATGCCGCCGCCCCAGACGCGCAGCATGTTCATGTTCGCGTCGGCCGCCTGCGCGACGCGCTCGCGGTAGCGCGCCGGCGTGATGCGCTCCAGCAGGCTGTCGTCGGGGATCCAGTTCGCGCCGCCGGCAAACATCTCCTGGCCGTTGACCTCGAAATGAAAGCTGCTGCCCGCCTCGCCCTGCACCGGCGCCTGCAGCAGGCGCAGCGTGCGCAGGCCCGTGCGGCAGCGGTCTTCGGCCAGCACGCGGTCGCCGTCCAGCAGCCGCGCCACCAGCGTGTACAGCGGCTGCTCGCCCAGGCCGCGCGGCCACCACAGGCGGGCGTCGGCCACGTCGAGCACGGCCTGAGCCGAATCGGCCGGCACCGTGCGCCGGGCCACGCTGCGGCCCTCGGGGTCCAGCAGCTCGAAGACACAGTGCAGGCCCACCGCGGCGCCGTCGACCTGCGCCGCCACCCGCAGCGTCGCCCGCCGTCCGGCCACGTCCACGGCGCTGCGCACCTGCAGGCTGTCGATGCGCGCCGCCCAGCTGTGCCGGCGCACCGGCCGCCATGGGCCGCTGACGAGCAGCTCCGGGCCCCAGTCCCAACCAAAGTGGTACTGCGCCTTGCGGGCATGCAGCCGCGCGCTGTCGCCGTTCCACAGCTGGCGCTTGCCGTGCATCGCCTCGGCCTCGCGGGCGCGGGCCAGCGGCGGGTCGAAGCGCAGCAGCAGCTCGTTGCGACCCGGCCGCAGGTGCTGGCGCACGTCCACGCGCCGCGGCACGAACATGTTGTCGGCCGCGAGCAGCTGCACGCCGTTCAGCCAGACCGTGCAATAGGTGTCCAGGCCCTCGAAGACCAGGTCCTCGTGCGGTGCATGTTCGCCAGCCACGTCAAAGCCCAGCCGCCAGGCCCAGCTGCGCTCGCCGACCCAGCGCAGCTCGGCCTCGTTGCGGCCGTAGAACGGGTCGGGCACGCGCGCTGCGGCCAGCAGCGCGCCATGCGCGGAGCCCGGCACCGCGGCGGGCAGCCAGGCATCTGCGGCCAAGGCGGCCAGCGCGGCAGGGCCTGCGCCATGCGGCGCTTCGGCCAGCTGCCAGCCCTCATGAAGATCGATCAGGCGTTCGGAGATCACTGCGTTCCGGGTCCTCGCGGCTGCCGCCAAGGCAATCGCTAAACATTAACTTGTTGCGCATTCTGTTTCTCCACGCGAACGCCGGCGATCAGGGATAGCACCGATGAAAACAGACGGAATGTCGCTATTGCGCCCGTCTTCGATCCGCGGATAATCAGATCGTTTACTAAACATTGCATGCGTTCGACGCACCAGCCGACGCCGTGAGCCGCACGCCCTTCCCAGTCATCCTTTCGCTCTGCCTCGCCGCCGGCTGCGCACCGGCACTGGCCGCCAAGCTGGTCGTCTGGATGGTGGGCGACGACAAGACACCGCGCGTCATGCAGCCGGCCGTCGAGGCCTACCGCGCGGCGCATCCCGACGTGGCCATCGAGGTGCGCGACGTGCCCTGGGCCGACGCGATGACCAAGTACTCCGCCGCGCTGGCCAGCCAGCGCGGGCCGGACCTGATCACCGGCAGCACTTCCTACGCCATCGTGCTGGGCGCCAAGGGCGCGCTGGTGGACTTGAACCAGGCCGCGCCCGACCTCACCCGCCTGCTGGCGCAGCATGCCAACCCCGGCGCGCTGCGCGCCATTCGCCGCGCCGACGGTGCGCTGCACGGCGCGCCCTTCGACATGCATGTGCAGCTGCAGTACTACCGCAGCGATCTGGCTGCCGCGGCGCCCACAGACTGGGCCGGCTTCCTGGCCACCGCCCGCACGCTGCGCACCCAGGGCCACGGTTTTGCGCAGCAATGGGGCAACACCAGCTGGCTGGGCTTCTACCCCTACCTGCGCCAGTCCGGCGGCGCGGTCTACGACGACAGCTGCAAGCGCGCCGTCGTCGACAGCCCCGAGGCCGTGCGCGCGCTGACCTACTACGCCGCCCTCTACCGCGAGCTGAAGGCGCCCACCGACGGCTGGCCCGACGCCGACGGCGGGCTGGAGAGCGGCGCCTATGCGCTGATGCAGTCCGGCACCTGGCTGCTGTCGCGCATGGACATGACGCACAAGGGCCTGGTCGGCAAATGGGCCGCTGCGCCGCTGCCCGTGGGGCCGACAGGCAAGCGCACGGCCATCCTGGGCGGCACGGTGCTGGCCATCACGCGCTTCTCACCCAACCGCGCGCTCGCGCTGGACTTCATGCGCAGCCTCTACCAGCCCGACATCACGCGCCGCATGGCCGAGGCGGCGCTGGCCTACGGCGGCATGTGGCTGCCTTCGGGCCGGCAGGACGTCATCGCCACGCTGCCCTTGCCCTTTCGACAGGCCTTGCTGGACCAGCTTGCCGACGCCGAAGGCCCGCCACCCTGCCCCGCCTGGCTGCGCCAGGACTACCTGCTGACCCGCGCCGTGCAGCGCGTGGTGCTGGCCGGTGGCGACCCGCAGGCCGAGCTGAGCCGCGCGGCCGCCGTCATGAACCGAGCGCTGGCGGTGCAGCGATGAACTGGCGCCGCCATGGCCGCGACATGTTGCTGGTCGCGCCCTTCTTCGCGCTGTTCGCGCTGTTCGGCGTCTGGCCCGTGCTCCGCTCGGCGTGGCTGAGCTTCACCGACTATCACGCCACCGAGGAACCGGTATGGGTCGGCACGCGCAACTACGCCGAGCTGTTCGCCGACGAACGCTTCTGGCAGGCGCTCGCCAACACCGTCACCTACATGGCCTCGGTGTCCATCATCGCGGTGATGCTGGGCCTGCTGCTGGCGCTGAGCTTCGGCAGCAACTCACGGCTGCACCAATGGGTGCGCGTGGCCTTCTTCCTGCCCGCGGTGGCCGGCGGCGTCGGTGCCATCTCGGCGTGGAAATGGCTGGCCAACTCCGAGGCCTATGGCTTGTTCAACAGCCTGCGCGCGGCAATGGGCCTGGAGCCCGCGCGCTTCCTGGGCGACCCGGCGTGGACGATGCCGGTGCTGGTGCTGGTGGGCGTGTGGTCGGTGCTGGGCTACAACCTGGTCATCTTTGTGGCCGGCCTGCGCGCCATTCCGCGAGACCTCTACCAGGCCGCCGAACTGGACGGCGCGTCGCGCTGGCAGCAGCTGCTGCACATCACGCTGCCCAACCTGCGCCCCACGCTGGTCTACGTCAGCGTGACCGGCATGATCGCCAGCTTCCAGGTCTTCTACGAACCCTATCTGCTGTTCGGCGCCGTCGAGACGCTGGGCGGCCCGCTGGACTCGGCGCTGATGCTGGTCACCTATCTGTTCGACCGCGGCTTTCGCCATCTCGACCTGGGCCTGGCCTCCGCCGCGGCCTGGGTGCTGACCACCCTCCTGTTCGGCCTGACCTGGCTGAACCTGCGTCTGATCGGAGGCTCGCGGTGAGGCGCGCCAGCCGCTGGCTGCAACTCGCCCGCGCGCCGCTGTGGCTGCTGCTGCCAGCCATGCTGCTGCCCTACTACTGGATGGCCATCGGCGCGTTCAAGACCGTGGGCGAGCTGCTGCGCCAGCCGCCCACGCTGATGCCGCACGCGCCCACGGGACGCAACTTCTTCAACCCCGACTGGGCCGGCACGACGGCCGACCCCGAGCGGCTGGCCGGCATCCTGCAGATCCAGGTCGAGGGCCATGGCTTCCTGCGCTTCTACGCCAACAGCTTGGCTGTCACCGTGGTCGTCACGGTCGTCAGCCTGCTGGCCGCATCGCTGGTCGCCTTCGTGCTGACCAAGCGCCCCTTCCCGGGCAGCCGCTGGCTGTTCCGCGCGCTGCTGCTGTCCATGATGCTGCCGTGGGAGGTCACCATCGTGCCCAACTTCGTCACCGTGGCGCAGCTGGGCTGGATCAACAGCTACGCCGCGCTGCTGGTGCCAGGCCTGGCCAAGGCGTTTGTCGTCTTCTACTTCCGCCAGGCCATGCTGAGCGTGCCCGATGAGCTGGTGAATGCGGCGACGCTGGACGGCGCCGGCACGCTGCGCATCTGGTGGAGCGTGGTGCTGCCGATGCTGCGGCCGGCGCTGGCGGCCATCGCCATCCCGGTCGCGGTCAGCGAGTGGAACAACTTCCTGTGGCCGCTGCTGGTCGTGAACGACGCCGCCACGCTGACACTGCCCCTGCAGCTGGGCAAGATGGCCGGCGACCTGAGCTTCAACCCGCAGGCCGCGGCCGTGCTGATGGCGGGCTCGCTGCTCGCATCGCTGCCGGCCATCGTGCTGTTCCTGGTCTTCCAGCGCCAGTTCGTCGCGGGTCTGCAGGCGGGTGCCACCAAGGGTTGAGAGATGAATGGGTTGAAAGGATTTGCGTTGGCTCTGTCATTGATGCTGCCGGCGACCGGACATGCGGACGCGCGGCTGCAGGCCGTCATGCAGCGCATCGCCGCCGGCGAGGCGGTCACCGTCGCGACGATAGGCGGCTCCATCACGACCGGCTACGCCGCCCAGCCACCGCGCGAGAAAGGCTGGGCCGCGCTGCTGGCCCAGGCCCTGGGCCCGCGCGTGAAGCTGGTCAACGCCGGCGTCAGCGGCACGGACTCGGCCGCCGGCGTGCAGCGCCTGCAGGCGCAGGTGCTGGATGCACAACCCGACCTCGTCATCGTCGAGTTCGGCGTCAACGACCAGTGGCTGGACCCCGCCGTGCGTGCCAGCAGCTATGAGGCCATGCTGCGCCGCCTGCTGGCCGCGAAGAAGCCGCCCGCCGTCGTCGTGCTGGGCCTGACGCAGCAAGGCAACCAGGCGCGCGACGCGGTGGACGTCCAGCTGAAACTGGCCACGTACTACGGCCTGACGGCGCTGGACTTCGGCCGCTGGATGCAGGCGCGCGTGGACGCCGGCACGGACCGCTGGGCCGCGCTGTACGACGAGCCCGTGCATCCCAACGCCACCGGCCATCAGCGCATCGCGCAGGCGCTGCTCGAGACGCTGCGTGCCGCCACGCCGGGGCCGGCCACCGCCCTGCCCGCGCCGTTGTACGGCCGCGCACACGAGTTCACGCGGCTGCTGATGGGCGACACGCTCAAGCCCTACCAGCAGCGTGGCTTCGCGCGCGGCGGCGAAGTGCACCCCGAGTGGACCGGCCAGACGCCCGGTTGGGTGACCCAGGCCGATGACGCCGAGGCGCACTTCCTCGTCTGGGGCCGGGAGGTCGCCGTCTTCCATGCCGAAAGTGCGCTCTACCGCAACCTGGAAGCCTGGGTGGACGACGGCCCCGTCGTCACGCTGCGTGGCCAAGTGCCAGAGCGGCGCGGCTACCTCGGCTGGCACTACACGGTCGTGGGCCGGGATCTTGAGCCCGGCGCCCACCTGCTGCATGTGCGCGTGAAGCGCGACGAATGGGCCGGCAGCGGCCGCCCGGCCAGCCTGCTGGCCATCATGTCCGCCGGCATCTTCCCGCCCGAACTGCACCCCAGCGACTTCGTGCGCGAAGCCGCGACGGGCCCGCTGATCGCCGCCGACGATCCGCGGCTGCGGTGGGTCGGCCGCATCGCCGACCTGCCCGGTGCGGCCAAGCTGCTGGCCTGGAGCGGCAGCGAGCTGCGCGCGCGCTTCACCGGCGAGCAGATCTCGCTGCGCCTGGCGCCGTCACGCGGCGGCATCAACCATTTCACCGTCGAGGTGGATGGCCGCCGCCACGCGCTGACACTGCGCGGCGACGGGCCGGCGGACTGGCGGCTGGCGCTGCCGGCCGGCGAGCACGAGTTGCGCCTCGTCAAGCGCACGGAGGCGTCGCAAGCCGAGGCCATCTTCCTGGGCCTGCGCCTGGCCGACGGCGGCCGGCTGCTGGCCCCGCCGCCGCCGCGCCCGCTGAAGCTGGTGTTCTACGGCGACTCCATCACCGCCGGCGCCTGCAATGGTGACATCGCCGAGGACCAGTACGCCGACCTGTCCACGCACGACGGCACGCGGGCCTATGGCGCGCTGACGGCGCAGCGCCTGGGCGCGGACTACGTCGGCATCGCCGTCAGCGGCATCGGCATCACGGCCACCTGGGACCAGCTGCTGATGCCGCAGGTCTGGAACCGCTACGCGCCGCGGCTGGACGCGGCCGTCGCGCCGCCCGATGCCCGCGCGCCCGACGTGGTGTTCGTCAACCTCGGCCAGAACGACCACGGCTTCCCCGCGTCCACGGGGCGATCGATCGCGCCGGACTTCGGCCCGCGCTACCTCGCCTTCGTGCGCGAGCTGCGCGCGCGCTATCCCGACGCAAGGCTGGTGCTGCTGGCCGGCGGCATGACGGCGTGGAAGGAGCAACCGGCCATCCCGCGCGCCTTGAATGCGTCCGTCGCCACGCTGCGCGCCGAGGGCGACGCCAAGGTCTGGACCTACACCTTCCAGGCCTTCTCGTATGCCCACCCGCGCATTGATGTGCACGCGCAGATGGCCGACGAGCTGACGCGCCTCCTGAAAGACGAGGTACTGAAATGAAGTCGCTTCCCGACATGCGCACGCCCACAGCGCTGTGGGCCCACATGCGCCACACGCTGGCCTTCTACGCGCCGCGCGTCCGAGACCCCAGCGGTGGCTGCTTCCAGTTCTTCAAGGACGACGGCACGGTCTATGACCGCCGCAGCCGCCACCTGGTCAGCAGCACCCGCTTCGTCTTCAACCATGCGCTGGCCTGGCGCTGGTTCGGCGGACCGGTGAGCGATGTGGCCCATGCGCTGGCCTTTGTGCGCGACGTGCATGCGCAGCCGCAAGGCGGCTACGCGTGGCTGCTGGACTGGCACGACGGCCACGCGACGGTGCTGGACGGCACCAACCACTGCTACGGCCTGGCCTTCGTGCTGCTGGCCCATGCGCACGCGGCCGAGGCCGGCGTGGCGGGCGCGCGCGAAGGCATGGCCGCGACCTTCGCTCTGATGGAACAGCGATTCTGGGAAGCCGCCCACAGCCTGTATGCCGACGAGGCGACACCGGACTGGCAAACAGGCTCTTACCGCGGGCAGAACGCCAACATGCACGCCTGCGAAGCGATGCTGGCCGCACACGCGGCCAGCGGCGAGGCCCGCTACCTGGACCGCGCGTTGCAGCTGGCGACGTCCATCACGCAACGCCAGGCGGCCCTTGCCGGTGGCCTGGTCTGGGAACACTACAAGACCGACTGGACGCCCGACTGGGACTACAACCGCGACGACAAGACCAACATCTTCCGGCCCTGGGGCTTCCAGACCGGCCATCTGACCGAGTGGGCCAAGCTGCTGCTGATGCTGGAGCGGCGCCTGGGTGCGACCGCGCCAGATTGGCTCTACCCCACGGCGCGCCACTTCTTCGACACGGCCGTGCGCCACGGCTGGGACGAGGGCCACGGCGGCCTGGTCTACGGCTTCGCCCCCGGCGGCGAGGTCTGCGACGCGGACAAGTATTTCTGGGTGCAAGCCGAAAGCCTGGCCGCCGCCGCCTGGCTGGCCGTTCGTTCCGGCGATGAGGCGTACTGGGCCTGGTACGACCGCATCTGGGCCTACGCCTGGCAGCACTTCGTCGACCACGAGCACGGCGCCTGGTACCGCATCCTGGGCCCGGCCAACCAGAAGCTGACCGACGAGAAGAGCCCCGCCGGCAAGACGGATTACCACACCATGGGCGCCTGCCAGGACGTGCTCGCCGCGCTCGGCGCGCAGCCGCCCGCCAAGGACGCCGCATGAAGAAGCCCCTGCTCGCCGCCGCACTGCTGCTGGCCGCCACCGCCCACGCCGCCCCGCTCGAATGGCGCGGCATCAGCCTGTCCAGCGCCGAATGGGGCGAGAAGCTGCCCTTCCCCGGCATCTACGGCAAGGACTTCGTCTACCCCAGCGTCGCCAGCACGGCCTATTACCAGGCCAAGGGCATGAACCTGATGCGCATCGCGTTCCGTTGGGAGCGCCTGCAGCCCACGCTGAACGGCGAGTTCGACGCAACGGAGCTGGCCCGCCTGCGCGAGTTCGTCGACGGCACGACGGCGCACGGCCTGCACGTGCTGCTGGACCCGCACAACTACGCCGCCTACAAGGAGGTGCACGTCGGCAAGCCCGAGGTTCCCATCGCCGCGTTCGCCGACTTCTGGCGCCGCCTGGCACTGCAGTTCAAGGGCGACCCCAAGGTGCAGTTCGGCCTCGTCAACGAGCCACGCAACATGCCCACCGAGACCTGGGGCCAGGCCGCCCAGGCCGCCGTGGACGCCATCCGCGCCACCGGCGCGGCCAACCTCATCACCGTGCCCGGCAATGGCTACACGGGCGCCTGGAGCTGGTTCGAAAGCACTTGGTACGGCACGCCCAATGCGCAGGTCATGGGCAAGGTCCGCGACCCGCTGGACAACATGCTGTTCGAAGTGCACCAGTACTTCGACAAGGACGGCTCCGGCACGAATGCCGAATGCGTCAGCCCCGAGATCGGCGTCGAGCGCCTGCAGCGCTTCACCGCCTGGCTGAAGGCCAACAAGCGGCGTGCGCTGCTGGGTGAGATCGGCGGCGGCGCCAACGCCGTCTGCGAGCAGGCCGTGCGCGGCGCGCTGCTGCACCTGCAGGCCAACGCCGACGTCTGGGCGGGCTGGCTGTGGTGGGCCGGCGGGCCGACCTGGGGCGACTATTTCCTGTCGCTCGAGCCCGACGCCAGCGGCCGCGACAAGCCGCAGATGCGCTGGCTCCAGCCTTTCCTGCGCGAGGACCGCTGAGCGTCAGCCCAGCTGCAGTTCCAGCTCTCGGGGCGACAGCGCCTGCAGGAAGTCCCGGGCATCGAAGGCCTGGCCCAGCGCCAGCGCGCCGCTGCGCTGGAAGGTCGGCTGCAGCATGCGCTGCGCCGCCTCCACGACCAGCGGCGCCGACACCGCGTAGATATCCTGGCCGCGGGCAACGGCACGCCTGGCACCCGCGCCCTCGCCGGCCTGGACGACCACCTCGAAGCGCTGCGCGGACCGGCCTTGCGCATCGCTGGCCGCTGGCGGCGGCGTCGTCGTGTCACGGATCTCCTGCAGCGACGACAGCGTCAGCCAGGAGCGCAGGTTCTGCACGCCCAGGTGGCGGGCGATGGTGATGATTTCGCTGAAGGGCAGCTCGACCATGGTCTGCACGCCATGCCCGGCGCCGAAGGCCCAGTCGCGCTGGGCCGCGGGCATCGCCATGCGCACGATCTGGCCGTCCTGCAAGACGACACGCGGCACCTGGTTGCGCTCGCCGGTCTTGCGCGTGCCCTCGGTGGGCCACCAGTGGTCCAGCGCGATCGCGACGCTCAGGTCGGCCACCGGGCCGGTGCCGGCCAGGGCGGTCGCCAGCAGGTCGGCCAGTCCGCCGTAGAAGCCTGCGGCGGGAATCACCGCCACGCCGGCCTCACGGGCCGGCGCGTCGAAGCGCTCGAAGACGTCCTGCGCGCTGGCCTGTTCGGCCGTCACGTCGATGTAGCCGCAGCCGGCCCGCAGCGCCGCCTCGATGAGCGGTGCGGCGGTGTCCAGGAAGGGCCCGGCGCAATTGATGACCACGCCGCAGCCCGCCAGCGCTTCGGTCAGCGCGGCCGCGTCGTGCACCGCCGCCGCGCGACCCGGCACGCCGGCCGGCAGGCGCGACGCATCCCGCCCTAGGGCCACGACCTTCAAGCCGCGCCGCAACGCCTCGTTGACGACGAAGCGCCCGGTGTGCCCGCCCGCGCCGTACACGGTGACCGCCTTGTCCAAATCCTTGCCCATGATCATCCTTTTGAAACGAGACAGACCTGTCTGTTCTTTGAACGATACAGAATGGTCTGTATCGTGTCAACATCCGTTTCGACCCGAATGACCATGCCGACCACAACCGCCCCACCCGAAACCACCGATGTGCGCGAGCGCATCCTCAGCGTCGCCTCCGGGCTGTTCTACAAGAACGGCGTGCGCGCCGTGGGCGTCGATCTCATCATTGACCAGGCCGGCGTCGCCAAGAGCAGCCTGTACCGCCACTTCCGCACCAAGGACGACCTCATCGTCGCGTTCCTGGAGCGCGAGGACGTGGACTTCTGGGGAACCTGGGACCGGGTCGCCGCGGAGAACGCCGGCGATGGCCGCGCCGAGCTGGAAGCGCACATGCGCTGGATCGGTGAACGCCTGGGCCGCGCCAACTACCGCGGCTGCCCGCAGATCAACGTGGCCGCCGAGTTCGCCGAGCAGGACCACCCGGCACGGCAGGTGGCGCAGACCCACATGCTGGCACTGCGCGCCCGGCTGGCCGCCATCGCCGGCCGGCTTGGCGTGCGCGAACCGGATGTCCTCGCGGCCCAGCTGGCCTTGCTCGTCAACGGCGCTTTCGTCAGCGCCGGGCTGCTGGCACCAGAGGAGGCCACGGGCGTGCTGCTGGCGTCGCTGCGGGCGCTGGTCGAGGCCGCGCCAGCCACACGGGCATAAAAAAAGCGGGCCAGAGGCCCGCCTTCATCGGTTCAGCAGCTCAGCGACCGAAGCCGCCCTTGCGCGGGCCGGGGCCACCAGGGCCGCGGCGATCACCGCCGAAGGACGGGCGATCACCGCCACCAAAGCTGGGCTTGCCGCCGAACGCGGGCTTGGCGCCGGCGTTGAAGGGGCGGTCGCCACGCGGCGCGAAGCCACGGTCGTCACGCGGAGCAAAGCTGCGCTCCTCGCGCGGCTGGAAGCCACGGTCGGCGCGCGGCGCGAAACCACGATCGTCGCGGGGCTGGAAGCCGCGGTCTTCACGCGGCGCAAAGCCACGCTCGTCACCGCGGGGCTGGAAGCCTTCGGGACGCGGCTGGAAGCCACGGTCATCGCGCGGCGCAAAGCCACGGTCTTGCTGGCCGAAGGGCTTGCCGCCGCCATGCTGCGGACGGTCGTCACGGCGGAACGGCTTGTTGCCGAAGCCAGGGCGGCCGCCGAAGTTGCCACGCGGGCCACGGTCGTCGAACGAACAAGCCGGGCGCGGCGGGAAGATGCGCGGCTCTTGCGTCTTGGGCTCCAGGCCGGCGATCTGCTGCACAGGGATGGTCTGGGTCGTGAACTGCTGGATGCGGCGGATCATGGACACGTCGTCGCGCAGGCCCAGCGTGATCGCGAGGCCTTGGCGGCCGGCGCGGCCGGTACGGCCGATGCGGTGCACGTAGTCCTCGGCCTTCATCGGCAGGCCGTAGTTGATGACGTGGCTGATGGTCGGCACGTCGATGCCGCGGGCGGCGACGTCAGTGGCGACCAGCACCTTCAGGTCACCGCGACGCAGGCCCATCAGCACGCGGTTGCGCTTGCCTTGCGGCATGGCGCCGTGCAGCGGGGCGACGGCGTGGCCGATCTCGGCCAGACGCTCGGCCAGCCAGTCGGCGTCGCGCTGCGTGCTGGTGAAGACGACGGCCTGGTCCAGTTCCGGCTGGGCCAGGATGGCTTCCAGCAGCTGGTCCTTGTGGTGGGGGTTGTCGGCCCAGTGCAGGCGCTGCTCGATGTTCTCGTGCGTGTCGGTGTGCGACGCCACTTCGATGCGCTGCGGGTCCTTCAGCAGGTTCTGCGCCAGGCGGCCGACGTGGCCGGCGAACGTGGCGCTGAACATCACCGTCTGGCGCTCGGCCGGGGTGTTGCTGGCGATCATCGTGATGTCGTCGATGAAGCCCATGTCCAGCATGCGGTCGGCTTCGTCCAGCACCAGCATCTCGACATTGCTCAGCACGCACTTGCCGGACTGGATGTGGTCGATCAGGCGACCGGGGGTCGCGATCAGGATGTCCAGCGGGCCCATCAGCTGGCGGATCTGCAGCGGGTAGGGCATGCCGCCCAGCACCGTCGCGACCTTCAGGCCCGGGATGAAGCGACCATAGGTCTGCGCGGCCTTGGCGACCTGCATGGCCAGCTCACGGGTGGGCGCCAGCACCAGGATCTTGGGGCCGTAGATCTTGCCCTTCTCACGGCGGGTGTTGTCAGCACCGCGGGCGGCGAGGATCTTCTCCAGCGCGGGCAGGATGAAGGCGGCGGTCTTGCCGGAGCCGGTGCGCGCCGAGACCATCAGGTCCTTGTTGGCGATGGCGGCGGGGATGGCCAAGCCTTGCACGTCGGTGGCGTTCTCGTAGCCGGAATCTTTCACGGCCTTCAGCACCACTTCGCTCAGGCCCAGGGTATCGAAACTCATGTCGTTCTTTCAGTCAAAGCCCGTCCATGCCGCCCGAAATTCAATGAGGGCAGACACGCGGGCGCTGAACAGTTCATGCCGTTCAGCAGTCAAAGTCGCTGGGAGAAAGCTCGTGTCGGGCGGCTCGGGCTGCAGCTTGCAGTCGGGTGCGGCACGGGGGAACAGTCAAAGCGACGGCTTCATCGCCGCCGACCGATCCACGAGGGGTGTTCGAGAAGCCGTATGAACTACGGGCCGAACGAGGTCAGAGGAGACGTACGAAGCTCGGGGTCAACCGAGCGAAGCTGCGACTGTAGCATGGATCAGGGTTTTCACCAAATCCCCCGGCTCACGGGGCGCGCAGTTCGGCAAGCTGGGCGTTCCCGCGTCGGCAGACTGGCCCGCGCGGCCATCACGACGGATGCGCGCGCTGCGTCAGCTGGGCACCTAACCAGCCGCGCAGGCTGTTGACGAAGGCCAAGCCTTCGGCGCGGCCCAGATCTTCGCGAACGAGACGCGCCTCCCTGATGCGGCCTTGAGCCAGCAGCTCGGCGCGCAGCACGCCCGGCAGCAGGCCGGCGGCCAATGGCGGCGTCAACCACTGGCCGTCGATCTGCACGGCCAGGTTGCCAAAGCTGCACTCGGTCAGCTCGCCGGCCTCGTTCCACAGGATGACGTCGAAGGCCTCAGCCGGCTTCGCGAAGCCGGCGTACAGCTCGCGGCGGGTGGTCTTGTGGGCCAGGAACTCGGCGCCCGCGCCGCGCGTGGCGATGGGCCGGTCCGCCAGCGCCAGCAGCACCGGCTCGGGCGTGGCCGTGAAGGCGGTCAGCGTGTGCAGGAGGCGCCCTTCGGCGTCGCAGGTCAGGCGCAGGCGCCAGCTGCCGTCGGGCTGGGCAGCAGCCACGGCCTGCAGGTAGGCGCGCGCCTCGGTGAGCGAGAAGCGCAGGCCGAAGTGGCGAGCCGTGCGCTGCATGCGGGCCAGGTGGGCGTCGGCGCGCAGCGCGACGCCGTCCTGCAGCCGCAGCGTCTCCAGCGCCTCGACAGGCGCCTCGGCACGCGCCAGGAAGCGCGCCTTCGCCCGCCATTCGGCAATCTCGGCGGCCGGCTCGCTGTCCAGCGTGATGGCGCTGCCGATGCCGCAGGTCAGCGCGGCGTCATGGCGCTCGACGGTGCGGATGGGCACGTTGAACGTGGCGATGCCGCCCGGCTGGATCAGGCCCAGCGCGCCGCAGTACCAGCCGCGCGCCGCAGGCTCCAGCTCACGGATGATCTGCATCGCCCGGACCTTGGGCGCGCCGGTGACGGAGCCGCAGGGGAACAGCGCCGCGAAGGCGTCGGCCAGCGTCAGCCCTGGGCGGCTGACGGCCGTGACGGTGGACGTCATCTGCCAGACGGTGGGCAGCGCATGCAGTTCGAACAGGCGTGGCACCCGCACCGTGCCCAGTTGCGCGACGCGGCTCAGGTCGTTGCGCAGCAGGTCCACGATCATCAGGTTCTCGGCGCGCTCCTTCTCGCTGGTGCGCAGATGGGCTTGCGCCGCCTCGTCGTCGACCCGGTCGCGGCCGCGCGGCGCGGTGCCCTTCATCGGCTGGGCGGCCAGCAGCCAGCTGGCCTTGGCGCCGGGCACGGGGCGCCAGTCGAAGAACAGTTCCGGCGACACGCTGGCCGCGCCCGCCTCGCGCAGGAACAGGCTGAAGCCGCCGGGCTGGCTGGCATGCAGCGCGAGGAAGAGTTGTTCGGTATCCAGCGCGCCCACCGCGGCGCGCAGCCGCGTCGTCAGATTGACCTGGTAGCAGTCACCGTCGCGGATGTAGTCGCGGATGCGCTCGATGGCGGCTGTTGCGTCAGGCTCTGCGTCCTGCCAGCCCAGTGCGCCGGTGTGAGCGGGCTCGCCCTCCGGCCAGGGCTCGGGCGCCGTGTCGTAGACGGCGAACTCGGCCAGCGGCGCGGCGGCGGCATGCGTTGCCAGCGCGGCGTCGAAAGCGGCGGCAGCTTCGTAGCGCAGGCCGCCCAGCACCCAGGCGCCGGCCCGCGCGGCGGCTTCGGCGTCGGCGATGACGGCGCGGACGTCGGCCAGCCGCAGCGCCCGCAGCCAGCGCGCGGGCGGCACGGACCAGGCACCGCGCAGGCGCTCGCCGTCCTCGCGGGCCAGCGGGTGGCGGGGGAAGTCAAAGGCAGCGTGCAGCACGCGGCGTCGTCAGAGCGGCGTCAACGCATCCAGCGGCTCGCAGGCCTCGTCGCGGCCGACGTCGGGCTGCACGCAGAGGGCGAAAGCCTTGCCCTTGAGCGTGCGCATGGCCCACTCGCCGGTCTTCAGGCCCAGCCATTCGATCTGCAGCTCGGTCGCCGGCGCGTCCAGGCGCGGCGCATCGATGACGCGCACGCCGCAGCGGCCGGTGTCCGACTTCTGGCAGTGGATGCTGAGCTTGCTGCCCGACAACGTGTAGGCCACGGTCCAGTTGCGCCGGTAGTCGCCGCTGCGCAGCACCTTCTGGATCAGCCGGGGGGAAGCGCTGGGGCTGGCAGGCTCCTGGGCGGCCACCGCACCGAGCGCCACCAGCGCCGACAACAGGACAAGGCGCTTCATCATCAAGCCAGGTTCAGGAAGTTCGTCCGGTAATGGATCAACTCGTCGATGGACTCGTGGATGTCGGCCAGCGCCGTGTGAGCCTGGGCCTTCTTGAAGCCTTCCAGCGCCGACGGCTTCCAGCGCTTGGCCAGTTCCTTCAGCGTGGACACGTCCAGGTTGCGATAGTGGAAGAAGCTTTCCAGCTCCGGCATGTAATTGGCGAGGAAGCGGCGGTCCTGGCAGATGCTGTTGCCGGCCATGGGGCTCTTGCCCTTGGGCACGTACTGCTTCAGGAAGGCGATGGTCTGGGCGACGGCGTCGGCCTCGCTGATGGTGGAGGCCTTCACGCGGTCGATGAGGCCGCTGCGGCCATGGGTACCCTTGTTCCAGGCGTCCATCGCGTCCAGCGTCTCGTCGCTCTGGTGCACGGCGAAGACCGGGCCTTCGACACGCACGGTCAGCTGGGCGTCGGTGACGACGACGGCGATCTCGATGATGCGGTCGGTGTCCGGGTACAGGCCGGTCATCTCGAGGTCGATCCAGATCAGGTTGCTCTCGTGGAGCGCAAGGGTGTCGGCCATGGCAGGGCTTTCGGTTCTATGGGCAAAGGCGCGGAATTCTCGCAGCCTAAACTTGAGGCCTATGTCCCCCACGATGTTGTCCCTTGCTTTCGCGGTCGCGCTGGCCGCTTCGCTGCTCGTCAAATTCTGGCTGTCCACGCGCCAGATCCGCCATGTCGCCGCCCACCGCGGCCAGGTGCCGGCGGCGTTTGCCGGCAGCGTGACGCTGTCGGCGCACCAGAAGGCCGCCGACTACACAGTAGCCCGCAGCCGCTTCGGCCTGCTGGCCCTGGCCTTCAACGCCGCCGTGCTGCTGGGCTGGACGCTGCTGGGCGGTCTGAACGCGCTGAACGGCTGGGTGCTGGAGGCCAGCCGGTCGCTGCCGGAAGGCTGGCAGGGCATGGGTTACCAGTTGGGCCTGGTCGCCGTCTTCGTGCTGATCGGTTCGCTGCTGGACCTGCCCTGGGAGCTGTGGTCGACCTTCCGCATCGAGCAGGCCTTCGGCTTCAACCGCACGACGCTGAAGCTCTACGTGGCCGATGCGCTGAAGGCGCTGGGCGTCGGCGTGCTGCTGGGCCTGCCCATCGTCGCGCTGATCCTGTGGCTGATGGGCGCCGCCGGGCCACTGTGGTGGCTGTGGGCCTGGGGCGCGTGGATGGGCTTCCAGCTGCTGGTCATGGTGCTGTATCCCACCGTCATCGCGCCGCTGTTCAACAAGTTCGAGCCGCTGACCGATGCCGCGCTGAAGGAGCGCGTCGAGAAGCTGATGGCCCGCTGCGGCTTTGCGGCCAAGGGCTTGTTCGTCATGGATGGCAGCCGGCGCTCGGCGCATGGCAATGCCTACTTCAGCGGCTTCGGCCCGGCCAAGCGCGTGGTCTTCTTCGACACGCTGCTGACCAAGCTGGACGGCGGTGAGGTGGAGGCCGTGCTGGCGCATGAGCTGGGCCATTTCAAGCACAAGCACATCACCAAGCGCATCGCCTTGACGTTCGCGCTGAGCCTGGCCGGCTTTGCGCTGCTGGGCTGGCTGGCGCAGCAGCCGGCCTTCTATCTGGGCCTGGGCGTGCAGCCGTCGCTGGGCGCGCCCAACGACGCGTTGGCGCTGCTGCTGTTCCTGCTCGCCGGCCCGGTGTTCGGTTTCTTCGTCACGCCGCTGGCCAGCCACTTCTCGCGCCGCGACGAGTTCCAGGCCGACGCCTATGCCCGCGCGCAGGCCAGCGGTGCCGACCTGTCATCGGCGCTGCTGAAACTGCACGAAGACAACGCCGGCACGCTGACGCCCGACCCGGTCTACGCCCGCTTCTATTACTCACACCCACCCGCTGCCGAACGGCTCGCAGCGCTCGCCTCATGAACGACCTGCTGCTTGCCCAATGCGACCCCAAGGCGCCCTTGATGGACGCCGACACCCGCGCCCGCGTGCTGGCCGCCCTGCCCGGCTGGCTGCCCGACCCCGAGAACAAGCTGATCGGGCGGCGCTTCGGCTTCAAGAATTTCTACCAGACCATGGCCTTCGTCGACGCGGTCGCCGAGATCGCGCATGCGCAGGACCATCACCCCGAGATGCTGGTCAGCTATGACGCCTGCACCATCAGCTACTCGACGCACTCGCGCGGCGGGCTGACGCTCAACGACGCGATCTGCGCGGCACAGGTGAGCGCCTTGCCCGAAGCGACCGGCGAATGAAGCGGGCCGAGCGCTGGGCCGCTCCCAAGCCGGCACGCATCCCCTTGGGGGATCGGTCTATGTACTCATCGAGCGAGGGGCTCCAGTGAGCAAATTCCAGGCGCTGGACCTGGGACTTGTCGTGCGCGGCCATGGCCGGCACTACATCGTCGAAGACTCGGACGGCAAGCGCTTCGTGTGCCACCCGCGCGGCAAGAAGAGCGAGGCGGTCGTCGGAGACCAGGTGCGCTTTGCCGATTCGGGCGATGAGGGCGTCATCGAGGCGGTGGAGCCGCGGCGCAACCTGCTGTTCCGCCAGGACGAGTGGAAGACCAAGAGCTTCGCGGCCAATCTGGATCAGCTCCTCGTGCTGGTCGCTGTGGAGCCGGTGTTCAGCGAATCGCAGCTGACACGCTCGCTGATCGCCGCCGAGTCCGCCGGCATCCGAATGGCCATCGCGCTGAACAAGACCGACCTGCCCGGCACCGACACCGCCCGCGAGCGCTTGGCGCCCTACCGCGCGATGGGACTGAAGATGTTCGAGGTTGCGCTGAAGGCCGACCGCGAGGGCTCGCGCGCGACGCTGGACCCGTGGCTGGCCGGCCAGCGCACCTTCGTGCTGGGCCCCAGCGGCACGGGCAAGAGCACGCTGATCAACCTGCTCGTGAAGGATGCGCAGGCCCAGGTCGGCGAGATTTCGCAGGCGCTGAACTCGGGCCGGCACACGACCACCACCACGCAGTGGTACTGGACCGACGAGACGCGCACGACGGCGCTGATCGATTCGCCCGGTTTCCAGGAATTCGGCCTGCGCCAGATCGACGCGGCCGAGCTGTGGCGCTACATGCCCGACCTGCGCGAGCACGCCAACTGCCGCTTCCATAACTGTTCACATATTCACGAACCCGACTGCGGCGTGCGCAAAGCGGTCGAACAGGGCTTGATCAGCGCGGGCCGATACCGCATATATGGCGAGATTCTCGAAGAACTCCAACGCAAGACCTGGTGAAGACCGCCTGCCTGACCCTGTGCGCCGCAGCCCTGCTCGCGGCCTGTGCCACCCCCACGACCCCGCCGCCACCTTCCGCTGAGGGCTGGCAGCCGCTGGCCTTGCCGGGCAAGAAGCCCACCGTCTACCACTGGACCGAGAAGGACGGACGCCCCGCGCTGGAGGCCTCGTCCGAGCGTTCCGCCAGCATCTGGCGCAAGCGCGTGGCGCCCTCGCCGGACAGCGTCGGCGAGGTCAGCTTCTCGTGGTGGGCCCAGGGCCTCATCCCCAATGCCAGCGTGGCCGACATCGACCGCGAGGACGCGGTGGCCCGCGTCATCTTCGGCTTCGGCGGCGACATCGGCCAACTGCCGCTGCGCACCCGCATGAAGTTCGAGCTGGCCCAGGCACTGACCGGCGAGGTGCCGCCCTACGCGACGCTGATGTACGTCTGGGACAGCAAGCTGCCGATCGGCACCGTCGTCATCAACCCGCGCAGCGACCGCATCCGCAAGATCGTGGTCGACTCCGGTCCCAGCGAACTGCATCGCTGGCGCGACCACAGGCGCGACCTGGCGGCCGACTTTCGCCGTGCCTTCGGCGAAGAGCCCGGCCCGCTGATCTCCATGGCCGTCATGACCGACAGCGACAACAGCCGCGCGTCGGCGCGGACCTGGTACGGTCCGGTCGAGTTGAAGTAGTCAGCGCTGCGGCGGTGGCTGCAGCGGCAGGGGCGGCGCGTCCTTGATCTCACGCGCCTCGATGTCCACGACATCGTCGGCCGCCGGGGCCGGCGGGCGCCGGTGCGCCCAGGGGTTCTTGTTCATGCGGAACTGGACATTGGGCTTGCGGCCGGTCAACAGGCTGCCGATCAGGATGACGGCGAAGGCGAGCACGGCAAACAGGAACAGCCCCAGGCCGATGACGGCTCCGGCGACGAGGATCAGGACGCGGATCAGGAAACGGAACAGGCGCATGGCCTGAATTCTGAACCTGCTCAACCGCGCCCGACAAAAGGCATGTTCGTCGCCATCACCGTCATGGTCTGCACATTGGCCGACAGCGGCAGGCCGGCCATGTAGACGACGGCGCGGGCGACGTCTTCGACGTCCATGCGCGGCTCGACGGCGATCTGGCCGTTGGCCTGGGGCACGCCACGCAGCATCCTCTCCGTCATGTCGGTCGCCGCATTGCCGATGTCGATCTGGCCAGCCGCAATGTCGAAGGCACGGCCATCCAGGCTCAGCGCCTTGGTCAGGCCCGTGATCGCATGCTTGGTCGATGTGTAGGGCGCCGAGAACGGCCGCGGCGCGTGGGCCGAGATGGAGCCGTTGTTGATGATGCGGCCGCCACGCGGGTCTTGCACCTTCATCAGTGCAAAGGCCGCGCGGGCGCACAGGAAGCTGCCGGTCAGGTTGGTGTCGACCACCGCGCGCCATTGCGCCACCGTCAGCTCGTCGATAGGCACCGGCGGCGCACCGATGCCGGCGTTGTTGAACAGCAGGTCCAGCCGGCCGAAGCGCTCGCGCAACCGTGCGAAGGCAGCGTCGACCTGGCCCTCATCGGCGACGTCGGCGGGCAGGTGCAGCGCGTCGGCCAGGGTTTCGCGCAGTGCCGCCTCGCGGCGCCCCATCAACGCGAGTGTCCAGCCCTCGGCGGCCAGCGCCCTCGCCACGGCGCGGCCGATGCCGGAACCGGCGCCGGTGACGAGGGCAACCTTCATCAGTTGCCCACCGGGGTGACCAGCGTGCGTTGCACCCAGCCGCTGAAGTTGGCGGAGTCGACCTTGACGAAGCCGTCCTTGACCTCGCCGGTGGCAACCAGCTCGTCGCTGCGGTTCAGCGTCGCGAGGACCTTGCTGTCGCGCGACGGCGAGGCATAGGCCTTCACGTTGGAGATCTTGGGCGCCAGCATCTGGCCGGCATTGATGGGCGCGCCGGCCTGGGTCGACGCGGCCGCGTTGGCGTCGCCGGAGGCGCTGCCGCTGCGCACCAGGCTGGGCTGGTCACGGATGGTGATGACGATCTTGTTGTAGTTGTCCAGGAAGCTGGCAGCGATGAGCTTGCCCTCGGCCGTGCTGGTGTAGCCGCCCATGCCGCCCACCGCGCCGCCGCCAAAGCCCCAGCCGCCGATGGAGAAGTCGGTCTTGCTGGCCTTGCCCTCGGCGGCCGCGACCTGGATGCTGGAGCGCACGTCCGCGATGAGCAGGCTGGTGGAGGCGTCCTTGAACTTCAGGCCGCCGGCGATGGCGCCGATGACGCCCAGCTTGCCGCCCAGGAAACCGCCCAGGCCGCCGCTGGTGTTGGCACCGACCTGCACATTGGGCGTCATGACGAAGTCGGCCGCCTGCATCTGGCCCTTGCCGACGTTGGACTCCTGGCGCATCTCGCCGGCGGCGGCCAGCGAGCGCTCCTGCTGCAGGTTCTGCATGGCCTGGCCGCGCTCGACGACGTCGAAGCAGCCGGACTGCTGCACCATCATGCGCAGCAGCGCCGACGGCGAGCCCAGGCCGTACTGGGAGATGTGGTTCCAGCCGTGCTGCGGCTCGGCCACGGCCAGCACGCCCAGCTTCTTGGGGCATTTCTCGACGTTAGAGCCGGCGTCCTGCGCCTGCGCGCTCAGGGTGGTCGCCAGGCTGGCCAGCATCAGGGCGTAGTGGGTCTTGTTCATGGCAGCAGTCCTCCGGAGTTCTCGTGAACCGGCGATTGTGCCCAGCGCATGCGTCCGCACGCATCCTCAGACCACACGAGCGGTGTCGCCTGGATCAGGGTCGCAGCACGAGCCGGTGCGAGGTTTCGCCGGGCAGGAAGGGCACAGGTTCGCCGGCCAGCCAGGCGGCGTGGTCGGCACGGTAGAAGGGGGACAGCGGGTGGCCGCTCTGGCCGCCGGGGATGACCAGGATGCCGCGTTCCTCGTGGCCCGGCGAGACAACCATGCGCTCGCTCTGGCCGTGGCCGTGGTTGTGCACGCGCGGCATGTGGCTGTCACCGGCCATGCCCTGGGAGGCCTGGTCCAGCCAGGCGGCCAGCGGCGGCACGGCGGCGCTCAGCGGGTGGCGCATGCTGGTCGGGTTGTCGGCGCCCCAGGTTGCGGCGGCGAGGCTGCCGTGCTGCTCGACCAGTGCCTTGCGGCTGTCCAGCACGGCGCGCTGCAGCAGCTCGGGCCAGCTCTTGAAGGCTGCCGGCAGCGTGTCCGGCCGCGCGGTCTGGATCAGCGCCCAGCCGGGCGTCTCGGGCACCATCTTCAGGTCGCGCAGCTTCAGGCCGTTGGCCTCCAGCAGGCCGGCCAGCGGCGCAAAGATGGCTTTCAGCGTCTGCTCGCGGAAGGCGCGCACCAGCAGATAGCCGACGGCATCGGGTCGCGCGGCGTCGGCGCTCTTGTCGACCTCGGCGCGATAGTCGGCCAGGCCGTTGGCGGCGACGAAGTCGGGCGTCAGCACCTGCTCCAGCAACAGCTGGCGCCAGCGCTGCAGGAAGAGCGCGCGGTGATCGAGCTGGATGGCGTGCAGGCCGGCTTCATCGAACTTGTCCTGCGCGCGCAGGCCGTCGCGGATCTGCATGCCGCGCGCACCCAGGTCCCAGCCGCCGTTGCCGACGAGCTTCATCGCATCGCCGCCGATCATGCGTGCGTTGGCGGTCCACAGGCGCCCGTCGGGCGGGTCCACGACCCGGGGCTGCTCGGCCGCGCCCAGGTAGCCCTGCCAGCGCGAGCGGCCGTCGCTCCAGTCCTGCGGCCGGTCGATGTCCTCGCCGCCCACGCGTTTGGGCATGGCGCCGATGACGGTCCAGGCGATGCGGCCCGTCGCGTCGGTCAGCAGCAGGTTCTGCGCCGGCATGCCGGCGCCGGCGGCGAGCCTGACGCCCTCCTCCACGGTCGCGGCCGTCTCCATGTGCATCAGCCGCAAATTCATGCCCTCGTGGTCATGTGCCACCCAGCGCAACGCGTAGGCCTGGCCGGCGGGCGCCTTCTGCGGCATCACCGGCCCCCACTCGCTTTCCAGCACGACATGGTCGACCGCGGCCTCGCCGGCGATCTCTATGCGCTCGACAGCGCGCTGCAAGGGCTTCTCGGCGCCACCGGCCAGGTAATGCGTGCCGGCCGCGTTGAGCTTGAGCGTGACGACGTCGGCCCAGTCCGAGGTCGTGTTCGTGAAGCCCCAGGCCACTCGGCCATTGCTGCCGACGACCAGCAGCGGCGCACCGGGCAACGTGACGCCGGCCAGGTCGTGGTTGCCGGCGGCGTCCTTCCAGGTCATGCGGGTCTTGAACCAGGTGCCGGGCACGCGCAGGCCCAGGTGCATGTCGTCGGCCAGGATGGCCCGCCCGTCGGCGCCATGGGCGGCGGCGACGGCGAAGTTGTTGCTGCCGATGTCGCGGGCGTCCTGCAGGCTGCAGTCGCTGCAGGCCGTCTTGGTGGCGCGCAGCGCTTCGGGCAGCGGGCTCGCGGGCAGCGGCACGGCGCTCACCCGGCTGTCGTCCAGCGCTGCCTGCCAGTCGGCGCTGTGCTGGTTCAGGAAGGCATACCAGTCGGCCGGCACGGCGTCATGCAGCAGGCCCATCGCGATGTCGTCGCGGCCTTGCGCGCCCTGCAGGTCCAGGTACATGCCGTAGGCGACCAGCACCGTGTCGGCGGCGACCCAGGGCTTGGGCGCCTGTCGCAGCAGCAGGTACTCGGGCGGCCGCGTGCCCAGCGCCGCCAGGCCGGCGTTGACGCCAGCCACGTAGGCGTCCAGCAGCGCGCGCTCGTCGCCCGGCATGGCGGCAATGCCCGTTTCAGCGCGATGGCGGAAGCGGTGCACGCGGCGCGCCTTGTCCAGCGGCAGGGCTTTGGCGCCGACCAGCGCCGACAGCTCGCCCGCGGCATTGCGGCGCATCAGGTCCATCTGGAAGAAGCGCTCCTGCGCATGCGCAAAGCCCAGGCCGCGCGCGACATCCAGGCGGTTCTCGGCCGTGACGGTCAGATAGCCGCGCGCATCGCGCTGCAATTCGGCCGGCGCGCTCAGCGCGGCGACGGCGCGTTCGCCGTCCAGCTGGGCCCGGCTGCCGCGCAGCAGCAGCCAGATCACGAGGGCCAGCAGCAGGACGAGCAGCAGCAGGCCGGTGAGGATGCGCTTGAGCCACTTCATCAGAAGGTCCCCGGGTAGCTGCCGCCGTCCAGGAGGATGTTCTGCCCGGTCAGGTAGCCGGCCTGGGCGCTGCACAGCATTGCGCAGATGGCGCCGAACTCGGCCGCGTTGCCGAAGCGCTGGGCCGGGATGGCCGCACGCCGCTTGGCGGCCAGCTCTTCGGCGCTGACGCCGGCCTTGGCGGCACCGGCCGCGAAGCCCTTCTTCAGCCGGTCGGTGTCGAAGGCGCCGGGCAGCAGGTTGTTGATCGTCACGTTGGCGCCGGCCAGCTTGGCCTGGCGGGCCACGCCGGCGACGAAGCCGGTCAGGCCCGAGCGCGCGCCGTTGGACAGGCCCAGCACGTCGATGGGCGCCTTCACGGCACCGGACGTGATGTTGACGATGCGCCCGAAGCCGCGCGCGGCCATGCCGTCCACGGTGGCCTTGATCAGTTCGATGGGCGCCAGCATGTTGGCGTCCAGCGCCGCGATCCACTGTGCACGGTCCCAGTCGCGGAAGTCCCCGGGCGGCGGGCCGCCGGCGTTGTTGACGAGGATGTCGACCTGCGGACAGGCGGCCAGCGCGGCGGCGCGGCCCTCGGGCGTCGCGATGTCGCCGATGACGGCCAGCACCTCGACGGCCGGGTTCATCGCCTTCAGCGCGGCCGCCGTCGACAGCAGATCGCTCTCGCCGCGCGCCGTGATGACGACATTGACGCCCTCGCCCACCAGCGCCTCGGCGCAGCCGCGCCCCAAGCCCTTGCTCGCGGCGCAGACGAGCGCCCAGCGGCCTTTCAGTCCAAGATCCATTTCAATCCCCCGGCCGCTGGCTGCGGCCATGCAGGGTGCATCATCGCGCGGCCGCAGCCGGCGTTGCGCGCGGGCTTACCGCCAGAACTTGCCGTCAGGGCCGACGATGGACACGTCGGTGAACTCCAGCCCGCCGTGCTCCTTGTCGGTGTAGTGCACCTGCAGGCCGCCCAGGTCGATGCGCGGGCCCTCCAGGGCCTTGACGAAGCTGTCGCGGCTGGGGTCCTTGCCGGCGCGCTTGAGCGTCTCGACGACCAGCTTGGCCGCGGCAAAGCCCTCCAGTTGCGCCGGCGTCAGCTCGCTGCGACCGGCCGCCTTGCTCAGGCCCAGCGCCTCGCGCACCAGCGGGTTGGACGTGGAGCGCTCGTACGGGAACAGCTGCGTGACGACGACGCCGCGGGCGTTCTCGCCCAGCGCCTTCACGAACTCGGCGGACGCGTTGTTGGACAGCGTCGCGACGTGGGCCGTCGAGCCGGCTGCGCGCAGCGCGTTGACGCCCTCGACGACGGCATAGCCGGGGCCGATCAGCACGACGGCCTCGATGCCGGCCTTGGCGATGGCCTGCATGGTCGGCGCCAGGTCGGGCTTGTTGCGGTCGAAGCGCAGGTGCGACAGCGCGCGCAGCTTCATGTCGTCCAGGCCCTTGATGGCGCCCTTGCCGGCGTCGTTGCCGAACGCGTCGTTGACCTGCACGATGGTGATGCGCTTGACGCCGATGCCGGCCAGGTGGCGGACCGCACGCTCGGCCTCCTTCTGGTAGCTGGCGCGCAGGTGGTAGACCCAGGGCTGCACCGGCTCATGCAGGCTGATGGCGCCGGTGGCCGGCGCGATCAGCGGCAGGCGGTTCTCCTTGAGCACCGGCAAGAGGGCCTCGGTCGGGCCGGTGCCGCGGCTGAGCATCAGCGCGAGCACGCCCTGGCTCGCCAGCGACTTGGCCTGCGCCACGGCCGTGGCGGGGTCGTACTTGTCGTCCTGCGTGACGAGCTCGATGTTCTGGCCCTTGAGGCCGCCCTGCGCATTGAACGAGTCAAAGTACAGGCGCGCGCCGTCGGCGCTCTCCTGAACCAGCCCGGCGACCGGCCCCGAAAACCCGGCGACCATGCCGATGCGCAACGTGCTCTGCGCCAATGCGACATCCATGCCGATGCAAGCAGCGAACATTGCCGCCAGGCCAACCCAACGCTTCACTGTTTTTCTCCAGGCCATGCGCCGCGGGGCGCGATCAGGCGGCGGATTGTGGGGCCAGCCCCCCCGCCCACAGCAGCCCCTCAGCCCCAGGAAAAACCCGAGCACACCGGGGTCGGGATGCGCATTTCGACCGCTTTTGCCGGGCCTACACTCGTGCCGCCTTTGCGCCCACCCATGCCGGACAGCCCCGCCCCGCCGCCGCCCGCGATCACCGCACCCCAGACGCAGCGCCAATTCGGCCTGCGGCGCGACTCGCTGACCTTCGCCGTCGTGCTGGCCCTGCTGCTGGGCCTGCTGCTGCCGACCACGGCCGTGCTGGTCTACGACGGCCAGAAGACGCGCCAGACCGCGATGGACGACCTCAAGCGCGACCTCGCGCGGGCCACCGAGGTGATGGCGCTGTCACTGGCCGAGCCGGTGTGGCAGGTGTCGCCCGATCTGGCCGACCCGATGGTCAAGGCGCAGATGGACGACCCGCGCTTCGTGTCCGTGCAGGTCATCGAGCCAGCGTCGCCGGCGCCTTTCCTGTCGCAGCGCCGCCCCGGCGAGCAGGCCGATGCCGACCTGATGCTGACCGAGACCCGCGCCATCCAGCGCGACGGCCGCGAGATCGCCAAGCTGACCGTCAGCATGAGCGCAGCGCCGCTGCTGCAGGCCAAGCAGGCCGAGGTCTGGCGCACCGTCTGGCGCAGCGGCCTGACGCTGACGCTGTCGCTGGTGCTGATGCTGTGGGTGCTGCAACGCTACGTGCTGCGCCCGATGACGGAGCTGACCGGTTCGGCCGAGGCGCTGGCGGCCGGGCGGCTGGAGCAGCCGCTGCATGTCAGCGGGGCCGATGAGATCGCACGCGTGGGCATGGCCATGGAGCGCATGCGCCAGGCGCTGCTGTCGGCCTTCGAGGCGCTGCGCCAGCACAACCTGAACCTGGAGGAGACGGTCGCGCAGCGCACCGCCGAACTGCGCGCCAGCAACGCCGAACTGTCCGACGCGCTGGAGACGCTGCAGACGGCGCAGCGCGAGCTGGTCGAGTCGGAGAAGCTGGCGTCGCTGGGCCGCCTGGTGGCGGGCGTGGCCCACGAGCTGAACACGCCGCTGGGCAATGCGCTGACCGTGGTGTCGGCGCTGGACGACCGCTACAAGCAGCTGGAGGCCATGCTGGCCGGCAGCGTGCAGATGCGGCGCAGCACGCTGGAGGAGCTGGCGCGCGACACGCGGCGCGGCCAGGACATCCTGCAGCGCAATGTGCAGAAGGCGGCCGACCTGGTGCGCGACTTCAAGCAGGTGGCGATCGACCAGACGGCCGACCTGCGGCGCGACTTCGATCTCGGCAAGGTCGTCGAGGACGTGCTGGTGATGGTCGAGCCCAGCTTCAAGCACACGCGCTTCGCCATCGAGACCGATCTCTGCCACGGCCTCATCATGAACAGTTACCCCGGTGCGCTGGGCCAGGTGCTGACCAACCTGTTGATGAATGCGCAGGTGCACGGCTTCGAGGGCCGCGAGCAGGGCCGCGTGACCGTGCACTGCGCGCCGCTGAACGACACCGAGGCGGAACTCAGCGTCGTCGACGATGGCCGCGGCATGGACGAGTCGGTGCGCAGGCGCATCTTCGACCCCTTCTTCACGACCAAGCTGGGCACCGGCGGCTCGGGCCTGGGCATGCACATCGTGCACAGCATCGTGACGAATGTGCTGGGCGGCCAGATCGAGGTGCGCTCCACGCCCGGAGAGGGCACGCAGATGCTGATGCGCCTGCCGCTGATGGCGCCTCAGCGCGCCACCGGCGAGGCTTCAGAGGCTCACTGAAGCCTCATTGCGAGGCAGCGGAAGCCGGCAGCGCGGCCGATGCGGCGGCGGTCGCGGCCTCGACGGCGGCGGACGCCGCGGGCTCATGCGCCGCGGTCACGTCATGCTTCTCGCCACCCATGTCGATGTTGCCGCCGCTCTTCATCAGGACGAAGAGTGCAAGCGCCGCAAAGGCGGCAAAACCCAGGACCAGCTTCCACATGACCATCACTCCATTGCGTTGAACTGGGGCGCATTCTGCGCACCCAGGCTGACGCTCAACTGAAGGCGAAGGACTCGCGGCCACCACGCCCGCTGCTGCAGCTCAGCTCGTGGGACAGCGTGGTGAAGTTGACGCGCAGCGCCGCCCATTCGCCGTGCTGCTGCCAGCGCAGGTGCAACTCATCGTCGCCACTGGGCAGCACGCTGAATTCGCCGCAGAAGGCCGGGTGGCGGTTGCGCAGCCGGATCAGCTCGATGAGGCGGCGCACGACGGGGCGCTCGCAGTCGCGCGCGATCTCGGCCTCGCCGTAGAAGTGGCGGTTGATGTCGCGGCCGACCTGGCTGCGCGCCAGCAGGTCCATGTCGTTGTGGCCGGCCAGCAGGCCGACGTAGTAGACCTGCGGCACGCCGGGCAGGAAGAACTGGAGGGCACGGGCCAGCAGATAGGCCGTCTCGTCGCGGCCCATCGCATCGAAGAAGGTGCAGTTGACCTGGTACAGGTCCAGGTTGCTGGCTGCCGCACCGGTGGCCTGGCGGCTCTGGCCCTGGCTGGCCGCGTGGATGCGGTCCACCAGCGCGTCCAGTTCCTCCGGCGGCACCAGGCCGGGGTGGGCCGCGCGGTCGCCGGCATCGGCGCCAATGTCGATGATGCCGATGCCGTCATGCGTGTCGAGCACGGTCAGCGCATTCGTCGGCCGGATCGCAATCCAGCGCTTCAGCGCTGCGGCGGTGTGAAAGCTGAACGCGTGCAGCACCAGCGGCGGCAGCGCGAAGTCGTAGACCCAGTCGACGCGGGATGCGATCTCGATCTGGCGCTGGAAGTAGGCATGGATCTCGACGAGCACTTCGATGCCCAGCGCCCTGGCCTCCGCCGCGAACTCGGCGATGAAATCGAAGGTCTCCGGCATCATGAAGCAGCTCGCGCCGGCCTTCTTGATGGCGTAGCCCACGGCGTCCAGCCGCACCATGCGAATGCCGTTGGCGGCGAAGGTCTGCAGGATGCTGGCCAGGTAGGCGCGGCCCTGGGGATGGCGCACGGCGATGTCGATCTGCGCGGCCGTGAAGGTCGTCCACAGCGTGCGCCGCTCGCCGCACTGCAGCGTCATGTGGGTCAGCGGCAGGCCCGGGCGCGGCCGGTAGACGGCACGCAGGTCCTGCTCGCTGGCGCCGTTCGGGAACACCGCGTCCAGCGTCAGGAACAGGCCAGCATAGGCCGAGGCCTCCCCCTTGGCGGAATAGTCGAGGAACTGCGGCGACTCGCTGGACATGTGGTTGACGATCACGTCCGCCATCACGTCCAGGCGCTCGGTTAGGGCCTTGATGTCGGCCCAGCCGCCCAGGCGCGCATCCACCTGCGTGTGGTCGATGGGATCGAAGCCCGCGTCGGCGCCGTCGATGGCGTGGAAGAACGGCAGCAGGTGCACGCCACCGAACACGCCGGCCAGCGGCGCGCCGGGCCGGCACAGCAGGTCCGTCAACCGGCGCAAGTCGGCGCCGTCGCGCTGGCCGCCGAGGCGGTCGACATAGGTGATGAGCTGGACTTGGTTCTTCATGAGGACTTCTGTGGACTCACGCGCAGCACGCAGACGGCCGCGACGGCCAGCAGCACGCCGGCGAGGCGGATGACGTTCTCCGGGCGGCCGCCCAGCAGGCTGTCGTAGAACAAGGGCAAGGTCACGGCCTGGATCAGCATCGGGATGACGATGAACATGTTGAAGATGCCCATGTAGACCCCGGCGCGCTCCGGCGGGATGCTGCCGGCCAGCAGCACGTAGGGGTTGCCCATGACGGAACCCCAGGCCAGACCGATGCCGACCATGGGCAGCAAGAGCCAGGTCTTGTCGTGGATGCCGGGCAGCGCCCACATGCCGGCCGCCGCGCACGCGAGCGCGAAGGCATGCACCCATTTCGCGCCGAAGCGCTTCGTGAACGGCAGCATCGCGAAGGCGGCAACGAAGGCAACGGCGTTGTAGAAACCGCCCACCTGGCCGTTCAGCAGCGCCGCGTCGCGAAAGCCGCCGCTGTGCGGGTCGTCGGTGCCGAACATGGTCGCGGCCAGCGTCGGCACGATGTAGATCCAGTAGCACATCATTCCGTACCACTGGAACAGCGCCATCCACCACAGCCGCCGCATCGTCGCCGGCATGTCGCGCAGCGCGGCCCAGATCTCGCCCAGCGCCGCGCCAAAGCCATGCGGCAGCGCGCGCAACCGCGCCAGCTCGTCCGCCGGCAAGGGCAGCTCGGGCACCTTGCGGATGGACCACCACACGGTCGTGAACGACAGCAGCGCGCCGATGCCGAAGGCCAGCGTCGTGACGACCGGGATGCCGTTGCCCCCTAGCGCGTCCTTGTTCATGCCGAGGAAGACCAGCAGGCTGGGCGTCAGATAGGCCAGCGTCTGCGCCAGGCCCGTGAACGAGGCCTGAGTCAGGAAACCGCTGGCGTGCTGTTCCTCGCGCAGCCGGTCGCTGACGTAGGCGCGGTAGGGCTCCATCGTCACGTTGTTGGCCGCGTCCAGGATCCACAACAGGCCGGCCGCGAACCACAGCGCCGGGCTGAACGGCATCAGCAGCAGGCCCAGCGAACACAGCAGCGCGCCGACCAGGAAGTAAGGCGTGCGCCGACCCAGCCGGTGCGTCGTGCGGTCGCTCATCGCGCCGATGAAGGGCTGCACCAGCAGGCCGGTGATGGGCCCGGCCAGCCACAGATAAGGCAGGTCCTTGCCCTCGGCGCCCAGCATCTGGTAGATCGGGCTCATGTTGGCCTGCTGCAGGCCGAAGCTGAACTGGATGCCGAGGAAGCCGACATTCATGTTCACGATCTGCGTGACGGACAGGTGGGGCTTGTTCATCTCGTGTCCTCCGCCGGCAGCGCATGCAGGGCCTCGCGCCAAACCGCCAGCGCCGAAGGGTCCAACGGCAGCGGGCCGCGCACGCCGCAGATCATCGCGGCATAGCGGTTGGCCAGGCCCAGCGCCGCGCCCAACTCGCGGCCCAGCGACAAGCCAGCCAGCAGCATGGCCGTGAAGCCGTCACCCGCGCCCACGCTGTCGACAAAGGCCGGCTGTGCCACGCCCTCCCCGACCGCCAGCACCTGCCCCTGGTCGCCGTGCAGCGCATAGCCCGCCGCCCCACGCGTCAGCACCAGCCCCTGCAACGCGAAGCGCGCCATCAGCGCCGGCAGCGTCGGCTCGAACCAGGCGAGCAGGCAGCCGAGTTCGTCCTCGTTGAGCTTGACCCAGTCGGCCAGCATCAGCGCTTCAGCGGCCAGCTCCGGCGTGTCAGTGCCGGGGCGCAGGTTCAGGTCCAGCAGGCGTGGGCCCGGCGCGCGTTTGACGGCGGCGCGGATGGCCGCACGCGAGGCGCGGTGACGCTGCGCGAGGCTGCCGAAGTAGAGGATGCCAGCCTCCACGGCGGCGGGCGCTTCGAGATGATCCCAGGCCGCGTCGGCGTGGATCTCGAAATGGTGGCCGCCCGCATCTTCATGCACGCTGACGCGGCCGGTGGCGTGCGTCGCGTCGCGCTGGATGCCGTCCGCCGCGAGGCCGAAGCGCGCGGCGCTGTCCAGCACGAGGCGGCCGGCTGCATCGTCCGCGCCGATGCGGCTGACGAAGCGCACCGGCACGCCGAGTGCCGCCAGCGAGCGCGCCACGTTGAACGGCGCGCCGCCGGCGACGGGGCCGTCATGGAACTCGTCCACGAGGGCTTCGCCGAGCACGAGGATGGGCGTGGCGGCCATGGCTTCAGAAGCTGTAGCGCAGCGAGGCCTTGACCGTGCGGCCCGTGTAGGCCCGCGCGGCGCCGCGGCCATCATTGCTCTCGGTGTAGGCCAGCTCGTTGAAAAGGTTGTTGGCCGCCAGCGAGAGCGTCGCGCGGTCGGTCAGCGCATAACTGGCGAACGCGTTGACGACGGTGTACGCCGGCAGCGTGATGGTCAGCGGGCCCGTCGGGCCGTCGTCCAGGCTCTTGGTCGTGCCGACGATGCCGACACCGACCGTCAGCGCATCGCCGACGTTGACCGTCGGCGTGAGCTGGTAGACCACCTTGGCTTGGCGCTTGGGCGCCCGGCCGTCCGCCTGCTTGGCATCCGTGTAGGTCAAGCCGCCCAGCAGGGTGACGAGACCGAAGCGGGCCGAGCCCTCCAGCTCCAGGCCGTTGCTGCGATAGCGGTTGGCCTTGGCGACGATGGGGCTGGTGGTCACGTCGACGTTGACCTCGTCGGTCTTGGCATGGAACAGCGTCGCGAACAGGCTCATGCCGCCACCGCGGATCTTCACGCCCACTTCGGCCTGCTTGACCTGGTTGGTCGGGATGGTCGGGCTCTTGCCGTTGACGAGGTTGGGGTTGTTGAAGAAGGTGATGCGGTCGGCGTTGTAGGCGGCGCCGTCGGAGTAGCGGGCGAACACCGACAAGTCCTTGCTCAGCGCGTAGTTGCCGCCCAGCGAATAGGACGTGCGACCGAAGTCGTAGTCGATGGCGTTGGGCTTGGTCAGGTCATAGCTGACGCCGGCGGTGGATTGGTAGTAGGCGCCGCTGGCCTTCTGGTTGTCGCGACGCATGCCGATGTCGGCCGACAGCGCGCCGGACTCCAGGTTGAGCACGACATAGGGCGCAGTGGTCGTGTACTTGCTGTCCTGCGTGTTGCTGCAGCAGCCGCCGAAGCCGGGCGAGCCGTTGACGACGCCGGGCACGTTCAGCACGCGGGCGCCCTCGCCGTCGGCCGACAGCGAGTACTGGTTGAAGTTCCACGTCAGGTCCAGCTTCTGCACGGAGGCGTAGAGACCGGCCACCGCGCTGACCCTGGCGCCACCGCCGAGCTCGAAGTCACGCGAGAACTTCAGGTCGTTGGCCATCAGGCCGACGTTGTCGACCTTGGTGTTGAAGACGACGGCGGTGAACTTGTCGCCCGCGTAGGCCTTGCCCGCGTCGGGGCCGGTCGCGATGGTCGTGCCGGCCGGCGCGGCAGCCACGTCGTCGCCGGGGAAGATGCCGATGAAGCGGCCCGAGTTGCGGCTCCACGAGAACTTGTTCTGCAGGCGAAAGCCGCCGCCGGCGTCGAGGTCGACGTCGGCGCCGAAGGCATCGCTCTTGGCCGCCAGACCGTCGCGGATGTTGCTGGTGGCGCGGCCGTTGGTGTTGGTCAGCGTGTTGTCCAGCGGCCAGGCGGCGTCGTAGAAGGCCGTGCGGCGCGGGTCCAGGCCCGGGAGCTGCTGGATGCTGCCACCGACGTACTTGACCGGCGTGGGCATGAACGTCGGGCTGTGATCGTCCAGGTGCTTGAAGCTGAAGCGCACATGGCTCTTGCCCGCCAGCTCGAAGGTGACGTTGCCGCGCACCTGACCGCCTTTCTCGGTGCCGTCGGCGCCTTTGCGGCCGCCGTCGCCGACGCGGTAGAAGCCGCCGATGAAGAAGCGCGTCTTGGGCGCCAGACGGCCGCCGTAGCCGATGTCGACACGGGTCTGGTCGAAGTCCAGGCCCTGGGTCAGCTGGATGCTGCCGCCCGGCTCCAGGCCGGTCTTGCTGATGAAGTTGATGATGCCGCCCGGCGCGCCGGTGGCCAGCAGCGCGGCCGAGCCGCCGCGCACGACCTCCAGCCGCTCGAAGCCGGCATCGGCGCGCAGCCAGGTGTCGGGCGTCGCGAACGCAATGTCGCCGAACTGCAGCACCGGCAGGCCGTCTTCCTGGAACTGGATGTAGCGTGCGCCGCCGGCCGAGACGGGGATGCCGCGCACGGCGACGTTGGCGTTGGACTCGCCGCCGCTGGCCTCGGCGCGGATGCCGGGCACGGCGCGCAGCACGTCGGTGGCGCTGGCCGCCGTGACGGCCGTGACGCCCTCGTTTTCGATGGTCGAGATGGCGACGCTGGAGCGCATCTTGGACTTGGCCGACGAGCTGCCGGTGACGACGACCGCGTCGAGCTTGAGGCCGTCGCCTGTGTCGGCCGCAGCTTGCTGGGCCTGCGCATGGGCGGCCAGCAGCGCGAGCGCCACGGCGGCGGCGAGCGGATGCACGCAGGGGCTGCGGCGCGAACGCACGGCGTTCGGATGGGGGTTGAGGCGGGGCATGGTGTCTCCTGGTTGTCGGTGTGCAAACGCCTTCTGCGAGGCGGGTCGGCACCGGCGCCGCAAGGCGCTTCGGTCCGTGCCGTCATTCTGCGGGCATCCGACTTGTTTTGCAATCGATTGCAATGTAGTGGAAACACGTATTTTTCGGCGTCATTCGCGAAATCGTCTGACTAAATGGAAACGATAGGCACAACCGACTGAAAGCCAGCCCGGCCCGCCATCAGGCAGGCCAGCGCACGCTCAACGTGCCGCGTCGGGGGCGCTTTCGCGCAGCTTCAGGTAGACCGGCAGCGTGCGCGGGCCGCAGCGATCGCCGCGCAACTGGCCCAGCAGCGCCTCGACCAGCTCGGCGCCCGCCTCCGCCACCGGCTGGTGCACGGTCGTCAGCGGCGGGTCGCAGTAGGCCGCCAGCGGCATGTCGTCGTAGCCGATGACGGCCACGTCCTCCGGCACGCTGCGGCCGACCGCTCGCAAGGCCTGGATGGTCAGCAGGGCGAGCACGTCGCTGCAGCAGACGACCGCGTCGAAGTCGCGACGCGACGCGCAGAAGTCGCGCAGCACGCCGGTCGCCACGCCAGGCTCGAAGGGAGCGGCCAGCTCCAGCGCCGGGTCCACGGCCAGGCCTGCGTCGCGCAGCGCCTGCGCATAGCCCTGGCGGCGCAACCAAACCTCGGGCAGCTTGGCGTCCCCAACGAAGGCGATGCGTTGGCGGTCCAGCTGCTGCAGGTGGCGTGCGGCCAGCGTGCCGCCCAGCACGTTGTCGCCGCCGACGCTGCAGTAGAGCTGCTGCGGCATCTCGCCGCCCCAGACGACCAGCGGCAGCTTGCGTGCGGCCATCTCGTTGAGCTGGTCGTGATGGCGCCATTGGCCGATCAGCACGACGCCGATCGCCTTGCCGGAATCGAACCAGTGCGAGGCCAGGTCCAGACGCTCGGCATCCACGCGCGACAGCAGCATGTCGTAGCCACGGTCGGTCAGCGCGTCGGCGATGGAGCCGACGATGGACAGGAAGAAGGGGTCGGAGATGTGCTGGCGCGACTTGGCGTCGTAGGGCACGACGACGGCGACTGTCTTGTTCTCCTGAAGGCGCAGGCTGCGCGCGCCGAAGTTGATCGAGTAGTTCAGCGAACGGGCCAGCTCGGCGACGCGCTGACGGGTCTCGGCGTTGACGAGTTCACTGCCGTTCAGCGCCCGGGACACCGTGGACACGGACACGCCGGCCAGCCGCGCGATGTCCACCATCTGCAGCCGCCGCTGCTCGCTGGCATTGCCGGTCGCGGGATCGACGGATTCTTTGGGTTTGGACATTCGCGGCATCCTCGCAGGGCGGACCGCAATCGACAAGCAGAGGCAATCCCGGGCAAAGAAAAAGGCCGGCATGCGCCGGCCTTTTGTACTTCTCAGGCCATGCGGCTTGCAAGCCGCATGGCTCTCTCGGTCCGCGTTCAGTCCCGGGCGTAGATGTCCACGTCCTTGGTCTCGCGCACGAACAGCACGCCGATGACGAAGGTCGCCGCCGCGATGACGATGGGGTACCACAGGCCGTGATAGATGTTGCCGTTCTGCGCCACCATCGCGAAGGTGATCGAGGGCAGCATGCCGCCGAACCAGCCGTTGCCGATGTGGTACGGCAGGCTCATCGAGGTGTAGCGGATGCGGGTCGGGAACATCTCCACCAGCATGGCCGCGATCGGGCCGTAGACCATCGTCACGTACAGCACCAGGATGAACAGGATGCCGATGACCATGGGGACATTGGCCTTGGCCATGTCCGCCTTGGCCGGGTAGCCGGCGGCCTTCATCGCCTCGCCCAGTTCCTTCTTGAAGGCGGCGATGGCCTTGGTGCTGGCTTCGTCGAACTTGTGCTCGGTCAGCTTGGCCGCCGTGGGCACGGCGATTTCCTTCTCACCGACGCGCACGACGGTCGGCGCGCCCGCAGCGGCTTCGACGGTCTCGGAGCTGGCCGACGACTGGGCCAGTGCGCGCTTGGCGATGTCGCAGGCGCTGGTGAAGTCCACCTCACGTGCCAGCGGGCTGCCCTGGAAGGAGCAGGTGGCCATGTTCGTGGTCAGCGTGACCTTGGAGGTCTCCTGCGCCTTGGCCAGGTCGGGGTTGGCCGCCGCGGTCAGTGCCTTGAACAGCGGGAAGTAGGTGACCGCGGCGAGCAGCAGGCCGGCCATGATGATGGGCTTGCGGCCGATCTTGTCCGACAGCGTGCCGAAGATGACGAAGAACGGCGTGCCCAGCAGCAGCGAGATCGCGATCCAGATGTTGGCGCTGGCCTGATCGACCTTGAGCACCGACGTCAGGAAGAACAGCGCATAGAACTGACCCGAGTACCAGACCACGCCCTGACCGGCCACGAGGCCGAAGAGGGCCAGCAGCACGATCTTCAGGTTCTTCCACTGGCCGAAGGATTCGGACAGCGGCGCCTTGGAGGTCTTGCCCTCGGCCTTCATCTTCTGGAAGGCGGGCGATTCGTTCATGGACAGACGAATCCACACCGAGATGCCCAGCAGCAGGATGGAGACGATGAACGGAATGCGCCAGCCCCAGTCGCCGAAGTCCTTTTCACCCAGCGAGGTGCGGGTACCCAGGATGACCATCAGCGACAGGAACAGGCCCAGCGTCGCGGTCGTCTGGATCCACGACGTGTAGGCGCCGCGCTTGCCGTGCGGCGCGTGCTCGGCCACGTAGGTGGCTGCACCGCCGTACTCGCCGCCGAGTGCCAGGCCTTGCAGCAGGCGCAGGCCGATCAGGATCACCGGCGCCGCCGCGCCGATGGTCGCGTAGGTGGGCAGCACGCCGACGATGAACGTCGACAAGCCCATGATCAGGATGGTCACCAGGAAGGTGTACTTGCGGCCGATCATGTCGCCCAGGCGACCGAACACCAGCGCGCCGAAGGGGCGCACGATGAAGCCGGCGGCGAAGGCCATCAGCGACGCGATGAACGCGGCTTGCGGATCAAGGCCCGCGAAGAACTGCTTGGCGATGATGGGCGCCAGCGAGCCGTAGAGGTAGAAGTCGTACCACTCGAACACCGTGCCCAGCGAAGAGGCGAAGATGACCTTCTTCTCTTCGCGGGTCATCGGCGCCGAGGCCGTTTGAGTCGCAGTTGCCATAAAAGTCTCCGTCTGTGGTCGGGTCGCCCGAGCCGAGCTTCCCTTGCGCCGGACTATTGAGGCTGCCTCTGACCGTGTTCTGACGCGAGTCTGAATCGAGGCTGACAAACTCCGCAGGAACCCGGGGTCAGCATTTCTCAATGCGGGAATCCGGCGGCGTCGCGGGTAAGTCCCGAGTCCGGATGTCAGCGCGGGATTGACGTCAGGCGGCCTGTGCCGCCAGCACTGCGCCTAATGCTTGCGCGCGATGCCGGGCCGCGGCCGCGCAGCGCCTTCCCAGACGCCGCTGCGAAACCAGGGGTCACCGTCCAGCGCCGCGCGCACCATGGGCAGCGCGTCCTGGCCCCAGAACAGCCGCCCGTCCAGCTCGACGGTGGGCACGCCGAACACGCCCAGCGCCAGCGCGCCTTCAGTCTCGCTGCGCAAGCGCTGCTTGACGGCGTCGCCAGCCGGGTCGTGCACGGGCGCGAGGCGCTGGCTCAGCTCCGCCAGCCGCGCCGGGTCGCCCGCATCGGCCCCGGCACCGCGCCAGACATGGTGGAAAAGCTGCTCGACGACCCAGCGGCTGGGCGTGTCACCCGGCTGGCCCTCGGGCGCCGCGCAGGCCCAGCCCAGGCGCAGCAGCGGCAGCGGGTTGAAGGGGTGCTGGGCCGGTGGGTCCAGCACGACGCCCTGGCGATGCGCCAGCCACGCCACCTGGCGAAAGGTCCACTGCCGCTTGACCTCGATCTCGGCCGGCCCCTTCTGCCCCAGCGCCTGCAGCAGCGCAGCGAACAGGATGGGCTTGTAGACCACCTCGACGCTGTGCCCCGCCAAGGCCTCGGGCAGGGCCTCGAAGCCCAGCGCCGCATAAGGCGAGATCGGGTCGAAGTAGAAGGTCAGCTGCTTCATCGGTCCTGTTCCTCGCTGTGCGGCCAGGGGCCCAGCCAGAGGCCGTGGCGGTGCAACTCGACACGGCGCTCGGGCAGCTGGTCGAGGACATGGCGCTGCACGGTCTCGGGCGCCCCGCCCCAGCCCGCGATCTCGTTGATGCTGCGCCCGCAGCCACGGCACCAGCCGCTGGCCGCGTCCATCTGGCAGACATTGACGCAGGGTGAAATGACCGGCGTTCTCATGCCTGCACGACGTCAATGACCGGCGCACCCGTGAGCCGCTCCAGCTCGGCTGGGGTCAGCTTGAACACGCCGTTCGGATGCCCGGCCGCGGCCCAGATGATGTCGAAGCGGAACAGCTCGCGGTCGATGAAGAGCTGCGGCGGCGGCGCCCCGTCGCTGGGAGCGAAGCCGGCGGGCGACACGCCACCGATGGAGAAGCCGGTGCGGGCCTTGACGAAGTCGGCGTCCGCGCGGCCCATCGGCCCGGTGTGCGGCTTGAGCTTGCCCTCGTCGACACGCTTGTCGCCGGACGTGATGACCAGCACGGCCGCGTCGTCGGCCTTGCGGCGGAACACGACGGACTTGGCGATCTGCCCCAGCGTCACGCCCAGGGCGTCGGCCGCCTCCTGGGCCGTGCGGGCGGCAACGTCCAGCCACAGCGGCCGGTGCGGGTGGGCCAGGGCCGCCAGCGCGGCACTGACGCGCTGGAAGCCTTCGGGTCGGGAATCGGTGTCGAGAGCCATGACCGCAATTGTGTCGCGGTCACGGGCCCCAGCGCACTCAGTCGCGGTCCTTGCCCTTGCCGTGACCATGGCCCTTGCCATGCCCCTTGTCCTTGCCCTTGCCGCGGTCGTCGCCCTGGTCGTAGTTCTGCGGCTGCGGCCGCTCGTAGCGATCGTGATACCACTCCTCGCGCACGAAATAGACCGGCACGCCACAGGCGTTGTAGCGTGCGCAGTGCTTGCTCCAGTTCTTCTGGTGGCCGGGCGGCACGCGCATGTAGACGGGCTCCACGTGCACGGGCCGGCGCTGCACCCAGACGGGCTGGGCCAGCACGACCGGCGGCGGTGCGACGTTGCCAATGTCGATGCGACCGTAGAAGCCCGGCTGGCCGACCTGGACGGACACGCCCACGTCGGTGGCCTGCGCGGCCCCGGCGAGCAGCGTCGCCGTCAGGGCAAGGATGATCTTCTTCATGGTGTCTCCTTCGTGGTGATCAGGCATCGGCCAGTGTGAACTCAAAATCGTAGAAATGCTGATGGCCCTCGACACGAATGTTCATGCGGCCACTGAGGCCCGCCAGCGCGCCGGTACCCGAGTCCGGCACGACGGCAATGACCAGGCTGGGCTGGCCGCGGTTCATCTGGCCGTGGTGCACGAGGGCGAAGCTGCCGGCGCGGCCTTGCAGCGTGCCGGTCACCGTCTCCAGCGCCACATAGGCCGCCGAGCCGGCGACGCTGCCGTGCGTGGCCAGCATCTGGCCGGCACCGCGGGCTTCGAGGGTACCGTGGTACTGCTTGTCCAGCAGCATGCGGCCGATGGCGGGGCTGTCGCCCTGCGCGTCCTGGGCCGTCATGCCCACGCTGAATTCACCGCTGATCGTCGTCATCGCCGTTCTCCTTGGGGCCGCCGCGGCCCGTCAGCACCGATTCGACCATGGGCCGGGGCAGCGCGGCCAGCGGCGTGTACAGCGGGTTGGCCACGCGCACGGGCACCACGTCGACCAGGGCCTGCAGCACCGTGTAGGCCTCGCCGCCCGGCGTCGCGCTGCACCAGCCGACCAGACCCGGGCCACGGTGCAAAAGGAATTCGAAGCCGAGATCGGGTGCCGGGTCGGCGGAGCGCGGATTGGCACGGTAGGCCAGGCCGCGCACTTCGGGCACCGGGCCGTCCAGCAGTTGCGTCATCGCGCTGAGGATGCACCCGTCGCCGAGGATGTCGAGGAAATAGCGGTCGGACTGCAGACCCGGCTCGAAGCCGGGCGCGGCCGGGTCGATGCGCGGCTGGCGCAGCTTGCGCGCAGCGGGCGTCGTCACACCACTGGCGAGGTCGTGGCGGTCGCCGTGGTCCAGGTAGGACAGCCGCGCGCCGCGCAGGTTGAACGCAGGCAACGTGGCGTCGCTGCTCGCGTCGGCCAGGTCCACCAGCACGGCGCCGCTGCCGCCGATGACCTCCAGCCGCGGGCCCTGGATGACGACGGCCGCGTTCTCGTCCACGCCCAGGCCGAGCCGGTAGCCCAGCGCCTGCATGGCCGGCAGCATGCGGCCGATACGGCCGCGGCGCAGGAAATGCTGGTCGACGAGCAGCTCAGGCCCGACGAAGCCAAAGCCATGGTCGTACTCCTGGCCGGCGCGCCACAGGCCTTTGAGCACGGCCAGGCTGTCCATCGCGTCGCGGAACATCAGGCGGCTCATGACAGCCGCGCCGGCGCTGGTGCCGGCGATGACGCCGCCGGCGTCAAACACTGCGCGGATGGCGCCCAGCATGGCCGTCGGCCGCCCCGCAGGCTGCAAGGTGTCGACGATGAGTTCCTGGGCGCCGCCGGAGAAGAACACGGCGCGCGACGCGGCCACGCGGGCAATCAGCACCGGGTCGTTCAGCGTCGCCTGTAGGTCGACGCCCGTGAGGTGCGGCGCCACGGGGATGTGCTCGGCCTGGGCACCGCAGCGCGACAAGGCCCCCACGATCTGCGCCGCGCTGCGCTCGGGGTCGGCCGCCGCCGTCGCGAACACCGCGATGCGCGCACCAGGCCCACCGGCTTCGTCGACGATGCGCTGCCAGACGGCGTCGCTGTCGGCTTTCAGCGCGCCGCCGATGACGATGACGGTGCCGGCTTGGGATGGGCTGGGCAAGATGGGCGCAAGGGCCCGGCGCGGGCGCCGGACGGGCTGGGTTCACAAGCCTGACATCTTGGCAGGCCCGCAGGCAATCCGACAGCGGGTCAGGCCCGAGGAAAGGAAACGCTGGTGACCAAACGCTGCGAGCCGGCCGTTTTCATTGCCCGGACGGGGCCGACGCCGAGGGCGCGGCCGGCACCGGGCCGGGTGCCACCGGTCGGGTCGCGCCGTTCCAGCCGCCATACAGCGGCATCGGCAGCCGCACAGGGCTGATGTCCAGGTAGAGGTTGGTGACGGTGAACTGCTCGCCGCCGAACTCCTCGGTGCTCCAGCCCAGCGAGTCCGAGCCCTTGTAGAGCCGGAACAGGAAGCCCAGCTCGGCCAGCGGGTCGCTGGTGCGCGGCAGCACGTCGAAGGCCAGGCCCTTGACCTCCTTGTGCACGCTGTCGATCAGGCGGCTCATCGCGTTGGAGATGGTCGAGTCGCCCAGCATGTCGAGGTGAAAGACATCCTCGATGACGTTGGGCTTGAAGTTGGGCGATTCGGCGTCGTGCAGCTCGCCGCGCAGCTTCGGGGCCGACGGCGTCGCCGAACGGGCCCGCATGTGATAACGGTCGCCATGCTCCAGGTAGGACAGGCGCGCGCCCTGCACGTTGAAGGCGCCCAGCGAGGGGTCGTTCCTAGCCTCGGTCAGGTCGACGATCAGCGCGCCGCGGTCGCCGATGACCTCGATCTCGTCGCCACGGATGACGGCCGCCGTGTTCTCGTCCACGCCCAGGCCCAGCTTGTAGCCCTTGGCCATCATCAGCGGGATCATGCGGCCGAAGCGGCCCCGCTTCAGAAAGTGCTGGTCGACGAACAGGTGCGGGCCGACGAAGCCCAGGCCCCGGTCGATCTGCTTGCCGTCCGAAAAACGGCCCTTGAGGATGTTGATGTTGCTCGGCGGGTCACGGAACATCACCGTGCTCATGATCGCCGCGCCGGCCGAGGTGCCGGCGATGACGCCGCCCTTGCGGTAGACGTCCCAGATGGCTTCCAGCATGGGCGTGCTCTGGCCGCCGGGCTGCAGCACATCGACGATGCGCTCCTGCACGCCGCCGGTGAAGAAGATGCCCTTGGCGGCCTTGACCTTGGCGATCAGGGCGGGGTCGCGCACGACCTTGCTCAGATCCACCCACAGGAACTTGGGCGCCACCGGCAGCGCCTCGGCCACGGCACCGCGGCGCTGCAGCAGGTCCACGATCTGCTTGGCGCTGGCTTCGGGATCCTCGCTGGCCGTGCCGAAGACGACGAAGCGTGCGCCCTTGCCGCCGGCGAGCTGCACGATGCGCTGCCAGACCTCGTCGTTGTCGGCCTTCAGCGCGCCACCGATGGGCACGGCATAGCCGCGGATGGCGGGTTCGGTGTCGATGACGGGGGCCAGCGCGGCGGTTGGCGCCGGTTTGGCGGTTGCGGGCGCGGCAGTACGGGGCGCGGAGGCCGGCGCAGACGGGCGCAGCAGCCTGAAGCCCTGCGGCGCGCTCGCAGCCGGCGCCGCCGTCGGGGGGGCCGCTTGCACGCCCATGGCCACGGCCATTGCCGCCACACCCGCCCAGATCCATGCCCTCATGCCCACAACCCTCCTTGGTCAGACCGCGCATGATGACAGAGCCCCGATGACGGATTCGCCCCTAATTCGAACGACGCGCGGCGTGGCGTGCGCGAGACGATCCTCCCGAGGTAGGACGGGCGCCTACCGAGACCGTGCCTAGACTGCGCTGAACCACTCCGGGAGATCCGTTGATGCATGCCCCCCGCCCTTCCCGCATCGCCGTCGCCGCGGCCTTGCTCGCGCTGGCGCACGCCGCCCAGGCCCAATCGACGCTGGAGAGAGTCGAGGTCACCGGCACGGCGATCAAGCGCATCGACGGTGAAACAGCATTGCCGGTGCAGGTCATCACCCGCGCCGAGATCGACAAGGCAGGCGTGACGACGGCGGCCGAGCTGATCGCGCGCATCAGCGCCAGCGCCAACAACCTGACCGACGGCGGCAGCGTCGCCTACGGTGGCTTTCGCGATCAGATGGGTTTCAACGCGGCCAACCTGCGCGGCCTGGGCGTGTCGTCCACGCTGGTGTTGCTGAACGGCCGCCGCATGGCCAACTTCGCGTCGCCCGGCGACGCGGCCGGCGTGGACCTCAACAGCATCCCGGCCTCCGCCATCCAGCGCGTCGAGATCCTGCTGGATGGTGCCTCGTCGCTGTACGGCTCGGACGCCATCGGCGGCGTCATCAACTTCATCACGCGCAAGGATTTCTCCGGCGTCGAGATCAACGCGCTGGCCGGCACCACCACCGAGGGCGGCGGCGCCAGCAAGCGTTCGGCGACGCTGGCAGGCGGCATCGGCGACTACGGCCGCCAGGGTTTCAACGTGATGGCCGTGCTGGATGTGCAGAAGACCACCAGCCTCAACGCGTCGCGCCGCAAGTTCATCAAGGAACTGGACATCCCGGGCCGCCTGCCCGACCTGCTGTCCAGCGCCAGCTTCCCCGGCAACATCCTGCTGGACCAGAACCTGCCGGATTCGGACCAGCGCGACACGCTGATCGCCGACGGCTACAAGGCCAACGGCAAGGACGTCATCAGCACCTACCGCATCAACCCCTCCGCCGCCACGGGCTGCGCCCCCGCCAACGGCAGCCTCTACCTGCCCACCGGCATCGGCGGCGTCGACGGCTGCACCTTCGACTACATGCGCGACATCGAGCTGTACCCGAAGTCCAACAAGAGCAGCCTGTTCAGCCGCGGCGTCTTCAACCTGGGCGGCGGCCACCAGCTGTTCGTCGAGGCCTCGCTGGCGCGCGCACGCACCTTCTACACGGGCACGCCCAACCGCGTGGACGCCGAGATGGACGTGTCGCTGGTGCCGGCCCTGAAGAACAGCAGCCTGGCCAACTTCGACGCGGATGACGAGCGACGCATCCTCGTCGTCCGCACCCGCCTGACCGAAGCCGGCCTGCGCGTCAGCGAGCTGGTGTCGTCGGCCAACCGCTTCCTGGTGGGCACCAACGGCCTGCTGGGCGGCTGGGACTATGAGTGGGCGCTGAACCACAGCACCAGCAAGGTCTCCGACCGCGACTACCAGGGCTATCTGAACGAGCAGATGGTCATGGACGGCTTTGCCGCCGGCACGCTGAACGCGTTCGGCCCCTCAAGCGCGGCCGGCCTGGCGCTGTACGAGAAGGCGCAGATCCGCGGCGAGGTGCGCCGCGCCACCGGCACGATGGACGCGCTGGACTTCAAGGCCTCCAAGGCGCTCATGCCGCTGGCCGGCGGCGACCTGGCCGTCGCCTTCGGCGGCGAACTGCGCCGCGAGAAGCAGAACTACCACCAGTCCGACGCGCTGAAGCAGGATCTGATCCTGGGTGAATCCTCGCAAGGCCCGGACTCCGATTTCGGCAAGTCGCGCAAGGTCAGCGCCGCCTTCGCCGAGATCAGCGCCCCGGTCACCAAGCAGCTGGAGCTGCAAGCCGCGCTGCGCTACGAGCGCTACCAGGTCAGCGGCGGTGCGGCCAGCCCCAAGGTCGGCCTGAAGTACGTGCCCATGCCGGAGCTGCTGCTGCGCGCCTCCGTCGGCCGGGGCTTCCGGGCGCCCAGCATGTCGGACCTCTACCGCCCGCTCACGCAAGGCAATTCCGCCACGCTGGTCGACCCGGTCTGCCTGGCGGCCGACCCGGAAAACACGCCCACCGACTGCTCCGACATCTGGACCACGCTGAACTACAGCAATGCCAAGCTCAAGCCGGAGAAGTCGCGCCAGTTCTCTCTTGGCGCCGTGTTCGAGCCGCGGCGCGGCGTCAGCCTCAACGTCGACTACTGGAACATCGAGAAGACCAACCTGATCAGCACGCTGGGCGTGGACGTGATCCTGGGCAACCTCGCCAAGTACGGCAACCTCGTGCACCGCGACGAAGACAACGACATCGAGGCCATCGACCTCATCAAGGAGAACCGCGGCAAGCAGCGCATCTCCGGCCTGGACCTGGGTGTGTCGCTGAGCAACCTGAAGACCGGCTTCGGCCAGTTCGGCCTGCGCCTGAACGGCACGCTGACGCTGAAGTCGCAGCAGCAGACCGGCGACGGCGACCCCTTCGTCAGCAACCTGGGCGTCTTCATCAACGACGGCGTCGTGCAGCGCTGGCGGCACACGCTGAGCCTGGACTGGGAGCAAGGCCCCTTCTCGGCGACGGTGTCCAACAGCTACCTGCAGGGCTACGACGACCAGCACATCATCGGCAAGCCCGACATCAAGGTGGGCGCCTATTCGCTGTGGAACCTGTCTGGCGGCTGGGACGTGACCAAGTCGCTGACGCTGCGCGCCGGTGTGCAGAACCTGTTCGACAAGTCGCCGCCGTTCTCGCAGCAGGCCTACTTCTTCCTGTCCGGCTACGACCCGAGCTACACCGACACGCGCGGCCGCTACGTCTACGCCAGCCTGAAGTACGCGTTCAGGTAACCAGTTCGCGCACCCAATCCGGCAAGGCGATGGCCTTGTCGGTCGCCGCGTCGAACCACAGCGTCGTCGCGCCGCCTTCGGCGTAGATGACGCCCGGCTCATCCACGCGCTCCAGCGTGATCCAGGTCTCGAAGCTGGTGCGGCCGGGGGCGCTGACGTAGTGCTTCGCCAGCACTTCGCCCGGGCATTTGAGCTGGCGATAGAAGTTGCAGAAGGCGTTGACGATGACCGGCCCCTGCCCGCCCGGGTTGGGCGGCGCGCCGATGGCGGCCAGCCAGTCGACACGCGCGATTTCCAGGTAGCGGAAATACAGCGTGTTGTTGATGTGGCCCATCGCGTCCATGTCGCCCCAGCGCATGGGGATGCGGATCTCGAAGGTCAGCTTCTTCTCGGCCGGGACGAGATACCTCATGGCGCGTCTTTGGGGGTCATGCCCAGCTCGGCCGCGATGCGGTTGACGAGACTGCGCAGCGAGGCAACTTCTGCGCGCAGCAGCGCGACCTCCTCGTCACGCGGCTGCGCCGCCGCGACGGCATGCTCGACGGACGCGACCGGCCCGCACAGCAGATGCGCCCAGCGGGCCTCGCGCGCACCGGGCGCCTTGGCCAGCTTGACGGCAAAAGGCACTTCGCGCTCGGCAAGCTCTTCGAGGAAGCCTTCCACCGATGACACGTCCGCAAAGCGGTGCAGCCGCTCGGTGTTCTGGCGCAGCTCGGCCGCCGTCTGCGGGCCGCGCAGCATCAGCTGCGTCAGCAGCGCCATCGCCGCGCCGGGCACGCCCAGGCCGCGCGCCGCGTTGTGCTCGTAGCGCACCACACGGCTGCCGCTCACGGTGGTGACCAGGTGCAGCGCCTTCAGCTCCTCCACCGTGGCCAGCACCTCGGCCTCGCTGACGTCCATCACCGGGTCGCGCGCCGTCTTCTGGTTGCAGCCGGCGGTCAATGCATTGGCCGACAGCGGGTAGCTGTCCGGCACCGTGCTTTCCTTCTCGACAAGCACCGCGAGCACGCGGGCCTCCAACGGGGTCAGGTCACGCCGGCTCATCAAACACCGAATCCGTCGTCAGCCTGAATCACCGCGCCATTGATGAAATGGCTCTCGTTGGCGCACAGCATCAGCAGCGCCGTGTCCAGGTCCTTGGGCTGGCCCACGCGCTTCCTGGGCAGCAGCTCGACGAGCTTCCTGCCCTGCTCGGTGCCCCAGTGGTGGTGGTTGATCTCGGTGTCGATGTAGCCCGGGCAGATCGCATTCACATTGATGCCGTACTTGCCCCACTCCAGGGCCATCGCGCGCGTCATGTGGATGACGGCGGCCTTGCTCATCGCATACACGCCAATCTGGCCCAGCACGCGCAGGCCGGCCATGGAAGCCACGTTGACGATGCGCCCGCCGATGAAGGTGCCTGGCGCCGAGCCGCGCGCGCGGGCCAGCATGCGCTTGCCCACCTCCTGCGCGACGAAGAATGCGCCGCGCGTGTTGGTGTCCATCACGTGGTCGTAGTCGTTCTCCGTCACGTCGGTGAGCCGCTGCGTCCTGCTGACGCCCGAGTTGTTGATCAGGATGTCCAGCGTGCCGACCTCGGTCTCCGCGTGAGCCACCGCCGACTTGATGCTGGCCACGTCCGTCACGTCCAGTTCCACGACGTGGGCGTCGCCGCCACCGCCCTCGATCTCGGCTCGCAGGTCTTTCAGCCGCTCGACGCGCCGGCCTGCCAACACGACGCAGGCGCCGGCCTGGGACAAGGTCTTCGCGAACTGCGCGCCGAGGCCGCTGGACGCGCCGGTGACCAGGGCCACGCGGCCTTCGAGGTTGATCGAGTAACTCATGAGACTGCTTTCTGAGTGGGTTGCACCGATCCTACCGGCCTAGGCTTGCCATACTAAAAAAGCACGACCGTTCGATTTGCGATCCAGCCTCTCTAGAATCGCGCGCAATTCAAAGTTACCGGAGACCTGCATGACATCCGAAGAAATCCTGGCCCAGTTCGGCCCCCGTGAGTCCATGGAGTACGACGTGGTCGTCGTCGGCGGCGGCCCCGCGGGCCTGGCAACGGCCATTCGCCTCAAGCAGATCAAGCCCGACGCCAACATCGTCGTGCTCGAGAAGGGCTCGGAGCCCGGCGCGCACATCCTGTCGGGCGCCGTGATGGACCCCCGCGCGATCACCGAGCTGTTCCCGAACTGGAAGGAACTCGGCGCCCCGCTGAACCAGGCCGTCGCCAGCGATGACGTGCTGTTCCTGTCGGAGACTGGCAGCCAGCGCACGCCCGATTGGCTGGTGCCGCGCAACTTCCACAACCACGGCTGCTACGTCATCAGCCTGTCCGACGTCGTCAAGTGGATGGCGCAGCAGGCCGAGAACCTGGGCATCGAGATCTTCCCGGGTTTTGCCGCGGCCGAGGTGCTGTATGACGAGCAAGGCCGCGTGAAGGGCGTGGCCACCGGCAACATGGGCCTGGGCAAGGACGGCGAGCCGACCGACCACTTCCAGCTCGGCATGGAGTTGCTCGGCAAGTACACGGTCTTTGCCGAAGGCGCGCGCGGCCACCTGGGCAAGCAGTTGCTGGAGAAGTTCAAGCTGACCGAAGGCAAGGACACGCAGACCTATGCCATCGGCATCAAGGAGCTGTGGGAGATCCCGGCCGACAAGGCCCAGCCCGGCAAAGTGGTGCACACCGCCGGCTGGCCGATGGAGGGCGACACTTTTGGCGGTGGCTTCCTGTACCACCTGGAGGGCAACAAGGTCACGCTGGGCTTCGTCATCGGCCTGGACTACGACAACCCCTACCTCAGCCCGTTCGAGGAGATGCAGCGCTGGAAGGCCCACCCCGCCATCCGCGCTCACATCGAGGGCGGCAAGCGCATCGGTTATGGCGCCCGGGCCATCAACAACGGCACGCCGCAGGCGCTGCCCAAGACGGTGTTCCCCGGTGGCTGCCTGATCGGCTGCGACGCCGGCTACCTGAACGCTGCCCGCATCAAGGGCAGCCACGCGGCCATCAAGAGCGGCATGCTGGCCGCCGAGGCGCTGGCGCCCGCGCTGGACGCTGGCCGCGCCCAGGACGAGCTGACGGCCTACCCCGAGGCCTTCGAGAAGAGCTGGCTGAACGAGGAGCTGCAGCAGACGCGCAACTTCAAGCTGTGGTTCAAGAAGGGCAAGACCACGGGCCAGTTGATGACCGGCATCGAGCAATGGCTGCTGCCCAAGCTGGGTGTCACCAACCCGCCGTGGACGCTGCACAACCACAAGGGCGACCACCAGTCGCTGCGCCCGGCCGCCGAGTGCAAGCCCATCGCCTACCCCAAGCCGGATGGCAAGCTGACCTTCGACCGCCTGTCGTCGGTGTTCATCTCCAACACCAACCACGAAGAGAACCAGCCGGCCCACCTGACGCTGAAGAACAACTCGGTGCCGGTGCAGGTCAACCTCGCCAAGTACGCCGGCCCCGAGAGCCGCTACTGCCCGGCGGGCGTGTACGAGTTCGTGCCCAACGAGGGCGGTAGCGGCGAGCGCCTGCAGATCAACGCGCAGAACTGCGTGCACTGCAAGACCTGCGACATCAAGGACCCGACGCAGAACATCGTCTGGGTCACGCCCGAGGGCGGCGGTGGCCCTAACTACGCCGGCATGTAGACTCCTGGCACGCAAGCCGCAAGCCAGCACTCCCCCAGGGGGTGCTGGCTTTTTTGTTTGCCAACCGACCGCCGAGCCGGCGGTCCCCCGTCGCCGTTATCACCCCATGCGTTCGACCTTCCTCGCCCCGCTGGTGCTGCTGGCCGCCGCGCTTTGCGCTCGGCACGCCGCAGGCCAAGTGCCTGACACCCCGCCCCTGCTGAAGCCGCTGACGGCCAGCGAAGCCTTCGGCGGCGCCAGCCTCACGGAACCTCAGCTCTCGCCGGACGGCCGCTATCTGGCGTTGCTGGCCGATCACCAGGGCCGCATGGTGCTGAACGTCTACGACCTGGAACGAGGCCGCTATGAATCGCACATCGGCTACAGCGACGCCGACATCGCCCAGCCCCGATGGCTGGGCAGCGGGCACCTGTTGTTCACGCTGGCCCAGCATGGCCAGAGCCGCGAGACGCTGACGGTGAAGGGTGGCCTGTTCGTCACCACCCGCGATGGGCGGCAACAGCGCAAGCTGCACGCCAGCCTGAACGCTTTCAGGAATCGCAACCTGCACCACTACACGCAGATGTGGCCGCTGCAGACGATACCGGGCAGCGACGAAGAGTTCATCGCCGCTTGCAACGACGTCGACGAGCACAGCACGGACGTTTACCGCGTCAACGCCGTGACGGGCAAGCGCGTGCTGCTGACGGACCAGCGCCCGCCCCGCACTCAGGACTGGGTGCTAGACGCCCGCCATCAGCCCCGCGTCGCGATCAGCGGCGTGGCCGACACGCCCGAACGGGTCGTCCACTACCGTGACCCCGACGGCAAATGGCGCGAACTGTGGCGCTACCACCTGATGCGCGGCGACGTCCGCCGCCCGCTGAGCGTCGAGGCAGACGGCAAGCTGCTGGTGGCCACGAACGAGGGCCGCGACACCACGGCGCTGCGTGAGTACGACCCCGCCACAGGCCAATGGGGCGAGGTGCTCATCGAGCATCCGCAGTTCGACGTGGCCATCGACGCCACGGGTGACGAGGTCGGTGCGCTGCTGCGCGATGAAGTCAGCGGCGAGCTGCTGGGCGTGCGCATCGATGCGGCCCGCCCGGTCTTCGCGTGGATGGACGCGCGCCGCCGCAAGCTGCAAGACCTCGTCGACCAGACGCTGCCTGGTCGCATCAACGTGCTGCAGTTCTCCAGCTCGCCGCTGGTGTTCGTTAGCTCGCGCTCCGACACCGAGCAGGCCCGCTGGTATTTTCTGGACAGCCGCAGCGGCGAGCTGCGCAGCGTGCTGAGTGTGCAGCCCGGCCTAGACCCCAGGCGCGTGCCCGCCACCGAAACCCTCGCGCTGCGCAGCCGCGACGGCCTGACGCTGTTCAGCCTGCTGCTGCGCCCACCGCTGACCGCCGCGGGCACGCCACTGCCTGCCATCGTGCTGGTGCATGGCGGGCCTTGGGTGCGCGGCGCCGTCTGGGGTGACGCCTTCGGCGACATAGCCACGGCCCGCTGGCTGGCCTCGCGGGGTTACGTCGTGCTGCTGCCCAGCTTCCGCGGTAGCACGGGGTTCGGCAAGCACTTCGTGCACGTGGCGCGCCGGCAGTTCGGCAAGGCGATGCAGGACGATCTCGACGACGCCATCGATGCCATCGTCCAGCGTGGCGACGCCGACCCGGCGCGGCTGTGCATCATGGGCGGCAGCTACGGCGGCTACGCCAGCCTGATGGCCGTTGCGCGCAGCCCCGACCGCTACCGCTGCGCCGTCGCGGGCTTTCCGGTCTCGGACCTGGCGCTGCAGCTCAGTTCGAGCTGGAGCGACCTGTCACGCCACCAAGAGGCCCGCGAGTTCTGGATCGACATGGTGGGCGACCCGGACAAGGACCGCGCGGCGCTGGACGCGGTGTCACCGCGCCACTTGGCCGCGCGCATCAAGGCCAAGGTGATGATCCATGCCGGCATGCAGGACGCCCGCACGCCGCTGGAGCAGTCCAAGGTCATGCGCGACGCGCTCAGGAAAGCCGGCAATCCGCCGTTGTGGCTGGCCAAATATGGCGAAGGGCATGGCTACAGCCTCACGGTGAACCACGGCGAGATGCTGCAGATGCTGGAACCCTTTCTGGCCGAACACCTTGCGCCAGCCCAGGCCCACCGATAGACTGTTTTTTCATACAGCTTGAGCCCGGAGGGCAGCGTGAGCGAAGGAAAGATCAGGGTCGGCATCGGCGGCTGGAACTTCGAGCCGTGGCGCGACAACTTCTACCCCAAGGGCTGGCCGCAGGCCCGCGAGCTGCAGTACGCCAGCGGCCGGCTGACGGCCATCGAGATCAACAGCACCTACTACGGCGCGCAGAAGCCGGCCACTTTTGCCAAGTGGCGCAGCGAGACACCCGACGGCTTCATGTTCTCGCTGAAGGCCATCCGCTTCGCGACGCAGCGTCGCGTGCTGGCCGACGGCGCCGACTCCATCAAGCGCTTCATCGACAGCGGCATCGCCGAGCTGGGCGACAAGCTGGGCCCTGTCGTGTGGCAACTGGCACCGACCCACAAGTTCGATGCCGCTGACCTCACCGCCTTCCTGGAACTGCTGCCTGCCAGCGTCGACGGCCTGAAGCTGCGCCACGTGCTGGATGTGCGGCATGCGAGCTTCCAGTGCCCGGAGTACCTGGCCCTCGCCCGCCAGTACAAGGCTGCGACGGTGTTCACCGAGTCCGACGACTATCCCGCCATCGCCGAGCCGACGGGCGAGTTCGTCTACACACGCATCATGCGCACGCACTCGGACGAGCCGCTGGGCTGCAAGCCGGAGGTGTTCCCGGCGCTGGCCAGCGCGGCGCAGGCCTGGGCCCAAGGCGGCGAACCGGATGGCGTGCCGCGCATCGAGCCGGCGCCGGCGGAAGCGTCCGCGCCGCGCGACGTGTTCATGTTCTTCATCAGCGGCGCCAAGGAGCGCGCGCCGCATGCCGCGATGGCGCTGCGTCGCGCGCTGGGCGAGACGGTCCCGGCCTGAACCCTAGTTCGCCCCCGCCACCGGCTCCGCCGCGCGCGCGACCACCTCGACGGGCGGGCGCGGCGCGATGTGGTCACGGAAATAGGCCTGCACGCCCTCCGCCGTCACGGCCTGCAACCCGGCGACTTCGGCCCGCATGGCGTCCTTCATGCGCGGGTCCGCCTGGATGCGCGCCAGCCAGCTGACCCAGTACGACGGGCTCTCGGGCTCCTTCAGCACACTCTCCACGCGGGGTTGCCGGGCACGCTGCAGTTCGTCGGCGCTGACGGGCCGCTCGGCCAGCTCGCGCAGCTGCGCGTGCAGCAACTCGCGGACCGCGTCGAACTTCTGCGGTGGCATTTCGACGTTCACGACAAAGCGCCCCGAACCCGGAATATCCAGCGAGGCGGAGGCGCCTGCCAGCGGCGAGTAGGTGATGCCCAGCTTCGCACGCACGGTGTCCACCAGGCGGGCCCGCAGCACCGCACCGGCCACACGGCCGGTGTACGACAGCGCCGGATCCGTCCAGTGGTCGGGCATGGCCCAGTACCAGCCCAGCACCGCCTGGTCCGCCCGACCGCGGTGGTAGACCACGTAGGGCGCACCGCCGCCCGCCACGGGCTCGGCCTTCAGCGCGGCACGCGGCTGACGTGGCCGCTCGTCACCCGCCCCGAAAGTGGCCTGCACCGCGGCGATGGCAGCTTCTTCCGTCACGTCGCCGACGATGACGATGTCGGGGGCGCTGGCCAGCGCGGGCTTCAGGATGGCGGGCAGTTCACCGGCCCGCGTGGCCCTCACGTCGGCCGCGCTGGGCTGCAGCCCCAAGCGCGCATCGCCGCGGTTCATGACGCGCGCGACCTCGCGCTCGTGGATTGCGGCGGGCCGCGCCTCCAGCGAGGCCACCTGAGATCCGCCCAGCGCGGCCAGCTTTTCGCCGAACTCGGGGCGAAAGCCGGGATCGCGCGCATGGGCCGCCAGCAACTGCAGCTGCGCCAGCAGGTCGGCGGGGCGGGTCATGCCGGACAGCGTGAAAGCATGCTGGCCCACGCCGAAGCCGACCGCGAGGCGCTTGCCACTGCGCTGCTGCCACTGCTGGATTTCCGCCGCCGACCGCTGGCCGGTGCCGCCCAAGCTCACGGCCGGGCCCAGAGCCCAGATGGCATGCCAATGCCTGGCCGCGATGCCGGCACGCCCCTGGCCCAGTTGAACCCGTACGCTCACCCAGTCCTTCTGCTGCGAGGTGCTCTTGATGACCAGCCGCGCGCCGTTGGCGAACTGGACATTCGTCGTGCCCAGCTCGACGTCCTGCGTGCGGGCGACGATGGCGCTGGGCTGGCCGAAGTCCGTGTAAGGCCAGTCCGCCACCGCGACGGCCGCCGGCTCAGCGATCGGCCGCGTCATCGCATGGACCAGCTGCTGGGTCACCTTCTCCACGCCGAAGGCGCCGGACTGGGTGCTGCGGAACAGCAGCGGCTGCGTGCCGCCGAAACAGTCGCGCAGCGCGGCGGTCAGCTCTTCGGGCTGCAGGCTGGCCAGCAGCGGCTCCGTCTCGGTCATCGCCTGCTGCGCGCTCAGATAGGGCGCGTGCGGCTGGACGGCATTGATGAGCCGGTCCGCAATGGCCGCGTGCGGACGCGTGGGTTCCTGGGCCAGTCGGGCCTGCATCTGGCTGCGCACGCCCGGCAGCAGGCGCTGCATGTCAGCCTCGGTCAAGCCATGGACCAGCAGTTGCCGCAGCTCTGTGACCACCGCGTCGAGCGCGTCGGTCCATCGCCCCGGTTGCGCCTGCACTGCCAACTGGGCCACCCCGGCCACCCGGTAGACGGAGGCTTGCACGCTGGCCGCGGCACCGATCAAGGGGCTGCCCGGCTGTTGCGCCCGATCGCGCAAACGCTGGTTGAGCGCGCTGACGGCCAGGCCCTGGACGAGGAACTCACGCGACACCGCCGGCGTGTGCGGGCGGATGTCCACCGGCCGCAGCCAGGTCAGCGCGAGCGTGCCCGGAGCGTCGGCGGCCACGAACTCGACGACCGGCCGTGTCGGCTTGGCCACGCCCAGGTCGGGCGTGTCAGGCGGCGTGGCGTTGCGCCAATCGGAAAACCGCTCGCGGATCTGCCGCTCCACGGCGTCCACGTCGATGTTGCCCACGACGATCAGCGTCGCGTTGTCGGGCCGGTAGTTGGCCGTGTAGTAGCGGCGCAGGCGCTCGGCCGTGGCGGCCTGGACGGTCTCGATGCGGCCGATGGGCGGGCGCTGCGCCACCCGCGTCCCCTCCAGCTGCTGCTGCACCTGCGCGACGGCGACCCGCCGCGCCGGCACGTCGCGCACGCGTTCCTCGGACAGGATGACACCCTTCTCCTGCTCGATGAGCTGCGGGTTCAGCTTCAGCCGCTCGCCGATCTCGCGGAACAGCAGCAACCCCGTGTCCAGCGCGGCTGCGTCGGCCCTGGGGAAGTTGAAGTGGTAGATCGTCTGGTCCAGACTCGTGGAGGCGTTGGTGTCGGCACCGAAACGCAGCCCCTGGCGCTCCAGCATGCGAACGACCTCGCCGTCCGGCACGTTGGCGCTGCCACGGAAGGCCATGTGCTCCAGGAAGTGGGACAACCCCAGCTCCTCGTCGCGCTCCTGCAGCGAGCCTGAACCGATGCGCATGCGCATGGCCACGCCGTCCTTGGGTGTCTCGTTGTGCTGGAGGGCGTAGCGCAGCCCGTTGGGCAGGCGCCCGAAGCGCACGGCCGGGTCCGGCGTGCGCTGCGACATCTCGAAACCCCATGGAGGACCGGCCGTGGCCAGCGCGCGGACTGGAGGTGCCGTGACGGGCTCGTCGGCCAGCGCCTGCGACGCCGGCAGCGGCAGCGCCAGCGCAAGCCACGCAGCAAGGCGGAGCATGGTCTTCGTGCGGCTTGTCTCGTTCATGCGGTGTTCTTGTCGGGCCTGATGTCGGCCGGACGGTAGCGCCGCGGCGCTGCAAAGCCGGATCAAGCGCTTGCGCGTTTGATGGGTGATATTCACGCGCCGACACCGCGAGGCCGTCGCGCCGGCCTGCCCCCCCGGTGGGCTCCCTCGCGCCGCAGCGGTTCGGCCGCTCAACCCTCCAGCCGCGCCATCCACGCGGCTGTCGCGCGGTCCTCGCCGCGCTCCGACGCCGCCAGTGCGTCGCGGATGCGCCGGCGCTCCGTGGCCGCGCGGTTCTGGCTCATCTTCAGCTTCAGCTCCCAGCGCGTCACGCGGATGCGAAAGCCGACGATGGCGCCCAGCAGCTTGTGCTGGTAGTCCTCCTTCAGCCCGCGCCACTGCTCGGCGTACTCGGGCTCGAAGCGGCCGATGAGGCGCTTCAGCAGCGCATCCTTGTCGGCCTGGCCGTCGATCAGTTCGACGTCGCCATAGGCGTGCAGCGCCGCGTAGTTCCAGGTCGGCACGTTCTGCACGCTGTCGTAATGGCTCGGGCTCACGTAGGCGCTCGGCCCGCTGAAGACGGCCAGCAGCTGCTTCTGGCTGGACAGCCAGCCCCAATGCGGATTGGCCCGTGCCATGTGGCCTTCCAGCGTCAGCGCCTCGCCGTCCGCCTTGGCGATCAGCGGCAGATGGCTGCCAAAGCTCTGGCCCTGCGCATCCGGCCCCAGCACCAGCGCCAGCGGATGGTCATCGATCAGCTTCAGCGCCAGCGCGAAATCGTCGGACTTGAAATGAGTGGGCAGGTACACAGCGGCTCCAGGCAAGACAAGGGGTGCCGATCAAGCGGCGCGCCCCATAAACGGGCATTCACGGGTGTTCGGGCCGGTGGCAGCGCCTGGCCCGCAAGGCCGCATTCTCACTTTGCGTGACGGCTTTGGCCTGATCGCGCAGTCCAGCCTCGCAAACGCCGCAATCCCATGCATGCTGCTGCCCGCGAGGCCTGGCTGCGATGGACAGCGCCCGCAGGAACACATCCCCGGAGGACTGCAGCGCGATGAACAAGGTCTGGCACAAAGGCTTGCCCTTCAGCCCTGAGGTGGCGCCGTATCTGCGCCGCATGACGCTGGTCGACGAGCACCGCGAGGCGCTGCAGCGGCTGCAAGGCGTCTGGGACAGCCTGGCGCTGCTGGGCCAGATGAGCGGCACGGCCACCGACATCGCGCAGACGCGCACCGCCTTCCAGGACCTCACCACCACGCTGCTGGACAGCCTGGCGCGGCGGCTGCGGGCGCATGCGCTGGCGCGCATGGACAGCCGGGCCCGCGTGAGCATCGACATCCTCGTGCGCAACCTGTTCGAGCGCACGGCCGATGTGGGCTTCCTGGCGTCGGACGGCCCGCTGTGCGCCCACGCCGCGCTGGACCCCGCCGCCCCCGGCCACGCGGCCAGCCGCGCGGCGCTGCAGTCACGCTTTGCGGCCTACACCGCCAAGTACTCGGTCTACGACGACGTCATCGTGCTGTCTCCCCGCGGCGAGGTGCTGGCGCGGCAGGACGAAGGCATCGACGCGCCCGTCTGCAACGAGGCCTGGGTCGCCGAGGCGCTGGTGTCGGACGCGCCCTATGTCGAACGCTACGGCCCGACGGCATTGCTGGGCGGCCGCGCGGGCCTGGTCTACGCCCGCGCGCTGCGCACGCCGGCCGGCGTCGTGGGACTGCTGTGCCTGTCCTTCCGCCTGGCGGACGAGATGTCGGCCGTGTTCCGCCAGTTGCTGGCCGGGCAGGACGAGCACGCAGTCATCTGCCTGCTGGACGCCGACCAGCGCGTGCTGCAGAGCTCGGACGCCTGGCAGGTCCCGCCCGGCGCGCGGCTGCAAGCCAAGGGTGAGCGCGTGCTGTTCGCCGGCCGCGACTACCTCTGCGCCACCGCCCGCGCCAGCGGCTACGAAGGCTATATGGGCCCGCCGGGCTGGACCGCCTGCGTGCTGACGCCGCTGGAGTGGGCTTTCGACGTCGAGGACGACCTGGCCCTCAGCGACGAGTTGCGCCGGCTGGGCGAAGCCATAGACACCCGCCAGCTGTTCGACGCCGAGCTGCAAGACATCCCGCTGGAGGCGCGCCGCATCCAGCGCAACCTGTCGCGCACGCTGTGGAACGGCAAGCTGCGCAGCCATGCCCGCCCGGGAGCCGGCACGGGCAACGGCCAGAACGGCAACGGCTTCGCGACGACGCTGCTCAACGAGGTGCAGCGCACCGGCGGGCAGCTGCGCCAGGTGTTCGAGCAGGCCATCGCCAAGCTGCAGAACTCGACGCTGGCAGCGGTCTTCGACGGCGCGCTGTTCCAGGCGCGGCTGGCCATCGACATCATGGACCGCAACCTCTACGAGCGCGCCAACGACTGCCGCTGGTGGGCGCTGGACGTGCGCCTGCAGCGCGCGCTCGCCGCCCAGGGCACGCCGCAGGCCGCCGCCGCCGCGGCCGAGGCGCAGCAGGTGCTGCAACACATCAACGGCCTGTACACCGTCTACTCGCTGCTGCTGGTGTTCGACGCACAAGGCCAGGTCGTCGCCGTGTCTGACCCGGCCCGCAGCCGGCTCGTGGGCCAGAGGCTGGACGCACCGTGGGTGCGCGCCGCGCTGGCGCTGCGCGACCCGGAGCGCCATGTCGTCTCGCGCCACGAGGCCACCGCGCTGTACGAGGCGCCCGGCGCGGCCAGCCAGCCCACCTACGTCTACGCCACGACGCTGCAGCACGGCGGCCAGGTGGTGGGCGGCATCGCCATCGTCTTCGATGGCGCACCACAGTTCGCGGCCATGCTGCGCGACGCGCTGCCGGCATCGACGGCCGAGACTGCAGCGCTGCAGCCCGCCGGCCTGTTCGTCACGCGGGACGGCCGCATCGTCGCCAGCTCGGACGCGCGCTGGCCGGCCGGCACGCAGGCGCCGCTGTCCCCCACCGCGCTGGCCGACCTGGCCGGCATGGGCGCGGGCCAGACGCTGCGCTGCGAGCTGGACATCGGCGGCATGGTCCACGCGGCCGGCATCGCCATGTCCCAGGGCTACCGCGAATACAAGCAGGGCCAAGCACCATCCAGCGAAGACGTGGCCGCCGTGCTGTTGCAGCCGCTGGGCCCGCGCGTGCCGACGCAGTCCGGCGCGGTCGATGCCGGCTTCGTGCCGCCAGCGGCGCAGGCCGGCGATCAAAGCCTGGACATCGCCGCCTTCAGCGTGGCCGGCGAATGGCTGGGCCTGCCCGCGGCACTGCTGGTCGAGGCGCTGGAGCAGCCGCGCCTGACGGCCCTGCCCAATGCGCCGCGTGCGCTGGTGGGCATGCTGCAGCATGGCGGCCGCATGCTGCCGGTCCTGGACCTGAGCCTGGCCATGTACGGCCGCACCGCCGACGCGCGCGAGGCGCCGGTCGTCATCTGCCGCAACGAGGCCGGGCAGAGCCTGGCGCTGCGCGTGGAGGAACTGGGACCCGTGTTCAGCATCGCGGCCGGCCAGGCCCTGCCCAGCCCGGGCAACCGCGCCCGGCTCGTGCGCGGCGCCGACGCATCGCCTCACCGCATGCTGACGCTGCTGACTGCCCAGGACTTGTGGGCCCACATCGGCATGCACATCGAGCCCGAGCCCGGCCAGGCTGCATTGCCGGCACCCTGAGCCACCCCTGGCAGCCACCGCCTTCTATGATTTCGCCATGCCCCTGTCCGACGCCGTCGTCACGCCACCGCCCGCCGCCGAAGCCCTGCTGACGCTGCGCCCCCCCAGCGCCTCGCGCGACGAGCAGGTGGCCGTCGAGATGCCCGTCGCACTGACGGTCAACGGCGTCTCCCAGGCCGTCATGCTGGCCACACCGGCCGACCTGGAGGACTTCGCGCTCGGCTTTGCGCTCAGCGAGGGCTGGATCACGTCGCGCCACGAGCTGCTGGACATTGACGTGCTGACCCTGCCCGACGGCATGGAGCTGGCACTGCGCGTGACAGCCGCGCGCGAGCAGCACCTGAAGGCGCGCCGCCGCCTGCTGGCCGGCCGCACCGGCTGCGGCCTGTGCGGGCTGGAGAGCCTGGCCCAGGTCGGGGCCGTGCAGCCCGCGCCGGTGCAGGCGCCGGTGCTGAGCGACGGTGCGCTGGACCGCGCGCTGGCCGGGCTGCATGCGGCCCAGGTGTTGAACGCACGCTGCGGCGGCCTGCACGGCGCCGCCTGGTGCCGGCCCAGCGGCGAGCTGCTGCTGGCGCGCGAGGACATCGGCCGCCACAACGCGCTGGACAAGCTGGCAGGCGCCCTCGCCCGCCAAGATGCGGACCCGCGCGACGGCTTCGTGCTGATGTCCAGCCGCGCCAGCTTCGAGCTCGTGCACAAGACCGCCATGGCCGGCGCCGGCCTGCTGGCCTGCATGTCGGCCCCCAGCAGCCTGGCCGTGGAGACGGCACGCACGCTCGGCGTGCAGCTCTGGGCCTTCGTGCGCGAAGGCCGCGCGACACGCTACACCTGAGGCGGCCCTACCGCGCCAACGCCGGCTGCGCCTCGCCCTCGCCCGCCTGGAAGCAGCGCATGACGATCTGGTCGCGCCCGGCATGCTTGGCGTCGTACAGGGCCGCGTCCGCCGCGGCATACATGGCCTCGGGCGTCAGCCGCGACGTGGGCGCGGCCCACCACGCCAGGCCGAAGCTGGCCGTGACGACGCGGAACGGGCTTTGCGCGTGCGGCAGCGCCAGCGCGTGCAACGCGGCACAGAGCTGGCCAACGAAGCTCTGCGCGGCCTCGGCCGAGGTGGCCGAGAAGATGACGCCGAATTCCTCGCCTCCCAGGCGGAACAGAGCGTCGGTGGAGCGCTTGAGGCTGTCCTTGAGCTGTTGGGCGAGCGCCTTCAGCACGGCGTCTCCGGCCTGGTGGCCGTAGTGGTCGTTGTAGGCCTTGAAGTGGTCCACGTCGAGCATGCACAGCGCCACGGCCTGGCCGCGCTGGGCGCCGGCCAGCGCGGCCAGGCAGACGTCATTGAAATGCCGCCGGTTGAAGGCACCGGTCAGCGCGTCCTGGATGGCCAGGTCGCGCAGCTGCCGGTTCGCGGCTTCGAGCGCGCGGGCGTCGTCCTGCAGGCGCTGCTCATCGGCCTTGCGGCGCGAGATGTCCATGTGCGTGCCGGCCAGGCGCAGTGGGCGACCGTCGGCGGCGCGTTCGAAGATGCTGCCGTTGCTCTGCACCCAGACCCAGTGCCCATCGGCATGGCGCATGCGGAACTCGGCCGTGTAGCGCTCCTCCTCGCCATCGAAATGGCGCTTCATCGCCGTGTGGGCCTCGATGAGGTCGCCGACATGGCACAGCCGCTCCCAGGTCGTGCCGGTGATGGGCTCCAGTTCGGCGCGGCTGCGCCCCAGCATCTGCGCCCAGCGCTCGTTGACGATCAGCCGGCCGCTGTCGATGTGCCAGTCCCAGGTGCCGGCGGCCGTGCCGTCCAGCACATTGGCCATGCGCTGGCGGTCCTCGGCCAGCACGGCCTCGGTGCGCTCCAGCCGGCGGCGGATGACGAGGCTGCGTGCCACGGCCAGCCCCACCAGCAGCGTCGCGATGGCACCGGCGGCCAGGGCCAGCAGCGGCAGTTCATCGTGCCCTGCGCCGACGAAGCTCGCGCGCGGCCGCATCACCAGTTGCCAGGCCCGGCCACCCACGTCGACGCTGAGCGCCGTGTCGTGCTCGTCCGAATGGAAGGGCTCGCTGCCGGCGGAGGAGTAGATGAGGCGGTGGCGCTCGTCCTGGTCGAAGACGAACAAGTCCAGCCCGTTCGCGTCGGCCCGCAGCGCCGCCTCGCGCATCAGCCCTGACACCTCGACGACACCGGCCAGGAAGCCCAGCAGCTCGGCCCGCCTGGCCTCCACGCCGGCCGGCTGGGCCGAGCGATAGACCGGTGCCGACACGGCAAAGCCCGTCAGCGCCGGGCCCGACTGGCCGCGCCGGATCAGCCCGAAAGTCTCGGAGGCCACCGGCGAGCCGGCATCGCGGGCCAGCTGCTTGGAGCGCATGCGGCGCGGGTCGAAGGCCATGTCCACGCCCAGCGCCGCCGCGGACTCGGGCCAGGAATACAGCACCGGCACATGCACCTCGCGCGACCGCGCGGGAACGAAGCCATCGCTCTCGTACTCCGTCGCGGGCTCGACGACGCGGTAGCCCGGCTGCTCCAGCGCCGCGCGGCGCTCGAACTCGGCCAGCGCCGTGTCGGGCACCAGGGGCTGCCACTCCAGCAGCGTCAACGCCGATGACTCGCTGAGCAGGCTGGCGCCGAAGCGGGTGAACTGCGCACGCGTCGGCAGGCCCTGGGCCGACATCATCTGGCCGCTGACGTGCAGCGCCTCGACGGCGCGCACCAGTTGCAGGTCGAACGCGCCGACGACGCTCTGGCCCATCGCGTTCAGCAACTCGCGCTGCTGGCTGGCCGCCTTCTGCGACAGCGACCGGTAGGCCGTCACACTGCCGACCAGGCCCACCGCCACCAGCACCGCCACGAGGGCGCAATCCAGCAGCAGCGGCAACAGCCGGCCCGGCGCATGCTTCATGGCTTGGCTCCGAGCAGCGTCACGAGGCGCTCATAGAACAAGGCCTGCTGGCGCAGGTACTGGGCGGGATCGGGAATCGCACGGATGCGCGGCGCGGCGCCCAAGGCTTCAGTGCCGGCTTGCCACTCGGGGTCGTCGACGACATGGTCCAGCACGGCGCGCCAACGCGCGACCACCTCGGCCGGCATGCCCGGCGGGCCCAGCAGCGCCGACCAGCCCTGCAGCTGCTGCATGTCGCGCAGGCCCAGCTCGGCCGCGTTCTGCAGGCGCGGCAAAGCCCTGAGCCGGCCATGCGCCGTCGTCATCAGCCCCCGCAGCACGCCGGACTGCACCAGCGGCACGACGCTGCGCGCGTTGTTGCAGCTGAAGTCCGCCTCCCCGTCGAGCAGCGCCTGCGTCACCTGCGAGCCCTGGCTGAAATGCACCGGCCGCGCCGCATCAGGCGGCAGCCCGCTGAGGGCCAGCAGGTAGCGCACGGCCAGGTTCTGCAGCGTGCCGGCGCCGGCCGCGCTGTAGCGCATGCGGCCCGGCGCCGCGGCGATCGCGGCCTGCAGCTCGCGCACGGAGGTGATCGGCGACCCGGCGCGAACGGCGCAAACGAGCGGCGCCTGGTCCAGCACCGCCAGCACCGTGAAGTCGGTCGATGGCAACGCCGTCTGCGGCGCCAAGGCCGGCAGGATGGCGACATTGCCGACGCGCGCCAGCAGCAGCGTGCGGCCATCAGGCGGCGCCGCCTTCACCGCGCGGCTGGCAGCGCCACCAGACTCGGCGGTCAGGTAGATGGTCTCGATGGCCAGTCCGCCGCCCGGCATGCGCGCGGCACTGCGCAGGAAGTTCCGTGCCGAACCGTCGGCCTCACCGCCGGCGTTGAACGGCACATAAAGGCGCACCGCACTCGCGGTGGAGGCGGCTGCCGGCGCGGGAGGCGCGGCCTGCGGCGCCGTCGCTTGCGCACGCGCAGCCACCGCGCCACCGGCCAGCAGCAGGCCAGCCAGTGTCAGCTCCAAGACGCGACATCGCCCCAATCGATTTATTCTCATGAACGCCTCAGGCGCATCATAAATAATCGAATCAGCCCTTGAATTGGCAAATTTGATCGCAAATCGATCAATTCGTCACGGCTCGGGCAAAAGAAAAGCCCGCTGGCGCGGGCTTCAATGGGTTGTGCTTGGCGGAGTCGGAGGGATTCGAACCCTCGATGCAGGTTTTGCCCACATACTCCCTTAGCAGGGGAGCACCTTCGGCCACTCGGTCACGACTCCAGCACAGCCGCGCATTCTATACCAGCACAGCGGGCTCTCAGAGAGAAATCAGTCGATCATCGGCATCTCGGCACGCTGTGGGCCGAGACGGGCCGCTCCCCCGAGCCGGCCAGCGCTGGCGATGGGCTTGCCGGTCGATCCGGCGAGCATCGCCTTCCCTCGCACAGCGACCAAAGTACAACTTGGTCGAGGCGCCGGCTTCAGGCCGCCGCGACTTCCTGGTCGAGGTCGAAGGCCTTGTGCAGCGCGCGCACGGCCAGCTCCATGTACTTCTCGTCGATGACGACGCTGGTCTTGATCTCGCTCGTGGAGATCATCTGGATGTTGATGCCCTCCTCGCTCAGCGCGCGGAACATCTTGCTGGCCACGCCCACGTGCGAGCGCATGCCGATGCCGACGATGGAGACCTTGCAGATCTTCGGGTCACCGACGACCTTGCTGGCGTTGGTGGCCGGGCCGACGGTGTTCTGCAGCAGCTCCATCGTGCGCGCGTAGTCGTTGCGGTGCACGGTGAAGGAGAAGTCGGTCTTGCCGTCGTGCGAGACGTTCTGGATGATGACGTCGATGTCGATGTTGGCCTCGGCCACCGGGCCCAGGATCTGGAAGGCGATGCCCGGCTTGTCGGGCACGCCCAGCAGCGTCACCTTGGCCTCGTCACGGTTGAAGGCAATGCCCGAAACGACGGCTTGTTCCATTTTTTCGTCCTCTTCAAAACTGATCAGGGTGCCGGACTTGGCTTCCTCGTTGATGTCGATGTCCCACGCCGTGAAGCTTGACAGCACGCGCAGCGGCACGCGGTACTTGCCGGCAAACTCCACCGAGCGGATCTGCAGGATCTTGGAGCCCAGCGACGCCATCTCCAGCATCTCTTCGAAGCTGATGGTGTGCAGGCGGCGCGCCTCAGGCACGATGCGCGGGTCGGTCGTGTAGACGCCGTCCACGTCGGTGTAGATCAGGCACTCGTCGGCCTTCATTGCGGCGGCGATGGCCACGGCCGAGGTGTCCGAACCACCGCGGCCCAGCGTCGTGATGTTGTTGTCGGCGTCTATGCCCTGGAAGCCGGCGATGACGACGACCTTGCCGGCGGCCAGGTCCTCGCGCACGCGCTTGTCGTCGATGCTCTCGATGCGGGCCTTGGTGTATGACGAGTCCGTCGACACCGGCACCTGCCAACCCGTGTAGCTGACCGACTGCACGCCCTCGGCCTGCAGCGCGATGGCCAGCAACCCCACCGACACCTGCTCGCCAGTGGCCGCGATCATGTCCAGCTCGCGGTTGACCTCGGGCGTCACGCTGCTAGGTGCCAACTCCTTGGCCAGGCCCAGCAGGCGGTTGGTCTCGCCGCTCATCGCCGAAGGCACGACCACCATCTGATGGCCGGCCCGCGCCCATTTGGCGACGCGCTTCGCCACGTTGCGAATGCGATCGGTGGACCCCATCGAGGTGCCGCCGTACTTGTGGACGATCAGAGCCATGTGTTTGAGCGAAGGCTGAAGACGGAGCCGCCAGGACGGCATGCTCGCAAACCCCAGATTTTATGCGCCATACCCACTGACGCCTTCGCTCTGCGGCAAGGCTGCGTCCTCCAGCCAACGCAAGGCCAGTTGCGGCTCATCTTGACCGGCGAAGGCACGGGCGTCCATGCCCAGCCCGGCGACGGCGATCAGCCGTTGTTCGGCATCGAACAGCAGCGGCCCGCTGCGGCGCCAGGGTGGCAGGCCAGCCTCCTGGCAGGCCTTCTTGAGGCTGCGCGGCACCGACGCAGGCGCGCGCTGGAACTGTTCGGCACCGCTGCGGTCGCGCTGCGTGAGCCCCGCGAGTCGCACCGACCGCACGCCGGGGCGTGCGTTCTCGACGATCCAGGTGCCTCGCCAGGCCGGCTGGGGATAGTGGCCGGGCCGGCTCAGGTCAATCTGGAGCGGCGTCGCGGCCTGCCGCGGCAACGCCGCCCAGAAAAGGCCGTCACGCCAGGCATGGACTTCCCCGCCCGGCGCGGGCCAGGACAAGGTGGCGCCGGGCCGCCATTCGCTCAACAGCCGCTCGATCAGGCTGGCCGGCGCGGCAGTGCGCGTGGACAGCCACGCGCGCAGCGCATTGCTCGCCCGCGCGGGCGACAGACGCGACAACGCGGCCAGGTCCAGGCGCCTGGACGCATCCAGCACGGCCAGGTCCGCCGCTGCGACTTCCGCAGCCAGCGCGTCGGCCTGCTGCGCCCAACGCGCGGCTTGCGCCAACCCAACCTCGGCCGAAGGGAACGCCGGCCACAGCACCTGGCGCAGCCTGTTGCGCGCGAACCTCACGTCCGCGTTGCTCGGGTCTTCGATCCAGCGCAGGCCGTGCTGCTCTGCATAGGCCAGGATGGCGGCACGGGGCTGATCCAGCCACGGACGCGCCCAGCAGACGCCGCTGCGCCACTGCACGCGCGGCATGCCGGACAAGCCAGCCGTGCCCGCGCCACGCAGCGCCTGCAGCAGAAAAGTCTCGGCCTGGTCGCGGCGGTGGTGGGCGAGCAGCAGCAGGTCCGCACCGGCTGACCTGGCCATCGCATGCAGCGCCCGGTGACGCCCTGCGCGCGCCCAGGCCTCGACGCTGTCGCCCGCCGCGGGCTGGCCGCTCAGGCGGGTGCAGACGAAAGCCGCACCGAGCTCGATGGCCACACGTTCGCAGTGCGCCGCCCAGTCGTCGGCCTGCGGCTGCAGCCCGTGATGGACGTGGAAGGCATGCACCCGGTGGCCCCGGGCCGCGCGGGTGGCGGCATACAAAAGCGCCGTGGAATCCAGGCCGCCACTGAAGGCGACCGCGACAACCTCACCGGAGGGATCAGCGGTTCTTGGTGTCGCCGAATCGGCCATAGGCCTGCAGGCGCTCGTAGCGGCGGTCCAGCAGTTCGCGGGTCTTCAGGTCGCTGACCTGGCGCAGCGCATCGGACAGCGCGCGCTTCAGGTTGGACGCCATCTGCTTGGCATCGCGATGCGCGCCACCGACGGGCTCGTTGACGATCTTGTCGATCAAGCCCATGGCCTTCAGGCGATGCGCCGTGATGCCCAGTGCCTCGGCCGCGTCGGACGCGCGCTCGCTGCTCTTCCACAGGATGGATGCGCAGCCTTCGGGCGAGATCACGGAATAGGCTGCGAACTGCAGCATCAGCACCTGGTCGGCCACGCCGATGGCCAGCGCGCCGCCCGAGCCGCCCTCGCCGATGACGGTGGCGATGATGGGCACTTCCAGCTGCGCCATCTCGAAGATGTTGCGGCCGATGGCCTCGCTCTGGCTGCGCTCCTCGGCACCGATGCCGGGATAGGCACCCATGGTGTCGATGAAGGTGAAGACCGGCAGGCCAAACTTCTCGGCCAGCTTCATCAGGCGCAGCGCCTTGCGATAACCCTCGGGGCGCGGCATGCCGAAGTTGCGCAGCGTGCGCTCCTTGGCGTCGCTACCACGCTGGTGGCCGATGACCATGCAGGCCTGGCCGTTGAAGCGCGCGATGCCGCCGACGATGGCCGCGTCGTCCGCGAAATGGCGGTCGCCGTGCAACTCCTGGAATTCGGTGAAGACTTCCGCGCAGTAGTCCAGCGTCTGCGGGCGCTGCGGGTGGCGGGCGATCTGGTAGACCTGCCACGGCGCCACGCTCGCGTAGACCTCTTTGGTCAGCTGCTGGCTTTTCTTGGAGAGGCGGTCGATCTCTTCCGAGATGTCGACGGCCGACTCGCTCTGCACGTAGCGCAGTTCTTCGATCTTGGTCTCGAGTTCAGCGATCGGCTGCTCGAATTCGAGAAAGTGTTTTTTGCTCATCAGTAGTCCACGGGTAGCGGATCGAGGCTGCGCCAAATGTACCAAACGGCCACCGAACGGTAAGGCGCCCACGCGTCGCCGACTTCGCGCGCTTCGGCGCGGGAGACGGGCTCGCCGGAGAAGTAGTTGAGGCTGATGCCCTTCAAGAGGCCGATGTCATCCAACGGCATCACATTGGGGCGCATCAGGTGAAAAATCAAGAACATCTCGGCGGTCCAGCGGCCGATGCCGCGGATCGCGACCAGTTCTTCGATGATGGCTTCGTCGTCCATCTGCGCCCATTGGCGCACATGCACGCTGCCGGCGTGGAAATGCTCGGCCAGGTCGCGCAGGTATTCGACCTTGCGCGCGGACAGGCCGGCAGCACGCTGCTCTTCCACGCCCAGCGCCAGCACGGCCGAGGGCTGGAATTTGGGGCTGAGGGCGACCCAGCGGTTCCAGACCGACTGCGCGGCCTTGACCGAGATCTGCTGGCCGACGATGGAGCGGGCCAGCGTGGCAAAGGCGTCGCCACGGCTTTGCAGACGCGCCTCGCCAAACTGCGGGATGAGTTTGCGCAAGACGCGGTCGCGCTTGACCAGGTGCTTGCAGGCCTCGTCCCAGTAGGGCGGGACCACTTCGGGCACGACGTCGCGCACCGTCTCGACGGGGGCCTTGGGGACCATCAGCTCTTCACCCAGGTCGTGCCGCCGGCACCGTCCTTCAGCGTGATGCCCCTGGCCGACAGCTCGGCGCGGATCGCGTCGGCGCCGGCAAAGTCCTTGGCCGCCTTGGCCGCCGCGCGGGCCGCGATGCGCTCCGCGATCCAGGCGCTGTCGTCACCGGCCCCGCCTTGCAGGTAGGCACGCGGCTCCTGCTGCAGCACGCCCAGCACACCGGCCAGCGCCTTCAGCAGACCAGCGCGCTGCGGCGAGCGGTCGCGGTTGACCTCGTTGACCAGGTCGAACAACACGGCCACCGCACCGGGCGTGCCGAAGTCCTCGTCCATCGCGGTCTTGAACGCGGCAGCACTGGGCTCGGCCCAGTCGATGGTGACGTCAGCAGGCGGCACGGCATCCAGCGCGGTGTAGAGCCGCGTCAGCGCGGTGCGCGCGTCTTCCAGGTGCGAGTCGCTGAAGTTGAACGGCCGGCGGTAGTGCGTGCGCAGCATGAAGAAGCGCAGCGTCTCGCCGTCGAACTTCTGCAGCACGTCGCGGATGGTGAAGAAGTTGCCCAGGCTCTTGGACATCTTCTCGCCGTCGACGTTCAGGAAGCCGTTATGCAGCCAGTAGCGGGCGAAGCCATAGCCGGCGCCCTCGCTCTGCGCGATCTCGTTCTCGTGGTGCGGGAACTGCAGGTCCGCGCCGCCGCCATGGATGTCGAAGCTCTCGCCCAGCAGCGCGCAGCTCATCGCCGAGCACTCGATGTGCCAGCCTGGGCGGCCTTCGCCGAAGGGCGCGTTCCATTTGGCATCGGCGGGTTCGTCGGCCTTGGCGGCCTTCCAGAGCACGAAGTCCAGCGGGTCCCGCTTGCCGTCGTCCACCGCGACGCGCTCGCCGGCGCGCAGGTCGTCCAGATCCTTGCCGCTGAGCTTGCCGTAGCCGTCAAACTTGCGCACCGCGTAGTTCACGTCGCCACCTTCGGCGCGATAGGCCAGGCCGCGCTCTTCCAGCCGCGCGATCAGCGACAGCATCTGCGGCACGTACTCGGTCGCCCGCGGCTCGTGGTCGGGGCGCAGCAGCCCCACGGCGGCGAAGTCCTCATGCATCGCGGCCGTCATCTCCTCGGTGAGCTGACGGATGGTGATGCCGCGCTCCACGGCGCGCTTGATGATCTTGTCGTCGATGTCCGTCACGTTGCGCACATAGGTGACGCCGTAGCCGCTGGCGCGCAGCCAGCGGTAGATGACGTCGAACGCCATGTTCATGCGCAGGTGCCCCATGTGGCACAGGTCGTAGACCGTGATGCCGCACACGTACATGCGCACCTGGCCCGGCACGAGCGGCTGAAAGTCTTCGAGGGTGCGGCTGAGGGAGTTGTGGACGCGCAGGGACATGTGAAACGGAAACGGGGGGCAGCAGCCACCAACAAGAAGCCCCGCACCGGGGGCGGCCAGGCGGGGCTCATAGAATGATTTCAGTATAGCGGCCGACCCTGACGCCGCCCCCCGCTACAACCCTCATGCGCCTTCCCCTCACCTCCCTTGTGCTGCTCGTCGCGCTGGCCTCCTTGCCCGCGCGCGCCGACGACCTCGCCAGTGCGCAACGCCTGTGGCTGGCCGGGCAGAAAGCCCAGGCCGTCGAGCAGGTCGAGACGGCCCTCGTGCGCATGCCCGACGACCTGCAGCTGCGCTTTGCGCTGGGGGTCATGCGCATGGAGCTTGGCGAACGCGCAAAGGCCAAGACCATCTTCATCCGCCTGACGCAGGACTTCCCCGACCTGGCCGACCCGTACAACAACCTCGCCGTGCTGCACGCTGCCGCGGGCGAGCTGGACGAGGCCAAGGCCGCGCTGGAGCAAGCCTTGCGCCTGCAGCCCGAGCATGCCCAGGCCCAGGAAAACCTTGGCGATGTGCTGCTGCGCCTGGCGCTGCGCGCCTACCAGCGCGCGCAGAAAGCCGTCACCGTACCCAGTGATGCGCTGACCGGCAAGATCAACGGCACGCTGGCCCTGACCCGCGAACTTCGCGCCGCCCGCTAACTCTCCATCCGCCATGACGAAGACCATTCCTCTCCTCCTTGCCGCACTGCTGACCGCGGGCGCTGCCGTCGCCCAGACCGTGAAACTGCAGACCACCGAGGGCGACATCCGCATCGAGCTGAACGCCGAGAAGGCGCCCAAGTCGGTCGCCAACTTCCTGCAGTACGTGAAGGCCGGCCACTACAACGGCGTGCTGTTCCACCGCGTCATCGACGGCTTCATGATCCAGACCGGCGGCTACGACGCCAAGCTCAACCAGCGCCCGACCAAGCCGCCCATTCCGCTGGAATCTCACAACGGCCTGAGCAACGTGCGCGGCAGCCTGGCGATGGCACGCACCGGCGATCCCAACTCGGCCACGTCGCAGTTCTTCATCAACGTGGCCGACAACGTGCGCCTGGACGGCGAGCCGGACAATCGCGCCAGCGGCTATGCCGTGTTCGGCCAGGTCGTCGACGGCATGGACGTCGTCGACAAGATCCGCGCCGTGGCCGTGGCGCCCAAGAGCGTGCACGAACACTTCCCGGTCAAGCCCATCTTCATCACCAAGGCTCTCGTCGAGCCTGTCAAAAAATGAGCCAAGTCAAACTCACCACCAACCACGGCGACATCCTCATCGAGCTGGACGCCGAGAAGGCGCCGCTGTCGGTCGCCAACTTCCTGAGCTACGTCCGCAAGGGCCACTACGACGGCACGGTCTTTCACCGCGTCATCAAGGGCTTCATGATCCAGGGCGGCGGCTTCGAAGTCGGCATGCAGCAAAAGCCCACCGACGGGCAGATCCAGAACGAGGCCAACAACGGCCTGAAGAACGCCCACTACACGCTGGCGATGGCGCGCACCAACGCGCCGCACTCGGCCACGGCGCAGTTCTTCATCAACACGACCAACAACGGCTTCCTGGACTTCAAGTCCGAGAGCCCGTCGGGCTGGGGCTACGCCGTGTTCGGCAAGGTCATCGAGGGCAAGGACGTCGTCGACAAGATCGAGAAGTCCAAGACCGCCACGCGCGCCGGCCACGGCGACGTGCCGGTCGAAGACGTCATCATCGAAAAAGCCGTCGAAGTTTGATCCACACGCTGACGGCTCCGGTGCAGTGGCAGCAGGTCGACCTGCTGTCCGACCTGCACCTCGGGCCGGACACGCCGGCGACGACCGCCCGGCTTGAGCGGCACCTGGCCGAGACTCCTGCGCAAGCGGTGCTGCTGCTGGGCGACATCTTTGAAGTCTGGGTCGGCGACGACGCGCGGCACGAGCCCTTCGAAGCGGGCGTCGTGCGCTTGCTCCGCGAGGCCTCGCAGCGGCTGGCGCTGTTCTTCATGCCCGGCAACCGCGACTTTCTCGTCGGCCCCGACCTGCTGGCCGATGCTGGCATGACCGCCCTGCCCGACCCCACCGTGTTGGCCGCCTTCGGCCAGCGCTGGCTGCTGGTGCACGGCGACGCGCAATGCCTGGACGACCAGGCCTACCAGGCTTTTCGTCGCCAGGTGCGTTCGCCCGCGTGGCAGGTGCAGGTGCTGGCACAACCGCTGGCCGCCCGCCAGGCGCTGGGCCGGCAGATGCGCGAGGGCAGCCGCGCGGCTCAGGCGGCGCAGCTGATGACGACCGACCTCGATGCCGACGCCTGCCGCACGCTGCTCGCCGAGGCCGGTGCGACCACGATGATCCATGGCCACACGCATCGCCCAGCGGAGCATGACCTCGGCGCAGGCCTGAAGCGCGTGGTGCTGTCCGACTGGGATCTGGAGGCCAGCCCACCGCGCGGCGACGTGATCCGCCTGTCGGCCGCGGGCCTGCAGCGCCTCCCGCTGTGATCCTGAAAGCCCTGCAGAACTGGCGCGAACAGCGCGCCGTCGAGCGCCACGCGATTCCCGACGCGCTGTGGCAGCTGACGCTGCTGCGCTACCCCTTCCTGGCCCAGCGCAGCGCGGACGATTTGGCGGAACTTCGCCGGCTGTCCAGCCTCTTCCTGGCGACCAAGGAATTCCATGGCGTGGGCGGCTTCGACGTGACCGACGAGGTCGCCGTCGCCGTCGCGGCCCAGGCCTGCCTGCCGGTGCTGCGCCTGGGTCTGGCTTGGTACGACGGTTTTGTCGGCATCGTCATGCACGAGGGCGAGGTGGTCGCGCAGCGCACGGTCCAGGACGCGGACGGCGTCGTGCACGAGTACGACGAGGAACTGGCCGGCGAGGCGATGGAAGGCGGCCCGCTGATGCTGGCCTGGAATGCGATCGCGGTCAGCAACGACCCGGCGCAGTTCGGCGTCGACGAGGTGTTCAACGTCGTCATCCATGAGTTCGCCCATGTCATCGACATGCGCGACGGCCTGGCCGATGGCGTGCCGCCGCTGGACGGTGGCGAGGCGCGCGAGCGCTGGATCGCCGTCATCGATGCCGAGTGGGAGCGCTTCTGCGAGCGCGCGGACGCCGGCGAGGCCACGCTGATCGACCCTTACGGCGCGGAAGCCGTGGAGGAGTTCTTCGCGGTGGCCGTCGAGGCCTTCTTCGTTGCCCCGGCCGCCATGCGTGCCGAGGAGCCGGCGATGTACGCGCTGCTCGCCGGGTTCTTCAAGCAGAACCCGGCCGGCTGAACGAAAAAAGGGACGCCGAAGCGTCCCTTTCCGTCGCGCGTCTGCTCAGGCCGTCGCCGGCTCCGCCTTGGGCTTGCCGTCCTTGGTCGGCTTCACGATGGGCTGGATGTCCAGCACCGTCTCGCCCTTGTCGTCCACGTCCACGCTCAGGCGCCCACCGTCGACCAGCTTGCCGAAAAGCAACTCGTCGGCCAGCGCGCGGCGGATGGTGTCCTGGATGAGGCGCTGCATCGGCCGCGCACCCATCAGCGGGTCGAAGCCCTTCTTGGCGAGCTGCTTGCGCAGCGCGTCGGAGAAGCTGACCTCCACCTTCTTCTCCTGCAGCTGGCTTTCCAGTTGCAGCAGGAACTTGTCGACCACACGCAGGATGATCTCCTCGTCCAGCGCGCGGAAAGACACGATGGCGTCCAGGCGATTGCGGAACTCCGGCGTGAACAGGCGCTTGATGTCGGCCATCTCGTCGCCCTGCTGGCGCGACGTCGTGAAGCCGATGGTGGCCTTGTTCAACGCCTCGGCGCCCGCGTTGGTCGTCATGATGATGATGACGTTGCGGAAGTCGGCCTTGCGCCCGTTGTTGTCGGTCAGCGTGCCATGGTCCATGACCTGCAGCAGCACGTTGAAGACGTCAGGGTGCGCCTTCTCGATCTCGTCGAGCAGCAGCACCGCATGCGGCTTCTTCGTGACCGCCTCGGTCAGCAGGCCGCCCTGGTCGAAGCCCACGTAGCCCGGCGGCGCGCCGATCAGGCGGCTGACGGCGTGGCGTTCCATGTACTCCGACATGTCGAAGCGGATCAGCTCGATGCCCAGGATGTAGGCCAGCTGCTTGGCCACTTCCGTCTTGCCGACGCCCGTGGGGCCGCTGAACAGGAAGGAGCCGACCGGCTTCTCGGGCCGGCCCAGGCCTGAGCGCGCCATCTTGATGGCGGCGGCCAGCGCATCGACGGCCGGGTCCTGGCCGAAGACGACGCTCTTCAGGTCGCGGTCCAGCGTCTTGAGCTTGCTGCGGTCGTCGCTGTTGACCGACGCGGGCGGGATGCGCGCGATCTTGGCGACGATGTCTTCCACCTCCACGCGCGTGATGGTCTTCTTCTGCTTGCTCTTGGGCAGGATGCGTTGGGCAGCGCCGGCCTCGTCGATGACGTCGATGGCCTTGTCCGGCAGGTGGCGGTCGTTGATGTACTTGGCCGACAGCTCGGCCGCGGCCTGCAGTGCGCCCAGCGCGTATTTGACCGAATGGTGCTCCTCGAAGCGGCTCTTCAGCCCCTTCAGGATCTCGATGGTCTGCTCGACCGACGGTTCGGGCACGTCGATCTTCTGGAAGCGGCGGGACAGCGCGGCGTCTTTTTCGAAGATGCCGCGGTACTCGGTGAAGGTCGTCGCACCGATGCACTTCATCTGCCCGGACGACAGCGCCGGCTTGAGCAGGTTGCTCGCGTCAAGCGTGCCGCCCGACGCCGCGCCAGCGCCGATCAGCGTGTGGATCTCGTCGATGAACAAGATGGCGTTGGGCTGGTCCTTCAGCGACTTGAGCACGCCCTTCAGGCGCTGCTCGAAGTCGCCCCGGTACTTGGTACCCGCCAGCAGCGCGCCCATGTCCAGCGAGTAGACGACGGAGTCGGCGAGGACCTCAGGGACTTCGCCTTCGGTGATCCTCCAGGCCAGGCCTTCGGCGATGGCCGTCTTGCCGACGCCAGCCTCGCCGACCAGCAGCGGGTTGTTCTTGCGCCGGCGGCACAGCACCTGCACGACGCGCTCGACCTCGGCCTCGCGGCCGATCAGCGGGTCGATCTTGCCGTCCTTGGCATGCTGGTTCAGGTTCTGCGTGAACTGCTCCAGCGGCGACGCCTTGGCGCTGCCGCCCTCGCCTTCCTCGCGTTCACCTTCCTGGCCCTGACTCTGGCCTTCCGGTGCCTTGGGCGGCTCCGGGTCGGTCTTCTTGATGCCGTGGGCGATGAAGTTGACGACGTCCAGGCGCGTCACGCCCTGCTGGTGCAGGTAGTAGACGGCGTGCGAATCCTTCTCGCCGAAGATCGCGACCAGCACGTTGGCGCCGGTCACTTCCTTCTTGCCGCTGCCCGTGCTTTGCACGTGCATGATGGCGCGCTGGATGACGCGCTGGAAGCCCAGCGTGGGCTGGGTGTCCACCTCGTCACTGCCGCCCACCATGGGCGTGTTTTCCTTGATGAACTGCGTCAGGCTCTTGCGCAGGTCATCCAGGTTGGCCGCACAGGCGCGCAGCACCTCCGCGGCGCTGGGGTTGTCGAGCAGCGCGAGCAGCAGGTGCTCGACGGTGATGAATTCGTGCCGCTGCTGGCGGGCTTCGACGAACGCCATGTGCAAACTGACTTCAAGCTCTTGCGCAATCATGCGGCCTCCATAATGCACTGCAGGGGGTGGCCGGCACGCCGGGAGGCGGCCAGAACCAACTCCACCTTGGTCGCGGCGACGTCCTTGGTGAAGACACCGCAAACCCCGCGACCCTCGTGGTGGATTTTGAGCATGATCTGCGTCGCCGTATCGAGGTCATGCCGGAAAAATTCCTGCAGAACCATGACAACAAACTCCATCGGCGTGAAATCGTCGTTCAGCAGCAGCACCTGATAGAGCCGCGGGGGCTCGGTTTTCTGGGTCTGCCGCTCGACGACGACCGCCCCTTCGCCTTCGTCCTTGCCGGGCTTCACGGGAGGCGCGGGCGGGGGCGGAGGCGACTGGTTTCGCGGTGGAATGACGGGGAGCACAGGCATGTCGGGATTCTATCGACGGGGGTTATCCCCCGCCGACCGCGGGCAGTTGGCGACGCGCGGCGAAATTGCAAGCTTCTCCGGGTCAACCCGGCCGGGAAGGTCCCGAATTGACGCTTTTGTTCACGTCACCAGAATCTGCGTCCGCCTCCCCGGGAGGTGCCACAAAGAATGGAGACAACATGATGGCGCTGGGCAAAGTCAAGTGGTTCAACGATGCCAAGGGCTTTGGTTTCATCGAGCCCGAAGCGGGTGGCGATGATGTCTTCGCTCATTTCTCGGCGATCCAGATGGAGGGGTTCCGGACGCTGAAACAGGGCAGCCAGGTGCAGTTCGACCTGGTGCAGGGGCCCAAGGGCCAACTGGCCCAGAACATCACGCCGATGGAAGCCGCCGCGCGCGCGGCCGAGCAGCAGCAACAGCAGCCGCTGGCATCCTGAGCTGAGCCTGGAAACAAAAGCCCCGTGGCCTTGCGCCACGGGGCTTTTGCATTGGCGCCCGCCAACACGGCGCCGCCCCCTGACCTGGCTTGCTAGAGTTACGTGTTGCGCGCAACCGCCTGGCGCGCCGCGCCGCACGCATTTCCTATTTACCGGACCACGCCCATGACCGCCGAAAAGACCCAGATTGTTTACACGTTGACCGACGAAGCACCCCGCCTGGCCACTGCCTCGCTGTTGCCGGTCGTCAAGCTCTTCGCGGCGTCGGCGGGCATCGATGTCGTTTCCAGCGACATCTCGGTGGCCGGCCGCGTGCTGGGCCAGTTCCCTGAACTGCTGACCGAAGAGCAGCGCGTGCCCGACAACCTGGCCGCTCTGGGCAAGCTGACGCTCAAGCCCGAGGCCAACATCATCAAGCTACCCAACATCAGCGCCTCGGTGTCGCAACTGAAGGCCGCCATCAAGGAGTTGCAGGACAAGGGCTACAAAATCCCGGACTACCCCGAGAAGCCAGAGACGGATGAACAGAAGGACATCCGCGCCCGCTACAACAAGTGCATCGGCTCGGCCGTGAACCCGGTGCTGCGCGAAGGCAACTCCGACCGCCGCGCGCCCAAGGCTGTCAAGGAATACGCCCGCAAGAACCCGCACCGCATGGACGAGTGGAGCCAGGCTTCGCGCTCGCACGTCTCGCACATGCACGACGGCGACTTCTATCACGGTGAAAAGTCCATGACGCTGGACCGCGCCCGCGACGTGAAGATGGAGCTCATCACCAAGAGCGGCAAGACCATCGTGCTGAAGCAGAAGGTCTCGCTGCTGGACCGCGAAGTGGTGGACTCCATGTTCATGAGCAAGAAGGCGCTGCTGGCCTTCTATGAAAAGGAGATCGAAGACGCGCGCAAGACCGGCGTGATGTTCTCGCTGCACGTGAAGGCGACCATGATGAAGGTGTCCCACCCCATCGTGTTCGGCCACTGCGTGCGCATCTTCTACCGCGAGGCGTTCGAGAAGCATGGCAAGCTGTTTGAAGAGCTGGGCATCAACGTCAACAACGGCATGGTGGACCTGTACACCAAGATCGCCACGCTGCCGCAGAGCAAGCAGGACGAGATCAAGCGCGACCTGCACGCGTGCCACGAGCACCGCCCCGAGCTGGCGATGGTGGACTCGGCCAAGGGCATCACCAACTTCCACTCGCCCAACGACGTCATCGTCGACGCGTCCATGCCCGCCATGATCCGCAGCGGCGGCAAGATGTACGGTGCCGACGGCCGCCTGAAGGACGTGAAGGCCGTGATGCCCGAGTCGACCTTCGCCCGCATCTACCAGGAGATCATCAACTTCTGCAAGTGGCACGGCGCCTTCGACCCCAAGACCATGGGCACCGTGCCCAACGTGGGCCTGATGGCCCAGCAGGCCGAGGAATACGGCTCGCACGACAAGACCTTCGAGATCCCGGAAGACGGCGTCGCCAACATCACCGACATCGCCACGGGCGAAGTGCTGATGAGCGAGGACGTCGAGCAGGGCGACATCTGGCGCATGTGCCAGTGCAAGGACGCCGCCATCCGCGACTGGGTGAAGCTGGCCGTCACGCGCGCCCGCAACTCCGGCATGCCGGTGGTGTTCTGGCTGGACCAGTACCGCCCGCACGAAGCGCAGCTGATCACCAAGGTCAAGATGTACCTGCATGAGCACAACACGACCGGCCTGGACATCCAGATCATGAGCCAGGTCCGTGCGATGCGCTACACGCTGGAGCGCGTCATCCGCGGTCTGGACACCATCAGCGCCACCGGCAACATCCTGCGCGACTACCTGACCGACCTCTTCCCCATCATGGAGCTGGGCACCTCGGCCAAGATGCTGTCCATCGTGCCGCTCATGGCCGGCGGCGGCATGTACGAGACGGGTGCCGGCGGCTCCGCGCCGAAGCACGTGCAACAGCTGGTGGAAGAGAACCACCTGCGCTGGGATTCGCTGGGCGAGTTCCTGGCTCTGGCCGTGAGCCTGGAAGATGTCGGGCTGAAGACCGGCAACGCCAAGGCCAAGGTGCTGGCCAAGGCGCTGGACGCGGCCACCGGCAAGTTGCTGGACAACGGCAAGGGCCCCAGCTCCAAGACCGGCGAAATCGACAACCGCGGCAGCCACTTCTACCTGACGCTGTACTGGGCGCAGGCTCTGGCCGAGCAGACCGAGGACGCCGAGCTGGCCTCGCGCTTCAAGCCGGTGGCAGAGACGCTGACCGCCAACGAGGCCAAGATCGCCGCGGAGCTGAAGGATGTGCAGGGCCAGCCGGCCGACATCGGCGGCTATTTCCTGCCGGATGTGGCCAAGCTGGACAAGGTCATGCGCCCGAGCGCCACGTTCAACGCGGCGCTGCAGGCGCTGGCCAGCTGATTCCCTGCAGATGAGAAAAGCAACGGGGCGCCATGGCGCCCCGTTTCGCGACCGCTGCGCGTCACGCCCTCGCCTAGTCGCCGCTCGAACTCCGTTGCGTTTTCACGCCTGGGCAGGCTCTCGCAATCAAATAGCAAGCCAATTGCCAGATTCTTTTCATACAGTCTGTCACTTGGCGTTTGCCTCCTGCAACTGCTCTTGTCGGACGGCTCGTGAAGCACCACGAGTCGCCCCGAAGCCCCGGCCCCACGCCGGGGTTTCCTTTTGCGGGGACGAAAAAAAGCCGCGCTCGTTGGAAGGCGGCTTTCGATTCGATACCGGCGCAATGCCCGGCGCCATCTCACATCTGGTCGATCATGACCTGACCAAAGCCGGAGCACGACACCTGCGTCGCGCCGTCCATCAGCCGCGCGAAGTCGTAGGTGACCCTCTTGCTGAGGATCGCCTTTTCCATCGAACTGATGATCAAGTCGGCGGCCGCCGTCCAGCCCATGTGGCGCAGCATCATCTCCGCTGACAGGATCTCGGAGCCGGGGTTCACGTAGTCCTTGCCGGCGTATTTGGGCGCCGTGCCATGCGTGGCCTCGAACATGGCGATGGAGTCGCTCATGTTGGCGCCCGGCGCGATGCCTATGCCGCCGACCTGCGCGGCCAGCGCGTCGGAGATGTAGTCGCCGTTCAGGTTCAGCGTCGCGATGACGCTGTACTCGGCCGGGCGCAGGATGATCTGCTGCAGGAAGGCGTCGGCGATGACGTCCTTGATGGTGATGTCCTTGCCCGTCTTCGGGTTCTTGAACTTGCACCACGGGCCGCCGTCGATGGGCTCGGCGCCGAACTCCTTCTGCGCCAGCGCGTAGGCCCAGTCACGGAAGCCACCTTCCGTGAACTTCATGATGTTGCCCTTGTGCACGATGGTCACGCTGGGCTTGTTGTTGTCGATCGCGTACTGGATGGCCTTGCGCACCAGGCGCTCGGTGCCTTCACGGCTGACCGGCTTGACACCGATGCCGGACGTGTTGGGGAAGCGGATCTTCTTGACGCCCAGTTCCTCCTGCAGGAACTTGATGAGCTTCTTGGCCTTGTCGCTCTCGGCCTCGTATTCGATGCCGGCATAGATGTCTTCCGAGTTCTCGCGGAAGATGACCATGTCGACCTTGTGTGGCTCCTTCACGGGGCTGGGCACGCCGTCGAAATATTGCACGGGGCGCAGGCAGACATACAGGTCCAGCTCCTGGCGCAGCGCGACGTTCAGCGAGCGGATGCCACCACCCACGGGCGTCGTCAGCGGGCCTTTGATGGAGACGATGTACTCCTTCACGGCGTGCAGCGTCTCCTCGGGCAGCCACACGTCAGGGCCGTAGACCTTGGTGCTTTTCTCGCCGGCGTAGATCTCCATCCAGTGGATCTTCTTCGCGCCGCCATAGGCCTTGGCCACGGCCGCGTCCACCACCTTCAGCATGACCGGCGTGATGTCGAGACCGGTGCCGTCGCCTTCGATGTAGGGAATGATGGGCTGATCGGGCACGTTCAGCGAGAAGTCGGCATTGACCGTGATCTTCTGGCCGCCTTCCGGCACTTGGATGTGTTGGTACATGGCTGGGGGGCTTTCGCAATGGGCGAGAGAAACGAAACCCCGCGAGTTTAGGGTGGGTGTCAGCAGGCCAACGCCAGGCGTTGCCAAACCCCGTGGGCAAGCGCCCAGCCCGATGCGGCGACCAGTCCCAGGCCCGCGAGCCGAAGCGCCGGAGACGCGTCACCGACGCGGCGCGGCAGGCGCGCCAGCCAGACCGGTGCGACCGTGAGGCCCAAGGTGCTCGTGACGGCAAACGCCGCCATCGCCAGCCCACCGTCCAGCGGCGAGTTGGACAGCGCAGCCAGCAGCAGCGCGGCATGCAGCAGCCCGCACGGCATGGCCACCCAGGCCAGGCCTGTCGCGAAACTGCGCCCCGGCGTCGGGCGCCAGCGTGCGTTCGCCAGCCACACCGGCACGCGGCCGCGCAAGACGAGGCTCAGGCCCAGCACGAGCAAGGCAGCCTGCAGCAACGCCCACAGCGGCTGCAGCACCGCGGCGCCCTGGGACATCTGGGCCAGCACCTGGGCTGCTGCCGCAGCGACCACGCCCGCCACGCTGTAGCCGACGAGCCGGCCTGCCAGCAGCCGCGACTGCTGGCGCCAGCCTCGTGCGACAAGCGCGCAGGGCGTGCTGCACATCAGCGCGCAATGCGGCGCCGCCGCCAGGCCCATCAACGCGGCCGAGCCGATCAGCGCGGCATGCAGCCCCATCAGATGATCTTCGAGAAGCGCTCGCGGCTCGCGTCGGCCTGCAGGTAGCGGTCGAACACCAGCGCCACGGCGCGCACGAAGTACCAACCCAACGGCGTGACCTGAATGGCACCCGGCTCCAGCACGATGAGGCCTTGCTCGGCGAGTGGCACCAAGCGCTCGAGCTCGGTGGCGAAATAGCTCGGCACGTCGACGAGGTAGGACGCTGCGATGGATTCGAACTCCACGCGGCCCTGGCACATCAAGGCCATGATGACGGCGCGGCGCAGCAGGTCATCGCGCGTCAGCGCCAGGCCGCGCTGCACGGGCAGTTGACGCTGGGCGAGCGCGTCCTGGTACTCCTCGGTCGTCTTCGCGTTCTGCGCATAGGTGGCGCCCACGCGACTGATGGCGGACACGCCCAGGCCGACGAGGTCGCAGTCCGGCTGCGTCGAATAGCCTTGGAAGCCGCGGTGCAGCAAGCCCTGGCGCTTGGCGACGGCGAGCGGGTCGTCGGGCAGCGCGAAGTGGTCCATGCCAATGTAGGTGTAGCCCTCGCCCAGCAGCGCGCTGATGGCGCCCGACAGCATGGCCAGCTTGTCGCCGGCCGGCGGCAGCAGCTCGGCCGCGATGCGCCGCTGCGGCTTGAAGCGCTGCGGCAGGTGGGCGTAGGCATACATCGCGATGCGGTCCGGCCGCAGCTCGGCGACCTGCGCGATGGTGCGGGCAAAGGAGGCAGGCGTCTGCAACGGCAGCCCGTAGATCAGGTCGACGCTGGTCGATCCAAAGCCCAGCTCGCGGGCCTGCGCCATCAGCGCAGCCACCTGCGCAAAGGGCTGCACGCGGTGCACGGCCTTTTGCACGGCGACGTCGAAGTCCTGCACACCGAAGGACAAGCGGTTGAAGCCCAACAGGCGCAGATGCGACAGGCGCTGCAGGTCCACCGTGCGCGGGTCCACCTCGATGGACAACTCGGCGCCCGGCAGCAGCCTGAAGCGCCGGCGCAGCTCGGTCATCAGCGTGCCCAGTTCCGCGTCGGACAGGAAGGTGGGCGAGCCGCCACCCAGGTGCAGTTGCGACACCGGCGCGGTGCCGCCCAGGGCGTACGCCACCAGGTCCATCTCCACCGTCAACGCGGCCAGGTAGGGTGCGGCGCGCTCGTGGTGCTTGGTGATGATCTTGTTGCAGGCGCAGTAGTAGCAGAGCTGCTCGCAGAACGGGATGTGCACGTACACGGATAGCGGCTGCGCCGTGCCGCGCTGGCGCAGCGCCTGCAGGTGCTGGGCACCCTGGTGCGCCTCGACCAAGCGGTCAGCCGTCGGGTAGGACGTGTAGCGCGGCCCGGCCACGTCGTGGCGGCGGAGCAGGTCGGCGTCGAGGAAGCGGTCGGATACGGCAGCCATGGCGCCACTGTGCCGACGCCGGCGCCGGACAGCCTTGATCCAGGTCAAGGCCGCCGCGGGTCGCCTGGCCAAGAATGCAATTCATGCTCACCCCCCTGCCCCGCGCGATGCACCTGCCGACAACGCCCGACATGCCCGCGTCACCCGCTCCCAAGGCGATCGAACCGCTCAAGGTCGCCTGCGCGAGCTGCAACCTGCGCGAGCTGTGCCTGCCGGTGGGTCTGAACGCCAGCGAACTGGGCCAGCTCGACGGCTTGGTGAACAAGCGCCGCAGCGTGCCGCGTGGCGACCACCTGTTCCGCAACGGCGAACGCTTCGAGGCGCTGTACGCGGTGCGGACCGGCTTCTTCAAGACCTGCGTCGGCAGCGAGGACGGGCGCGACCAGGTCACGGGCTTCCAGATGGCCGGCGAGCTGCTGGGCCTGGACGGCATCAGCAGCGACCACCACCACTGCGACGCGGTCGCGCTGGAAGACTCGTCGGTCTGCGTCATCCCCTACACGCAGCTGGAGCAGCTGTCGCGCGAGTTCACCGGCCTGCAGCACCAGTTCCACAAGATCATGAGCCGCGAGATCGTGCGCGACCACGGCGTCATGCTGCTGCTCGGCAACATGCGCGCCGAGGAACGACTGGCCGCCTTCCTGCTGAACCTCACGCAACGTCTGCAGGCCCGCGGCTTCTCGGCGTCCAGCCTGGTGCTGCGCATGACGCGCGAGGAGATCGGCAGCTACCTGGGCCTGAAGCTGGAGACCGTCAGCCGCACCTTCTCCAGGTTCCAGGAGGACGGTCTGATGGAGGTCAAGCAGCGCCAGCTGCGCATCCTCGACCAGCCCGGGCTGCAGGCCATCGTCAACAACAGCCGCTGCTAGCGGCCCGTCGGCACTGCCGAAGCGCCGCCAGATGCAACAAGGCCTCGCGGGGGCACGCGAGGCCTTGGTGCGAGGCCCGTCAGGTAGGCCTCAGTACTGCAACGAGGGTCAGCCGACCTTGATCTCGTTGCGCACTTCCTTCACGCCCGGCACGGCTTGCACGAGCTTGATGGCTTTCTGGGCCAGTTCGGCGCTGGGCGCTGCACCCTTGACAACGATGACGCCGGCGCTGGTGCTGCTGACGGTCAACGGCAGGGCTTGCAGATCCTTGTCCTGCTGCAGCACCGCGGCGGCCTGGCTGGCCACGGCGGCATCGCCGGTCTGCGCCTGGGCGACCTGCTCGGCAGGTGCCGTCGCGGGGGTGGCGGCCGGGTCGGCAGCGAACGAGGCAGAGGCGGCGGTCGCCATCAGGGCAGCGGACAGCAGTCGGACGAGGGTAGATGTTTGCATGCAGATCTCCTGAAAGTGCTTGAATCAACGCGATGCCGGGTGGCACCACAACCAGGCTTAGCGCAAGGGCTGTGCCAGTTCGTGATTTGCCAGTTGGATCAAGCACTTAGCCATCACCACGTGGTCTAACTGGCGAGTGACACCCACAGACAAGCGGGTTTTTGTCGCCAGCCGGCGACAACCTCAGGCGCCATCCGCCTAAGTGCTTGATTCACCTGACACTTTTTTGTCGCCAGGATCGGACGCCGAAGCTAGGGGGTCGCCCTCGGCACGGAACAGTTGCGGGTCCAGCCCGTGCTTTTGCATCAGGCGATAGAACTCCGTGCGGTTGCGGTCGGCCAGCCGCGCGGCTTCGGCGACATGGCCCGACGTGAGCTTGAGCAGTTGGTTCAGGTAGTCGCGCTCGAAGCGCTGCTTGGCGTGCTGGTAGTTCAGCACTTCGGCCGACGGCATCTGCAGCGCGCGCTGCACCTGCGCGAGTGGCACCAGCGGCGCGGTGGCCAGCACGCAGACCTGCTCGACGACGTTGTAGAGCTGGCGTGCGTTGCCGGGCCAGGGCGCCGTGACCAGTGCCTCCAGCGCGTCGGGCGCAAAGCCTTTGACCGATTTGCGATGCCGCTCGGCCAGCGTCTGCAGGAAGTGCTGGGCCAGCAGCGCGATGTCCTCGCGCCGCTCGGACAGCGGCGGCAGTTGCAGCTTGACGACGTTGAGCCGGTAGTAGAGGTCGGGGCGGAACTGGCCCTCGGCCATCGCCAGTTCCAGGTCGCGGTGCGTGGCCGACAGTACGCGCACGTCCACCGCCAGCGCCTCGTTGCTGCCCACCGGCCGCACCACCCGCTCCTGCAGCACGCGCAGCAGCTTGACCTGCAGCGCCAGCGGCATGTCGCCGATCTCGTCCAGGAACACCGTGCCGCCCTGCGCCGCAGGGATCAGGCCCTGGCGCTGCGCCTGCGCGCCGGTGAAGGCGCCCTTCACGTGACCGAAGAGTTCCGACTCCAGCAGCGCCTCCGGGATGGCCGCGCAGTTCACCGCGATGAACGGCTTGGCCGCGCGCGGGCTGGCCTTGTGGAGGGCGCGTGCCAGCAACTCCTTGCCCGTGCCGCTGTCGCCGCAGATCAGCACGCTCGCATCGGTGGCGGCCACCAGCCGCGCCTCGGCCAGCACCTCGGCCATGCGCGGGCTTCGGCTGATGATCTCGCTGCGCCAGCTGCCGTCGCCGTCGAACGGCGCGGGCCCGGGCGCATTGACCAGCAGCGCCTGGTTGATCTTCTCCATCAGCTCCTTGCCGTCGAAGGGCTTGGTCAGGTAGGCGTAGGCACCGCGCGTGGTGGCTTCGACGGCGTCGGGGATGTTGCCGTGCGCGGTCAGCAGGATGACGGGCAGCGACGGGTGGCGCCGGCGCACCTCGTCGAACAGCGCCAGGCCGTCCAGGCCCGGCAGCCGAACGTCGGTGATGACCAGCGCCGGCAGCTTGACGGCCAGGTGGGCCAGCGCGGCCTCGGCGCTGGACACGGCCTGCACCGCATGGCCGGCGGCGCTCAGGCGCATCGTCATCAGGCGCAGCAGGTCGGCGTCGTCGTCCACCAGCAGGATTGCGGCTTGCGTCTTCATCGGTGCCTCCTTCAACGCGGCGCGTTGATCGGTTTGGCCGGCAGCGTCTGCTCGATGGCCTTGAGCGCTTCCAGCTTCTCGTTGAGCTGGTCGTTGCGACGCTGGCTGTCGCGCAGCTGCTGGCTCAGCTTGTCGACGCTGTCCTGCAGCCGCCGCTGCTCGGCCAGGCGGGCCGCCAGCAGCCCGGCCAGCGGCTTGAGCTGCTCGGCCTGCGGATCGGTGCCGGCGTTGACGATGTCCAGCTGCGCCGCGGCCTGCAGCAGCTCGGCGCTGCTGCGGCCCTGGCTCAGCGCCAAGGCCTTGCGCATGGCCTGCACGGCGGCGCCGCTGGAGGCCTCGGCGATGGGCGTCAGCTCGGGCGTGGTGCGCGTGCGCAGCTCGGTCGCGTAGGCCAGCGCGGCCTTCAGCTCGTCGGTCTGCGGTGGTGGCGGCGCGGGCGGCTCGGGGCAGACCGGCGCGGGCGGCGGCGGCGCCGGTTCGGGCGCCGGGGTCGGTGTCTGGCAGGCCGTCAGCGTGGCCGCCAGCCACAGCAGCAGGCCCATCTCAAGCAGTCTTCGATGACGTTTCATGGGGAATCTCGATGCGGAAATGGGCGCCGCGTTCGCTGGGCAGCAGCCGGCAGTTGCCGCCATGCGCCTGCACGATCTCGCGCACGATGGACAGGCCGATGCCGCTGCCGCGGCGTGCGCCGGGCGCCTGGTTACGGCCTTGATAGAAGGGGTCGAAGATGCGCTCCACATCCTCGGCCGCGACGCCCGGACCGGCGTCGATGCAGTCAACCCGGACGCTGGCCGCGTCGCGTCGCAGCGCCAGCGTGACGACACCGCCAGGCGGGCTGAAGCGCACCGCGTTGGCCAGCAGGTTGGCCAGCACGATGGCCAGCTTGTCGCCGTCGACCACCGCGGTGCACTCGGCGGCATCGAGCTGCACCTGCAGCCCGCGCGTCTGCCACAGCAGGCGCTGGTCGTCCACGACGCGCGCCAGCAGCGCCTTCAGGTCGACGGCGCGACGCTGCAGCTGCTGCGAGTCGGACGCCAGCGTCTGGTAGCGCAGCAAGTCCTCGATCTGGCCCTGCAGCGCGGCGCTGTTGTCGCCCAGGATGCGCACGATCTCGCCCTGGTCCGGCGTCAGCGGCCCGGCGACGCCGTCGCGCAGCAGCGCCGCACCTTCGCGGATGGAGGCCATGGGCGTCTTCAGCTCGTGCGAGATGTGGCGCACGAAGCGCGTCTTGTCGGACTCCAGCGTCGCCAAGCGCTGGCGCAACCACTCCAGCTGCCGCCCGAGCCGGCGCAGGTCGGCCGGGCCGCGCACCTCCACGGGCTCGTCAAAGCGGTTGTCGCCCAGCCGGCCGATGGCCGCCTCCACATGGGCCAGCGGCCGCAGCAGCCAGTGGCCGAAGCCCAGCGCCAGCAGGACCGCCAGCGCGATCGCGCCCAGCACCTGCGCGCTGATGAGGCGGCGCTGCTGCTCCAGCTCGGCCAGCACCGCGTCGCTGCGCCGGTCCATGGCCTGCTGGCTTTGCACCGTCAGCGTCTCGTTGAGGCTGTGCAGGCGCGCGAACACCGGCGTCAGCCGCCGCAGCGCCGCCTGGCGGAAGCGTGCCGGGCCTGGGTTCTGCAGCACCTCCCAGGCGGCCTGCGCCTGCGCGGCCCACTCGGCAAAGACCGGCGGCGACGCAGGCTCCGTGAGCAGGCCGGTCAGCGCCGCCTGCGTCGCCTGAGCATCCAGCCAGGCGGCCTGGAAGCGCTCGCGCAGGCTGGCGTCGTCCAGCACCAGGAACTGCCGCGCGCTGCGCTCCATCGCCACCGTGCGCTCCGCCAGCCGCTGCACCTGCGCCGTCAGCGCGGCCGCGGCCTGCGAGGCCTCGCGCCCCTGCAGCGCCACATGCTCCAGCGCCAGCATGGCCTGCGCCGCCGCGCCGCCCAGCAAGGCGGTGATCAGCAGGAAGGCCGCCAGCAGGCACTGGTGGAAGGACAGGCCGCGCAGCCCGCCGGCACGCGAGCGCTGCCAGGCCGAGTTGGTGGCAGGCGCAGGCGTCGAGGCAATGGCAAGGGCGGTGGGGGGCATCTTGGGCGCCGCATCCTAGGTGCGTCGTCCGCGCGCTTCGCAGCCACAGGATTCGCCTTTGCATCACGATGCAACAGCGCCACCACCATCCGAAAACCACGTCATGCTGCGGCGCAGCAAAGCAGGCGTAGCATGGCGCCATGCGTCCCCAAGTTCTCATCGTCGGCTGCGGTTTCGGCGGCCTGGAGGCGGCGCGGGCCCTGCGCTCAGCCGATGTCGACATCACCGTCGTCGACAAGACCAACCACCACCTGTTCCAGCCCCTGCTCTACCAGGTGGCCACGGCCGGCCTGTCGGCACCGTCCATCGCGGCGCCGATACGCCACCTGTTCCGGCGACAGCGCAACGTGACGACGCTGCTGGGCGAGGTCGTCGCCCTCGACGACGCCGCGCAGACGGTCACGCTGAAGGATGGCGCGACGCTGCGCTGGGACCACCTCATCGTCGCTGCCGGCGCCACGCACAGCTACTTCGGCCGCGACGACTGGGCCGTTCACGCGCCGGGGCTGAAGACGCTGGACGACGCGTTCGAGATCCGCCGCCGTGTGCTGATGGCCTTCGAGGCCGCCGAGCGCGATGACGACCCGGCCCGGCGCGCGGCGCTGATGCAGTTCGTCGTCGTGGGCGGCGGGCCCACCGGCGTGGAGCTGGCCGGCACGCTGGCCGAGATCGCGCGGCACACGCTGCCGGGCGAGTTCCGCCGCATCGACCCGCGCCAGGCCAAGGTGCTGCTGGTGGAAGGCAGCCCGCGCGTGCTGCAGGCCATGCCGGAGCCCTTGAGCGAACGGGCGCGCGAGCAACTCACCGAACTCGGTGTGGACGTGCGCCTGAACGCGCGCGTGACCGGCATCGACGGCCAGGGGCTGGACATCACGACGGCCGCCGGCCCCGAGCGCCTGCACAGCCGCTGCGTCGTCTGGGCCGCCGGCGTGGCCGCGTCACCGCTGGGCCGCGCGCTGGCCGACGCGACCGGCTGCACGCTGGACCGCGCCGGCCGCGTGGTCGTCGAACCCGACCTGAGCGTGAAGGGCCACCCGCGCATCCAGGTCATCGGCGACCTGGCAGCCGCGCAGAGCCATGTGCGCGGCCGTGACCCGAGGCCCGTGCCCGGCGTGTCGCCCGGCGCCAAGCAAATGGGCCGCTGCGCGGCGGCCAACATCCAGCGCCACCTGCGCGGCGAGCACACCCTGCCCTTCCGCTACAGCGACTACGGCAACCTCGCCACCATCGGCCGCCACAGCGCGGTCGTGGACCTGGGCACGCCAGCGGGTGCGCTGCGCTTCTCGGGCTATGCGGCCTGGCTGTTCTGGCTGTTCGCCCACGTCTACTTCCTGATCGGTTTCCGCAACCGCTTCGTCGTGCTGCTGGACTGGGCCTGGGCCTACTGGACGCACGATCGCAACGCGCGCGTCGTGGCCAGCGGCGCCCCTGGCGTCAGCGAGGCCAGCCCGGTGATCGCCGCTGCGGCGTCGGCTCGTCCGCCGGCAGGTTGACCAGCAGCAGCGCCAGGCTCGCGGCCAGCGCAATGACGCCCCAGAAGATCAGGAAGCTGACGGTGTAGATCGCCTGCGCGGACAGGTCCACCGGCGCCGCGCCGAACCAGCGCAGCTCGTGCGGGTCGACGACCGCGAACACCAGCGCCTCCAGCACACCCGCCGACAGAAACGACGACCAGGCCACTGCCATCGCAGAACGGGCGATGCGCGAGGGGCCGGGCTGGCCGGTCACTGCTTGGCTCCGGCGGTGCTGGGGGCGCCGGTCGCCGCGTGGTTGCGCGCGGTCAGCGCCGGCACGTCGTCGGCCGCCTGCGTGCTGCCCTGGCGCAGCACCAGCGGCGGGTCGGGGTGGCGCAGCGTCAGCGTCACCGTGACGATGCTGGCCAGCATCACGGAGACCGGGCCGGCGATGACGAGCCAGACCATGGGCTCGCGCCAGGGAGAAGCGGTCTTTTCGGGTGTGGGCATCGTGAATCTCCCGCCGCTCAGCGCGGCACGACGAAGGTGGATTTCTCGGCGACGCTGTCGCCGGCATCGCTGCGGATCAGCCAGCGCACCGGCTGGGCGCCGGCCTTCAGCTGCGGCAGGGCTTCGGGCGGCAGGCGCAGCGCGACGGTGACCCAGCGCGCCTCCGCCGGCCCCAGCGTGACGCTGGTGGCGCGGCTGAGCTTGAGGCCGGGCAGGCCGTCGGCCTCGATGGTGAGCTGCTGCTGCGCCTCGGTCGCGTTCATCAGCTGCAGCCGGTAGAGGTTCTCGATCCAGCCGTCCTCGACCTGGCGGGCCAGCGTCGCGCGGTCGCGCACGACGTCGACGCGGAAGGCATGCCGCGTCATCAGGCTGTAGAGCACGCCGGTGCTCAGCGCCAGCAGCAGGCTGCCGTAGATCAGCACGCGCGGCCGGAAGATGCGGCGCCAGCGCTGCGCACGCGTGACCTGGCGGGCCATGCCGTTCTCGGTGTCGTAGCGGATCAGGCCGCGCGGCGTGCCCATCTTGTCCATCACGCCGTCGCAGACGTCGATGCAGGCGGCGCAGCTGATGCACTCGTACTGCAGGCCGTTGCGGATGTCGATGCCGGTCGGGCAGACCTGCACGCACAGGTGGCAGTCGATGCAGTCGCCCACGGTGGCGCTGCGCTCGCTCCTGTCACCGCCCTTCTTGCCGCGCTCGGCGTTGCGGCCGCGCGGCTCGCCGCGGATGGGGTCGTAGCTGACGATCAGCGTGTCGTGGTCGAACATCGCGCTCTGGAAGCGCGCATAGGGGCACATGTACTTGCAGACCTGCTCGCGCATGAAGCCCGCGTTGCCGTAGGTGGCGAAGCCGTAGAACAGCACCCAAAAGGCTTCCCACGGGCCCAGCGCGAACGTCATCAGCTCGCGGATGGGCGTGAAGTAGCCGACGAAGCTGAAGCCCGTGAACAGCGCCAACGCCACCCAGCTGAGCTGCTTGCCGCCCTTGCGCCACAGCTTGTCCCAGGACCAGGGCGACTTGTCCAGCCGCAGCCGCGCATTGCGGTCACCCTCGAACCAGCGCTCGATGAGCACGAACAGCTCGGTGTAGACGGTCTGCGGGCAGGCGTAGCCGCACCAGACGCGGCCCGCCACGGCCGTGAACAGGAACAGGCCGTAGGCCGAGACCAGCAGCAGCGCCGTCAGGTAGACGAAGTCCTGCGGGTACAGCACCAGCCCGAACACGTAGAAGCGCCGTGCGGCGAGGTCGAACAGCACGGCGGGGCGGTCGCCCCAGCTCAGCCAGGGCAGGCCGTAGAACACCGCCTGGGTCAGCGCGACGAAGACCCAGCGCAGCCGTGCGTAGAAGCCGTCCACCGAGCGCGGGTGGATCTTGTCTTCGGACTTGTAGAGCCGGATGACGGCTTCGGAATCGGCCATGGGTGCTTAGTTCGAGAGTCCCCACACGTAGGCGGCCAGCACGCGGATCTGTTCGGGGGTGAGGCGCTCGCCGTGGGCGGGCATCTGGTTGTGCTTGCCGCCGTTGATCATGGCGACCACCGCCGCCTCGCCCCAACCGTGCAGCCAGACCTTGTCGGACAGGTTGGGCGCGCCCAGTGCCGGGTTGCCCTTGCCGCCCACGCCGTGGCAGGCCGCGCAGGCGCTGAACTTGGGCTTGCCCAGCTGGGCGTAGAGCGGGTTGTGCGGGCTGTCCGACAGCGACAGCACGTAGTGCGCGACGTTGCGCACGTCCTCGCTGCTGCCCACCGCCGCGGCCATCACCGGCATGTTGCCTTCGCGGCCCAGCGTGATGGTCTCAGAGATGGTCTCGAAGCTGCCGCCCCACAGCCAGTCCTTGTCGGTCAGGTTGGGGAAGCCCTTGGAGCCCTTGGCGTCCGAGCCGTGGCATTGCGCACAGTTGTTGGCGAACAGCCGCTCGCCGATGGCGTGCGCCTTGGGGTCGCGCGCCAGTTGCTCGGGGGCCTGCGCGCTGAAGCCGGCGTAGACCGGCGCCATCGCCGCACGGGCCTGCGCCACGTCCTGCGCGTGCTCGCCCAGGCTGGTCCAGCCCAGCTTGCCGGCCACGCTGCCCAGGCCCGGGTACAGGGCCAGGTACAGGCCAGAGAACACGACCGTCAGCACGAACAGGCCCATCCACCACAGCGGCAGCGGGTTGTTCAGCTCGCGCAAGTCCTCGTCCCAGACGTGGCCGGTGGTGTTGTCGGCCGCCGAGGGCTGGCGGCGGCTGGCGATCAGCAGCAACACGATGCAGGCTGCGAGGCCCAGCACGGTGGCCGCGGCGACGAAGATGGACCAGCCGTCGTTGAAGAAGTCGCTCATTGCTCGTCCCCCAGCAGCGGCAGCTGGGCTGCGGCGTCGAAGTGGCCGCGCCAGGCCCACACGACGATGCCGATGAAGACCGCCAGCGACAGCAGCGTCACGGCGATGCGAAGTTCATTGATTCCCACGGGAAGCCTCCTTGGCCGATGCCGCCGCGGTGCCCAGCACCTGCAGGTAGGCGATGAGCGCGTCCAGCTCAGTCTTGCCGGCGGCGGCCTGGGACGCGCCCTGGACCTCGGCGTCGCTGTAAGGCGCGCCCAATGTGCGCAGTGCGCTCATCTTGGCGGGCAGCACGGCGGCGTTCACGGCCGACTCCGCCAGCCAGGGGTAGGCCGGCATGTTGGACTCCGGCACCAGGTCGCGCGGGTTGTTCAGGTGCAGGCGGTGCCAGTCGTCGCTGTACTTGCCGCCCACGCGATGCAGGTCGGGCCCGGTACGCTTGCTGCCCCACTGGAAGGGGCGGTCGTAGACGAATTCGCCGGCCTTGGAGTACTCGCCGTAGCGCAGCGTCTCGGCCAGCAGCGGGCGGATCATCTGCGAGTGGCAGTTGTAGCAGCCCTCACGCACATAGATGTCGCGGCCGGCGATCTGCAGCGCCGTGTAGGGCTTGAGGCCCGGTGCGGCCTGCGTCGTGGAGCGCTGGAAGAACAGCGGCACGATCTCGACGAAGCCGCCGACGAAGACCGTCAGCAGCACCAGCACGATCATCAGCAGGTTGCTGGTCTCGATGCGCTGGTGGCCGGTGTAGCGTTCAGTTTGTTGGCTCATGTCGGCTCCTTCAAGCGTGCGCCAGGACTTGGGGGATGCGCACGCGCTCGGGCTGCCCGGCCTGCATGGTCTTGACGACGTTCCAGGCCATCACCAGCATGCCGCTCAGGTACAGCAGGCCGCCGACCAGGCGGATCACGTAGAACGGCCAGGTCGCCTTCACGCTTTCCACGAAGGTGTAGACCAGCGTGCCGTCCGGGTTGACCGCGCGCCACATCAGGCCCTGCATGACGCCGGCAATCCACATCGCGGCGATGTAGAGCACGATGCCAATCGTCGCGATCCAGAAGTGCAGCTCGATGGCGCTCTTGGAGTACATCTCGGTGCGGCCGAACATGCGCGGGATCAGGTGGTACAGCGAGCCCATCGAGATCAGCCCCACCCAGCCCAGCGCGCCAGCGTGCACGTGGCCCACCGTCCAGTCGGTGTAGTGCGACAGCGCGTTGACCGTCTTGATCGACATCAGCGGCCCCTCGAAGGTGGCCATGCCGTAGAACGACAACGCGACGATGAGGAACTTCAGGATGGGGTCGTCGCGCAGCTTGTGCCAGGCGCCCGACAGCGTCATCACGCCGTTGATCATGCCGCCCCAGCTGGGCGCCAGCAGCACCAGGCTGAAGACCATGCCCACGCTCTGCGCCCAGTCCGGCAGTGCCGTGTAGTGCAGGTGGTGCGGGCCCGCCCACATGTAGGTGAAGATCAGCGCCCAGAAGTGGACGATGGACAGGCGGTAGCTGTAGACCGGCCGCTCGGCCTGCTTGGGGATGTAGTAGTACATCATCCCCAGGAAGCCCGCGGTCAGGAAGAAGCCCACCGCGTTATGCCCGTACCACCACTGCACCATCGCGTCCTGCACGCCGGCATAGGCGGAATAACTCTTCCAGAAGCTGACCGGCAGCACGGCGCCGTTGACGATGTGCAGCAGCGCGACGGCCAGGATGAAGCCGCCAAAGAACCAGTTGGCGACGTAGATGTGGCGGATCTTGCGGCGCCCCACGGTGCCGAAGAAGACGATGGCATAGGACACCCAGGCAATCGTGATCAGCACGCCGATGGGCCACTCCAGCTCGGCATATTCCTTGCCGCGCGTGATGCCCAGCGGCAGCGTGATGGCCGCCGCCACGATGACCGCCTGCCACGCCCAGAAGTGGAACCAGGCCAGCATCGGTGCGAACAGGCGCGTCTGCCCGGTGCGCTGCACGACGTGGTAGCTGGTCGCCATCAGCGTGCAGCCGCCGAACGCGAAGATGACCGCGTTGGTGTGCAACGGGCGCAGTCGCCCGTAGCTGAGCCAGGGAATGCCGAAGTTCAGATCGGGCCAGGCCAGCTGGGCCGCGATCAACACCCCCACGGCCATGCCCACCACGCCCCAGAGCACGGCGGCCAGCGCAAATGCGCGCACCGGCCCGTCCTCGTACACCGCCGCCGGAGCTACCGGGGCCTTTTCGTTCGCCATCGCGACTCCTTGGTCTGATGCGAACGATTCTTCGCGGGAGCGCCCTCAGCCGTCTTGATCCTCGTCAAGCAGGATGCGTTCGGCCTCAAGTTCGAAGCCTTCGAGCTGGCCGTTGTTCACGGCCCAGCCGAACACGGCCACGATCAGCAGCACCAGCACGACCGAGAACGGGATGAGCAGGTAGAGGATGTCCATCAGCGGTTCAGCCGTTGCGCGTTCAGGACCACGAAGAGGGAGCTGCTGGCCATGCCGATGCCCGCCGCCAGCGGGGGCAGCCAGCCGGCGAGCGCCAGCGGCACGCAGGCCAGGTTGTAGACCGCCGCCCAGCCGAGGTTCTGGCGCAGCACGCGGCGGGTCCGGTGCGCCAGGGCCAGCGCCTGCGGCAGCGCCATCAGCCGGTTGGACACCAGCAGCGCATCGGCCGCGCTGCGCGCCAGCATCGCGCCCTGCCCCATCGCGACGCGCACGTCGGCGGCCGCCAGCACCGGCGCATCATTGATGCCGTCGCCCACCATCAGCACGCGCTCGCCGCCGGCCTGCCAGCCGCGCAGCGCGGCCAGCTTGGACTCCGGTGTGGCGCCGGCCTGCCAGTGCACGATGCCCAGCGTCTGGGCCATGCGCTGGACGGCCGCGGGCTGGTCGCCCGACAGCAGCCGCACGCGCAGGCCGGCCGCGTGCAGCGCCGCGACGGCATCGGCCGCATCGGGGCGCGCGGCCTCGGTAAGGTCCAGCCACAGCACGCAGTCGCCACAGCCGAAGGCCAGCCGCGCGGCCGGGTCGGGCTGCTCGCTGACCCAGGCCGGCGCGCCCAGGCGCCACAGCCGGCCCGTCGCGTCGCGGGCCTCGATGCCGCGGCCCGCCAGCTCGCGCACCTGCGTCCAGACGCCCGCCTCGCCGCCATCGGCCAGCGCGCGGGCATGGGGGTGGCGCGACAAGGCCGCGAGGCTGCGTGCGACGGCCAGCAAGGCGTCGGCCTCGGCGCCTCGGGCCGCGTCGGTCCACCAGCGGCTCAGCTGCAGGCGGTCTTCGCTGAGCGTGCCGGTCTTGTCGAAGACGACGGTGTCGACCGCGCACAGCCGCTCCAACGCCGACAGGTCGGCCAGCAGCAGGCCGCGCCGCGCCAGCGCGCCGCTGGCCGTCAGCCAGGCGGCGGGCGCAGCCAGCGTCAGCGCGCAGGGGCAGGTGACGATGAGCACGGCCACCGCCACGGCGACGGCACGCGAGGGGTCCAGCCACCACCAGGCCAGGCCTGCGGCCAGCGCCAGCAGCAGCACGCCGGCCGTGAAGCCGGCGGCGACGCGGTCCACCAGCCCGGAGGCCGGCGGCCGCTGGCTCTGTGCCTGCTGCATCAGGCGGACGATGCCCTGGGCCGTCGTGTCCGCGCCCACGCGTTGCACGCCGATGACCAGCGGGGCGTCGACATTGATGCTGCCGGCGACGACCGCATCGCCCACCGCCTTGGCCACCGGCGCGGATTCGCCGGTCAGCAAGGCCTCGTTGACCCAGCCCTGCCCCGCCAGCACGCAGCCGTCCGCCGCAAAAGCCTCGCCGGCGGCGACGCGGATGCGGTCGCCCACGCCCAGGCTCTCGGGCGCCACGCGCTCGCTGCTGCCGTCGTCGCGCAGCCGCTCGGCCACCGAGGGCAGCGCGCCGGCCACGGCCTCCAGCGCCTCGGCCGCGCGGTGACGCGCGCCCAGCTCGAACCAACGCGCCAGCAGCAGCAGCGCGATGAACATCGTCAGAGAATCGAAGTAGACGTCGCCGCCCAGCGGCCCGCCGGGGTCGAACAGCGCGCCGGTGCTGGCCACGAACGTGACCGCGATGCCCAGCGCCACCGGCACGTCCATGCCCAGCCGATGGGCGCGCAGCTGGCGCCAGGCGCCGCTGAAGAACGGCCCCGCGGCGAAGGCCATCACCGGCAGCGTCAGCACCCAGCTGCCCCAGCGCAGCAGGCGGTCCAGGTCGGGCGCCAGCTCGCCGGCGTCCGCCACATAGGCGGGCGTCGCGAGCATCATGACCTGCATCATCAGGAAGCCGGCGACGAACAGCCGCCACAAGGCCTGGCGGCGCTCCTGCCGGCGCAACTCGCGCGCGGGTGCGGCCACGTCGGGTGTCGCGCGGTAGCCGGCCGCCTGCAGCGCACCGAACACGTCGGCCAGCGCGACCTGCGCGGGTTGCCAGTGCAGCGCCAGGCGCGCCGAGGCGGCATTCACGCGGGCGGCCGCCACGCCGGGCAGCTTCAGCAAGGCCTGCTCGATGAGCCCCGCGCAGGCGCCGCAGTGCATGCCGGCCACCTGGAACTGCGACAGCGCCACGCCGCCCGGGCCGTCGGGCCAGGTCGTGAAAGGGGCGAGAAGGCGCGCATCGGCATCGGCCGTGCGCAAGCCAGGGGGTGCAGCGCTCACGCCGCGAATCTAGGGTGCGAGCCGCTCTGCGGCCATGATCTGCGTCAAGCGGCGCGCGGCTCGTGGGCAAGAGTCGGCCGGGTCGGGAATACGTCTTGCATGCGCCCAGGGCCTCCGTTCAGCTTTTCTGGAGGCCTCGCCATGTCGGATCTGTCAGAGCCCATCGGCACGTCGCCCACGACGTTCTCTCACGTGAAGCCGGGCGACACGCCCTGGCGCAGCGACGGCTTGCGGGACTTCTTCCTGTACCGGGACCTGGGCATCGCCGAGGCGACGGGCGGGCGCGTCATTGCGCACCTTGTGAAGGCGAACATGGCCCCTGAAAAGGGCACGGGATGGCACCGCCATGAGGCGGACTTCCAGATCGTGCTGATGACCAAGGGCTGGGCCAAGTTCATGTACGGCGACCAGGAGACGCTGGTCCAGGCCGGTGACTGCGTGCACCAGCGTCCGGGCATCGTGCATTACCTGTTCGACTACTCGCCGGACATGGAGTACCTGGAGATCGTGTCGCCGGCGGACTTCAAGTCCATCGACATGCCGGCCCCCTGCGATGTCCCTGTCCCGGCGCCCTGGGTGTAACGGCTTGGGCGTGGCTCGGCGTTCGGCTTGCGGGCGACTGAGGTGATGGCGACTTAGAAATCCATGTCGAGGAGCTCGATCTCCTCAGGTTCCAGCTGGGCATCGGCGATCCATGCCTTCATCTCCGGCATCGCCAGGATGGTGTCGCAGAAGGCTGCGCAGGCGGGAGGCAGCGCCACGTCGTAGGTCTTGAAGCGGGTCGTCACCGGTGCGAAGAAGGCTTCGGCAGCGCAGCGCTTCTTGCCGAACAGGAAGGGCCCGCCATAGGTGTCCAGGCAGTCGCTCCAGATTTCGACGATGCGCTCGATGTCGGGCTTGGCGCCGTTCCAGATCTTGTGCTTGGGGAAGCGTCCCTTCAGGTTCATCGGCAGCGCCGCGCGCAGGTTGGCGAAGCCGGAGTTCATCTCGCCGCAGATGGCGCGGGCGTGGGCGCGCGCGACACGGTCCGCGGGCCACAGGCCGGCCTTGGGAAACAGCTCGTTCAGATACTCGGCAATGGCCATGTTGTTCCAGACCGTGACCCCCTCGTGGCGCAGGCAGGGCACGCGGATGGACGGCGCCAGCAGCAGCAGCTCCTTGCGGGCGTCTTCGTCGTCGGGCGACACCATGACCTCCTCGAAGGCCAGGCCGGCAAAGCGCGCCAGCAGCCAGCCGCGCAGCGACCAGGAGGAGTAGTTCTTGCTGCTCAGCGTCAGCGTGGCCGCGGGAACGACGGCGGCCCTGCTGGACTTGCGGACCGCAGTTCGGGTCGGCGTGGCGACTGGCATGGACGTCTCCTGGCGGTGTATGCCCCAGGACGACGCAAGCCCCATGCCATGCTGGCGCGCTCCTTGCGTCATCAAGTTCACCCCGGCCTTGCAGGAGCAGCCATGTACCCCGCCTACCAGGCCCACGCCGACCTGCTGTGGCCGCTGCGTGCGGCGATGCGCCTGTCCCTGCCCTTCCTGCAAGACCCCAGCATCGCCGACAGCGGCTGGCTGCCGGCGCGCCAGATGGCGGCGGCCGGCCAGGTGTTCGAGCTGGCCCAGGTCACGCACACGCGCCCGCCGTGGCGCATCACCGAGGCCAGCAACGGCAGCGAACACTGGCCCGTGACCGAGGAGGCCGTGCTGACCACGCCCTTCGCGACGCTGCTGCGCTTTCGCCGTGAAGGCGCGCCGGCCTCGCCCAAGGTGCTGGTCGTGGCGCCGATGTCCGGGCACTTCGCGACGCTGCTGCGCGACACGGCACGCACGCTGCTGCAAGACCACGACGTCTACATCACCGATTGGCACAACGTGCGCGACGTGCCGCTGTCCGCCGGCCGCTTCGGGCTGGACGAGTACACCCAGCACCTGATCGACTTCCTGGCCGCCATGGGCCCCGGCGCCAACGTCGTGGCCGTCTGCCAACCCTGCGTCAGCGCGCTGGCGGCCGTCGCGCTGATGGCCGAGGACGACCACCCGGCCACGCCGGCCAGCCTGACGCTGATGGCCGGCCCCATCGACTGCCGCGTCAGTCCCACAGAGGTCAACAAGCTGGCCACCGGCAAGCCCATCGAATGGTTCCGCAAAAACCTGATCAGCCACGTGCCCTGGCGCCACAAAGGGGCCGGGCGGCGCGTCTACCCGGGCTTCGTGCAGTTGTCGGCCTTCATGAGCATGAACCAGGACCGGCACGCCAACGCCTTCAAGGACTACTACAAGCACCTCGTCAACGACGAGTTCGACAAGGCCGAGGTGACGCGGCTGTTCTACGAGGAATACATGGCCGTGGCCGACCTGGCGGCGGACTTCTACCTGGAGACCGTGGAACGCGTCTTTCAGACCTTCGACCTGCCGCGCGGCGAGCTGATGTTCAAGGGCCGCCGCGTGAACCCGGCGGCCATCCGCCGCACCGCGCTGCTGACCGTGGAGGGCGAGCGCGACGACATCTGCGCCGTGGGTCAGACGCTGGCCGCGCAGGACCTGGCCAGCAGCCTGAAGCTGTACCTGCGCACGCACTACATCCAGCCCAACGTGGGCCACTACGGCGTGTTCAGCGGGCGGCGCTGGCAGCACCAGGTCTATCCGCTGGTGCGGCATGTCATCGCGGTGTCGCAGTAAGCCGCTCGTCCCCTCGCACGCCGCTGAACGCGGGCGCAGGCCGGCTTGGCAGCGGCCCGGCGCTAGGCCCTAAGGGTTCAGGGTTGACCATGAAAAAGGCCGGCATCGGCCGGCCTTTGCCTACGGGAGGAACCGATCAGGCGAAGTTGGCTTCCGCGAACGACCAGTTGACCAAGTTCGACAGGAAGGTCTCGACGAACTTGGGGCGCAGGTTGCGGTAGTCGATGTAGTAAGCGTGTTCCCACACGTCGACGGTCAGCAGCGCCTTGTCGGCGGTCGTCAGCGGCGTGCCGGCGGCACCGGTGTTGACGATGTCGACGGAGCCGTCCGGCTTCTTGACCAGCCAGGTCCAGCCCGAACCGAAGTTGCCGACGGCGCTCTTGACGAAGGCTTCCTTGAAGGCGGCATAGCTGCCCCACTTGGCGTTGATGGCATCAGCCAGCGCGCCGCTGGGCTCGCCACCGCCCTGCGGCTTCATGCAGTTCCAGAAGAAGGTGTGGTTCCAGATCTGGGCCGAGTTGTTGTAGATGCCGCCGGAGCTCTTCTTGATGATCTCTTCGAGCGTCAGGCTTTCGAACTCGGTGCCCTTTTGCAGGTTGTTCAGGTTCACCACATAGGCGTTGTGATGCTTGCCGTGGTGGAACTCGAGGGTCTCCTTGCTGTAGTGCGGGGCCAGCGAGTCGATCGGGTAAGGCAGCGGGGGCAGCGTGTGTTCCATCGTGGAGTCCTCAAGTGTTGGGGGGAAGGGAAACCGAAAGATTGTAGGGAGCGGGGATCACCCTTGCGGCAAAGGCCGTACCCGCAGGATTTGCAGGTCGGCGCTGCCGTCGGCCAGCACGGCGCGTACCTCGTGGCCAGGCTGCAGCGCCTGCACCGAGGTGATCGCGCCGCCCWGGCCGTCGTCCAGCCAGGCATAGCCGCGCGCCAGCACATGCTGAGGGTCCAGCGCCAGCAGCCGGGCCTGCAAGCCGTCCAGCCGCACCGACTGGCGGCGCAGGACATCCTGGCCCGCTCGCTCGCGGCGCTCGGCCAGGTGGGCGAGTCGCTGGCGCTGCAACTCGACACGCCGGCCCGGCGCCACGGCGGCGCGCTGGGCCAGCAGCTCCAGCACGCGGCGCTGGCGGGCCAGTGCATCACTGGGCCGCGACAGGCGCAGTGCGATGCGGTCCAGCCGCTGGCCCAGCGACTGCAGGCGCTGCTCTGTGCGCAGTGTCAGGCCCCGCTCCAGGCTGGCAAGCATCTGCAGCAGCGCCGCGCGCGCCGGTGCCGCCAGTTCGGCCGCGGCCGTGGGCGTGGGTGCGCGCAGGTCGGCGGCCAGGTCGCACAGCGTCACATCGGTCTCGTGCCCGACGCCGCAGACGATGGGCAGCCCCGACGACGCCACCGCGCGCACGACGCGCTCGTCGTTGAAGGCCCACAAGTCCTCCAGCGAGCCACCGCCGCGCACCAGCAGCAGCAAGTCCACCTCGGCCCGCTCGTTGGCGATGCGCAATGCGTTGACCAGCGCCGCTGGCGCCTCGGCACCCTGCACCAGGCTGGGGTAGACGACCACCTCGACCTGCGGCGCGCGGCGGGCCAGTGCCGTCAGCACGTCGTGCAGCGCGGCGCCGGCCGTGGACGTGACGACGCCGATACGCCGCGGCAATGTCGGCAGCGGCCGCTTGGCGTCCTCGTCGAACAGCCCCTCGGCCGCCAGCCGGGCCCGCAGCTTCAGGAACTGCTCGTACAGCGTGCCGGCGCCGGCACGGCGCATGGCCTCGACGACGAACTGCAGCTCGCCACGCGGCTCGTAGACGGCCACGCGGCCACGCAGCTCGACCAGCGCGCCGTCGGCCGGCGTGAAGTCCAGCATTGCCGCCGCGCGCCGGAACATCGCGCAGCGCAGGCTGGCGGCCTGACCGTCGGCGTCCTTCAGCCCGAAGTAGCAGTGGCCGCTGGCCGCCCGCGTGAAGCCGGCGATCTCGCCGCCGACGACGACCACCGAGAAGCGTTCGGCCAGGCTCTGGCTGACCGCCTCCAGCAGACCGGCCACGCCCCAGACACGACGGCCGGATGCGGCTTCGCGGCCATCAATCACGCGCAAACCCAATGCCGGCGCGGGCCGGGAAGTCCACAGCCGCGCCAATACTGGGCTGGCGGGCCATTTCGGCTCATTTCACCTGTCACGGTGCCGTCATGAGCACATAAGACGTTGTTTTTCAATTCGAATTCCGCTGCTCAAACTTGAGGCAATTTGTCCAAGGCCTTGATTTGACGGCCTCTGCCGGCCAGCGCACCCGGCTTGCCCACAAAGTTATCCACAGCAACGGTGGATTGTGAGAACGCTTTCGCGCCGTGGAGTTGCCGGTGGCGCCGTGCAAGGCCGGGCCATAATCCCGCGCACTTTCCCGGCCGCCCGCGGCCGCTTTTTTCGACGGGGACGCCCTTGTTTTCGATCATACAAGCCGCCGGCTGGCCGATCTGGCCCTTGCTCCTGTGCTCCGTGGTGGCCCTGGCGCTGATCATCGAACGCTTGTCCAGCCTGCGCGCCAGCCGCATCCTGCCGCCGCGGCTGCTGGAAGACGTGCTCAACGTCAGCGCCCAGCAACTGCCCGCGCCCGACATGGTCGACCGTCTGGCCGAGAACTCGCTGCTGGGTGAGGTGCTGGCCTCCGGCCTGCGGGCCGTCACCGCCGAGCCGCAGATGCCCGAAGGCAAGCTGCGCCTGGTGTTCGAGTTCGCCGGACGCCGCGCTGTGCACCAGCTCGAGCGCTACATGAACACGCTGGGCACCATCGCCACGGCCGCGCCGCTGCTGGGCCTGATGGGCACGGTGGTGGGCATGATCGAGATCTTCGGCAGCCAGACGCCCGGCGGCGGCAATCCCGCCCAGCTGGCACACGGCATCTCCATCGCGCTCTACAACACGGCCTTCGGCCTGATGATCGCCATCCCCTCGCTGATGTTCTACCGCTACTTCCGCGGCCGCATCGAGGAGTACGTGCTCGAGCTCGAAGCCGCCGCCGACCGCCTGCTGGGCCAGCTGCGCCGCTACACGGCCTGAGCCCGGGGAGGATCACGCGATGCGCTTCCGCCCCCCGCACCGAGAGCCACCGGAGATCAACCTGATCCCCTTCATCGACGTGCTGCTGGTGATCCTGATCTTCCTGATGCTGTCGACGACGTATTCCAAGTTCACCGAGCTGCAGATCACGCTGCCGTCGGCTGACGCGGAGAAGTTGAAGGACCGGCCGCAGGAGGTCATCGTCGGCATCGCCGCCGACGGCCGCTTCGTCATCAACCGCCAGCCGGTGGAAGGCCGCTCGGTGGACATCCTGATCGGCGCGCTGCGCCAGGCGTCCGGCGGCAACGCCGAGGCGTCGCTGATCATCTCGGCCGATGCGGCCACGCCGCACCAGGCCGTGATCAACGTGATGGACGCCGCGCGCCGCGTGGGCCTGACGCGTGTCACCTTCGCCGCGCAGACCGACGCTCGCTGATCTCCTGCAGCAGCAGTGGCTGACCGGCGGGCCGCTGTCGGTCGCGTTGCTGCCGCTGAGCTGGGTCTACCGCGCGCTGCTGGCGTTGCGCAGCCTGGCCTACCGCAGCGGCCTGAAGCGCGTGCAAGCGCTGCCCGTACCGGTCATCGTCGTCGGCAACTGGATCGTCGGCGGCGCCGGCAAGACACCCACGACGCTGGCGCTGCTGGAACTGCTGCGTGAACGTGGCTTGCGCGCCGGTGTCGTCTCGCGCGGCTATGGGCGCGAGGGTGACGGCGTTCGCCTGGTCACGCGCGTGTCGACGGCGGGCGAGGTCGGTGACGAGCCGCTGCTGATCCACCTGCGCGGCCAGGTGCCTGTGGCCGTCGGCCGTGACCGCGTCGCGGCGGCGCGCGCGCTGCTGGCGGCCGAGCCGGGACTGCAATTGCTGGTCAGCGACGACGGGCTGCAGCACTGGCGGCTGCCACGGCGCCTGAGCCTGCTGGTGTTCGACGAGCGCGGCCTGGGCAACGGCCGGCTGCTGCCGGCCGGGCCGCTGCGCCAGCCGCCGAGCATGCCAACGGCCGACCAACTGGTCATCTACAACGCGGCTGCGCCCAGCACCGCCCTGCCCGGCTTTGTCGCCGCGCGCCGCCTGGCCGGTGCCGTTTCGCTGGCCGAGTGGTGGGCCGGTCGGCCCGCCCGCATGGCCACGCTGCTGGCACTGCGCGACCGGCCGGGGCTGCTGGCCGTCGCCGGCGTCGCACGGCCGCGGCGCTTCTTCGACATGCTGGCCGACCTGGGGCTGCGCGTGGACACGCTGGCACTGCCCGACCATGCCGACTTCGCGGCGCTGCCCTGGGGGCCCGACGTGGCCGGCGTCGTGCTGACCGAAAAGGACGCCGTGAAGCTGCCGCCCGGGCGCGTCGGCACCCTGCCCGTCTGGGTCGTGGCGCTAGACTTCTCGCCCGGTGCCGGCTTCGAGGCGGCGCTGGACGCCCAACTGCAAAAACTCCCCCTGCCCGCCCGATGGACCAACGCCTGATCGAAATGCTCGTCTGCCCGCTGTGCAAGGGGCCGCTGACGCTGCTGCGCGACGGTGAACTGCCGGCGCTGGCCTGCCGCGCAGACCGCCTGGCCTTCCCCATCCGTGACGGCATTCCGCTGATGCTGGAGAGCGAGGCCAAGCCCTGGGACCCGGACGCCGTCAGCGCCCCGGTCCCGCTGGCACCGTGAGCTTCACGGTCATCATTCCGGCGCGCCTGGCGTCGACCCGGCTGCCGAACAAGCCGCTGGCGGACATCGCCGGCCTGCCGATGATCGTGCGCGTGGCGCGCCGCGCGGCCGAGTCGGCTGCCAGCCAGGTTGTCGTGGCGACCGACGCGCCCGAGGTCGCTGCCGCCTGCGCCGCGCACGGCGTGCGCGCGCTGATGACGCGCGCCGACCATCCCTCCGGCAGCGATCGCCTGGCCGAGGCCGTCGAGCAGCTTGGGTTGGCGGACGATGCCGCCGTGGTCAACGTGCAAGGCGACGAGCCACTGATCGCCCCGAGCATGATCGACGCCTGCGCCGCGACGCTGGCAGCGCAGCCCGATTGCGTGATGGCCACCGTCGCCCACGCGCTGACCGACCCTTCCGAGTTCGCGAACCCGAATGTCGTCAAGCTGGTCACCGACAAGGCCGGCCGGGCGCTGTATTTCTCGCGCGCACCCATCGCCTGGTGGCGCGACGGCGCCGGCCAGCCCAACCAGGCGCTGCGCCATGTGGGCCTGTACGCCTACCGCGCCGGCTTCCTGCGCCGCTTCCCGACGCTGTCGGTCAGCCCGCTGGAGCAGATCGAGTCGCTGGAGCAGCTGCGTGTCCTGTGGCACGGTGAGCGCATCGCCGTGCACATCAGCATGGAGCGCCCAGGCCCCGGCGTTGACACACCCGAGGATCTGGAACGCGTGCGGCGCTTGCTGGGCGGCTGAACGGGCCGCGGGCGTCAGGCCTGCGAAAGTCCGCATGCGATACTCGACCGCTGACCTGAAGCGGGACTTTTTTAACGTCCCCTTCATGCACGAATAGGACGAGGAGACCCATGCGACTGATCCTTCTGGGCGCGCCCGGCGCCGGCAAAGGCACCCAAGCTGCCTTCATCTGCAAGCAATTCGGCATTCCGCAGATCTCCACCGGCGACATGCTGCGTGCCGCCGTCAAGGCCGGCACGCCGCTGGGCCTGAAGGCCGACGCGGTGATGAAGTCCGGTGCCCTCGTCAGCGACGACCTGATCATTGCGCTCGTCAAGGAACGCATCGCCCAGCCGGACTGCGCCACCGGCTTCCTGTTCGACGGCTTCCCCCGCACCATTCCGCAGGCCGACGCGATGAAGGCGGCCGGCGTGAAGCTGGACTACGTGCTGGAGATCGACGTGCCCTTCGAGGCCATCATCGAGCGCATGAGCGGCCGCCGCTCCCACCCCGCGTCGGGTCGCACCTATCACGTCAAGTTCAACCCGCCCAAGGTGGAAGGCAAGGACGACGAGACCGGCGAAGACCTCGTGCAGCGCCCCGACGACGAGGAAACCACCGTCAAGAAGCGCCTGGACGTCTACTCCGCCCAGACCCGCCCGCTGGTCGACTACTACTCGCAATGGGCCGCCACCGGCGACGCCAATGCGCCCAAGTACCGCCGCATCGAAGGCATGGGCTCGGTCGACGACATCACGCGCAGGGCGCTGGCCGCGCTGGCCTGAGTCGTTTCACTCCCGGACAAAGCCGCGGCGCCTCAGGCCCCGCGGCTTTTTTGTCGCTGCACCGTCCCAAGACAATGGCATCGCCTCGTGGGTGGGACTGCCGCGCCGCGGCGGGCTGAAGGGCTGGCTTTGTCGGCCACAATTGACGTTTACGTCAATCAACCCAGGAGCTCCTCATCATGGAAATCGCAGGCAAGGTGTTCATCGTCACCGGCGGCGCCTCGGGCCTCGGCGAAGGCACGGCGCGCATGCTGGCCGGCCATGGCGCCAAGGTCGTCATCGCCGACTTGCAGGCCGAGCGCGGCCAGGCTGTCGCGGCCGAAATCGGCGGCGTCTTCGTCAAGTGCGATGTCAGCCAGGAGGCCGATGGCCAGGCCGCCGTCGCGGCAGCCACGGCGCTCGGCAAGCTGGTCGGCCTGGTGAACTGCGCCGGCATCGCGCCCGCCATCAAGACGGTCGGCAAGGACGGCGCCCACCCGCTGGCTGCCTTCAGCAAGACCGTCACGGTCAACCTGATCGGCACATTCAACATGATCCGCCTTGCGGCCGAGGCGATGGCCAAGAACGAACCCGAGTCGACCGGCGAACGCGGCGTGCTGATCTCCACCGCCTCGGTCGCCGCCTACGACGGCCAGATGGGCCAGGCGGCCTACTCGGCATCCAAGGGCGGCGTGGTCGGCATGACGCTGCCCATCGCCCGCGACCTGGCCCGCAACGGCATCCGCAACATGACCATCGCACCGGGCATCTTCGGCACGCCCATGCTGTTCGGCATGCCGCAGGAAGTGCAGGACGCGCTGGCCGCCAGCGTGCCCTTCCCGAGCCGCCTGGGCACGCCGCAGGACTACGCCAAGCTGGTGCACCAGATCGTCACCAACGACATGCTGAACGGTGAGGTCATCCGTCTGGACGGCGCGATCCGTCTGGCGCCGAAATGAACGCGCGAGCGCCACAATGAAAAACGGGCCTGGTTCACACCAGGCCCGTTTTGCTTTGGCTCAAGCCTCGATCAGCGCTTGGCGGAACGCGACTGGATGATCCACAGGCGCGCCAGATCGGCAGCGCCTTCCGTGCCCTTGACGGACTTCCAGGCGGCCTGCGCCTTGGCGGACTCGCCGCCCAGCTGGTGGGCCAGGCCCAGATACAGCTTGGCGTCTTCGGGTCGCTTCAGGTTGCCCTTGGAGATGCCCTGCTCGATCTGCTCGACGCCCTTCTTGGCGTTGCCGCCGAAGGCATTGGCCAGGCCCAGCGTCACGAAGGCATTGCCGTCCTTGGCATCCTGGGCGGCCTTTTCGTTGGCTGCGGCAGCGGCCTTGGCTTCGCCGATCTTCTTGACCATCAGGTCGGCCAGGCGCTTGTGGCGGGCACCCTCGGCACCCTGACCCAGCACGCCGGCAGCCAGGCCCTTGTCGACGACCTGCTTGCCCTCTTCCGGATAACCGGCCTGAGCGGCCAGTTGGGCCATCTCCATGTAGTCCTCGGCGCCACGCGACATGTTGCCGGTGGCCAAGCGCAGGCGGTAGAGATCCAGCGCGTAGCGGCTGCTGTCAAAGCTCTTCTTCTGCGGCAGACCGCCGAGAATCTGCGCCCACAGCTTGGGATCGGGGTAGAAGTTCAGCAGCTTCTCGGTCGCCACGCTTTCGGCGTGGGCGTCGCCCTTCTTCTGCGCCGCGAACAGCAGCAGGTTGAGCTTGTCCTTGGACGGTGCACGGCCGGCGCGCTCGTCGGCCGCGATCTCGTCCAGCGTGTCCTTGATGGTGCCGGTCATGTCGCCCGACAGGAACTGCGCGTTCTGCAGCACCTGCTTCATCGTCGGGCTGTTGCCGCCGTCCTTGAAGTAGCGCTGCGCCCAGGTCAAGGCCTTGCCGTTGTCCTTGTTGCGCAGATAGGTGCCGGCGATGGCTTCCATGTACTGCAGCTGCTGGGCCTGCGACAGCTTGCCCGCACCCTTGAGCGCCTCGAAGGAACGCGCCATCGTGTCCGGCTCGTTGGCGCCCATGGCTGCGGAGAAGCGGATGCCTTCGATGGCATTGTTCTCGCCAGCCGTGCGGCCGCCGACGGCTTCGGCATCACGCAGCTTGGCCAGCGCTTCCTTGTACTTGTTGGCCTTGACCAGCTTGCTGGCCTCGGTCAGCGGCGTGCCGACTTCCTTGCGCACGCTGTCCTGAGCGGCAGCCTGGCTGAAGCCGAACTCGGCGCCAGGGGCACCATTCAGGGTCAGGGCCAGGGCGCCGACGGCGATTGCCACCACGGTTTTCAAAGTCTTCAACTTGCTCTCCTGCAAAGCAAAAACGCGCCGCCCTCTCGGGCAGCGCGCATCAAAGTATCGGTGTCAGCGGTCCCGAGAGCACGTCACTTGACGTATTGCTCGTTACCAACCATGCCCATCTTCTTGACGCTGTTGCGCTGGGCCGAGGCCATCACGGCAGCAACGACACCGTAGTCCACGAGCTTGTTCGGCTTGATGTGGATTTCGGGCTGATCGGTGACCGACATCGCGCCGATTTCCTGCATCTTGGCGTTCACGGCGTCGATGTTCGGCAGCGCGGCTTCGTCCCAATAGACGGTGCCATCGAAGTCGATCATGACCGTGTGCACGACCGGGTCTTGCTGCGGCGGCTGCGAGCTCGGCGGTGGCATGTCCAGGTTCACCGTGTGCAGCTGGATAGGGATGGTGATGATGAGCATCACCAGCAGCACCAGCATCACGTCAATCAGCGGCGTCGTGTTGACGTCCATCATGACTTCGGGATCACCGCTGCCCGACGAGCTTCCGACATTCATTCCCATGTCTTACTCCTGGGGTCAGTTGCGAGCCGGCGGCTCAGTGACGAAGTTGATCTTCATGATGCCGGCACGCTGGCAGGCAAAGATCACACGACCGACCGACTCGTAGCGGGATTTGTCGTCGCCGCGGATGTGTACCTCGGGCTGCGGGTTCTTGACCGATTCCTTGCCGAGGCGCTTGACCAGCTCCTCCATGTCGGGAATGGCTTTCGTACCCCAATAGACTTCGCCGTCCTTGGCGACCGAGATTTCGATGTTTTCCGGCTTGGTGATGCGGACCTGGTTGGTCTCCTTGGGGAGATTCACCGCGATCGATTGCGTCACCACCGGCACAGTGATGAGGAAGATGATCAAGAGCACCAACATCACGTCCACGAGGGGCGTGGTGTTGATGGTCGAGACCACTTCTTCTTCGCTGGAAGAGGATCCGACGTTCATGCCCATGGCATTGGCTCCTGGATGAGCTGCTGCTCAGGGATTAGCGCTTGGCGACCGAACGGTTACCCATCAGCACGCCATGCAGATCACCCGCGAAGGAACGGACTTGGCTCATGACGCTCTTGTTGCGATTGACCAGCCAGTTGTAGCCCAGCACGGCCGGAACGGCGACGACCAGGCCGATGGCGGTCATGATCAGCGCGGCGCCCACGGGGCCGGCGACCTTGTCGATGGAAGCCTGGCCGGCCACACCGATGGCGGTCAGCGCGTTCAGGATGCCCCACACCGTACCGAACAGGCCGACGAAAGGAGCGGTCGAACCGACGGTTGCCAGGAAGCCCAGGCCGGCGGAGATCTTGGTGTTGACGTCGGCGACAGCGCGGTCGACGTTCATCGTCACCCAGCTGCTGTGGTCGATGTTCTCGGTCAGGGCGCCTTCATGGTGCTCCGACGCGTCGATGGCGGTGGCGGCGATGTAGCGGAAGGCGCTTTCTTCCTTCAGGCTCTTGATGCCATCGGCCAGGCTGGCCTTCTTGAAGAAGGTGGCGCGGACTTCCTTGGCTTCGGAGGCCAGCTTGCTCGTGTCCCACAGGCGCACGACCAGGATGTACCAGGAACCCATGGACATGATGGCCAGGATGAACAGAACCACCTGGTCGACCACGTTGCCGTGAGCAACGATGTTGGCCAGGCTGTAGGGGTTTTCGGTCTTGGCGGGGGCGGCAGCGGCGGCAGGCGCAGCGGCGGCATCGACCACGGCGGCCGAGGCAGCGTCGGCCGGCTTCTGGTCTTGCGCGTGGACGGGCGAAACAGCCAGGGTCGCGGCCATGGCGATGGCGGCAAGGAAGCCGGTGATGCGAGAAATCATGGAGTCAACTCCTAGGAAAGATTCTGGTTTGTGAGGTTCTGGAGGCGCCGTGCCGGCGCCGGGTTCGAAGCGGGTTCTTCTCTACTCGATCTTGAACTGGAACTCCTGCTCGAACACGTGATCGCCCGGGCATTCGTAGGTGTCACGCAGCGTCGCTTCGATGGCTTGGGTCAGGGCGCGCTGCGCCTTGCGATCCACGCCACCACGCAGCGAAGTGATTTCAACGGCCGTGACGCGGCCCGCCTTGACGGTTGCGACAGCCTTGTACAGGGCTTCACCGCTCCAGTTGACGGACGGCATGTCGGGCTTGCCCATCTTGGTGCAGACCATGCCGGCCGTGACCTTGGCCGGACGCGGCGCGGCCGGAGGTGCTGCCGGTGCCGGCGCCGGCGCCGGACGGATCTCGGCAACGGCGGGCGGTGCGACCTGGGTCGACTGGATGGCCGGTGCCGGCGGTGCCGGTGCGGTCACCTGGAATTCAGGCGGCGGAACGAACGGCGGCGGCGGCGCCTTGAGATCCGGCGGAGGCGGCACCACCTTCTCAGGCGGCGGCGGCGGCTTGACCTTCTCCTCGATCACCTTGACGTCGATCGGGCCCGTGACCTTCTTGACGAGATCCTTGGCAAGCCCACTGGCCAACGCCCAGATCGCCACGATGTGGATCAGGACCACGACGCCGAAGCCCGTGAACCGGGACGCGCCCTGCTTCTCCTGCGCAAAATTCATGCGCGCTCCTTCTTGCAACTACAAATCACAGTCAATGACTTCTTTTCAGGAAAGCGGCCACTGGAACGACGGAAGTTGCACCCCCGCCATCGACTAGCTCCCGAAGGGCGTGCATTCTAGATCGCGGAGAGAACGATTCCGCCTCGTCGAAAACACGCAGGCCGGCCGGGGCTTGTAAGTCCGCTTACACCTGGCCGGACCAAAAAAAACGCCCGGTGGCCAGAAGCCGTCGGGCATGCATTTATCGCCACGAACCAGGCGCAGCAAAAACCAGCGCCTCCGGCCAAACCCGGCCATGGCGGCATCTTAGCCCCGCGTTTCGGGCACTTTTCCTGGGGCTAACCCGTGCAGGCGCAACAGCCTGATTACAAGCATCCAGACACAAAAAAGCCGCGCCATGCGGCGCGGCTGGTCTCAGAGCGTCAACTCAGGTTCAGAAGAACTTGTAGTTGATGCGACCGTAGAACTGACGGCCCACCGGGTTGGCGTAGGTGGCGTCGTAACCCGTCTGGAAGTTCAGCGAGTTACGCGACGACGGCGGATCCTGGTCCAGCAGGTTCTTGATGCCGGCGGTCAGCGTCAGCGACTTGGTGGGCTTGATGCCGAACTGTGCGTCCCAGGTCACGTAGGCCTTGACGGTACGCTGGGCCGGGTAGTCGGTGGTGTTCACCGCCGCCGGGTCCGTGTAGTCGTCATAGCTGTGCGTGTAGTTGTTGGTCAGCACGGCGTCGAACATGCCGGTGGACCAGCTGCCGCTGAGCGAGTGCCTCCAGCGCGGCGTGGCACCGAAGTCCTTGAACTTGCCCAGATCGCTCGTCTTGGCACCGCCCACGTACTGGTAACCGTGCGTCACGACCAGCGCGCCGTCGAAGTTCACGCCAAAGGTACCCAGCGACGACTTGAAGCGGTACTGCGAGCTGAAGTCGACACCGGAAGCGTAGAACTTGCCGTTGTTCTCATACGGCAGGTAGACGTAGGCGATCGGGAAACGGTTGTCCTGGCTGCCCTGGATGGGGTTGGCCTGGTTCGGGTCGTTCAGCGGGTCGAAGCGATAGATGAAGTCCTTGTAGGTGCCAGGATTGCTCAGCACTTGGATTTCAGACTTCGGCTGGATGGGGTCCTTGATTTCCACATTCCAGTAGTCGATGCCGAAGGTCATGTCCTTGACCGGCGAGAACACCATGCCGGTCGAGAACTGGCGCGACTTCTCGGGCTTGACGTTCTTGTTGCCTTCCAGCCCGGTGGTCAGTTGGACGTTGCACTCGTTGACCACTTCTTCCAGGTAGTACGCCTGGTTGGTGAACGTGGAATTCGGCAGGGGGACGCCGCCCGGGCAGCGGATCGGGTCGCTCCAGTTTGCACCGGTGTTGTTGCCGACGGTCTTGGGGCGCAGGTTCTCATACAGCGTCGGGGCGCGGTAGCCCTTGGCGATGGAGGCACGCAGCACGAGATCGCGCATCGGCTGGAAGCGCACGCTGGCCTTCGGGCTGAAGCTGTTGAAGCTGGTGCCGAAGCTGTTCTTGTAGTTGTCGTAGCGGGCCGAGAAGTTGGCTTCGAGGTCCTTGATGACCGGGATGTTGATTTCGCCGAACACGCCGTAGACCTTGCGGCTGCCGGTCACGCCCGGAATCGGGCCGCTGCCGCCGACTTCGTCACCGGTTTCCAGCACAGGCTCGGAAATCTGCTTGAGCTTCTCTTCGCGATAGTTGGCACCGAGCGCCAGTGCCAGCGGGCCGGCAGCCAGTTCGACCAGGTCGCGCGACACACGGAAGTCCAGTTCGGTGGACTTGGAGTCGGCAGCCTGCTGGCGGCCGGTCAGCAGCGAGCTGTCCAGTGCAGCCTTGCTGACGGCATCCTGGGCGCCGAAGACGTTGATCTGGCCGGAGGCAACCAGCGGCGTCAGCTTCGCGTAGCTGTACTTGCCGGGGCCGAAGAAGATCTCGCCCTTGTTGCGCGAGTAGACGACGGCCGTGTCGTAGTCCCAGCCCGCCAGCGTGCCGCGGGCGCCGATCAGCAAGCGGTCCGTGTTCGTTTCGGTGATGTCCGAACGGCCACCGCCGGCCACCGTGCGCCAGGTGCCACCGATGGCGCCGGTCGGGGTGACGGGCATGTCGGCAGCGAGCACCGTCGCGGCGGCAAGCGTCGTGCCATTGGGCATCACGTAGCCGGCCGGCAGCGTCATGCCCTTGGGCAGCGTGATCGATTGCGGATAGAAACGACCGTTGGCCGGGTAAGTCATCGCCACCGTGTAGGGTGCCGGCGAGTAGAAGGACTGCGTGCGATCGCGGTTGTGCATCGCTTCCGCGACGATCTGGTTATCAGCGTTCAGCTGGAACACAGCGCGCGCGGCGACGTTGGCGCGCCACTGCTCGGGCACCAGGTCGATGAACTTGACGTAGTCGGTACCGCACTGCGTCGGGCTGGCGGGCGAGCCGAAGGTGGCCAGGCCGAACTCGGGCGCATTGCAACCGAGGTAGCGCAGCGGGTTGATACCGGTGTAGCGGTTGCCGCGCGTGTCGGTGAAGTTCAGGTTGGGAATGCCGTTGCGCGGCGAGGACTTGTTGACGCCCAGGTCAGGACGGACGGCCGAATTGGCGAAGTCGCGGTCCTTGGCCTTGACCGGCTGGACCTCTTCCTTGCCTGCCGTGATCATCACGTTGAAGCGGTCGCGATTCAGGTCGCCGAAACCAGCGGCGGTGCTGACATTGGTGACGTTGCCGCCCACGGCGTCGGACTTGTATTCGCTCCAGGACACTTCGGCGCCCTGGTAGTCCTTGCGCAGGATGAAGTTGATGACGCCGGCCACGGCGTCGGCGCCGTAGATGGACGAAGCGCCGTCACGGACGACTTCAACGCGCTCGACAGCAGCCAGCGGGATGGAGTTCAGGTCAACCGGGTTGTTGCCGAAGGCGAAGTTGGCGACACGGCGGCCGTTCAACAGCACCAGCGTGTACTTGGCGCCCAGGCCGCGCAGATTGGCGGTGGCGGCGCCGCCGGTAGCACCCACGTTGTTCGCAACGACGTTGCCGCCGAAGCTGGAAGGAATCAGTTGCACGAGGTCTTGCACCGTCGTGGCACCGCTGCGGGCGATGTCTTCCTTGGTGACGACCGAGATCGGCAGCGAGGTTTCGGCGGAGACGCGCTTGATGCTCGAGCCGGTGACTTCGATGCGCTCCAGCTTTTGGGCTTCCTGGGCCAGCGCACTCGTCGCGGCAAGCGCCAGGATCGCGCTCGTGATGGTGGTTGTTTTGAACATGGAGACTCCTAAAAAGAGTGGGACCCGCCTTGATACGTGGCGGTGCTGGCCCGGATGGGGCCAATCCTTGACCCGAGCGATAGGCTCAGATTTGGGGGTGCCAGAAGTTTGTGCGGGCGCAGCATGCGCACTGCCCCGTAGATGCCCCTACGCCAAGCAGGGCACACCGTAAACCATTGATTTCAAAGGATTTCTTGCGGTTACTGCGCCTAGAGTGAAACCCCTAGGCGTTGTCCGCACGCGACGAGATCAAGCTCTGGAGACGAGCAATCGCGGCACCGCAGCCAATAGGTCCTGTGTATAGGCTTCGCGCGGGCGGCTCAGAACATCGCCGCAAGCGCCTTGCTCGACGATGCGCCCGGCCCGCATGACGGCGATTTCATCGGCGATGTACTCGACGACGGCGATGTTGTGCGTGATGAAGAGATAGGCCAGGCCTTGCTCGCGCTGCAGGTCGCGCAGCAGATTGAGGATCTGGGCCTGCACGGACACGTCCAGCGCGGACGTCGGCTCGTCGCAGACGATCAGCTTGGGCTCCACGGCCAAGGCGCGCGCGATGGCGATGCGCTGGCGCTGGCCGCCGGAGAACTCGTGCGGCCAGCGCTGCAAGGCGTCGCGGCGCAGGCCGACCTGGTCGACCAGCAGGTGCAAGCGTTGCAGGCGCTGGCCGGCATCCAGTTCGGGGCGCAACGCGATCAAGCCCTCCTCCAGCACCTCGGACACGCGCATGCGCGGGTTCAGCGACGCGAAGGGGTCCTGGAAGATGATCTGGATGCCGCGGCGCGCCTGCACGAGCGCCGAACCACCGAGCTGGAACAGGTCCTGGCCATTGAACAACGCCTGGCCGCTGATCTGGGCCTGACGGCGCAGCAGCTGGACGATGGCCTTGCCGGACGTCGTCTTGCCGCAGCCGGATTCACCGACCAGCGCCAGCGTGCGCCCGGCGTGCAGCTGGTAGCTGACGCCGTCGACCGCGTCGAAATGGCGCGGGCCGCGCCAGAACAGCGGCACCTTCAGCGCAAAGCGCACGCGCAGGTCGCGCACGTCCAGCAGCGGCTCGCCCTGCCCTGTCGGCACGGGCGGCAGCACCTTCGGCACGACGGCCTGGCGTGGCAGCGCGTCGCCGGGCTGGCTGTAGAGCAGGCAGCGCACCTGGTGCTGTGGGCCTTCCTCGGTCAGGTCGGGCACGGTGCCGGCGCAGTGCCCCATGGCCTTGTCGCAGCGCGGCCAGAAGCGGCAGCCCGCGAACTCCAGCCACAGCGGCGGCACGGTGCCGGCGATGGCGGCCAGCGGCTGTCCACGCCGCGCGGCGTCGGGCAGCGCCTGCAGCAGAAGGCGGGCGTAGGGATGCTTGGGGTTGGCGAAAAACTCTGCCGCCGGCGCGACTTCGATGATCTGGCCGGCATACATCAGCGCCACGCGGTGGGCCATGCCGCTGACCACCGCCAGGTCGTGCGTGATCAGCAGCACGCCCAGTTGGCGCTCGCGCTGCAGGTCGCGGATCAGGTCCAGTATCTGCGCCTGGATGGTCACGTCCAGCGCCGTGGTCGGCTCGTCAGCGATCAGGTAGTCGGGCTCGGCGGCCAGCGCGATGGCGATCATCACGCGCTGCTTCTGCCCGCCGGACAGCCGGAAGGGGTAGTCGTCGAAGCGGCGCCGCGGCTCGGGAATGCCGACGCGGGCCAGCCAGTCGATGGCCTTGGCGCGTGCGGCCGCGCCGCGCAGCGGCGTGTGCGCCTGGATCGCCTCGACGATCTGGTCGCCGACGCGCATGACGGGGTTCAGGCTGGTCGACGGCTCCTGGAAGATCATCGAGATGCGGCCACCGCGCACCTCGCGCATCTGACCTTCCGGCAGCGCCAGCAGATCCCGCCCGTCCAGGCGCACGGCGCCGCCGGTGATGCGTCCGCTCTCGGGCAACAGGCGCATCAACGCCAGCGCCGTCATGCTCTTGCCACAGCCGCTCTCGCCGACCAGCGCGAAGGTCTCGCCGCGCGACAGGCTCAGGCGCATGCCGTCGATGGCGCGCACCAGGCCCGCGTCGGCGTCCAGCTGCACGCGCAGGTCGTCGATCTCAAGCATGGTCGGCCACCTTCTTGCGCAGGAACACGCGCGGCCGGGCCGAGCGCGCCTTGGGATCGAACGCGTCCCGCACGCCATCGGCAAACAGGTTGGCCGCCAGCACCAGACCCACCATGAAACCGAAGGCCGCCGCAAAGCTCCACCAGACGACCGGGTCGCGCGACATCTCGGAGCGGGCCAGGTTGATCATGCTGCCGAAGCTGTTCATGACCGGGTCCACGCCCACGCCGACATAGGTCAGCACGGCCTCGTAGAGGATGAGCTCGGAGAAGCTCAGCACCACGGTGATCAACACCAGGTGCATCACGTTGGGCACGATGTGGCGGGCCATGATGCGCAAGTCGCCGACGCCGAAGGCGGTGGCGGCCTGCACGTAGTCCAGCTCGCGCAGCTTCAGCGTCTCGGCGCGCACCAGCCGGCACAGGCCGGCCCAGCCGGTCAGGCCCAGGATGAGGCACAGCATCAGCATCTTCAGGTCCGACCGCTCGGCGGCCGTCTCGAAGAGCTCGGGGTTCTTGTCGAAGAAGACCTGCACCATCAGCACGCAGGCGGCGATCAGCAGCACGTTGGGCACCGAGCTGAGCGTCGTGTAGACGTACTGGATGGCTTCGTCGACCCAGCCCTTGTAGTAGCCGGCCAGCACGCCGAGAAACAGCGCCAGCGGCAGCGTCGCCAGCGTCGACAGCGCACCGATGACGAAGGCCGTGCGCACGCTCTTCAGCGCCTGCACCAGCACGTCGTTGCCGGTGCGGTCGGTGCCGAACACGTGGTAGTGCGGCATCAGCGCGATGACCGGGCCGGCCAGCAGCAGCACAAGGGTCAGCGTCAGCAGGATGGCGCGCAGCGGGTAGAAGGTGCGATCGGCCGCGAGGTCGGCCAGCGCGCCGCGCCAGCCGCCGTGATGGCGGGCCAGCGCCATGGCGGTCAGCGCGACCAGCAGCAGCGCGGCGACCAGGCCGCCGGCCACGCCGAGCGCCGTGCGGCGAGCGACGTCACCCGCCCACTGCGTGGCCGGATCGGCCAGATGCGCACCGCCGAACTGCAGGCGCGGCAGCTCGCGGCTGACCCGGCCCTGCGGGTCGACGACGCTTTCCTTGTTGAAGCCATGCGTGCCCAGCGGCAGCGAATAGCTGACCTCGCGCATGCCGAGCTGGCGCTCCAGCGCCAGGTCCAGCAACGACAGCGTGCGCGTGTCGTAGACAACGGCCTCGCCGGCCGCCGTGGCCAGCGCGTGGCGCAGATGGATGCTGTCCACCAGCGTCACAACGAGGAACAACGCCATCACGACGCCCGCGCATGCCGCCACCGGGTCGCGCAACACGCGGCGCCAGGTGGCCCGCAGGTTGGCCTGTGCCCGCACGCGCAGCGCGTAGGCGATGACGGCGGCCACCATCAGCCACAGCGCCAGGTCGGTCCAGAGCAGCACGAACTTCATGACGACCTCAACCCAGCCTGACCCGGGGATCGACCCAGGTGTAGGCGATGTCGATCAGCGCATTGCTGGCGATGTAGAGCAGCGCGCCGAGGAAGACCATGGTGCGCACGATGGCGAAGTCCTGGCCCGTGATGGCCTCGATGACGAAGGCGCCCAGCCCCGGGATGCCGAAGAAGCTCTCGAACACCAGGCTGCCGAGGAAGACATAGGGCAGATAGCTGCCGGCGCTGGTGATGATGGGAATGAGCGCGTTGCGCAGTACATGGCGCGTCAGCACGCGGCCTTCGCTGAGGCCCTTGGCGCGCGCCGTGCGCACATAGTCCTTGCCCATCTCCTCCAGGAACATCGCCCGGTACAGCCGCGCCTCGCCGCCCAGCCTGGAGAGCAGCGACAGCAGGATGGGCAGGGCCAGGAACTTGACCGCGTCCAGCCCCGGCGCAAAGCCGTTCATGGGCACCAGCCGCAGCACGCGCGCGAACAGGAACTGGCCCACGATGATGTAGAACAGGCTGCTGATGGACAGCATCAGCACGCACAGCACCACGCCCCAGAAGTCGATCTTGGTGTGCCGGAAGAACACCAGCAGCAGCGCGAACGCGATGCTGACGATGACCTGCAGGATGAACAGCGGCAACGCCAGCTGCAGGCTGACGCCCATGCGCACCTTGACCTCGTGGCCGATGTTGACGGCCTGGCGCGCATCACTCTTGCCGAAGTCCAGCGCGAACAGGCTGATCGAGCGCTCCCAAAGGATGGTGTGCGTCACGCGCTCGCCGCCCTCCTTGCTGGCGTCGTAGTACAGCGGCTTGTCATAGCCGCGCTCGGTCTTCCATTTCTCGATCTGCTCCTGCGTGACGCGCTTGCCGCCGATGTTCAGGCGCGCCATGTCGTCCGGCGTGTTGACCGAGAAGAACAGGAAGAAGGTGAACAGGTTGACGCCGACCAGGATGGCCAGGCCGTAGCCCAGGCGGCGCAAGACGAAGCCCAGCATCAGCGTGCACCACCCAAGGCCGTGGCGGTCTCGCGCTTGCGCCAGGCGCGGCGCGTGGCGACGAAGACGGCGAGCCCACCGGCGGCCAGCGCCAGCAGCGGCCACCAGACCGGGTGGTTCCACTCGGCAATCCTGCGCGTGCGCATCTCGGCGTCCACGCGCAGATAGCGCGTCCGGTCGCGCACGACCACGCCGGACTTGCCGTTGTGCACCCAGCTCTGGAAGGCCACGCCCGAGTAGCTCCAGTAGCCCCAGGCCCAGGGCGAGTCCTGGCGGGCGATGTCGTTCATCTGCGCCATCACCTGGACCTTCTCGGGCCCGTCTTCCAGCGACTGGAGCTTGCGGTACAGCCGGTCGAACTCGGGGTTGGCGTAGTTGGACGTGTTCTCGCCCTCGTGCAGGCTCTTGCTGTTGGGGCCGTAGAGCAGGAACAGGAAGTTCTCGGCGTCCGGGTAGTCGGCGAACCAGCCCCACCAGAAGATCTGATGCTTGCCCTTCAGGATCTTTTCCTGGAACTGGTTGAAGTCGGTCGCGCGGATGTCCAGCTGGATGCCCAGCTTGGCGAACTGACGCACCAGCCAGTCGTTCTCGGCCTTCAGCTCGGGCGTCACGACGCGCTGGAAGTCGTAGTTCAGCACCAGCGGTTTGCCGCTGTTCACGTCACGGCCGCCGGGGTAGCCGGCCTCTTCCATCAGCTTGAGCGCATCCGCGATGGAGCGGCGCACCGGCTTGCCGTCCACCAGCCGGTGCGTGACCGGGTTGTACTCGCCCGGCTGGCCCTCCCTGGCGCCAAACACGCCCGGCGGGATGGGCCCGTGGGCCGCGTCGCCGCCCTTGTCGCGGAAGATGCGGCCGTAGCCCTCCTCCCAGTCGATGGCGATGGAGATGGCCTGGCGCAGCGCGCGGTTGCGCTTCTGCTGCTCCGGCGTGTCGCCCTTGCCGACGACGGGGTCCAGCCAGTTAAAGCCCAGGTACCAGTTCGTGATGTCCACATCCATCGGCAGCTTGAAGCCGCGCTGCTCGAAGAATGCCTTCACCTCGTCGGAGTCGTCGCGGTCCACGGCCAGCGTCACCCCCCAGTCCGCGCGGTCCATCTCGGGCAGGTCCAGGTAGCCCTGCTTGAACAGCTCCTTGATCGGCACCCGCTCCTTCACGTTGATCGCGACGACCTTGTCGACGAAGGGGATGCGCTTGCCGCAGTCCGCCAGCAGCCCCGCCTCGGCGTCGCCGGGGCTGCCGTCGCAGGGGTAGGTGTCGGGCCGGTAGTTGGGGTTGCGGCTCATCACGTGCCGGCGGTCCTGCACGTACTCCGTCATCATGAACGGCCCGCTGCCCACCGGCCACTGGTTCCACGTCAGCGAGTTGGCGGCCATGCCGGGCTGGGCATAGAAGGCGTCCACCTCCCAGGGGATGGCCGACGTGAACGCCGTGGCCAGCCAGTACTGCCATTGCGGGTAGCGGCCCTTCAGCCGGATGCGCAGCAGGTGGTCGTTCACGGCCTCAGCGCCCGCCAGCGGCCAGCGGCGCAGGTCCAGGAAGGGCTTGTCACCCTGGCCCGGGGGCAGGCCGGCGAGCTGCTTCGCGCTCTCCTGCTTGAGCAAGGCCATGTAGTCCTTCAGCCCGATGACATGCTCGGAGAACACCGCCGCCACGGGCGCCTCGACGCGCGGGCTGGCGTGGCGCTTGATGGCGTAGACGAAGTCCTCCGCCACGACCTCGCGCGTGCCCTGGTGCGCGAACTCGAAGGGGCTGCGCTTGTCGCCCAGCTCACCCGGCTTCAGGTGGTGATAGCGGTACTGGCCATGCGCGTCCTTGGCGAAAGCCGGGTGCGGCGACCACTTCAGGCCCGGCCGGATGGGCACGTCATAGACGGCCTGCGCGATCTGCGCGTCCGGCGCGTCGTCCGGCAGGCGCTTGCCCTGGGCGTCCAGGTAGTACGGCTTGGCCAGAACCGACGCCGCGCGCGGGATCAGCGTGTACGGCCGCTTCAGCGGGTGGTAGCCGTAGGGCGGCTCGGTGATCTCGTAGGTGTAGGTGCTCTCGGGCGCCGTGTACGACGAGGTCGGGTCCAGGTAGCGCGGCGAGCGCTCCGAGAAGGCCATGTAGAGCGTGTTCTCGCGCTCGGCACCTAGCGGGTGCGGACTGTTGTTGCAGCCGGCCAGCCCCAGGAGCGCCAACGCGCCCAAGGCCCACCTGGTCCAACCGCCGACTCCACCCAACACGACACCTCAAAAAACAAGCGCCCCGGCGCAGGCCGAGGCGATGGTCGAGATCATAGTCGGCGCACTCGTCTATACAACGTCACATCCCGGGGCAAGGCGGCGTGGAAAACCCGGGGTGTCTTCAGTGATGGTCGTGATCGTGGCCATGTGCGCCATGAGCCAGGCGAGCGTCCGACTGCCAGCCCAGGATGGCCTCGCGGCCCTGCACATACAGCTCCACCGTCGCGCCCACCGGCAGGCAGACCTTGGTGCGCACGTGGCCAAAGGGCAGCCCCGTCAGCACCGGCGTCTGGGTGCGGCTGCGCAGCTGCGCCACCGCGTCCCTGATGCCATAGCCCCGGTCCAGCGGCGACTTGGCCGCGCCGCTGAAGTCGCCCAGCAGCACGGCCGCCTGCGCATCGATGACACCGGCCTGCTGCAATTGCAGCAGCATGCGCTCGACCCGGTAGGGGTGCTCGTTGACGTCTTCCAGGAACAGGATGCCGCCCTTGACCTTGGGCCAGTGCGGCGTGCCCAGCAGCGAGCACAGCACGGTCAGGTTGCCGCCCCAGAGCCGGCCGCGGGCCTCCAGGCCGTCGAAGCCGCCGGTGGGTTCGCGAAAGCCCACAGCCTCCAGCGCACCGCTCATGGCCTCCAGGAAGCAGTCACGCGTGACCTCGTCGACACCGCCGTCGGCCTCGCTGCGGCCGAAGTCGTCGCAAGCCAGCGGGCCGGCCCACATGGACAAGCCCTTGTGACGGGCGATGAGGCCGTTCTGCAGCGCCGTCAGGTCGCTGTAGCCGACCCAGCGCGTGCCGTGCTCGATGCTGTGGGCGATGCGCCCCCAGTCGATCTGGTCCAGCAAGCGGGTCAGCCCGTAGCCGCCGCGGGTGGCCAGCGCCACCGAGGGCGCGGCGTCGGCGATGCGGTGCAACGCGTCCAGCCGCGCGGCGTCCTCGCCGGCAAAGCGCTGGTGTTTGGCCAGCGCGTTCGCGTCGATGCCGACCTCGAAGCCCAGCTGGCCCAGGCGCTTGGCGGCGCGCTGCAAGGGTTGGGCCTTGGCAAGCACCCCCGACGGCGTGAACAGGGTCAGTGAGGTCATATCAGGATTCGTCCAGTTCGGTGGCTTCGCCGGTGGGGATCAAGCCGGCGCGTTCCGCGCGGCGCGCGCGCGCCGCCTCGCGCCGCTCGTTGAAGAAGTCGCGCAGCAGCTGCGCCGACGCGTCGGCCATCAGCCCGCCTTCGATGGCGGTGTGGTGGTTGAGCTGGGCCTGACCGAACAGGTCGATGACCGAACCGGCCACGCCCGTCTTGGGGTCGCGCGCGGCGAACACCACGCGCTTGAAGCGGGCATGCATCAGCGCCATCGCGCACATCGCGCAGGGCTCCAGCGTGACGAACAGCTCGCACTCCGGCAGCCGGTAGTTCTCCATCAGCGTGGCCGCGTGGCGCAGCGCGACGATCTCCGCATGCGCCGTCGGGTCGTGCGTCGTGATGGGGCGGTTGTAGCCGGTCGCGATGACCTGGCCGCCGCGCGTGATGACGGCGCCCACCGGCACCTCGCCCACCAGCCAGGCGTTGTGGGCCTGGTCCAGCGCGAGCCGCATCGCGTACTCGTCGGCGGGCGTGAAGAGGGGCTCGGTCATCAGGGGCGGCAGTTTACCCATGGCATGCTTTCACCATGGCCAGCTTGTCCATCCATCCCCTCGGCGAAGCGGCGCTGTGCTGCGCGCTGCCGGCGCCGCAGTCGCTGGCGCAGCAGCAGCGCATCTGGCAGCTGGCCGCCGGCCTGGCCAAGGTCGACGGCGTGCAGCAGCTGATCCCAGGCATGAACAACCTGACGCTGCTGTTCGATCCGCTGCAGACGCAGCCCGCGGCGCTGGAACAGGCCGTGCGGGACCTGTGGGAACAGCCCGCATCCGACCGTGCGCTGGGCCAGCTGGTCGACATCCCCGTGACCTACGACGGCCCCGACCTGGCCGACGTCGCCGCCCACTGCGGCCTGTCCAGCGACGAAGTCGTGCGTCGGCACACTGCGGCCGAGTACTGCGTGTACTTCATCGGCTTCCAGCCCGGCTTTGCCTACCTGGGCGGGCTGGACCCACTGCTGGCCATGCCCCGCCGCGCCGAGCCGCGCGTGGCCGTGCCGGCCGGCAGCGTCGGCATCGGTGGCGCGCAGACCGGCATCTACCCGCTGGCCACGCCGGGCGGCTGGCAGCTGATCGGCCGCACGCGGCTGCCCCTGTTCAACCCGCTGGCCGAGCCACCCACGCTGCTGGCACCGGGCGACCGCGTGCGCTTCGTCGCCGAGACCTTATGAGCCTGCAGATCCTGCGCGCCGGCCCGCTGACGACGGTGCAAGACCTCGGTCGCAACGCCTGGCGTGACCGCGGCATCAGCCGCTGCGGCGCGCTGGATGAGCTGGCGCTGGCCTGGGGCAACCTGCTGGTCGGCAACACGGTGGATGCGGCCGGCCTGGAGTTCACGCTCGGTGCCGCCAGCCTGCGCCTGGACGCCGACTGCTGCATCGCCGTGACCGGCACCGATGCCGACGCGACGCTGGACGGCCGCCCGCTGCGGCCCTGGTGGCGGCAACACGTGCGTGCCGGCCAGACGCTCAAGCTCGCCGCGCCGCGCGAGCGCATGCGCAGCTATCTGGCGGTCTCGGGCGGCATCGCCGTGGCGGCGGCGCTGGGCTCGCGCAGCACCGACCTGAAGGCGGGCTTTGGCGGCCTGGCCGGCCGCGCGCTGCACGACGGTGACCGCTTGCCGCTGCAGCCACCCACCACCCTGCCGTCGCGGGCGATTGGCATTCGCCCACCGGACTGGGATGCGACAGTGCGCGTGCTGCCCGGTCCTGAGCACGAGGACTTCTCGCCCGCCGCCCGCGCCGCCTTCTGGGACAGCGACTGGCAGGTCACGCCGCAAAGCAACCGCATGGGGTATCGCCTCGCCGGGCCCGAACTCCAGCGCGAGCGCGGCGAGGAACTGCCTTCACATGGCGTGCTGCCCGGCGTCATCCAGGTGCCGCCATCGGGCCAGCCCATCGTGCTGCTGGCCGACGCGCAGACCACCGGCGGCTATCCCAAGATCGGCGTCGTCATCCGCGCCGACCTGTGGAAGCTCGCGCAGCTGCGCCTGGGCGGCACACTGCGCTTCCTGCCCTGCACGCTGGACGAAGCACAGGCCGCGCTGCGGGCCCAACGAACCCTGCTGGACCAACTGAGGAGCGCGCTGTGAACGATGCGCTGCATGTCGACCTGAACGCCGACCTCGGCGAAGGCGCGCCTGACGACGCCGAGTTGCTGGCCCTGGTCAGCTCCGCCAACATCGCCTGCGGCTGGCATGCCGGCGACGCACGGCTGATGCAGGCCACCGTCACCGCGGCGCTGGCGCGCGGCGTGGCCATCGGCGCCCACCCCAGCTACCCCGACCGCGACAACTTCGGCCGCAGCGAGATGCAACTCGCGCCCGCCGACGTACGGGCCGACCTGATCTACCAGATCGGTGCGTTGCAGGCGCTGCTGCGCGCCCAGGGCGGCCAACTGCACCACGTGAAGCCGCACGGCGCCCTCTACAACCAGGCCGCGCGCGATCCGGCGCTGGCGGACGCCATCGCAGCGGCCGTGCGCGCCGTCGACCCTGGCCTGGCGCTGTACGGCCTGGCCGGCAGCGAGCTGCTGCGCGCCGCCGAGCGCGCCGGCCTGCGCGCCGTGGCCGAGGTGTTTGCCGACCGTGGCTACCGCGCCGATGGCAGCCTGGTGCCGCGCAGCCAGCCCGGTGCCTTCGTCGACGACGTGGACGAGGCCGTGGCGCGCACGCTGCGCATGGTGCGCGAAGGCGTCGTCGTCGCGGTGACGGCCGAGACCGTGCCGCTTCAGGCCCAGACCATCTGCCTGCACGGCGACGGCCCGCACGCCCTCGCCTTCGCCCGCGCGATCCACGCCGCGCTCGCCGCCACGGGTGTGCAGCTTCACCCGTGACGTTGCAAGACGATCTGTTCGGCGCCGACGCCCCCGCCAGGCGCCCACGCGGCGTGCAGGCGGCACCGCCTCAGCCCGACGACGAAGCGCTGGCCGCCGCGCTGTCATCGCACATCCATCTCGGCACGTCGACCTGGAGCTACCCCGGCTGGCAAGGCCTGGTCTGGGCCGGCAAGCACAGCGAGGCGACGCTGTCCAAGACGGGATTGAGCGCTTATGCGGCCCACCCGTTGCTGCGTGCCGTCGGCATCGACCGCGGCTTCTACCGGCCGCTGGCGGCCAGCGAGTACGAGCGCCATGCACAGCAGGTGCCGCCCGGCTTTCGCTTCACCGTGAAGGCGCCCAGCCTGGTGACCGATGCCCTCGTGCGCAGCGAGGACGGCCGCGGCCAGCAGCCCAACCCGCTGTTCCTGGACCCGGCCGCGGCGCTGCAGGACTTCATCGAGCCGGTCTTCGAAGGCCTGGGGCCGCGCACCGGCGCGCTGGTCTTCCAGCTCAGCCCGCTGCCCGCGCCGCGGCTGGCACACATGAACGAACAGTTCGACCGCCTGCACGCGCTGCTGCTGGCCCTGCCCAAGCCGCCGGCCGGCGTCATCGCCGTCGAGGTGCGCGACGCGCAATGGCTGGGCACCGACCTCGTCGCGCTGCTGCGCGATGCCGGCGCCTGCTATTGCCTGGGCCTGCATCCCAAGTTGCCGCCGCTGCGGGAGCAGTTGCCGCTGCTGCGCGCGCTGTGGCCGGGGCCGCTGGTCGCGCGCTGGAACCTGAACCGCCTGCATGGCCCCTTTGGCTATGAGGACGCCGAGAAGCGCTACGGCGAGTTCAACGAGATGCTGGACCCGGACCCGGACACGCGCGCCGAACTGGCCCGCGTCATTCGTGGCACGGCCGGCGCGGGGCAGGACGTCTTCGTCACCATCTCCAACAAGGCCGAAGGCTGTGCGCCCTTGAGCGTGCGCGCGCTGGCGCGGGCCATCGTCGACGGCTGAGCGCGCGTCCACGCGCGCCACGCCAGAAGCCGCCCCTCGGGGCGGCTTTCTCTGCAGCGCGGCAGCCTCAGTGGGCCGGTGGCGGCTTGACCTCGGGCAGGTTGCCGCCCTCGTCTTCCCAGCGGCTGACGTCTTCCCGGTGCTGCCGGTGTTCGTCTCGCGAGCGGCGCACTTGCCGCTTCTGACTCAGGTGGTGAACCAGCTTCGCGGCCAAGCCGGAGGCGGCCACAAGGGCAATGACATGTTTGATCATGGCGGTCTCTCCTTGCATGGGGACGGCTCATGGTCACCGCTGCGCGGCGCGGTGGCGGTCGGCGGGCAGCCACGCCGCCTGTAGGACGTCAGGCCTGCAGCGGCCAGCGCCCGATGACGTCGTGCCGCGTCAGCCCCTGCGGGCTCTTCACCAGCACGAATTCGCTGGCGACCCAGCCCGGCAGCTCAACAGGCCAGGCGGGCGCCCTGCGCTTGTCGTAACGCAGCGTCAGATGGGGCTCGTAGCCACGTTGCGGCGCGGGCAGGCCATGGGCGACGAGGCGGTCCACCAGCGCGTCGCGCAGCTCGCGCACCGACTCCAGGCCCTGGCCGCCCGTCAGCACGAAGGGGTGCTTGCCCGCCTGCTCCTCGCCCCAGCTCTTGAAGGTGTCGAAGCTCAGGTCGAACGCGGGCCGCACCACCTCGGCGGCCGCGCGGCAGGCCAGCGCGACAAGCTGCGCGTCCGGCTCGCCGTCGCTGTAGCCAAAGTAATGCAGCGTGATGTGGAAGATGGTGCTGGGCCGCAGGCGCGCCTGCAGACCGCACGCCTCGTGCTCGGCGGTCACGCCCCGCGCGATGTGCGTGGCCGTCTCTTCATCCGGCCGCAGCGCGAAGAAGAGCTTGTGGCCGGTCACCGCTCAGTTCGTCGCCGCGGAGGCCGCCTCGACGGCGCGCTTGGCCGCGTCGTCGATGGAGCTTTGCACCTGCTGGCCGACGGCCTTGGGTTGAGGCAAGGCCCCGCTGGCAGCCGAGGCGCCGGCCGCTGGCGGCTTCAGCGCCGTGGCCTGCTTCTTGACCAGCGACAGCACGATGGCCGCAACGATGACGAGGGCGAGAAGGCTCAGGGCAGCGCGCATGGCAGACAAGGCGTGGTGAGGGTGTGGGCAAGCATAGCCGCGCCATCGGCGCGTGCTGCCGGCTTGATCCAGCGCAAACCACGCAGGAGGTCGGCTGCCTAGCATGGCTTCGCTCCGGCCGGCCGGCTTGAGGCACCACCCACCAGGGAGACACGCCATGCTGCTGCGCCTGCTTCTGCTCGCCGCGATCACCACGTCCACGCTGCTGGCGATGCCCGCCCACGGCGCGCCCGGCAAAGACCTGCCGGTGATCCGCGCCCAGCTGACCAGCCCCCCGCTGGTGCCGCCGGCCACGGGGCGCAAGACACCCGCCAAGGTCATCGTCGAACTGGAAGTGATCGAGAAGGACATGCCCATCTCCGAGGGCGTCAGCTACACCTTCTGGACCTTCGGCGGCACCGTGCCGGGCAGCTTCATCCGGGTGCGCCAGGGCGACACGGTGGAGTTCCACCTGAAGAACCATCCCAGCAGCAAGATGCCGCACAACATCGACCTGCACGGCGTCACCGGCCCGGGCGGCGGCGCGGCGTCCAGCTTCACGGCGCCGGGCCACGAATCGCAGTTCAGCTTCAAGGCGCTGAACGAGGGCATCTACGTCTACCACTGCGCGACCGCGCCCGTGGGCATGCACGTGGCCAATGGCATGTACGGCCTCATCCTCGTCGAGCCGCCGCAGGGCCTGCCCAAGGTGGACCACGAGTACTACGTGATGCAGGGCGACTTCTACACGACCGGCAAGTACCGCGAGAAGGGCTTGCAGCCCTTCGACATGGAGAAGGCCATCGCCGAGCAACCCACCTACGTGCTGTTCAACGGCGCCGAGGGAGCACTGACCGGCGACAAGGCGATCACCGCCAAGGTCGGCGAAACGGTGCGCATGTACGTCGGCAACGGCGGCCCCAACCTGGTGTCCAGCTTCCACGTCATCGGCGCCATCTTCGACAACGTGCGCTTCGAGGGCGGCACGCTGGCGCAGAAGAACGTGCAGACGACGCTGATCCCGGCCGGCGGCGCCGCCATCGTGGACTTCAACGCCAAGGTGCCGGGCAGCTATGTGATGGTGGACCACTCCATCTTCCGCGCCTTCAACAAGGGCGCGCTGGCCATCCTGAAGATCGACGGCCCCGAGGACAAGAGCATCTACTCCGGCAAGGAGGTCGACTCCGTCTACCTGGGCGACCGCGCCGCGCCCAACCTGAATGCGGTGGCCAGCGCCACGAAGGCAGCGGCCGGGGGCACGCTGACGCCGCAGGACCAGATCGCCGCCGGCAAGGCGCTGTTCGCGGGCACCTGTTCGGTCTGCCACCAGGCCAATGGCGCCGGCCTGGCCGGCGTGTTCCCGCCGCTGGCCAAGTCGGACTGGTTGGGCCAGGACCCCAAGCGCGCCATCGGCGCCGTGCTGCACGGCCTGTCGGGCAAGGTCAAGGTCAACGGCAAGGACTACGACTCCGTGATGCCGCCGATGAACCAGCTCAATGACGACGAGGTCGCCAACATCCTGACCTATGTGCTGAACAGCTGGGGCAACCCGGGCGGCAGCATCTCGGCCGACGAGGTCAAGAAGCAGCGCGCGGCCAAGCCGGCCACGACCAACCAGGCGGGTCACTGATGGGCCTGGCCACCGCGGTCCTGGCCTTGAGCGGCGCGATCTACGTGCCGCTGCCGGCGGGCGTGCTGAACAGCGTGCTGGCGCGCGACACCGACCGCGAGCCGACGCGCATCGCCGCCTTCGCGCTGCGCGAGACGCCGGTCACGCGCGCCGAGTTCCGCCGCTTCCTGGCCACGCACGCCGATTGGCGTCCCGACCGCGCGCCGGTCGTGTTTGCCGGCGCGGGCTATCTGCGCCAAGTTGCCGAAGGCGGCAGCGACGACGCGCCGGTCACCGAGGTCAGCTGGTTTGCCGCCCAGGCCTACTGCGAGGCCGAGGGCGGCCGGCTGCCGAGCTGGTACGAGTGGGAGTACGCCGCCGCGGCGGACGCCACGCGCACCGACGCCCGCGGCGACCCGGCCTGGCTGGCGCGCATCCTCGGCTGGTACGCGCGGCCGGCCAGCCAGTCGCTGCCGGCCGTCGGCGGCGCGGCCAACGTCTACGGCGTGCGCGACCTGCACGGCCTGGTCTGGGAATGGGTGGACGACTTCAACGCGCTGCTGGTCAACGGCGACAGCCGCAGCGCCGCCGACCCCGACAAGCTCAAGTTCTGCGGTGCCGGCGCGATCGACCTGCAGGACCGGCAGAACTACGCGGTGCTGATGCGTGTCGCCCTGCTCTCCTCGCTCAACGCCGCCGACAGCACCGGCAGCCTGGGCTTTCGATGTGTACGCGAGGTGACGCGATGAAGCGATGGTTGATGTGCGGCTGGCTGTGGCTGGCCGGTCTTGCGCTGGCCCTGCCCGGCGACTCCGTCTACCAGCTCGACGCGACGCTGACCAACCAGCGCGGCCAGACCGTCAAGCTGGATGGCGCGCGCGGCCAGCCGGTGCTGGTCAGCATGTTCTACACCAGCTGCCAGTTCATCTGCCCGATGCTGATCGACGCCGCGCGCGACACGCAGGCGGCGCTCAGCGACGCCGAACGCCCGCGCGTGAAGGTGCTGCTGATCAGCTTCGACCCGGCCCGCGACACCCAGGCCAAGCTGGACGGCATGGCCAAGGAGCGCGGCCTGGATGCCTCGCAATGGACGCTGGCCCGCACCGACCCGGCGACGGTGCGCAAGATCGCCGCGTTGCTGAAGTTCCAGTACCGCGCGCTGCCCGACGGCGAGTTCAACCACAGCGCCGAGCTGATCCTGCTGGACGGCGAGGGCCGCATCGCGGCGCGCACGTCCATGCTGGCCGGCGCGGACGCGCGCATGGTGGGGGCGATCCGCAAGCAGCTGGCGGCGCGCTGAGCGACCGGCCGAGCGCCCAGGCCATGCACGCCGATCGTGGGAGGGCGCACCGCGTAGACCGCCCCTACCATCGGTTGCATGGGAGGACCTGACCACACTGGCGAGATCACCTCGCTGATCCACGCCGCCCGCACCGGCAGCACGGCGGCGGTGGACCGGCTGTACGAGCTGCTCTACGCCGACCTGCGCCGCGTCGCCCACGCCAAGCTGCGCCACATCGATGACGGTGCCGGCGTGCTGAACACGACCGCGCTGGTCCACGAAAGCTATCTGCGCCTGGTCAAGCTGGAGCAGCTGCAGGTGCGCGACCGCGCCCACTTCCTGACCTACGCGGCCCGCGTGATGCGCTCGGTCGTCGTCGACCTGGTGCGCGAGCTGCGCGCGCAAAAGCGCAGCGACGGTCAACCGCTGCTGACGCTGGACACCGCCGCTGGCGACACGGCGCCGGCAGGCGACGCCCAGATCCTGGCCGTGCACGAGGCGTTGGCGGAGCTGGCGGCCGTCGACGCGCGGCTGGTGCGCGTGGTGGAGATGCGCTATTTCGTCGGCCTGGAGATGGACGAGATCGCCCAGGCGCTGGGCCTGGGCAAGCGCACCGTCGAACGCGACTGGGAGAAGGCACGCAGCTTTCTGTACAGCGCGCTGAAAACCGGCTGAGCCCTGGCGAACAACGCGCCCGGATGCCGCGACTGCCGACAGCAACTCCCGCCGTTTTGCCATGCAGCTGACCCCCGAAGACTGGCGCCGTACGCTGGCGCTGCTGGACGAGGCGCTGGCGCTCGCCCCGTCGGCGCGACCGGCCTGGCTGGAAGGACTGGACGCCGGCCCACCTCAGGTGCGCGCCGCGCTGCGACAGCTGTTGCAGGACCGCGGCGCGATCGAGACGGCCGATTTCCTGCACGCGCTGCCGCCGCTGCACGCGGCCGACGGGCTGGTGGCCGGCCAGCGCGTCGGCCCGTGGGACCTGCTGCGCGAATTGGGTCGCGGCGGCATGGCCAGCGTCTGGTTGGCGCGCCGCAGCGACGGCGCGCACCGCCGCGAGGTGGCGCTCAAGCTGCCGCACAGGCTGCAGTCCACGCGCGGCTTCCTGAAGCGGTTCGCGTTCGAACGCGCCATCCTGTCCACGCTAGATCACCCCTGCATCGCGCAGGTGCTGGACGCCGGCAGCGACGCCGGACAGCCCTGGCTGGCGCTGGAGTTCGTCGACGGCGTGCCCATCACCGAGCACGCGGCGCAACTGCCGCTGAATGCGCGGCTGATGCTGTTCATCAGCGTGTTGCGCGCGGTGCAACACGCCCACGAGCGACTCGTCATCCACCGCGACCTCAAGCCCGCCAACGTGCTGGTGACGGCCCAAGGCACGCCCAAGCTGCTGGACTTCGGCGTCGCCAAGCTGCTGGCCCCGGAGGGCGAGACCGTGGACACGGCGCTCACGCAGGCCGGCGGGCGGGCGATGACACCGCTTTATGCCAGCCCGGAGCAAATGGCCGGCCGGCCGCTGGGCGTGGCCAGCGACGTGTACTCGCTGGGCGTGCTGCTGTACGAAGTGCTGACCGGCAAGCGCCCCTACCTGCTGGCGCGCGACACGCCGGCGGCGCTGGAGGAGGCCATCCTGGGCGCCGACGTGCTGCCGCCGAGCCGCATGGCCAGCCAGCGCGCGCTGCGCGGCGACATCGACACGTTGGTGATGAAGGCCTTGGCGAAGGCGCCGGCCGCACGCTATACGGCGGCCGCCGCGTTCGCCGACGACATCGAACGCCACTTGCGCTTGCAGCCCATCCTGGCGCGACCGGCGACCTTGCCGTACCGGCTGGGTCGGTGGCTGCGCCGGCACGGTTGGGCCGCAGGCACTGCCGCGGCCGTGGGGGTGGCGCTGACGGCAGGCCTGGTGAGCACCGCGTGGCAGGCCGAGCGCGCCGACCGCGAGGCGCGCCGGGCGCAGGCCACCAGCGACTTCCTGGCACGGCTGTTCACCGCCACCGATGCGCGCGAGAACACGCCCGAGGCCGCCGCACGCATCACCGCCCGCGACCTGCTCGAACGCGGCGAGAAGCGCCTGGCCACCGAACTGCGCGATGCGCCCGAGGCGCGCGCACGCCTGCTGGGTGTGCTGGCCGACATGCAGGCCGGCATCGGCCAGGCCGAGCGCGCCGCGGCACTGCGCGCGCAGGGCGTCGCCGTCTGGAAGCAGCTGGGCGGCCACGAGATCGAGCTTGCCGAAGCGCTGTCTCAGCTGTCCACCGCGGAGCTGGCCATGGACCGCGACGCCGCCGCGGAGCAGCACGCCCGCGAAGGGACTGCCGTGTTGCAGGGCCTGCACGGCGAGGCCGCCGACCGGGCCCGCGGCAACCTGCAAGTGCGCCTGGGTGATGCGCTGTTCCGCAAGCAGGCGGACAAGACCGATGCCGAGAACGCCTACCGCGAGGCCGTGCGGCTGCTGTCGAAGAAGCCGGTCAAGGAGGACGAATATCCGGGCGCGCTGAACGGCCTGGCGTGGATCCTGGCAAGCCGTGGCGACATGCCCGAGGCCCTCGCGCTGATGCAGACCATGCGCCGCGAGCGCGTTGCCCGCTGGGGTTCGGACTCGCTGATGGTCAGCGCGGTGGACCGCGATCTGGCGCATTTCTACAAGCTCTCCGGCCGCCTGGTCGATGCCGAACGGGCGAGCGACCAGGTGATGAAGGCGATGCGCGCCAACGCCGGTCCGGGCAGCGAGGAATTTCTCACCGCGCAGTTCGGGCATGCGGTGATCCTGCAGGACCGCGGGCAGTGGGCCCAGGCGCTGGCGCTGTTCCAGGCGACGGAGCAGGCCTACCGGTTGCGCGGGGATGGCGGTTTCCTGTACCGCGCCGGTTCGGCCGCCGCAGCGGGCGAATGCCTGCTCGAACTCGGGCGCTTCGACGAAGCACGGCCGCTGATCATCCAGGCCGCCGGGGAACTCGCCGACAAGGCCCCCGGCCAGGGCATGTCGACCTACGCGCTGGGGGTATTGGCGCGGCTGCAGGTCGCGGACGGCCACTTCCACGACGCGGCCGCGACGTATGCCAGGCTGGACAAGGCCGCCGCCGCCGAGCCGCCTTTTCGCAGTCACCGACGCACCAGGCTCTACCTGCGCCAGGTGGACATGGCGCTGAAGCAAGGCGACGTCGTGGCGGCGCAGGCCTTGCTAGCTCGGGCCACAGCGGCCATTCACCCATCCTCGCCCTGGCAGCCACTGATGCTGGACATGATCGAAGCCCGGCAAGCGCAGATCGAGCTGGCGCAAGGTCGTGTCCAAGCGGCACTGGCACGCCTGGACGCCGTGCGGCGGAGGCAGCCACTGGCCGCAGAGCCCAATGCCAGCCCGGCATTGCAGGCCGACGTGGCGCGCCTGATGGCGCAGGCGCAGCAGACGCGTTGAAGCCACCACCTTAGGGGGTGCGGCGCAGAAGGTGGCGGGTTCGAGGCCCGCATTCCGTGTTCCCGGGTATGCCGCTGCTGCGCTTTCGAGCCTGGCGGGGCACGACGCCATCAATTCCCCACTGTGAGAGACACGCCATGAACCCCTACCTGCGCCTGTGCCGCCATGCGGCCAGCCTCCTGATCCTGGTGACCGCGCCGCTCGCGCTGCCGCCCCTGGCCAATGCGACGGTGCTGTCCACCTGGGGCGGCCGGGTCATGCTGCGCTGCGTGCCGACGCGCGACGACCTGCCTTGCCTGGCCGAGGCGGTGAACCGCCCGCTGACGGGCGTGAACCGTGGCGGCGCCGTGATCACCGGCAGCGACACCGCGCAAAGCCTGTACGAGACCGTCGGCAACGGGCTGCCGGTTCAACACTTGTTGCAGGCCAACTGGCAGTCGACTGCTGCGGTGGGTCTGCTCCAGGCCGGGGCGTTTTCAAGCTATGCCCTGGGGGCGCCGCCCTCCAACTTCGGCGCGCCGCTGGTGCGCGCCGAAGCGCATGCCGAGTACATGGACGAACTCGCCATCCACGGCGGCGCCGGCGCGTCCGCATTGACCATGCACTTCAGCTTCAACGGCCTGTTGGGCAGCCAGAAGGACCTGCCCCAGCCGCCCGGGATGTTCAATTACCCGGACGGCATCGCCACGGCGGCGTTCAGGCTGGCGATCAGCCACGGCCGCGGCTCACCGGTGACCGTGGTGCAGACGGCGCCGGGCAGCCTGGAGTCGCCCGGCCTCGTGACGCTGAACCGCGGGCGGCAGCTCGGTGACCGGACACCCGATGTGCAAGGTCTGGAGTTTCACTTCATCGTGCAGGACGGCAGCATCCTGGATCTGCGGGCCCAGCTGGACATTGCCGCGGAGCTCAACGCCTTCGCCGATTTCCGTCACACGGCCACACTGGACTACATCCTTGCGCCTGCGGACATCAGCATCAGCTCGGGCTCGGGAACCCTGGTGCGCCAGGGCGACCGCTTCGTCTTCACCGCCGTCACCTCCGCCGTGCCCGAGCCTGCGGCGGCAATCCTGTGGCTGGCGGGGCTGTGCGGCCTGGCCTGGCAGCGCAGGCGAGCCTAGCGCGCCAGCCAGTCCCTGAAGGCCGCGGCGCGCTCCTGGCTGACGAAGAACTCGCCCGCCAGGGCCGGCCGCAGTTGCAGCCGCAGCCGCCCCTTGCCCGCGGGCACGAAGCCCGCCACCGCGCGCGCGGCCAGCAGCGTCTGCCGGTTGGCGCGAAAGAACTGCGCCGGGTCCAGCTGGGTTTCCAGTTCCGCCAGCGGCGTCTCCAGCAGCAGCCGGCTGCCGTCGTGCAGCACCGCGTGGCTGAGCTTGTCCAGCGACACGACATACGCCAGCTCGGCCACGTCGAAGGCCTGGAAGGCGCTGGCCTTGCGGCCCAGCAGGCGCTGGCGCCAGCGCGGGCGCTGCAGCTCGGACAGCACGGCCATCACGTCGCTGCCAAAGCCGCGCCTGAGCTTCTCGGCCTTGGCCAGCGCCCGGGCCAGCGCGGCCTCGCCCACGGGCTTGAGCAGATAGTCCACCGCCAGCGCGCGGAAGGCGGCGATGGCGAACTGGTCATAGGCCGTCGTGAAGATGACCGGCACGGCCAGCTCGCGGCCGTCAAACAGCTCCAGCGACAGGCCGTCGCTGAGCTGGATGTCCAGCAGCAACAGGTCGGGCGGCGGCTGCGTGGCCAGCCAGTGCGCGGTCGCGCCGACGCTGTCGGCGTGGCCGACGACGACCACCTGCGGCGCGACGCGGGCCAGCGCCTCGACGAGGCGCTCACGGGCCGGCGGCTCATCCTCGGCGATGAAGACTTTCATGCGGCGGACTGTAGGGGGACCTCGACCTCGAAGCGGCCATCGGCGTCCCGCACCACCAAGGCCCGGCCGTTCAGCAGCCGGCAGCGCTCGTCGAGGTTGGCCAGACCCACGCCGGCCGACGGCAGCGCCGTGCGGCGCGGGCGCAGGTCGTTGCCGACGGTCACGGCCGCGTCGCCCAGCGACAGGCTCACCGGCAGCGGCTCGGAGGCGCTGGCCTGGTTGTGCTTGACGGCGTTCTCCAGCAAGGTCTGCAGCGCCATCGGCGCGATGCGCCAGCCGGTCGCTGACGCCAGACTGGCGTCGACCTGCAGCGGCATGGCCGCACCGAAGCGCAGCTCCAGCAGTCGGTGGTAGCGGCGCAGGAAGGCCAGCTCCTCGGCCAGCGGCACGAGGTCTCGCTGGCGGCTGTCCAGCACATAGCGGTAGACCTCGGCGAGCGTGTCGCAGAACTCGCGGCCGCGCGCGGGCTCGGCCTGGATCAGGTGGCCCAGCGTGTTCAGGCTGTTGAACAGGAAATGCGGGTCGAGCTGGGCCTTCAGCGCGCCGAGCTCGGCCTGGGCGCGCAGCCGCTCCAGCCGCTCGACGCGCACCAGGTCGGACTCGCGCTCGCGGATCAGGAACATGGTCTCGTAGCCATGCGTCACGAACAGCACGCAGATGACATTGGTCAGCGTCACGATCTGCAGCGTGCTGCGGTCAACGGCCAGGCCGGCGGCCAGGTACCAGCCCAGCAAGCCGAGCACGGTGATGGGCGCCGTGTAGAGCACGTTGGCGACGACCAGCATCAGCAGCTTGCGCAGCGGGCGCTGGAACCAGTCGAAGTGCTCTCGCTGCTTGAACAGCAGCCAGCGGTTGCCGCCCCAGATGGCCGCGGCCAGCGCGATGAAGCCGAACAAGCCCAGCCAGAAGAGGCCGTCGCGCGGGCCGAGGCCGCCGTACAGGCCCGTCAGCCACGGGATGGCGAGGCCGAAGCCCAGGCTGCCGACGGCCATCACGAGCCGGTCATCGAAGCGCACCGGGTTCAGCGTCTGCAGATCGGCGTTCGGCAAGCGGATGTCCTGTTTCGGCGCGCGGGCCCTGGCGGCAGCCAGGGCGCACGGCCAGCATCCGCCGCCATCACCCCTTCAGCTGGAGCCCTGCATGGAAGACATCCACTTTAACTACCTGGCCATCGCCGCCGCCGCCCTCGTGAGCTTCGCCATCGGCGGGCTCTGGTACTCGCCCATCCTGTTTGCGAGGGCGTGGATGCGCGAGGCCGGCATCACCGAGGAGCAGACCCGCCAGGCGCCTCTGGGCCGCACCTTCGGCCTGTCGCTGCTGGCAGCCCTCGTCATGGCGTTCAACCTTGCGGCGTTCCTGGGCGCCAAGGCGAGCTTCGGCTTCGGCCTGTTCGCCGGCGCGGCCACCGGCATCGGCTGGGTGGCGATGTCGCTGGGCGTGATCTACCTGTTCGAGCAGCGCTCGCTGAAGCTGTGGCTCATCAACAGCGGCTACCAGGTGGTGGCGTACACGGCCATGGGCGGCATCCTCGGCGCGTGGCGCTGAGTCAGCGGCGCCGCTTCAGCACTCCACCCAGCAGGGCCAGGCCGGCCAAGGCATAGGCCAGCGTGCTGCCTTCCGGCACGGCGCTGGTGACGACGAAGGACAGGTTGTCGGCATAGCCGTCGTTGTCGCCGCCGCCCACGCGCTCCATGGACAGCGAGAACATCAGCGAGGCCGTCTGTGCGGGCAGCAGGCCGGACGTGGTCTGCCGGAACAGGCCGGTCTGGTTGCCGCGGTCTGCCGGGCCGACCGGGCCAATGACCGCATGACCGATCTCGTTGGCCTGGGTGTCGAGGAAGGACACGTAGAGCAGCGCGTTGTCGCCCTGCTCAGCCCAGCCGCCGAGCCAGCCGCTCAGGTCGTAGTGCAGCGGCTGGCCGACCAGTGCGCCCAGCTCGATGGTCTGGAAGCCGGCGGCCTGCGCGCCGACGCCGGCGAACATCTTGCTGCCGCGGTCGATCGGGCCGGGCTGCGTGGGCAGCACCCAGTTGCTGCCGTAGTCGACGGACTGGAACAGGCTGTAGCCGTCGAAGCCGGTCCAGCCGGCGGCACCGCGCTCGGCATCGCCGTTGACGATGAGGTTGCTGCCCAGCGTGGCTTGCGCCTGGGCGCTCAGGCTCAGGGCCAGCAGGCCGAGGGCGAAGGTGTGCTTGATCATGAAAGGTCTGCCTTTGAAGCGGGTGTTCAGGGGTGCGTCTGGTCGAGCACGGCGGCGCCGGACATCGCCGGGTCGCTGATCGACGGTTGGCCGTTCTCCAGGTGGCCGGCCAGGCGGCGGCCGAAGCCAGCGAGCCCGGCAATCTTGATGCTGTAGTCGTACCAGCGGTGTGACGCGTCCACGGCGATGCGTACCGTCGTCACGCTGTTGGCCAGCACCGGCCAGCTGCGATCGACCTCGTTGGCATAGCGGTTGGTGTGCAGCACGAAGGTGCAGGGCTTGGGGCCGTCGTTGCGCAGCTCGACGTTGAGCTCCAGGTAGACCCGGTCGGCCTGCACGCGGATCTCGGGCTGGGCTTGCGCGACACCGGCCTTGGGGAGGTTGCCGGTGAAGTGGCGGTGAAAGCCGTTGGGGCCCAGCACCCACAGGTCGTAGGCGGCGCCGGCCTGGCCGGGCCAGCTGCCGCTGAGCTGCTTGCCGGCCTCGACCGTGTAGCGGCGCGGCAGCTGGGCCAGCGCGAGGCGGTCGTAGACGTGGAAGACGGCGCCGGCATCGCCCTTGTTCTCGAAGCGCAGCGTGGCACCGGACGCGGCGGCGCTGCACTGCACCTGCAGCTCGTACGGCAGCGCACGCGCCATGCGGATGCCGGCCTCCTGCACCGGCGCGGCCAGGCCGGTAGGCGCTGCGGGCGTCTTGGTGCCTTGCAGTGCCAGCGCACGGGTGCGCAGCGCGGCGGTGGCCGGCAGGTTCTGCACGAAGGCGCTGTCCTCGGGGCGGGCGAAATCGAAACAGCCGGTCAGGTTGCCACTGACCGCGCGTCGCCACGGCGTGATCAGCGGTTCCTGCACGCCGAAGCGCGCCTCGATGAAACGGATCACCGACGTGTGATCGTGCACCTGCGAGTTGACCCAGCCGCCCTTGCTCCAAGGCGACACGATGTACATGGGCACGCGCGGGCCCATGCCGTAGTTGCGGTGCTGGTAGGCCGGGTTGCTGCCGTTGAGCACATGGTGGTACTCGCCGGTGGTGTCCACGGTCGACGCGCCGGCCAGCTGGGCCTTGGCGGGATCGGTGTCGTAAGTCTGGTACGACGGCGCCGCGGGCGGCGGCAGGTGGTCGAAGAAGCCGTCGTTCTCGTCGAAGTTGATGAACAGCACGGTCTTGGACCAGACCTCGGGGTTGGCGGTCAGCGCGTCAAGCACGCGGGCCGTGTAGTCCGCGCCCGACGCGGGGCTGGACGGGCCGGGGTGCTCGGAGCCTTCGGCCGTCGCGACGATCCACGACACCTGCGGCAGCTTGTTGGCCAGCACGTCGGCCTTGAGCTGGCCCAGGTCGCGCGTGCTGACACCGCGGTCACGCAGCTGCGCGGAAAAGCCCGGGCGGCCGTACCAGGCGTCGCGGAACGGCCGAAAGCCGGCCAGCGAGTTGTCGGTGAAGTTGTCGTCCATGTTCTGGTAGACCTGCCACGTGATGCCGGCGGACTGCAGGCGCTCGGGGTAGGTCGTCCAGGTGTAGTCGGTCAGCGGGTTGGGGTCGAACCAGTCGTGGCTGTTGTCGGTGGACGGGCCGCCGGCCTTGGCCAGCGGGTCGTTGCCGCCGCTCCACAGGAACAGCCGGTTGGTGTTGGTGCCCGTCTGCGTGGCGCAGTGGTAGTGGTCGCACAGCGTGAAGGCACGCGCCAGCGCGAACTGGAAGGGGATGTCCGCCTCCTTGTAGTAGCCCAGCGAATGCGCCTGCTTGGCGGCCGGCCAGTTGTTCATGCGGCCGTGGTCCCAGGCGGCCTGGGCGTCGCTCCAGGAATGCGGCGTGCCGCTGACGCGCATCACCGAGAAGTCCTGCTGCGTGTTCAGGTGAAACGGCGCGATGGCCGTGCGCTGGCCGCCCCAGTCGGGCCGGCCGGGCACCTTGGCGCCGCCGCCGTTGGGCTGCACGAACACGGTCTTGCCGGTGAAGGTGCCGGGGCGGTCCAGCGTCGGCACGGGGAAGGGATCGGCGAAGCCGCGCACGCCGGCCAGCGTGCCGAAGTAGTGGTCGAAGGAGCGGTTCTCCTGGGTCAGCACGACGATGTGCTCGACGTCGTGCAGCGTGCCGGTGCGCGTGTTGGCGGGGATGGCCAGCGCGCGCTGGATGGCGGGTGGGAAGCTGGCCAGCGCGGCGCTGGCGCCGACGGCCTGGCCAACGGCACGCAGGAAGCCGCGGCGATCTTGTTGGGACATGGGAAGCACTCCGGGGAGAAGAGTCGGGGGGTGGCCGGACTCTAGGAATGCGATGTGCAGCGCGCGTGACGGTGGCCGTGCCGGGTGGCCCAGGAGTGAAGCCTCAATCGGTGACGGGTCTGTCATCAAACCGAAAAAAACCCGCCGGCGGCTGCGTGCCATCGGCGGGTTAGGTCGGCGTCGTGAGGGGCGGCTCAGCGCCTCGGGCTCACTCCCACTCGATTGTCAAGTTGGCGGACGTCCTCCATGGGCAACGCATCAAATGCGTTCCGCCGCCTTCAACCAATACCGTCAGAGATGCCGATACCTCTGCGCGGCTTGCGACGCCACCAAACGAGCACTACGCGAGCCTGGCATCTATAACCTGTGCGCTACTCGATCTAAGCAACTCAAATGCTACCGTTTGACGGTATCGGATCGGGGGAAAAATCTGCCTGGAACGGTATCAGCAGCGGCACCGCGGCGAACGACGGCGTGACATCAAGCGCAGCGCTTGGCGTGACGGTCGAGCCGCTGGAACACGTCGCGGCATTAGCGGCCCGACTCCGGGCATGGCGGGTGTTCGGGGTGGCGATCTGGCTAGCCAGTCGCGAAGCGCAATTGATCAATGCCAGCACTTGCGCTCGGGCATCAAGCTACGGAAAAGGCGCCATGCCAACGTAATCCACTGCAGCTCCGGAACACCTTGCAGCGAAGTCGAGCTGTCCACACATCTCCATCTTCATCTACGGCTTGAACCACCGCACGGCGCAACACTTTCCGGCCAGCATGCTTGGCAGCGTCGCTGCAGAAAATCCTGCTGCATCATGCGCGGATGAACGTTTCAACTCGCTCAGGTTTTAGCGCCCGACTCAAAGAGGAAACACGTCATCTGCACATCTTGGCCGAACGCAGTGGCGTGATGGCAGATCTGCTGAACGGCCGCCTCAGTTTGCAGGGCTACTGCGAGCTACTGCGTAATCTGCAGGCCATCTATTCAGCGTTGGAGGTGGGGCTGGACCAGCATCCGCCGGACCCGCGTCTGTGGCGGCCGGAGCTGCGCCGGCTTGCAGCGCTTGAGCGAGACCTCGACGAGCTCAGCCCCTCCCTCGGACTGAGTTGCGAAGCAACGTTGACGGGGGCCGCCACCGCCTACGTGACCAGACTACGAGCGCTGGCGGCGATCAATCCCACGCAGCTTGTGGCGCACGCCTATTTACGCTACCTGGGCGACCTCCATGGCGGGCAAATGCTGGCCCACCTGATCCGTCGGCAATTTGGACTGAAGGGACGCCAGGGCACGGCCTTCTATGCGTTCGGCGAGCCAGATCAAGTGGAGAAGCTGAAGCGCGATTTCCGTGCCGGCCTCGATGCCCTAGCCCTGACGGAACAGCAGGCTGATGACTTGGTGGCCGAGGCATGCGAGGCCTTTCGCCTTCACGTGCAACTCTTCGAGGAACTGCAGGCCTAGCCGGAAAAGCTGCGGATCTGTGAATACAACCCGGCCGCACGGCGGGTTGAAGTTTCCAGCTCCTGCAACAGAGGTGCCAGGGGTGGGCCGCCGCGGGCGTCGGCGATGTCCATCGCGGCCAGGCTGGCATTGGTCAGGATGGCCGAAATGACCTCGTCGGCCTCGGCGGAGCCGCCCTGCGCCGCATTCCTCAGTGTGCTTTCGAGGTTCAGTCGCGCGGTGTCGGCGCGGCGGGCCTCGCGGAGGTCGATCAGCGTCAGCACGAAGCCGAGCAGGCTGCCATCGCGCCCCCTTACGGGTTCAGCATGCACGGTCATGGGCACGGCGTCGCCGTCACGGGTCAGCAAGTCCAGTTCACGCCGCCAACCATGACCGGAAGTGCGCATCTGCTCGAGCGACTGGCGGACCGACGGCGCCGCCGCGAACAGCGCCTCAACGGGGCTGCCCTTTTCCACCGCCCTGCCGCGCATGGCCTGCAAGGCGTCGTTGGCGAAGACGGACTGCCCCTGCGCATTGGCCACCAGCACCGGCTCGCGCGAGCCGGCCACGGCACCGCGGATCTGCACCAGCTGGTGCTCGGCGATCAGCAGGCGCACCGCATGCACCTGCACGATGATGTCCACCAGGGCCACGCCGATGCCGCGTGCCAGGGCCACCTCAGTGGTGGACCAGGGCACGGCGGTGCCGCGCACGATCTCCGACCAGGCCGCGAAAGAGCGCCGCGGCGACAGCTCCAGCGGGTTGTTGGCCACCATCGGCTTGGAGGGGTCGCCTGCCCAGGTGACGCTTTGCAGTTGCTCCTTGCGAAACCAGATCAGCCAGTCCGGGCTGTTGGTGGACAGGCGCACTGCCAGCACGCCACTGGCCGTCGGCGTGAGACTGGCCAGGGACGCGTTGGCCTGGCCGACCGAGGCGCAGAAGAAGGGTTCATCGCCACGCTGCGGCTGGTGCTGCACCCAGGCCAGCAGCGCGCGCAGCTCGGGTGTGGACGGTGCCTCGCCGGTGGTCAGCACTTCGCCCTCGCAGAACAGCGCGGCGCCGGTGGCGTCCAGCGGCTGCAGTAGCGTGCGAGGGTTGCGGAACAGTGCGTAACGCCAGTCGCCCTCGGTCGACGTCGCCTCCACAAGGCGCTGTTCCAGCCGGCGCACCATCAGAGCGACCTGGGCATGGGCATAGTTCTCAATGGCCGAGATGCGCGTGGAGGCCACCTCGGCCAGCAGGTCGGCGGCCGCCCGCACCGTGCAGCGCAGGTAGCGCGGCGAGTAGTGGTGGCAGGCGATCAGGCCCCAGAGCTGGCCTTCGCGCACCAGCGAGGCGGTCAGCGTGGCGGTCACGCCCATGTTGCGCAGGTACTGCAGATGGATGGGCGACATGCTGCGCAGCTGGCACAGCGACATGTCCAGCGGCACCTCGGTGTCTGGTATCAATGGCGACTGGACCGCGTCGACATCCACCAGCATGCGCACGCGATTGAGCAGGTACAGCGCCCGGGCACGCTGCGGGATGTCGCTGGCCGGGTAGTGGTGGCCAAGCAGCGACTCCAGGCGCGGGTGGCGCGCCTCGGCGATGACCTTGCCGTGGCCGTCGGGGTCGAACTTGTACACCACCACGCGGTCGTAGCCGGTCAGGTGACGCAGCACCTCCACCACCGCATCGGCCAGCACGCCCACCGAGGGCGCGGCACCAAAGCGCTGCAGCGCGCCGGACAGCGTCGCGGCCATCACCTCGGGCGTCAGGTCCTGCAGCTCGATGCCATCGGGCGCTGTCGCGGCCGGCTCCAGCTCCAGCACCAGCCGGTCATCGGCAAGCCGGTGTAGCGCGCCATCGAAGCGTCGCTGGGCCGCGCCGAGGCGGCATTGCAGGGCGACGGCCTCGTGCAAGTCTGCCGCTTGCTGCAGCTGGGCCACGCGCTCCGCGACGTCGCCGCCCAGCACGGCCAGCGGCCGCTGCAGCAGCGCGTCGGGCTCCACGCCCAGCAGGCGTGCCGCGTTGCCGCTGAGCTGTTGCACGCGCAGGTCGGCGGCGGACAGCACCAGCAGCGCACCGTGGGGCTGCACCGATCCCGCGAGGTGGATCAGTTCGCGCTCGCAATTGCTGAGGTCGGCCTGGCCGAAGGCGGGTGCCGCTTGCATCGCTGCCTTGTCCCTCTCGTTCTTCTATCGGTCGTTCAATTGATCAACGGGGTCGTGCCAGCAGCATCGGGCGGGTAGCGCAGACCGGACAGGCCATGCCGCTGGATGCGCAACTCCAGCGCCTCGGGCGTCATGCCCAGCGCGTCGGCGGTCGCGGCGCGCTGGCCGCCAGTGCGCAGCAGCGCGCTCTCGATCAACTGGCGCTCAGCCCGGTGGGCCACCTCCACCAGCAGGTCGGCCAATGGCACCCGCCCGACCTGGTCCAGCAAGCCCGTCAGCACATCGTCGCCCGCCAGGTGCGCCGGCAACCGGTGGCCCGGGCGCAGGATGAAGCCCAGGCAGGCCTGTTCGCCCTCGGCCATCAAGGCCGCCGACACGCGCACGCTTTGCGGGGTGCCGTCCAGGGAGCCGACCTCTAAGGGCAGGTTGGACACCATGCCGGAACCGCGCACCCGAGCGACCAGCCGCGACCAGCCGCCGCCGGCATCCAGCAGCAGGGCGGACAAGGCCTGGCCACGCAGCCGCGTCTCGTCGCCTTGGCGGGTCAGGCGCAGAAAGGCCGGATTGGCCATCAGAATGCCTCCTGAGGCGTCGGTGATGACGACTGCATCCGGCGTGGTCTCGACGAATTCGGCCATGCGCGACAGCGTCAGGCTGTCGCTCGCCCCGACGGTCGCCTCGTCACGCCGCGCACGCAGCAGGATCTGCTGGTGGTCATCCACGCGGAAAGGCGTGGCCGAGATGTCCAGCACGCCGGCCATGGCCGCGGAACGCACGCGAATCTCGCCGGCACGGCCGGTGCTGCGGGCGTTGGCCAGCAATTCGCTTACCGCGGCGCGCGCCGACGGCGGCAGGCTGTCAGTCAGCGGACGGCCCTGGATCAGGTTCAACTCATGCCCCAGCAGCAGCGCGCTGGCCACGTTGGCCTCCAGCACGCGCAGGCTGTCCGCATCCAGCACCAGCACGGCATCGTTGGCGACCTGGAAGAGCAACTGGTAGCGGTTCTCGGCCTGGCGGCGGCTCCAGTAATGGCGCTCCATGTCCTGCTGCGCCTCGACAAAGCGCTGCTGGATTGCCGCCACGGCACGCAGGTCGCGACCTACGGCCAGCACTGGGCCGTCAGCGCCCAGCCGGATCGCCGACCAAGTCACGGGCAGCTCGTCGCCGCCGTGCGCTGGATCTGCCGGGTGGCTCACCTCGCGCCGGCGTGAGACCACGCCGCTGCTGGACACTTCGTCCAGCAGGGACTGGATCTTGGGGCGTGTGTTGGGACTGACGGTGTCAATCCAGCGTCGACCTACCCACTGATCGCAGCCATGCGCGTGCACGGACGCACCTTCGGCAACGGAAGAGATCACCCCGTCTTTGTCGATGACTAGCGCAATGTCGCTTGCGACGCGCGCGATGGTCGTCGCAAGCTCTGTAGCCAGCGGCGACAGTGCGCTGAGGTCTGGGTCGGGAGGCTGGGACACCGGCGGTGGTCTCGATCAGGTGATGACAGGACCCAGGCGGCAACCTGAGGCCGCATGGTGACGACATCGATTATCACAAACACACTGATCGTAGGCGCCTCCAGCGCCGCCCTACCCTCCATAAACCCTCGGGCTAGCAGGTATCCCTCAGCCCGGCGCCACGCCCACCTTGGCCTCGGTTGCCGGCAGCGCCTGCAGCGCCTTCATGTCCTCGGCCGTCAGCGCCGAGACCCCCGAGGCGGCCGTGGTGGCGGGCATGGATTTCACAAGCAGTTCCGGGTGGTATTTGGCCATCTCGGCCCCATACAGCGGCTTGTGTGCGCCTTGGTGACAGGTCGCACAGTTGACCTTGGCGACATCACCGCCGGGCCCCAGGCGGTTGATGGGGAACGTGGTCGTCAGCGGCACCATGAATTCCAGGTTGAGCTCACGCGCCATGCGGATACCGTGCCAGGCCGTGATCCGCGGCGGCGAGCTGTTCTCCCAGGATCCCAGCGAGCGCGTGTTGTGGCATTGCGTGCAATTGACGCCCAGTGACTTGGACATGTGCATCATCAGGCCATAGGTCCACTCCGCCTGCTTGATGGACTGGCGGTTGTCCGCGGGCAGCGCCTGGGTGCCGGCCACGCGGATGTTGTCCGCGCCAAGCAGGAAGGGCGTGAACGGGTCATTGGGCAGTGAGGCCAGCCCGACGCTCGCAGCCGGGGCGTTCTGCCCCGCCTTGTTGCCGGCGAAGTCGTTGCTGCCCTTGGGCAACAGCGGCTGGAACCAGACCTCCTTGGGCACGTTCTCTCCTCGGTGGCAGGTGAAGCAAGTGACTCCGGTCTTGGCGACGTGGGATTTCCAGTCACTGTTGATCGTCTGCGTCATGACCAGCATGCGCCGCGCCACCACCTTGGTGTACAGCGAGTCGTCAGCAAAATTGGCGGCGTTGTGGCAATGCACGCAGCCCTGCTTGGGCGAGACCCAATTGGTCATGGCAAGCATGGTGCGGTTGAACTCGCCGACGCTGAGGTTGTTCAACACCTTGACGTTCTGGTAGACCTGCCCGGCCTTGGGGCCATCTGGCGATGCGGCCTCCAGCGGCGCCGGCGCCTGGTTGTCGGGCGCCTGCTCGGCGAGCGTGCGCGGGTTGTAGACCTGCTCCATGCCGGTGCCGCGGTAACCGCGCTGCACGGTCTCGACTGGTGGCCGTTCGCAACCGGCCAGCAGGCCGCAGGTCAGGGTGAAGGCCAGCAGGCCGAGGTTGAGGCGGCTCATGCTTGCACTCCTGGCTGCAGTGACGGCGGGCGATGGGCAGGCAGATGGGCCTGGATGCCGAGTCCCAACGCCGGTCCACTCATGGCTTGACTCAGGCTGACCCACAGTGGCGCAACCCAGCGCTTCAGTTGTTGACGGCTCATCACTTGACTCCCAGCAGTTGCAGGGCTGGGTCGATGACGGGCGGGAACACGGCCGGGTACATCGGCGCCAGGCCATGCTTGACGCCCCACAGATACCAGTTGTCCACCACCGTGCCGGTAAGCAGGATGCCGATGCCGCCGGTCAGCGGGCACAGCACGGCGAACCACCAGGCCCAGCGGTGGATGGACTCCATCGTCGCGTTGAAGCCCATGGTCCAGCGCCAGAACAGGGCCGCGCGTTCGCTGGCTGTGCCCCGGTCGGTGATCTGCTCGATCTCGCGCTCGCCGCCGAAGCGGCTGACCGCCAGGATGGTGGCGCCGTGCATCGCGAACAGCAACGTCGACCCATACAGGAAGGCGATGCTTAGCATGTGAAAGGGGTTGTAGAACAGGTTGCCATAGCGCAGCGAGAAGGCCGCCGTCCAGTCCAGATGCGGAAAGATGCCGAATGGCACCGCCTCGCCCCAGGCGCCCATCAGCAGCGGTCGGATGAAGCCGAGCACCAGGTAGAGCCAGATCGCCGCCGCGAAGGCCCAAGCCACGTGCGTGCCCATGCCCAGCTTGCGGGCCCGCCGGTACATGCGGGCCCACCACAGCAGGATGGCCATGGTCAGGAAAAAGCCGGCCAACAGCCACCAGCCGCCCTGGTTGAGCGGCGGCAGCTTCAGGCCATAGCCTGGGGGTGGCGGTTCCAGCGCCAGCCAGGGCAGCTGACGCAGGAACTGCACAGGGTCCCAGCCGACCGAGGCCCACATGTTGAGCCCGATGATCTCGAAGGCGATGAAGCCGCAGATCAGCGAGCACACGCCCAGCCAGCCCAGGTAGATAGGGCCGAGCTGCGCGTCGCCGATGCGGCCCAGCCAGTGCCAGTGCAGGCCCTTGCCCTCGCGCTGGTACTCGTCGCGGCCCAGCGGCACACCCGGATAGGACGGCGCCGCGACCTGGACGCTGGTGAAGAGATTCTGATATTCAGCCATGGTGGGTGCTCCTCACTTCCAGACCGGGAGGTTGAGCCACCAGCTCCACCATTCAGGCCAGCCCCGCGTCCAGAAGGGCCCGCTGATGACGATGCAAACTGCGCTCCAGAATCCGGCCGACAGCGCCAGGAAGAGCCCCAGCCGATGGATGCCCAGGGTGCCGATCGAGTAGCCGATGGTGTCGCGGAAGAAGGTGTTCTCGTGCTCGGCCGTCTTCACCGCCTGGCCTTTGCCCGGATTCGTGGCCGACAAGATCAGCGAACCGTGCAGCGACAGCGCAAAGGTGGTGGCGAAGAAGAAGCTCACCGCCAGCATGTGCGCCGGGTTGTAGTGGAAGTGCAGGTACTGGTAGCCGGTGTTGGACACCCAGTCCAGATGGCTCATGATCCCGTACGGGAAGCCATGCCCCCAGGCACCCATCAGCAGCGGCCGGATCACCGTCAGCGTGACATAGGCCAGGATGGCGACCGAGAATGCGAAAGGCACGTGATAGCCGATGCCAAGCTTGCGGCAGATCTCGACTTCACGCAGCGCCCAGGAGATGAAGGAGCCGGTGGCGCAGACAGTGATCAGCTGCCACAACCCTCCCTCCATCATCGGCGCCATGCCCAGCCCGTACTTAAGGTCGGGCGGCGCAATGCTGATCTGCCAGAGGTTCCAGGTGCCGCCCTGTGACGCGCCCCAGACGATCAGCAGGATGCCGACCAGCGAGAAGAACGCCGTCGTCACACCGAAAAAGCCGACGTAGAAGGGGCCGACCCAGAAGTCGAACAGGTCGCCTCCCAACAGGGTCCCACCGCGCACGCGGTACTTTCTCTCGAAGTTCAGCATAGACATGCTTGCCACCCCTGACAGCCGCAGCAAGGCAACGCCTCTGCGACTAAGTTCATTCGAGTGGGCACGCAGGCCGCGAGGCCGGCGCACCGCGAGTTGGGCCTCTCGGCCCGGCCAGGCCTACTTGGGAGCAGGCGCCGGCATAGCCGAGTTCTGGCTCACCGCCTGCGTGCGCGGTCCATCGAGCCAATTGAACTTGTTGGTACTGAGCAGCACGAAGTGAATTACCAGCGCCAGTACGAACAGGAAGGCAAACAACGCGACCAGCGCTCTGCGCGGGTCGAAAAGCAGCCAGATCTTCCACATGGTCATCTCTCCTAGTTAAGGTGCGACAGGAAGGTGTAGACACCCACCCGAACACCCTTGATCAGCGATCGCTCGCTCTCTGCGCCGGGGAACCACCTGCGCCATTTGAAGAACAGCAATTGCGCCGTCAGGGCCACACAGAACACGACGGCAAAGCTCAACAGAAACAGCGTCCCGTTGGCCATGCCGTCGTGCACAGAGGCGTGTACGTTGGCGGGCAAGGTGGTGGTCTGGGCCATGGTGGCTCCTTGATGCGCAGGTTCAACTCAAAGCCAGGGACGCCACATCCACACCAGCACATGGGCCACCACGGCTATTGCCGTGAAGCCGATGAAGCTGGACATGAAAATGCCGTGGAATTCCCGGGCTTCGTTCTCGGTCAGCCCGGATAACGAGCCTTTCCTTTCCTCAGCCATATCGTTAGCTCCTCGAACAGTGGCCTTTCGGCCGCACCGCGCAGCTCCCGCGCGGCAAGGACTTCCATGGCAGCAGGCCCACGGCAAGACTGAAATTCATGTGAGGACCTCGATGGCTACGGCGGCGAGTTGCCGCGTGTGGCCTTCGATGTCTTCGATGGCGACCGCCGGCGCTTCGCGCGCACGCGCAGCAAGCTCGGCCCGGTCACGCAAGCGCTTGGCCGCGGAGATGCGCACCAGCACGGGCTGCGCCTCCAGCAGCTCGTCCAGCAGCTCCTTGGCATCGACGCTCCAGTCCATCTCCGGCAGGGCGCGGGCCGGTGTGGCCTCCACGCGGTCGAGCTCGGTGCCCAGCGGCAGGATGTGGAAGAGCGCGTCGAAAAGCGCATTGCAGAACTCCTGCACCAGGTAGGTGGCGCCGGCGTACCCCATGAAAGGCGTGCCGGTGGCGCGGCGGATCAGCGCGCCGGGGAAGGAGGCGGGAATGAAGACGGGCTTCATCGGGCCCTTGGCGACAGCCTCGGCCAGATACATGCGCTCGTTGAAGCTGCCGTACATGACCAGCGGCGCCTTCTCATGGATGAGGGTGCGGATGGCGGCGTTGTCGGTCTTCTCGCCGGGCTTGCGGGCGACGGCGAAGTGGCAGGGCAGGCCCAGCTCGTCTTCGAAGAAGTGGCGCAGGCCGCGCGAGTAGGTTTCACTGGCCACGACGGCAAAGCTGGCCGTGGCGAAGAAGTCCTGCGTGACCGAGCGCCACAGGTCCCAGATCGGCTTGATCGTGGTGTGCTTCTCGCGCTCGATGAAGGGCTCGGGGTCCAGGTGCAGCAGCTCCCCGAGCTGGCGCAGGAAAGCGGTGGTGCTGTGCAGGCCGATGGGCGCCTGCAGGTACGGCCGGTCCAGTGCCTCGCACAGCAGGCGGCCGAACTCGCGGTACATGCAGACATTGGCGTCCGCGTCGGCCAGCTTGGCCACGTCCATCAGATGGCTGCCCAAGGGGAAGGCCATGTTGACTTCGGCGCCTATGCCCTCGATGAGGCGGCGGATCTCGTGCAGGTCGCTGGCGCTGTTGAACTGGCCGTAGCAGGGGCCGATGATGTTGACCCGGGGCTTTTCGCCTGCCGGCCGGTCGGCAAAGGGTTTGCGGGCCGGCACCTTCTTGACGCCGTATTCCGTCCACAGCCAGAACATCGCGCGGTTGGCACATTGCCACTGATCCTCGTCGATGGTGCGCGGCAGAAAGCGCTGGATGGTCGTGCCCTCCGGTGTCACGCCGCCGCCGATCATCTCGGCGATGGAGCCGGTGACGACGACGCTCGGCAGGTCGGGGTCCAGCGCGGCGTGGGCGCGCTTCATGGCGCCCTCGGTGCCTTCGCGGCCCAGCTGTTCCTCGGCCAGACCTGTGACGACGATGGGCAGCTCGTGCGGAGGCAGCGCGTCGGTGTAGTGCAGGACCGAGGTCACCGGCAGGTTCTCGCAGCCTACCGGGCCGTCGATGACGACCTGCAGGCCCTTGATGGCGGTGAACACGTAGACGGCGCCCCAGTAGCCGCCGGCCCGGTCGTGGTCGAGGACAAAGCTCACTAGATCATCTCCTCGGCCTTGCGGCGCTTCATGATCTTGATGACTTGGCGCCGCGTATCGGCGCGGAACTCGGGACGCAGCGCCGGCACCTCGGTCCAGACGCCGGCTCGGTCGCCCTGCCCTGTTTCGCCGAAGAACTCGCGCATGGTGTTGAAGCGCGCCTGGTTGGCAATGGCGCCATTGATGACCTGAGCCAGCGACCCCGCACCGGCCGGGCCCATCAGCGGCCGCGCCGAAATGAGGTTGGTGAAGTACAGCGATGGGATCGCCAGCTCTTTGCAGGCTTGCACAAGCGGCGTGGTGCCGATGGCGAGCTGCGGGCGGTGGCGGTGCACGGCGGCGAGGTCCTGCTCCAACGAGGCGCGGTACTGCACCTCGACGCCACGCGCTTCCAGCCATGTGCAATCCGGTTCGGACCACGGCGTGCGCGGGCAGGCTGTGCCGACGTAGGGAACGGTCGCACCGCTCTCGACGAGCAGACGCGCCACCAGCAGCTCGGAACCTTCATAGCCGCTGACCGTCACCTTGGCGTCGATGGGCGACTTGGCGAGCGCGCCGCGGATGGCGGGCAGGATGGCTGCAATCGCCGCTTCGACCTGGGCACTGGGCACCTCGGCGGCGTCGCCGATGGCGCGCAGCCACGCGGCTGTGCCGTCCGCACCCACTGGTGCCGAACCGACGACCGGCCGGCCAGCGGCCTGCAGCTCGCGCACGCTGGCCGTGTAGAAAGGATGGATTGCCGCAGCCACCGTGCAGTCCAGCGCGGCATACAGCTCGCGCCATTCGCGGGTGGGCACCGTGGGTCCGACCTTTAGGTCCAGCGGCGCCAGCAGCATGCCGATGACCATGGGGTCGGCCGGGAACAGCTCGCCCAGCAGGCTGACCGTTTTTGCTGCATCCATGCCCTGCTCGCGCCAGCCCTTGGGCGCTGTGACCGGGCCGGCCTCGGCCTCGCTGCGGGCGCGCTGCAGCATGGCGCCGGCCAGCACGTCCTTGGCCTCGGCATGCGTTGGAACGCCAAAGCCCGGCACGTCGATGCCGATGATTCGAACGCCGTTGATGACCTTGGGCAGCAGTTGCAGTGGCACGCCACTGGCGGTGGGCACGCACAGGTTGATGACCACCAGCGTGTCGAGCTTCTCGGGGTCTGCTTGGGCATGCACCGTGTCGCGGATGTCCTCGAACAGCTTGCCGGTCACCAGGCTCTCGCTGTTGAAGGGCACGTAGCCCACGCTGCGCTTGGCGCCGTAGAAGTGGGAGGTAAAGGTCAGGCCATAGACGCAGCAGGCCGAGCCGCTGAGGATGGTGGCCGTGCGACGCATGCGCAGGCCCACGCGCAGCGCGCCGAAGGCGGGGCACATGCTCTGCGGCTGATCGTGCGGGCCCTTGGGGTAGTCAGCCGCGTAGCGATCCAGCGTCTCGCGCGTGACAGCGCTGGTCGCCTGGGCGAGTTCGACGGTGGCGTGGCAGTTCGACATGATCAGGCAGCGTCGTAGACCACTTCAAGGGTCGGCTTGACCAGCTCGGTTTTGCCCACCATGTCGAAAAGGGTCGCTGGCTCCATCTGGAAGTCGCGCCCGGTCACCTCGGCAGAGAACAGGCCCAGCAGCTGGTCCTGGGTCTGCGGCTTGGGTCGCACCGGTAGCGCTTCGCCGACGTTGGTTGCCAGGGTCTCAAACAGCGAGGCCCATTGCGTACCGGGTCGACCGATGATTTCGTAGCTGGCGCTTTTGCGGCGGATGTCCTCGTTGGCTGGAATGGCGGCCAGCACGGGGATGCCCACTGCTTGGGCGAACGCGGTCGCCTCGCCGGTGCCGTCGTCCTTGTTGATCACCATCCCGGCCACACCAACATTGCCGCCCAGCTTGCGGAAATACTCCACCGCGCTGCAGACGTTGTTGGCGACGTACAGGCTCTGCAGGTCGTTGCTGGCCACGACGATGACCTTCTGGCACATGTCGCGAGCGATGGGCAGTCCGAAGCCGCCGCAGACCACGTCGCCGAGGAAGTCGAGCAAGACGTAGTCGAAGCCCCAGTCGTGAAAGCCCAGCTTCTCCAGCGTCTCGAAGCCATGGATGATCCCGCGCCCGCCGCAGCCGCGGCCGACCTCGGGGCCGCCTAGTTCCATTGCATAGACACCGTCGCGCTTGAAGCAGACATCGCCGATGGCAACGGCCTCGCCAGCCAGCTTCTTTTTGCTGCTGGTCTCGATGATGGTTGGGCAGGCCTTGCCGCCAAACAGCAGGCTGGTGGTGTCGCTCTTGGGGTCGCAGCCGATCAACAGCACCTTCTTGCCCTGCTGGGCCATCATGTAGCTGAGGTTGGCGAGCGTGAAGCTCTTGCCGATGCCGCCCTTGCCGTAGATCGCAATGATCTGCGTGGTCTTGGTGACCGGGCCGGAGGCGACCGCATCGGGCTCGATGGCGGCCTCGGCGCGCAAGGCGTCGGTGCGCGGCTGGAAGCGCACGGTGGCCTCAGCCGGGATCGTTGAGGTGCTCATGCGTGGTGTCTCCAGTCCAGAACCATCTTGAGACAGCCGGCGTCGTTGAACGCCTGGCTGTAGGCATTGCCGGCGTTCTCCGCCGGCTCGCTGTGGGTGAGCAGGCCGTCCAGCGACAGGCGTCCGGCATGCAGCAGCGCGTTGACGGCCAGCATGTCGGGCCTCTTCCACTCGGCTGCCACGCGGATGCGGGCCTCGCGCATGAAGGCAGGCGCAAAGTTCAGTGACAGCGGCTTGGCGTAGAAGCCCGCGAGCACCACCTCGCCGCCGAAGGCCAATCGGCTGATCAGGCTGTCGAGCAGGGCCGAGTCGCCGCTGACGTCGTAGATGGCCTTGTAGTCCCGACGCTTGTCGTCGTCCGGGTGCACGACGGCGTAGCCGACGGCGCCAGCGGCGCGGGCCGGGTTGGTTTCCCAGACGCTGAAGTCGGTGATGCCGGCCGCCACGTTCATGCGCGCCAGCAGGCGACCCAGCACGCCGTGGCCGACGATCAGGTCCGGCGGCGTGTGCGAGGCGCCCTGCCCGCCGCCGGCCACGCTGTGGTACGCGGTCGCGGCCAGGGCCAGCAGCACGGCCTGCTCGCCAAGCTTCTCCTCGACCGGCACGACCTTGTGGCCAGGCACCACCAGCCGCGACGCCGAGCCGCCGAACAAGCCCTTGACCTCGCCGAAGCAGCGCGCGCCAGGCACGAAGACCCGCTGGCCCACCCAGTTCGAACTGGCCGGGCCGACCGCCATGACGCGTCCGACCGCCTCGTAGCCCGGCACCAGCGGGTAGCCCATGCCCGGGAACATCGGCATCGTGCCAGTCCAGATGAGGCGCTCGGTGCCTGTGCTGATGCCGCTCCACTCCACCTCGATGACGACGTCCTCGTCCTCCATCGCCGGCAGGCGCAACTGGGCGAGGCTCAGGTGCTCGGGGCGGTCAATCACCACGGCCAGGGTGTTCATGCGAGCACCCTCCAGCAAGTTGCTCCGGCGGAGCGAGGAGCGGTGGTAGTGCTTGAAGACATGCGAGTCATCCTACGCTTACATAGCAAGACGTCAACTCAGATTTACACACGACCGGCACGCACCTCGGCCACCAGCACGCTGGCCTGCAAAGGCTGGTGGGTGCCGAGGCGGTGCACACCCCTAAAGCCGGCCTGGGTCAGCAGATCGCGCAGGCGCGCTTCGCTGCGCGGCTGCCCTCGCCCCATGGCCAGCAGGTAGAAGCCGAAATAAGCGTGGCCCATAGCCGCAGCCCCCGGCGTCTCGGCCAGCGGCTCGGCGAGCAGCAGTCGCCCTCCCGCAGGCAGCGCACGGCGCACCGCGCGCAACAGCTTCATGACCCGATCGTCGTCATGGTCATGAACGACGCGCACGAGCGAAATCAGGTCGGCGCCCGCCGGCAGTTCGTCGCGCAGGAAATCGCCGCCCTGAGCGCTGCAGCGCGAGGCCAGGCCCGCCTGTTCAAAGCGCTGCACCGCACGCGCCGCCACGCCCGGCAGGTCGAAGACCTGCACCCGCAGGCCCGGTGCAGCGCGCGCCGCCGCGCAGGCGAAGGCCCCATCGCCGCCGCCGACGTCGAGCAGGCAGCGGTGGCGTTGCAGCGGATAGGCCGTCAGCACCTGTTCAGCCACCAGCGGCTGGGAGACCGACATCAGCGCCGAATAGGTCGCGACCTCGCTCGGCGGCAAGGCGTCTGGCGCCTCGGCGCCCGCATAGGGCCAGTACCGTGCAAGTCGCCCCACGCTAGCGTCGCCGCGCAGCAACGCCAAGGGGTCTGCCAGGTCGCTGTACAGGGCCCCATGGTGCTCGACCATGGCCGCCAGCGCCGCATTGCCGGCCAGTGGCGCCCCCAGCGGTCCGAGGCCGAAGCGCCCCCTGGGACGAGGCTCCAGCAGGCGCAGCGACGCGGCGGCCAGCACCAGCCGCTCGGTAGCGGCCAAGGGCAGGTTCAGGCGCAGCGCGAGCGCCGCCAGGCTTTGCGGCCCCTCGGCCAGGAGCATGTCGAAGAGCCGCAGCTGCACGCAAGCCAGCAGCACCTGCGAATAGACGAAGCCGGCCACGAGGTCGAACACCTGGGCCGCACGCCTCTGGGCGAGCCATCGCGTCGGCAAGAAGGCCTCGGCCCAGCGGCGAAAGCGCGCGCTGCCCAGCAGCCGGTCACGCCAGGCCAGCGGGGCGTCGCTCCAGTGCGCGGCGGCCAAGGGCGTCATGCAATCGCAGCGACCCGCTCCACCAGCTGCTGCGGCACCAGGCGGTTGGCCTCCTGGCGGATCAGCTGGCGGAACTGCGAAGCGCCCGGGCAGACGGGCACGGTCAGCAGCGTGGCCTGCACCAGGCGATGGAACTCGGCCAGCGCGCCTTCCAGCCCCAGTTCACGCGCGGTGCTGGGCCGGTCCAGGGCGACGTCCTGGCCGCCGGGCTTTCCCAAAGCGTGGGCATCCAGCATCACGTCGCGGATGTCGTCCGCCACCTGGTAGGTCTGGCCCAGTTGCTCTCCCAACGCGCGCCAGGGTGCGCCGTCGGCCCCGGCGGCCTGGGCGCCAGCCATCGTGGCGGCAGCAAACAGCGCACCAGTCTTGGCCTGCTGGTAGTCGCACAAACTGATCTGAGGCTCGCATTCCCAGGCCTGGCCTGCAACGATGCCCATGGGCATGCCGACCCCCTGGGCGACGGTGCGCAACAACACCGGCAGCCGCGACAGATGCCGCCGCGCGCTGCCGCCCAGCACATCAAAGGCGGCCACGATCAGCGCGTCACCGGCCAGCACGGCCAGGCGCTCGCCGAAGGCCCGGTGGACCGACGGCAGGCCGCGCCGCGTTTCCGCTGCGTCGAAGCAAGGCAGGTCGTCATGGACGAGGGATGCACAGTGCAACAGCTCGATGGCGGCCGCCACACCGTCACTCAAGCCGGGGTCGTCTTCGCCACACGCCATCGCCACCGCCAGCGTCAACTTGGGGCGGATACGTGCGCCCCCCGGGAACACGGCGTGGCGCATCGCTGCTCCCAGCCTCGGCGGGTGCCCGGCCCCCAAACCGGGCGCCAGGCTGGCTCGAAGAGCTTGCTCGATTCGGTCGACTTGCGGCATACGGGCCTTTGCTTGACGGAATCCGAGGCCCTGTCGCCATCGAATTACATTAATATGTGTCAATCAGAATAGACACAAGCAGAAATCGCGTCAATGAGCTTGAATGCCCAGCCCCCACCTCTGCGGTCACGACGTGTGGTGGTGATCGGCGCGGGCGTGGGAGGACTCACGGCGGCGGCGCTGCTGGGGCACCAGGGCTTCGACGTAGAGGTCATCGAGCGGGCGGCGACGCCGGGCGGCAAGATGCGCCAGGTCGAGCTCGGGCCGCGGCGGCTGGACGGCGGCCCCACGGTGCTAACGATGCGCTGGGTGTTCGATGCGCTGTTCGAGCGCCTGGGCCAGTCGCTGGATCGGCATCTGCACCTGCGCCGCTGCGAGGTGCTCGCGCGACACAGCTGGAGCCCCGGAGAAACGCTTGACCTGTCGGCCGACCTGGAGCAGACCGTGGCCGCTATCGCGAACTTCAGCGGCGCGGCCGAGGCGGCACGCTACCGCGGGTTCTGCCGGCGGGCCGAAGCCGTCTACAAGACGCTGGACCGCCCTTTCATGCAAAGCAGCCGGCCCACGCCTGGCTCGCTGGCCTGGCGGGTGATGCGCCAGCAGGGCTTGAGCGGCCTGCGCCAGTTGCTGCGCATCTCCCCGTTCACCACGCTGTGGCGCGAGCTGGGTCGCTACTTCCACGACCCGCGCCTGCGGCAGCTGTTCGGCCGCTATGCCACCTACTGCGGCTCCTCGCCCTTGGAGGCGCCGGCCACGCTGATGCTGGTGGCGCATGTGGAGCGCGAGGCCGTCTGGCAGGTCGAGGGCGGCATGTTCCGGCTGGCCCAGGTGCTGGCGGCCTGCGCCCAGCAGCAGGGTGTGCGCTTCAGCTATGGCAGCGAGGCGCACCGGCTGTTGATGAACCAGGGCCGCATCAGCGGCGTGGAGCTCATGGATGGCCGGCACCTATGCGCGGACGCCGTGCTGTTCAATGGCGACGCCCAAGCCCTCAGTCGCGGGCTGCTCGGCGAGCCGGTGCTGCAGACCCTCCGCGACAACCGGCACAGGCCACCCTCCTTGTCCGCTCTGACCTGGCACTTCGAGGCGGAGGCCAGCGGCACCGAGCTGACCCACCACAACGTGTTCTTCGGACCGCCAGCAAGCTACCAGGCCGAGTTCGAGAGCATCGCCTGCGGCCGGCTGCCCGAGGCGCCGACCGTCTACGTCTGCGCCCAGGATCGCACTGGTGATGCACGACCCTCACGCCACGGCGCGCACCAAGCCGAGCGGCTGATGGCCCTCGTCAATGCCCCCGCCGCCCATGGGCGCCACCTCACCGAACCGGAGATCGCGCGATGCGAAGAGCAAATGTGGACCCAGTTGAGCCGCGCGGGCTTGCGCTTGAAGCCCGGCTCGCAGGCGCCGGTGCTGACCCGCCCGCGGGACTTCGCGCAGATGTTCCCGGGCAGCGACGGGGCGCTGTATGGCCCGGCAGCCCAAGGCTGGCGGGCGAGCTTCTCGCGCCCGGATGGCCGCACGCCGGTGCCCGGGCTGTTTCTAGCGGGGGGCTCCGTGCATCCGGGGCCGGGTGTGCCGATGGCGGCCCTGTCGGGCCAGTTGGCCGCCGGGCAGATCTGCGCGGCCCTGCGTTCGACGTCGCGCTCACCGGCGGTGCTTATGCCTGGTGGTACGTCGATGCGTTGAGCGACACGCAGCCCGACGGCAGCGCCTATGCACTGACGCTGATCGCCTTCATCGGCAGCGTGTTCTCGCCCTATTACGCCAGGGCGCGGCGGCGTCTGGGCGATGCCGGCGTGCGGCCGCAGGGGCATTGCGCGCTCAATCTGTCGCTCTACCGCCGGCCACCAGGCCGCAGGCACTACGAGCGGCTGTGGGCCATGACCGAGCGCGGCGAGCAGCAGCTGCAGCGCAGCGAGCGCCTGTTGCAGATCGGCACCAGCCGCCTGGCGTGGGGCGCCGATGGCGACCTGCACATCGACGTCAACGAATGGACGGCGCCCTGGCCGCAACGCCTGCGCGGCCACATCCATCTGCAGCCGCAGCAGTTGCCAAGCAAGGCTTTCACGCTGGACGCCGCCGGCCGCCATCAATGGCAACCGATCAGTCCGCGCGCCCGCGTCGAGTTGGACTTCAACGTCCCGCGGCTGCGCTGGCAGGGCGATGCCTACCTCGACGCCAACCGGGGCACACGGCCGCTGGAGCGCGACTTCGACAGCTGGCAGTGGTCGCGCTGCACAAGGGGCGACGCGGGCAGCCATGTGCTCTACGAGTTGCAGGGCACCGACGGCGCCGAGCGGGCGCTGGCGCTGGACTTCACGGCCCGCGGCGGCATCCAGGCCCTGCCCCTGCCGCCGCGGCAGGTTCTGCCCGCCACGGCCTGGGGACTGAACCGCAGCAGCCGCGCAGGTCGCCCCCCCGAACTGATCACCACCCTGGAGAGCGGCCCGTTCTACAGCCGCTCGCTGCTGCGCGCCCCGGAGGACGGGTCGCTGGCCGTGCACGAGAGCCTGTCGCTGCGGCGCTTCAGCCAGCCCTGGGTGCAGGTCCTGCTGCCTTTCCGCATGCCGCGCCGGGCCTGCTGATGCCAAAACGCGTCTTCATGCTAGGCGCCACGGGCACCATCGGTCAGGCGACGGTGCGCGCGCTGCTGCGCCGCGGCCACGAGGTCGTCTGCTTCGTGCGACCGCGCGCCGGCGTCGGCGGGCGCCTGCACGAGCACGACACGCGGCAGTTGCTGGCCGGCGCAACGGTGCGCTTCGGCGACGTGGGCGACCCGGTGTCCCTGGCCCAAGCCGGCATGCGCGACGAAGGCTTCGACGCCCTCGTCTCCTGTCTGGCCTCACGCACCGGCGTACCGCGCGACGCCTGGGCCATAGACCACCGGGCTCATCTGCACGCGCTGGCGGCGGCCCAGCAGGCCGGAGTGACGCAAATGGTGCTGCTGTCGGCCATCTGCGTCCAGAAGCCCCTGCTCGCCTTCCAGCAGGCCAAGCTTGCCTTCGAACGCGCACTGGTCGACTCGGGCCTGGCCTACTCCATCGTGCGGCCCACGGCCTTTTTCAAATCGCTCTCCGGCCAGATCGAGCGTGTGAAGCGAGGCAAGCCCTTCCTCGTTTTCGGGGACGGCCGGATGACGGCCTGCAAGCCCATCAGCGACGGCGACCTGGCCGACTATCTGGCCGACTGCCTGGAAGTGCCCGAACGCCGCAACCGCGTGCTGCCAATCGGCGGCCCCGGCCCGGCGATCACGCCGCGCGAGCAGGGCGAGTTGCTGTTCGCGGCAATGGGGCTGTCGCCGCGTTTCAAGTCGGTCCCGGTGGGCCTGCTCGACGTCATCATCGGCACGCTGGCGGTACTGGGCCTCGTGGCGCCGAGGCTGGCAGAGAAGGCTGAGCTGGCGCGCATCGGGAGGTACTACGCGACCGAGTCGATGCTGATACGGAACCCTTTGACGGGGCACTACGACGCGGCAGCAACGCCATCGACGGGCCGCCAAACCCTGTCGGGCTTCTATGCCGGGCTGGCAAGCGGTGCCCAGGGGCAGCCCGAGCGGGGAGATCACGCCGTGTTCTGACGAGGGTTTAACACGCGGGGCGCGGGCCAACGTCCATCAAGACGTGCAAGATGCAATTCAAGACCTGAAGCGCTTTTTGACGGTCCAGACGCATGGTCTCCAAGGTCTCGGGGAGTTCGGCTCGCGCGCCCAGGCCCGCCCACTGCGCCACCTGCGCCGAGGTGGCGCTGACATAGGCCATCCGCCAGTCAGCGAACACCGCCATGGCAACGGCCTGGGACTGAAGGACGGTGACGGTTTCGTGGCGGAGATCGGCGCAGATTCTTTGCATCAGGCTTTGCACCGCCTCTGCTTCGCCCTCAAGCGCTTGCACAAACGACCCGTCCACGTATACCAACGCGCCTGTGATGCCCGAGCCGGCATTGTTGAGTTGCGCCCGCTCGAGGATGTCTTCCAGGTCCTCTTGCTGCATGGGCGTCGAGGACATTGACGAATAGATCACCTGATAGGGCATGGAGGTCCCAAGGTGTTGCACTTCATCCCTGGTCCAGCGCTGCAGCTACTCATCCTGATCACCTCGTTCAAGCAGCGCCCGCTTTTGCGCCTTGCGCCATTTCCACCAGCCCCACCACTGCCATCCGGCCAGGCCCAGGATCACGCCGAACACCAGCAGCAACTCGATCAGGCCGAACCAGCGCGACGGCACCGTCTCAGTCCCGCGCCGCCGTCGGCCTGAGGAAGAGCCGCTGCACAGATTCCATCCACTGCTGGTGTGCAGGGCCGGCGCTGCCATGCAACTCGCTCAGCGCGCCGTGCAGCATCTTGCGAGTCAGTGCCGCGGACAGGGTCTCCATCACAGCGTCGACGTCCGTGCCCTTGGCAAGCGCACGCCGCGCCTTGGCGAGTTCCGCCTGGCGCCAGTCCTCGGTCTGGCGCTGCAGGGCCTGGATCAACGGCACGCTGGCGCGCTGTTCCAGCCATTGCGCAAAGCTGTCCACGCCCGCACTGACGATGGCCTCGGCCTGCTGGACGGCAGCCTGGCGGCGCTCGCCGCCGGTCTGCACCTGGCGGGCCAGGTCATCCACGGTGTACAGGAAGACATCATCCAGACGCGCCACCTCGGGCTCGATGTCGCGCGGCACGGCCAGGTCAAGCATCAGCATGGGCCGGCGCTTGCGGGCCTTGAGCGCACGCTCGACGGCCCCCAGGCCGATCAGCGGCAAGCTGCTGGCGGTGCAGCTGATGACCACGTCGAACTCGTGCAGGCGCTGCCCCAGCTCGGCCAAGGGCATTTGGTGGGCAGCCAGTCTCCTTGCCAGGCGCTGGCCGCGCTCAAGACTGCGGTTGGCGACCGTCATCTGCAGCGGGCCCTGCGAGGCAAAGTGGGTGGCGACCAGGTCGATCATTTCGCCGGCACCGACGAAGAGCACGCGGGTGCCGTGCAGTTCTTCGAACAGCTGCAGCGCCAGGCGCACCGCTGCCGCCGCCATGCTGACTGCGTGGGTGCCGATCTCGGTGCTGCTGCGTACCTCCTTGGCCACTGCAAAGCTGCGCTGGAACATCTGGTGCAGGGTGGTGCCCAGAGCACCGGCGCTGCCGGCCTCGCGCACGGCGACCTTCATCTGGCCCAGGATCTGTGGCTCGCCCAGCACCATCGAATCCAATCCCGCCGCCACTCGGAAGGCATGCCGCGCGGCGTCGGTGCCTTGCAGGTAATAGCTGTGGCCACGCAGATCGTCTGGGCTGGTGGCGCCCTGCGTGGCCAGCCACTCGATGGCCGGCTCGGCCAGCTCCAGCGCGTGGCGAGGGCAGGCGCTCGGCGGCAGGCCGATGTAGAGCTCGGTGCGATTGCAGGTGGACAGGATGGCCACCTCGGGCTCGGCGCGCGCGAGGTGGCTGCGCAGCCCCTGCACGCTGCGGCCCAGCGCCTCCAGCGGAATGGCGAAGCGCTCGCGCAGGTCAAGCGGTGCGCTGCCGTGGTTGAGCCCCAGCGCAAGCACGCTCATGCCGCGCTCCGACCCCAGTGGGTCTCGCGATCCTGGCGACCCAGACGGTCGAACAGGTTGATGACGAAATCGATCTTGCGGCCCGGCGCGGGACTCGGCGTCGCCGCCACGGCGGCAAGCAGCGGCCGGCTGGCAGCCAGCGGCGGCTCCATCAACCGACCCTGCCCAGGCCACAAGCTCACGGCCGCCCGCAGCAGCAGGCGCTGCTTGCGCCGCCTCGGCACCACGGCCCGGCGGTTGACCGAATCGCAACCGGCGCGCGCCACCTCGTGGCCGACGGCGGCATACATCAGACGGGCGGCGTTGATGCCGGGGCGGCAGGTCAGCGGCAGGCTGGCGACACCTGCAGCGGCTCGGGCGTACAGCCCGTCAGCCGCGTCCAGCAGGCGTTGCACCACGCTGGCCAGTGCGGGCTCGAAGCGCGGTTCGGCCAGCCAGGCGACAGGGTCCAGGCCCGCCTCACGCAGCCACTGCCGCGGCAAGTAGAGGCGCCCCATGGCAGCATCTTCGCCAACGTCCCTCGCGATGTTGGACAGCTGCATGGCCACGCCCAGGTCGCAGGCGCGCGCCAAGGCCTGCGCGTCGCGCACGCCCATCAGCAGGCTCATCATGGCGCCCACCGTGCCGGCTACGCGGGCGGCGTAGTCCTGCAGTTCGTCGAGCGTCTCGTACTCACGGTCTTCGAGGTCCCAGGACAGCCCTTCCAGCAGCAGGTCCAGCAGGTCGCGCGGGATGGCATAACGGGCCACGACGGCGGACAGGGCGCGGTCAGCAGCCACTGGCTGAGGGCGCCCCTCGAAGACGCGATCAAGCCGACGGCGCAGTTGGTTCAGCGCCAGGCGGTGGCCACCGCCGACATCGACCGTGTCATCGGCCAGACGGCAAAAGCCATAAAGCACGGTGGCCGGTGCGCGCACGCTCGGCGGCAACAGCAGCGAGGCGGCATGGAAGGTCTTGGAATTGCTGGCCAGGCTGGCGCGGCAAGCGGCGAGGTCGGCCTCCAGCAGCGGCGGGCAGGTGTCATGCGGATCGGACATGGGCAAAGCCCTCCTCGGCCAGGGATGGATTGGGGCACGGCAGATCGCGGGCATGCGGCACGATGGCGTCCAGCACGCGGGCAGACGACAACACGCCGGGCAGGCCGGCGCCGGGATGGGTGCCGGCACCGACGAGGTAGAGGCGGTCAACCTCTTCGCTGCGGTTGTGCGGGCGGAACCAGGCGCTCTGCGTCAGCACTGGCTCCAGCGCGAAGGCCGCGCCCTTGTAGGAGCTGAGCTGGTCCTGGAAGTCCTTCGGCGTCAGCATCAGCGAGCTGACCACCTCGTCCTCCAGCCCCGGCAAAAGCGTCTCGGAAAGCCGCCTGGCAATCGCCGCGCGATACGGCTCGGCGCGCTCGCGCCAGTCGACGCCGGCGTCCAGGTGCGGCACCGGGGCCAGCACGTAGAAGGTGTCGCAGCCGGGCGGGGCGAGGCTGGGATCGGTAGCCGTGGGTCGGTGCAGGTAGAGGCTGAAGTCGTCGGCGAGATGCTTCTTCGTGAAGATGTCATCCAGCAGGCCCTCGTAGCGCGGGCCGAGCGAGATGGTGTGGTGGGCCACATCGGGGTACTGGCGTCGGGTGCCGAAGTACCAGACGAAGAGACTCATCGAATAGCGAGCCTTGGCGATGCGCTTGTCGGTCCAGCGGCGCCGGTAGCGGGCCGGCAGCAGGTGCTTGTAGGTCCAAGCAGAGTCAGCATTGCAGACCACTACATCGGCGTCCAGACGCTGGCCGGTGCGCAGGCGGACGCCGCAGGCGGCACCGCGCTCGACAAGGATCTCGTCGACCGCATGGTTGCACAGTACGCGACCGCCCTGCCCTTCGATCAGGCCGACCAGGCCACGCACCAGAGCCCCCGTGCCGCCCATCGCGAAATGCACGCCGAAGCGGCGCTCCAGGAAGGCGATCAGGCAGTACACCGAGGTGGTGGAGAAGGGGTTGCCGCCCACCAGCAGGGACTGGAAGGTCAGCACCACGCGCAGCTTCTCGTCCTTGACGTGCCTGCAAGCCAGGCCGTAGACGGTGCGGTAGCCCTCCAGCTTGAGCAGATCGGGCAGCACGCGGGCCATGTCAGTCCAACGCTCGAAGGACACATGGCCCAACTGCTCGAAGCCGACCTTGTAGATCGCCTCGCTGGCGGCCAGGAAGCGCTCGTAGCCTGCCACGTCGCTGGGGGCCAGCCGGGCGACTTCGGCGCGCATCGCGTCGGCGTCCCCGCTGTAGTCGAACACCGTGCCATCGTCGAAGCGCACGCGATAGAAGGGGCTCACTGGTCGCAGGTCGACATCGTCGGCCAGACGCCGGCCGCACAGGGCCCAAAGCTCTTCGAACAGGAACGGCGCCGTGATGACCGTCGGACCCGCATCAAAGGTGAAGCCGTCCTGGCGGTGCACCCGTGCCCGCCCCCCGGGCGTCGGCAGTTGCTCCAGCACCGTGATCCGATAGCCGCGTGCGCCCAGCCGCACTGCTGCGGCCAAGCCTCCAAAGCCGCTGCCGATGACGAGCGCGTGCACCCGCCGTTCGGGTGCAGAGGGGCTCGCAAGTGACGCGCTTTGTGTCAACATGGCTTGATACTATGCCTGTCTAGTTTAGTTGACAATCGGATTTGACATGCCCGTCGACACGCCCACGGCTGCCCATGCGGCCGGCCTGAGCTGGCGTCTTCGCCGTCGTGGCCGTGCGGGCGCGACGCGACTGCTGCTGTTGCATGGCACGGGGTCATCGGGGCGCTCGTGGGAGGCATGCGCGCCGGGCCTCGAGGCCGATTTCGACATGCTGATTCCCGATTTGCCGGGTCACGGCGGCACCGAGCCCTTTGCCGATCGGCAGGCCAGCCTGCCCCGCATGGCGCAAGCCCTGGGCGAACTACTGGAAAGCCTGGCCTGGCCACCGACTCTCGCAGCTGGCCACTCTGCGGGGGCGGCCCTGATGGTGCAGCTGGCGCTGGACGGCGGCCTGCCGCAGGCACGCGGCCTGCTGGCCGTCAATGGTGCGCTGCAGCCCCTCCCTGGCGTGCTCGGGGCCGTCGCGCCGGCTGTAGCGCGCTGGGCGGCGGGCCGCCGCTGGCTACCCGCCTGGGTGTCCCGTCACGCCGCCGAGCCGCGCGCCTTCCAGCGCCTGATGGCCTCCACCGGTTCGCACCTGGACGAGGCCGGTCTCGCCCACTACCGCGCCCTGCTGGCGCAGCCTGGCCACGTACAAGGCGTGCTGGACATGCTCGCCGGTTGGCGCGTAGATCAATTGCAGCATCGGCTGCACGAACTCCAGCTGCCGCTGTGGCTGGTGGCGGGGCTGGCCGATCGCACCGTAGCGCCCGTGCAGTCGCTGGAACTGGCGCGGCGGCTGAAAGGCGCACGCTTCGTGCCGCTGGCGCGGCTGGGACATCTGGCCCACGAAGAAGCGCCGGCCGCCATCGCCGCGGTGCTGCAGGAATTGCGCGTTGGCACCGCGCCACCAGAGACCTGAGAGCCCTGCTCCGAGCGGTGCAGCGCTGTGGCGGCGCGGGAACCCCGCTTGCCACATCGAACTCCCGCTTTTGAAGGAGCTGACATGACTGCCGCATTGATTCCGACATGGATTCTTGGCGCCCCGCTGGTGCTTGCCATCCTCGACTACTTGCGCACGCCCAAGCCGAACTGAGCTCGGCGCTCCACGGTCAATCTCGTTCCGGGTGAGTGTGCAGGGGAATCACAGCGCCCGCGCCACCGCCGCGTGCACCTGGCTGGCCTGGCCGTGCGGTAGCGGCACGTAGCGCGCACCCAGGGCCTGGGCGAGCGCCATGGCGGCGGGTTCCGGCCGGGACGAGGTGTCCAGCAGCAAACTGGCCAGGCCGTCGGCGCGCAAGCGCTGGGCGGCGGCCAGTGCGTCCTGCATGGCGGCGCCACGGCCGGGGCTGCCGTCGCGGGCGATGTTGGCGCGCGCGTCGGTCAGGAAGACAAGCACCGCGCGGCTACCTTCGCGCGATCGCAGGCGGCTGCCCAGCAGCCAGGCGGCGTCAATGCCGGCCGCCAGTGGCGTGCCGCCACCGCCGGGCAAGCCCGACAGCGAGCGGCGCGCGCGCACCAGGGAGCGGGTGGGGGCGAGCAGGGTCTCGGCGCCGCTGCCGCGGAATGCAATCAGCGCCACGCGGTCGCGTCGCACATAGCAGTCAGCCAAGAGCAGCTCGACCGCACCCTTGGCCTCGGCCAATCGATTGAGCGCTTGCGAGCCGGAAGCGTCGACGACGAAGACGGTGGTCGTCTCGTTGGGGCGCTGGTAGCGCTTGATGTGGAAATCGTCGCGCCTCAGCAGCAGGCGGGCGACTGCCGGGCCCAGGCCTTGCTGCTCGCGCTCCAGCAGCCGCAGCCGTTGCCAGGGGATGGCGGCGCGCATCGTGGCGAGCAGGTCAAGCCGGCTGCCGGCGCGCAGGCTGCCGCGCCGTGAGGCGAGCGGCCGGCCGCTTTGGGCCGGGCGCGTGGCGGCACCACGACGGCCGGCGCCTGCACCGCCCTTCGTCGGCGCGCCGGCCAGGCTGGCTAGCAGGCCCGGTGGAATCGCAGCTTGGGTGGCGGCGATCATCTGCTCCTGCAGCTTCTTGGCTTGCTGCTCACCGTCAATGGGATCGGGAGACGCAGCATTGCCGGCTTCGCATTCAGTCGGATTCGGCTCTGACAGCGATGCTGACTCGGGCTCTGGCGCCGACTCACCATCGGCCTGCGACTGCGGCAAGGCCCGCGCGCGTGGCGCCAGCACCAGCCGTGCGGCCAGTTCGGCATCGGCCTGGGTCACTCCACCGCGCCCCGCGATGGCCGCCGCCGCACATGCCGCGCGCCAAGCCTGCCAGGAGGAACGCAGCGACGTGAGGCCTATGGCAGCTGCCGTACCGCACAAAGCTTGCACGGTCGCATCGTCATAGGGAATGCGACCCAGGCGTTGCCGAGCTCCAGCCAGGTCAAACGGCAAGTCCCGACCCTCGTCCAAACCGTCCAAACCCGCCGCCAGGTCCGGACCGGCCGGGCTCGCGATCAGCGCCAGGCGCTCCAGCAGGCTGGCGGCCATTGGCTCTTCGGCCTGCTCGCCCTCGTCCAGGGCCACGACGCAAAAGCGCGAAGCGCCCTGCTCCAGCGCGGAAGCCAGTTTGGCCGCCAGCCCGGCGTCGACCCGCTCGGCCATGGGCAACAGCAGCACGCCGCCATCGGTTTCAGCGAGCAAGCCGGCCTGTGTCACCGGCCGCCCGGCGGCCAAGCTCAGGCCTAGGTCCAGCCCGCCAAGCAGGCGCTCATCGTCGATCTGCAGCGTCATGCGTCGCCAGGGCGCGCCTTCAGGCAAGGCGCGGCGCAAGGTGGCCAGCAACGCATCACGAGCCGGACCGGCCGGGCCTCGCAGACACAGGCCGCCCAGGCCGTGCGGGTCCACCGCCAGCAGGCAGACAGCCTGCAGCCCTGCATCGAGCGCGGTCAGGTCCACAGTTCTGCCACCGCGCGCTCGATGCGTTCGCCCGAGCCGGTGTCGTCCAGCGGGTTGCGGCGCAGCCGATGGCGCAGGGCCGGCACCGCAATCTCGCGCAGATGCTCCTGCGTGACCTCGGGGGCGGCCTGCAACGCAGCCAGCGCACGAGCGGCACGCATCAGCGTCAGCTCGCCGCGCAGACCGTCGCTGCCGACGGCAATGCACAACTCAGCGGCACGCTGCAAGACCGCATCGCTGACGGCCAGATCCGAAAGGCGTTCTCGAGCCTGCAGGATCTGCCGGCGCACCTTCAAGTCCTGCTTGGTCCACAGCGTGGCGAAGGCGACCGGGTCGCGCTCGAAGGCATCACGGCGGCGCACGACCTCAACACGCTCGGTGATCGCTGTCGGTGTCTTTACCTCGACCGACAGACCGAAGCGGTCCAGCAGCTGCGGCCTCAGCTCGCCCTCCTCGGGATTGCCACTGCCCACCAGCACGAAGCGCGCCGGGTGGCGCACGCTCAGGCCCTCGCGCTCGATGACGTTCTCGCCCGACGCGGCCACATCAATGAGCAGGTCGACAAGGTGGTCCTCCAACAGGTTGACCTCGTCGATATAGAGAAAGCCCCGGTGCGCCTTGGCCAGCAGACCGGGCTCGAAGACCTTGATGCCTTGCGAAAGCGCGCGCTCCAGGTCCAGGGCACCGAGCACGCGGTCCTCGGTGGCGCCCAGGGGCAGGTCGACCACCGGTACCGGCAACTCCTCGGTCTTGAGCCGCGCGCCGGCCTTCAGCCGGGTGCAGTCCTCGCAGGCGGACGACGCAGCGGGGTCGCAGTGGTAGCGACAGCCCTGCACGGCGCGCATCCGGGGCAGCAGCGCGGCCAGGCCGCGAACTGCCGTGGACTTGCCGGTCCCGCGGTCGCCCAGCACCAGCAGGCCCCCGATGGCAGGCTCGACGGCCGCGATCAGGATGGCGCGCTTCATCTCATCCTGGCCGACGATGGCCGAAAAGGGAAACGGTGTACTCATCGCGTTTCAGTTCGCCTCGGATTCCTGGGCATGCTTGCGCGCCCGGTGAACTGCCGTAAAGGCCAGCAACGCCAGAACCGGGACGCTCAAGCCCACGAACAGATCTGTGTCGAGCGGCAGACCCAGCGATCGCCCACCCTTGGCGAGATAGCCGACCACGCCGGCCATGTAGTAGACGATGGCGGCGATGGACAGGCCCTCCACCGTCTGCTGCAGGCGCAGCTGCAACCTGGCACGCCGGTCCATGGAGGCCAGCAGCGCATGGTTCTGGTGCTCGCGGGCGATGTCGACTCGGGTGGACAACAGATAGCTGGCCTGCGCCACGCGCTCGGACAGGTCGTGCATGCGCTGCGACACGGTGGCGCAGGTGGCCACGGCAGGCGTGAAGCGACGCGACATGAATTCGTCAATGGTCTGTAGGCCGCTGAGGCGCCGCTCGCGCAGCTCGGCGATGCGGGTGCGCACCAGGTCCGCATAGGCCCGGCAGGCGCCGAAGCGGAACTGGCTCGCCGACAGGCCGCTCTCCACCTCGGCGGCCAGCCGCGTGAGCTCCTGCAGCAGCTTCTCGTCGCGGCCGCCGTCACTGGCGATGTCGTCAGTGAGGCCGGCCAGGGAGCGCTCGATGGCCAGGATGCGCGGCGAAAGGCGGCGCGCGACCGGGAAGGCCAGCAGGGCCATCATGCGGTAGGCCTCGATCTCGAACAGGCGCTGCAGCATGCGGCCGGCCATCAACGGCGTGAAGCCCTGGTCCACCAGCAGCAGGCGGCCGAAGCCGTCGGGATGGATCAGGAAATCGGAGTAGGCCAGGCCGGCGCCATCGCCCACGGCGCTGCCCACGATGGGGCTGTTGGCGAAGAACCGCTGCTGCAGGTCGGGCAGGGCCGGGGTGTCCTCGGCCTGCAGCAGCTCGGCGTGGCCGGCATAGACCGTCATGCCCGGCACGCCGGCTAGCCAGCCGGCCGGTAGCTGCGCCGCCGCTGGATGGGTAAAGCCCGGCGCGTCGAGCGCGGCCATCAGCACCGTGTAGCTGGAGAACTCGCCGTGACGCTCCCACTTGAGCCGCAGGCCGCCGATCAGGCCGCTCCAATGCACCGCATCGGCCGCGGGCGCCGCTTGGCTTTGCGTGCGGCACAGCTTGGCCAGATGAGCCAGCTCCCGCTCGCGGTCATCGGCATCCACCAGCACTGCCACATAGCTGGCGCGACCCGGCGCCGCAAGCGGCTCCGAAGGGCGCGCGTGCACCTCCAGCGACAGCGATGCGCGCTCAGGCAGGTCTGCCGGTAGCAGCCTCATGCGGAACTGGTCTCAGCCATCAAGGCTTTTTGACGTACGCGCTGCACCAGCCTTTGGCGGCTACCTGCTTGCCAGCAAAGATCGGGCAGGGGCCGGAGGGAGCCCCTGCCTTGCCCTGGAACAATGCGCAATTCCCGCAGGCAGAACCGGCCACATACTTGGGCTGCTTGACCTTGTCGATCTTGGAGGCGTCGGCGTGGTAGCCGAGCGAAACCGCGGTCGGATCCTTCTCGTCGACCATGGCCTGGGACCAGGCCTGTCCGGCCAGCAGGCCTGCCCCGGCCAAAGGGACCAGGCGGAAGAAACTTCTACGTGTGCTCATGGTGAATGCCTTCCTTGCCCGACGGGCTGGGTGGGTGTGAAGAGTTCAGGGCGACGGTGGCGCGCCAGCAGGTCCATCAAGTGGGACAAGCCAGCGGCGGCCAGGCAGAGAACGATCCAGGCGAGGTCTGCGCCGACAAGGCTCAGGCGCAACGCCAGGGTCAGGCTCAAGCCGGCCAATAGATTGGGCGCCAGATTCGCAAACCCCGCGGGCCGACGCAGCAAGAGCCATAGCAATTCGATCAGGCTCACCGCCAGCACCAGATCCACCAGGTGCAGCAGCAGCGCGGCTTGGGTCGGCTGGTCCATCAAACGCGCGCCAACCCGAGCAGGTGGGCCATGTCCTTGAAGAAGATGCGCGCATGCGCCATCGGCTTGGCGCGCACCAGGCGCTTGTGCATATAGGCGTCGAAGGTCAGCTGCTGCACATCGCGGTCGCGACAGATGCTCACAAAACGCTCGCGGCGCTTGTCGCTGGAGTACCAGAAGCGCTGCATCATGCCGAGGATCCAGAACACCCGGCCATGCTCACGCATGAAGCGCTTGCGCGCGCCGGCGAGCGCGCGTGCGTCGCCGCTATGCAGCAGTTGCCGCACGGCTTCGGCAGCCAGGCGACCACCCAGCATCGCGTAGTAGATGCCCTCCCCCGAGGCGGGCGCGACCACGCCGGCGGCGTCGCCGGCCAGTACCACGTCGCGACCGTTGTCCCAGCGCGGCAGCGGCTTCATGGGGATGGGCGCGCCCTCGCGGCGCAGGGTGCGAGCATGGGCCAGGCCGGCCGACGCCCGCAGCTGGATGACGCCGCGGCGCAGCGAGAAGCCCTTGTCAGCACTGCCGGTGCCAATGCTGACGCTTGCACCGTGAGGGAAGACCCAGCCGTAGAAGTCGGGCGACAGGGCGCCGCGGTAGTGCACCTCGCAGCGGCTGCCGAGGTAGCCCGGGGGCGGCTCGTCGGGCACTGCGACGATCTCGTGATACGCGAACACGAAGCGCCCCTTGTCGGCGCCGGGGATGGCCTGCTGGGCCACCTGGGAGCGGGCGCCGTCGGCGCCGATGACGGCACGGGTGCGCACGCTCAGGGGCCCGCCGTCGACGCTGTAGTGCACGACGCTGATGCCGTCCGGGTCGCGGTCCAGGCGTTCGAAGCAGCCCTCGCGGCGCTCGGCACCGTGCGAGGCGGCGCGCTCGCGCAGCCATTCGTCGAAATGCTCGCGGTCCACCATGCCGACGAAGCCTCCCTCGATGGGGATGTCCACTTCGACCGCCTGAGGCGAAATCATCCGCGCAGCAGTGGCGCGGGCGACCAGCATGCTCTCGGGGATGGCGAAGTCCGCGATCAGACGCGGTGGAATGGCGCCACCGCAGGGCTTGATTCGACCGGCGCGGTCCAGCAGCAGCACGCGTAAGCCCTGGCTGGCCAGGTCGTCGGCTGCCGTTGCGCCGGCGGGGCCGCCGCCGACCACCACCACATCGCAGTCCACCGACGGGTTGTTGCTCATAACGCCCTCTCGAGTTGACCGACAAAGGCCGGCCGCGCTACGGCACGGGGCTCGACACGGGACGCGAGCCGGGCAGCCCAGAAGAAGAGCCCGGCATCGAGGAGGAAGACCAGCGAATAGGCCAGGCCAGCGTCGGCCAGCAGCCAGCGCGTCAGGTCGCTGGCGGCCGTGCCCAGCACACCGCCGAGCGCGAAGGCCATCGCCTGCGCCGCACCCCAGAGTCCCATGCGCACGCCCTCTTGCCCAGCCCTGCCTGCGCCGGCCAGGCCCATCATGGAACCTATTGCAGCGATGGAGAAGGCACCGGTCGCCAGGCCCAGCGCGAACACATTGGCACGCAGCGGCCAGGTGGGACCGACCAGGCCCGCGCACACCAGCCCGCCCAGGGCCAGCGCCGAGGCCACGCAGCCCCAAACGGTCCAGGCGCGCAGCGAGCCCCATTGCCGGCCGGCCCAACGGCTGCCGGCTGCGGCAGCCAGCAGCATGCCAACCAGGGCGCCGCCATGCTGTGTGCCCGAGAGCTGGGTGGTGGCGCCGGGTGTGAGCCCGAACACCAGGCCGGCGAAGGGCTCGAGGATCAGGTCCTGCATGCTGAAGGCCAACATGGAGACAAACACGAAAACGGTGAAGCGGCGCGCGCGCGGCTCTTCCCAGGCGTCGGCCAGGGCTTGCTTGAACGCAACCGGCGCCTGCGCCTCAGCGGCAGGCTGCGCGGGCCCTTCCAGCCCAATCAGTGCCAGGACGGTCAGCACCACGGCCGATACCGCCACGCCACCGGCCACCCACAGCAGGCGGCCGGGCGAGAACGGGTCGAGCAGGCTGCCGGCCACGCCCGCCGTGACGACGAAGCCGGCAATCATCATGATCCAGACCGTGGTAGCGGCAGCGGCGCGGCGCTCCGGCATCACGCGCTTGGCCAGCAGCACCAACAGCGAGGTGCCGCTGGCGGCCACGCCGAGGCCGATCAAGGTGTAGGACAGCAAGGCCAGCGCGATGCCCGCTGCCGGGCTGCTGCCCATCCATACCGTGGCCAGCGCGGCAAGCCAGCCGCCGGCGGCCAGAGTGACCATGCCGCCAATGATCCACGGCGTGCGGCGCCCGCCAAGATCCGAGCCATGGCCCATGCGCGGGCGGCTGATCTGCACGACATAGTGCAGCGCCAGCAGCAGGCCGGGCAGCAGCGCCGGTAGCGCCATCTCCACCACCATCACGCGGTTCAGCGTCGACGTGGTGAGCACGACGATGGCGCCCAGGCTGGCTTGCACGAGGCCAAGGCGTAGCACGCTGAGCCCACCGAACGCCTTGCTCATACCACCACTCCTCGCAGCGCGAACGCGCTGACCAGCATGCCCGAGACATAGAGCGGCACGCCCGCGCCGCTATACCAGACGGCACGCTCCAGCGGCTGGGCCACGAAGCGCTTCATCATCAACAGTTGCACCGCCAACAGGCCCGCCACGGCCAGGCCATGCCAGCCCTGGCCCCAGTGCCACAGCAGCAGGGCCACGACGACCTGCGGCACCGCCATGACGATGGAGGCGACATAGGCTGCACCCGGCGCGCCAAGCGTGACGGGTAGCGAGTCGATGCCCATCTGGCGGTCGCCCTTGATGGACTTGAAGTCGTTCAAGGTCATGATGCCGTGCGCCCCGAGGCTGTACAGCAAAGCCAGCCCCAGGGAGCGCGCATCGGGCCACTGCCCCACGGCCATCACGGCAGCGCCGGTCATCCAGGCCAGGCCTTCATAGCACAGGCCACATGCGGCATTACCCCACCAGCCATTGCGCTTGAGGCGCAATGGCGGCGCGCTGTAGGCCCAGGCCAGCAGCAGGCCGAAGACGGCAGCCAGGAAGCCGGCCTGGCCCAGCTGCCAAGCCAGCAGCAGCGACAGCAACGTCCAGATGACGGCGATGTACAGGCCCCAGTGACCCGGTATGCGGCCGGAGGGGATGGGGCGCTGCGGCTCGTTGATGGCGTCGACATGGCGGTCGAACCAGTCGTTGACGGCCTGGCTGGTCGCGCAGACGAATGGACCTGCCAGCAGCACTCCGGCCACGATCAGCGGCCAGCGCCCGTCGGCGGGCAGTCCAGAGGCCACCACACCGCAGCCAAAAGCCCACATCGGCGGGAACCAGGTGATGGGTTTGAGCAGTTCGGCGACGGCCGAAAGAGCGGGGCGCTGCATGCAGCCTATTCTGAGCTGACACCACTCAATGTCAAGCCAGATTTACACTTCCTGCTCGCCCACTCGGGCGTGGCCGCTACTCGCCGCTGGCGGGGGCGGCTGAGTCCTGCATGCCGTAGCGTCGCAGCTTCATGTATAGGCCCTGACGCGACAGGCCCAGCATCTCAGCGGCTGACGCCCGGTTGTCCCGGGTCAGGCCAAGCGCCGCCTCGATGCACAGGCGCTCGATCAGATCGGTGGTCTCGCCGACGATGTCCTTGAGCGGCAACCGGCCCACCAGCCCGGTGAGCTGCTCTACCGAGCGGGGCAGTTGGCGGTTCGAGCGACCCTCGGCGGGCAGGCGCCTGGCCACGTCGCGGATCGAGAAGCCGAGACAGGCCTGGGGGCCGTCAGGCACCGCCACGGCCGAGATCTCAACCGCCGCCGGCTCGCCGTAAGCGCCGCGCACCGTCGTCGGGAACAGGCGCAGCACGCCATGCTGGCGCAGGTTGGTGATCAGCACGTTCAGGTCCACCGACGAGCGGCCCAGCCAGCGGTCCAGGGATTGGCCCTGCACCGACTCCCCCGCGGCCAGCTGCAACATGTCGCTGAAAGCCTGGTTGGCGCTGAGGATGCGGCCCTGCATGTCGGTCAGGACAAAGGCATCGGGCATCGCATTGACAACGTCCATCAACGAGGGGCCATCCGCCGCGCGCGTGACGGCACGTTCGGGACCACCGACACGTGCGGGCGACAATCGGACCAGCAGCGAGGTGCTGCTGTCCTGCTTGAACAGGCTGGCGGACAGCTTCAGTTCTGTGTTGCCATGGGCCAGACGCACCAGCGTGTCCTCGCTGCGACCGGCGCTGCGCGCCTGCGAGAAGCTTGCATAGGACTCGGCTTGGCTCTCCACTGCCAGCAGTTCGGCGAAGCTGCGGCCGACGATGCGCTTGCTTGAATCCCCCAGCACGCGCGCCGCGGCCGCGTTGTGTTCGAACACGACCAGCGATGCCGCGTCGAGCACCAGCACGGCCTCGTCAACCGCTTCGAATAGCAGCCGGTAGCGGGCCTCGGTATGGCGAAGGCGGAGATAGTCCCTCTCCATGGACTGCTGGGCATCAACAAGGCGCTGCTGCACCGCCGCGACCTCGCGCAGGTCCCGTCCCACGGCCAGCAGGCGGCCCTGTACCCCCATGGGCACGATGTTGTAGCTGACAGGCAGGTCGACGCCGCCAGACAAGGCATGGGTGACCTGGCGCGCCGGGCGCTCGCCCCGGTTCTCGGCGCCGGATCCCGCCGCCGCTGCCGCCGCGGCCAGCATGGAGTTGACCTTGCCGCGGTTCTCGATGGTGACCGTCTCGACCCAGCGTCGGCCGACCCACTGGCGCAGTTCACCCAGTTCCTGGCTGCGGCCGGTGCTCAGCGAAATGTCGCGAATCACCCCTTGACTGTCCAGCACCAGCGCCAGATCAGCAGCGGCAGCAACTACCGCAGCGAGGACGTCGGCATTCAGGTCAGCGAAATAAAGCTGAGGAGCTTCAAACAGCTGATCGGTGGCCGATGTGCCAAGGTTGTGCATCGAGCTCCCTGAATTGCTAGGGGCGGCATGGTGATGCCACCGAAAGACATGAAGGCTGGCTGGTGTTGCGGGCGGGGAGCTGGGAGGCACTGAGTGTCAATCTCGCTTGACGCGTTGTTCGACACCGCTTTTCGCAGCCTCCACCGCGCTGCAAGCCTCGCAAGCCATGGAATCCGCCCCGCAAAGTTGAGCCAATTCCGGCATCTGCGCCGCCATCGGCCCGCCAACCATCACAAAAATATCGCGATTGGCTGACGCCTCTCGCATGTCAAGAATAGCAGACGCCACATGGGGAATGCTGTCGCCAGTTGCGATTGACAGTCCGAACATGTCGAACCAGTTGCGGCTCAATCGGATCTGCAAATCAATCCAGGTGGCTTTGGGTTCACATTCCACATCCCAGCCAGCCCGGCTGAAGAACTCGGCCGCCATCACCACACCAAAGGTATGTTGCGCGCCCGGCACGGCGGCCAGCAGGGCGCGATGGCTGTCAGCGTCGGGGCGGGTCACCTGGGTGAAGCGGCTTCCCTGCTCATGCAGGACCCGCTGCAGCCGCCACAGGCCAATCGTGACCTGTGAGAAGTCGTAGCGGTCGTCCTCCCACAGCTCGCCCATCCAGCGCGCGCAGGGTGCAAGGAGGTCCAGGAAGACCTGCTCCTGCGACGCACCGGCATCCAGCAGTGCGCGTACATAGCTGCTGGCGCTGTCGGCGTCGCCTTCAGCTGCCAGGCGGGCCAGCGTGTGCACATGCTCCGTCGTCATCGCCAGCGGCGGCAGCGGCGGGGAGTCCTGCAGCGGCTGGGTGCTGTGCATCAGCATCAGGCGCGGAATGATCTCCAGCTCGACGATGCGCGAGAGTTGCATGTCCTGTGGGGTGTTGCTGGAAACGAGATGCGGCGAGGTCAGCCGCGGTCGCTCGTCTTCACCCAAAGGCGCGAGCTTGGCGGAAAGCTCGGCACTCTTCATGGCCAGCATCTCGGCCAGGGTCAAAGGGTCGGCCTGGAACAGCACCTCCCCCTTCGCCACGCCTCGGGAAGCCGCGGCCATCGCGCGCGGCGCCTGCTGGCGCTTGGCCAGCCGATTGATCGTCCATCCAGCCACCACGTGTCTCCTCGTGGGCGGATTGGCAGCAAGGGTTCCATTTGAGCGCCGGAGTCATCGGCTCCGGTCCTCGGCGCTGGGCAGCGTCAGAAATCGCTACTGCTAACCGTTTTGTTTCGCTTGATCTGCGTTCTTGTTGAGGACTGCGACATGCTCAGTCAGCTTGCGTTGACAGACTGCCGGAGCAATGTCGGCGGCGTCTCCGCTCGAGTCAAGCTGATTTTCCCGATCCGGACGGAAATGTCTAGTTTTGTTTACGTCAATTCCAATTGACAGTCGGAAACGGCGGGCCTAGATTCGCCCCATGCCGAATCAGCACGCCTCGTCCGCCGCCCCGAGGCAGGGCTTGCGCGGCATTCGCCGCCCTCTCTACACCCCGCAGCAACGCGCCCGCCGCGACGCCAGCGTCTGGACCCTGATCCAGGGCGTGCTGGCCCCCGTGCAGTTCCTGGTGTTCCTGGTCAGCCTCGCCCTGGTGCTGCGCTTCCTCGCCACGGGCCATGGTGAGCAGGTCGCTGCCGTCTCGGTACTGATCAAGACCCTGACGCTCTACACCATCATGGTCACGGGCTGCATTTGGGAGAAGGTGGTCTTCGACCGCTGGTTGTTCGCTCCCGCCTTCTACTGGGAAGACATGTTCAGCATGTTGGTGCTGGCCCTGCACACGGCCTATGTAGTGGCCTGGTTCACCGGCTGGCTCAGCACGCCGCAACAGATGGGGCTGGCGCTGGCTGCCTATGCCACCTACGCCATCAACGCGACGCAGTTCATCCTGAAGCTGCGGGCCGCACGGCTTGATCACGCAGCCACTCTCGCCGCCGGAGCAACTGCATGAGCGCCGTCATCCCTATCCACGCCGATGCTGGCTGCACCGACGCCCCCGTGCTGATGGAGCGCGGCCAGCGCGAAGTCTTCTGCGGCCTGACCGGCATCATCTGGCTGCACCGCAAAATGCAGGACGCCTTCTTCCTGGTGGTGGGCTCGCGCACCTGCGCCCACCTGATCCAGTCTGCTGCGGGCGTGATGATCTTTGCCGAACCGCGTTTCGCCACAGCCATTCTGGACGAGCGCGACCTTGCCGGCCTTGCGGATGCACAGGACGAGCTGGACCGCGTGGTCAAGCGCCTGCTGGAGCGCCGCCCCGACATCCGCCTGCTTTTCCTGGTTGGGTCCTGCCCGTCAGAGGTCATCAAGCTGGACCTGTCCCGCGCCGCCGCCCGCTTGAGCCAGGAATTCATGCCGCAGGTGCGGGTACTGAACTACTCGGGCAGTGGCATCGAGACTACTTTCACCCAGGGCGAGGACGCCTGTCTGGCCGCACTGGTGCCCGTACTGCCCATCTCGACCCAGTTGTACGAGCCCGAGTTGCTGATCGTCGGCGCGCTGGCCGATGTGGTGGAGGATCAGTTCAGCCGCCTGTTCGCTGCCATGGGCGTCAAGCGCTTCGCCTTCTTCCCGTCGCGCAGCTCGACCGCCCTGCCCGCTGTAGGCCCGCAGACACGTTTTCTGCTGGCCCAAGCCTTCCTCGGCGACACCGCCAAGGCGCTGGAGTCGCGCGGCGCGACCCGAGTGGCCAGCCCCTTTCCGCTCGGCGCCGAGGGCAGCGCGGCCTGGATGCAAGCGGCCGGCGACGCAATGGGTGCGCCCGCTGGCGTGGTCGAGCAAGCCATCGCTCCCGCCCGCCAGCGGGCCGAACACGCCCTGGCTGCGCACCGCGTGTCGCTGGCCGGCAAGAGCGTCTTCTTCTTCCCCGACTCGCAACTGGAAGTGCCGTTGGCGCGCTTCCTGTCACGCGAGCTGGGCATGCAGTTGACCGAAGTCGGCTCCCCCTATCTGCACCGTCAGCACCTGGCCGAGGAGCTGGCTTGGCTGCCGGCCGGCACGCAACTGTCCGAAGGCCAGGACGTGGAGAAGCAGCTGGACCGCTGCCGCGCCGCAAAGCCCGACATGGTCGTCTGCGGCCTGGGCCTGGCCAACCCGCTGGAGGCCGAGGGCTTTACGACCAAATGGTCCATCGAGCTGGTGTTCACGCCCATCCAGGGCTTTGAGCAGGCTGGCGATCTCGCGGGGCTGTTCACCCGCCCCTTGATGCGGCGCACGCTGCTGGCCGCCTGACATGCAACTCACCCTCTGGACCTACGAAGGCCCGCCGCACGTCGGCGCGATGCGCATCGCAACGGCCATGCGCGACGTGCACTACGTGCTACACGCGCCACAGGGTGACACCTATGCCGACCTGCTGTTCACGATGATCGAGCGCTCGTCCAGGCGCCCGCCGGTCACCTACACCACCTTCCAGGCGCGCGACCTGGGAGGCGACACGGCGCAGCTTTTCAAGGATGCCACACGCGACGCCTACGAACGCTTCAAGCCGCAGGCCTTGCTGGTGGGCGCGTCGTGCACCGCCGAGCTAATCCAGGACGACCCGGGCGGCCTGACCCAAGCCCTCAACCTGCCGGTACCGGTGATCCCGCTAGAGCTGCCGGCCTACCAGAAGAAGGAAAACTGGGGCGCGGCCGAGACCTTTTACCAATTGGTTCGCAATCTGGCCGTCAAGCCGACCCTGCCGCGCCCGAAGTGCGACAGGCCGCGATGCAACCTCCTCGGCCCCACCGCCCTGGGCTTTCGCCACCGCGACGACGTGCGCGAGATCCGCCAGCTGCTCGAGCTGATCGGCGTGGCAGTCAACGTAACTGCGCCGCTGGACGCCTCACCCGCCGACTTGGCCCGCCTGGCCGAGGCCGACTTCAACGTCGTGCTCTACCCCGAGGTCGCCCACCAGGCCGCCAGCTGGATGACGCGCAACCTCGGCCTGCCCGCCACCAAGACCATTCCCATCGGCGCGACGGCTACCCACGAGTTCATCCGGGAAGTCGCTGCGCTGGCCGGCATCGATGCCAGCCTCGCTGCGGCCTCGGCCCACTCCCGCTCCCCCTGGTATGCCAAGTCGGTGGACTCCAATTACCTGACGGGCAAACGCGTCTTCGTTTTCGGCGACGCCACTCACGCCATCGCCGCTGCCCGCGTGGCGGCGACCGAGTTCGGCTTCAAGGTGGTAGGCCTCGGGACCTACAGCCGCGAGTTCGCACGCGACGTGCGCGAGGCCGCAGCGAAGTACGGCGTCGAGCCACTGATCAGCGACGACTACCTGGAGGTGGAAGCCGCAATCAGCGCCGCTGCGCCTGAGCTGGTGCTCGGCACGCAAATGGAGCGCCACATCGCCAAGCGCCTGGGCCTCCCCTGCGCGGTGATCTCGGCCCCGGTGCATGTGCAGGACTTTCCGGCGCGCTACTCGCCCCAGATGGGTTACGAGGGCGCCAATGTGTTGTTCGACACCTGGGTCCACCCGCTGATGATGGGCCTGGAGGAACACCTGATCGGCATGTTCCGCGGCGATTTCGAGTTCCACGAGGACGCAGCACCCTCGCACCTCGGTGGCCAAGCGATCCAGGCGCCGACAGCCGCCGGGCTGGTCGAGACGCCTACCCAACACAACGAAGAAAGCCCGCCAGCCGCGATCCCGGCAGCGTGGGCGCCAGATGCAGAGAAGGAGCTTCGCAAGATCCCCTTCTTCGTGCGCGCCAAGGCCCGCCGCAACACCGAAGCGTATGCGCTGAGCATGAGCGTGCCGGTGATCACCGTAGAGACCCTCTATGACGCCAAAGCCCATTTCAGTCGTTAAGCGGGCTGCCATGAACGTGGTCATCGTGACCATGGACAGCCACCTCGCCAGCGCCACCGAACGCGCAAACGTGACGCTGTCCAAAGCCCTGCCCGGCCTGCGCCTCACGGTCCACGCCGCCGCCGAGTGGGGCGACAACCCCGCCGCGCTGGCCCGCTGCAAGGCCGACATCGCCACGGGCGACATCGTCATCGCGTCGATGCTCTTCCTCGAAGACCACTTCATGCCCATCCTGGCGGACCTGAAGGCGCGCCGCGAGCACTGCGATGCGATGGTCTGCGCGATGTCCGCCGCCGAGGTGACCAAGCTGACCCGCATGGGCCGTTTCGACATGTCCACGCCCGCCACCGGCGCGATGGCCTTCCTGAAGCGCCTGCGTGGCAAGCCGCCGGGCAAGGACGACGGCAACAAGGGCACCGCCGGCGCACAGCAGATGAAGACGCTGCGCATGCTGCCCAAGATCCTGCGCTTCATCCCCGGCACGGCCCAGGACGTGCGCGCCTATTTCCTGACCCTGCAGTACTGGCTGGCTGGCTCGCAGGGCAACATCGACAACATGGTGCGCCTGTTGGTGGAGCGCTATGCCGACGGACCGCGCAAGACGATGCGCACCGCCGCCAAGCCACAGCAACCCATCGAGTACCCCGAGGTGGGCCTCTACCACCCGCGCATGAGCCACCCCAGCGCCGTAGGCCTCATGGCCACCTCGCTGGAGGCTCTGCCCAAGGTGGCCACCACCGGCACCCGTGGCACGGTGGGCCTGCTGCTCATGCGCTCCTATGTACTGGCCGGCAACGCCGACCATTACAACGGCGTCATCACCGCGCTTGAGGCACGCGGCCTGCGCGTGATCCCCGCGTTCGCGACCGGGCTGGACCAGCGCCCGGCCATCACCGCCTACTTCCACACGCCAGACGGCCGCACGCAGATCGACGCGCTGGTGTCGCTGACCGGCTTTTCGCTGGTGGGCGGCCCGGCCTACAACGATGCCAAGGCGGCCGAGGACATCCTCGCCGCGCTGGACGTGCCATACCTCGCCGTGCATCCCATCGAGTTTCAGACGCTGGACCAGTGGGGCGGCTCGCAGCGAGGCCTGCTGCCGGTGGAGTCCACCATCATGGTGGCCATCCCCGAGCTGGACGGCGCCACCGGCGCGATGGTGTTCGGCGGCCGCGCCAACGCCACCCACATCGCCTGCACCGGCTGCAGCCACGCCTGCCGCTTCGAGAACGAGATAGACGCGCACGACATGCACAGCTGCATCGAGCGTGCCGACGCATTGGCCGCACGCGTGGGCAAGCTGGTGGACCTGCGCCGTAGCGAGCGCGCCGAGCGTCGCGTCGCTGCCGTCGTCTTCAACTTCCCGCCCAACGCGGGCGCCACCGGCACGGCCGCCTTCCTGTCGGTGTTTGAGTCGCTGTTCAACACGCTGGCCGCCATGGCGCGCGAGGGCTACACGGTCAACATGCCGGCCTCTGTCGACGCGCTGCGCGAAAGCATCATCACCGGCAACGCCGCGCACTTCGGTGCGATGGCCAATGTGCACCACCGCATCCCCGCCAACGAGCATCTGCGTCGCGAGAAGCACCTGAAGGAAATCGAGGCCCAGTGGGGCCCGTCGCCCGGCAAGCAGCAAAGCGACGGCAGCCACATCTTTGTGCTGGGCGAGCGCTTCGGCAATGTCTTCGTCGGCATCCAGCCCGCCTTCGGATACGAGGGCGACCCGATGCGCCTGCTTTTCGAGCAGGGGTTTGCGCCCACGCATGCCTTCTCGGCCTTCTACCGTTGGCTTCGCGAGGACTTTGCCGCCCACGCCGTGCTGCATTTCGGCACCCACGGGGCCTTGGAGTTCATGCCCGGCAAGCAGGCCGGCATGTCGGCCCGCTGCTGGCCGGACCGCCTCATCGGCGACCTGCCCAATCTGTATCTCTACGCCTCCAACAACCCGTCGGAAGGCACGATTGCCAAACGCCGCGCCGCCGCCACGCTAATCAGTTACCTGACCCCGCCAGTGGCCGAAGCCGGCCTCTACAAGGGCCTGGTCGAGCTGAAGGAAACGCTGGCGCGCCACCGCAGCCTGGAGCCCGAAGCCCAAGCCGAACGCGATGCGCTGAGCCTGATGATCCAGTCCCAGGCCGCCGAGTTCGACCTCACCGCCGCCGAGCCGCCATGGGGCGCTGCCGCCGAAGACCGCATCGCGCGGCTCTGCGAGGCGGTGCTGGAGGTCGAGTACACGTTGATTCCCTACGGCCTGCATGTGGTGGGCCAGGCGCCCAGCCCGGCCGAGCGGGTGGAGCTGCTGATGTCCTGCGCTGAGGCCTCGCACGGCGTGAGGCCGGAGCGCGCCGTCATCGAGGCGCTGGTGGCCAACGGCTTGCCCACCGCGGACGACGACCTGGAAGACCTGGCCCTGCTGCAACAGCTCAGCGAGATGGACGACCTGCTGGCCGAGGACCGCGAGATCGACGGCATCCTGCGTGCGCTGGACGGCCGCTTCCTGCGCCCTGCCCCCGGCGGCGACGTTCTGCGCACGCCCGCCGTGCTGCCCACGGGCCGCAACCTGCACGGCTTCGATCCCTTCCGCATCCCCAGCGCCTACGCGGTGAAGGACGGCTTCGCCCAGGCGCAGCGCCTGCTGGACAAGCACATGGGCGCAGGCAACCCGCTACCGGAATCCATCGCGATGGTGCTGTGGGGCACGGACAACCTGAAGAGCGAAGGCGGCCCAATCGCCCAGGTGCTGGCGCTGATGGGCGCGCGCCCGCGCTTCGACAGCTACGGCCGCCTGGCGGGTGCGGATCTCATTCCGCTGGCTGAGCTGGGCCGGCCGCGCATCGACGTGGTCATCACGCTGTCGGGCATCTTCCGCGACCTGTTGCCGCTGCAGATCAAGCTGCTGGCTGAGGCGGCCTTTCTGGCCGCTCAGGCCGACGAGACACCGGCGCAGAACTTCATCCGCAAGCACGCGCAGGCCTTCCAGGCCGAGCACGGCGGCGACCTGGAGACCGCCGCACTGCGCGTGTTCGGCAATGCCGAGGGGGCCTACGGCGCCAACATCAACAGCCTGATCGACAACAGCCGCTGGGAAGACGGCGACGAGCTGGCCGAGACCTACAGTCGCCGCAAGGGCTTTGCCTATGGCCGCGCAGGCCGCCCGGTGCAAAGCGCCAAGCTGCTACAGAGCGTGTTGGCGGACGTGCAGCTGGCCTACCAGAACCTGGACTCGGTGGAGCTGGGCGTCACGACGGTGGACACCTACTTCGACACGCTGGGCGGCGTCAGCCGCGCGATCAGGCGGGCCAAAGTGCGCAAGGGCGGCGACGGTGCGCAGATGGCGCCGGTCTACATCGGCGACCAGACGCGCGACAGCTTCGGCGGCGGCACCGTGCGCACGCTCAACGAACAGGTCGCGCTGGAGACCCGTACCCGCATGCTCAACCCCAAGTGGTACGAAGGCATGCTCAAGCACGGCTACGAGGGCGTGCGACAGATCGAAGTGCATGTGACCAACACCATGGGCTGGTCGGCCACGACCGGCCAGGTGGCGCCCTGGGTCTACGAGCAGCTCAGCGCCACGTTCATGCTCGACCCGGCCATGCGTGAACGGCTGGCCCAGTTGAACCCGACCGCTTCCGCACGCGTGGCCAACCGACTGCTGGAAGCCTATGAACGCGACTACTGGCAGCCCGATGACGACACCCTTCAAGCCCTGCGCCAGGCCGGCGACGAACTGGAAGACCGCCTCGAAGGCGTGACCCCCGCGAAAGAGAAAGCAGCCGCATGATGACCACCACCGAAGTCCCGATCCTCGAGATCGGCAACCGACGCCAACCCGATGGCGCCGGGAGCGTGCAGGTCCAGATGGACCCCACCGTGCAGATAGGCACCGCCAAGTGCTTTGCCATCTACGGCAAGGGCGGCATAGGCAAGAGCACGACGTCCAGCAACCTCTCGGCCGCATTCTCCAAGCTCGGCAAGCGCGTGCTGCAGATCGGCTGCGACCCCAAGCATGACTCCACGTTCACGCTGACCAAAAAGATGCTGCCCACCGTCATCGACGTGCTGGAGACGGTCAACTTCCACTCCGAAGAACTGCGCGTCGAGGACTTCGTCTTCGAAGGCTACAACGGCGTCATGTGTGTGGAGGCCGGTGGCCCGCCTGCGGGCACGGGCTGCGGCGGCTACGTGGTTGGCCAGACCGTCAAGCTGCTGAAGGAGCACCACCTGCTGGAAGACACGGACGTGGTGATCTTTGACGTGCTGGGCGACGTGGTCTGCGGTGGGTTTGCCGCGCCGCTGCAGCACGCCGACCGCGCGCTCATCGTCACGGCCAATGACTTTGATTCCATCTTCGCGATGAACCGCATCGTGCAGGCCATCGGCGCCAAGGCCAAGAATTACAAGGTGAGGCTGGGCGGCGTCATCGCCAACCGCAGTGCAGCCACCGACCAGATTGACAAGTACAACGACAAGATCGGCCTGAAGCTCGCTGCCCATTTCCCGGACCTGGACGTGATCCGCCGCAGCCGGCTGAAGAAGTCGACGCTGTTCGAGATGGAGTACTCGCCCGAGCTGGAGAAGGTGCAGGCCGAGTACCTGCGCCTGGCCGCCGCGCTGTGGCTGGGCGGCGAGCCCTACAGCTGTGTGCCAATGAAGGACCGCGACATCTTCGACCTCCTCGGATTCGATTGATGAACACATCCCACTACACCGAACGCCGCGGCGAGATCGAGACCTATTTCGACCGCACCGCGGTCGAAGCCTGGGCGCGGCTGACATCCGACGCGCCCGTCGGCCGCGTGCGGGCCACCGTCCGTGCCGGCCGCGATCGCATGCGCGCCACGCTGCTGTCCTGGCTCCCCGACGACCTGCGCGGCCGCCGGCTGCTGGATGCCGGCTGCGGCACCGGCGCGCTGGCCGTTGAAGCCGCCCGGCGCGGCGCCGAGGTGCTGGCCATCGACCTGTCCCCCACGCTGGTGGACCTGGCCCGTGAGCGCCAGCCCGTGTTCAGCAGCGGCGGGAGGATCGACTTCCGCTCCGGCGACATGCTGGACGCGGCGCTGGGCGAGTTCGACCATGTGGTGAGCATGGACTCGCTGATCCACTACGAGCCCGACGACGCGGTTGAGGTCATCGCCGGTCTGGCCGAGCGCACGCGCCATTCGCTGCTGTTCACGTTCGCGCCCAGCAGCCCCGCGCTCGAAGTGTTCAAGGCCGTGGGCAAGCTGTTCCCGCGCGGCAACCGCTCGCCGTCCATCGTGCCGGTGGCCGAACGCAACCTGCAGCGCCGCCTGGACGCTCACCCCCGCCTGCTGGCCTGGGACATGCGCCGCAGCCAGCGCGTCGCCAGCGGCTTCTACACCTCGCAGGCGATGGAGCTGGTGCGGCCATGAAGACCGTCGCCCGGCTCAACCAGCGGCTGGCCTCGAAATGGTCACGCCTGAGCCTGGAGTTCCTGCCGTTTGCCGACGTGGCTTGCACCGAGCTCCCGCTGTCGCGCCTGCTGCGCCTGGCGTTGTTTCAGGTGTCTGTGGGCATGGCCTACGCGCTGCTGGTCGGCACGCTGAACCGCGTGATGATCGTGGAGCTGGGCGTGTCGGCCTGGGCGGTGTCTCTGATGGTGGCACTGCCGCTGCTGGCGGCGCCTTTCCGCGCCATGGTCGGCTACCGCTCCGACAAGCACCTGTCGGCTCTGGGCTGGCGGCGCGTGCCCTACCTGTGGTTCGGCTCGCTGCTGCAGTTCGGCGGCCTGTCCATCATGCCGTTCGCGTTGATCCTGCTTCAGCCGGGGGCCGAAGCCAGCGCCCAGCCCGGCGGCGTCGTCCTCGGCCGCATCGCCGCGGCGCTCGCCTTCGTCATGGTGGGCGCCGGCATGCAGACAACGCAAACCGCCGGCCTTGCCCTGGCAACCGACCAGGCCACCGCGGACGCGCGTCCGCGGGTCGTAGCGCTGATGTACGTGATGCTGCTGCTGGGCATGGTCATGGCCAGCGCGGTCTTCGGCCTGGTGCTGCAGAACTTCACGGCCACGCGGCTGGTGGGCGTCGTGCAGGGCGCGGCCGTCGCGACCATGCTATTCAACACCCTTGCGCTGTGGAAGCAGGAAGCGCGGGGCAGCATCCCACGCGCGCCCGACGCCGCCCCCCAGGAACCCTTCCGCGCCGTCTGGCAACGCTTTGCAGCCCAGCCCAAGACGCGGCGCTTCCTGGTTGCCGTGGCCATGGGCACGGCCGCGTTCAACATGCAGGACATCGTGCTGGAACCCTACGGCGGCGCGATCCTGAAACTGTCGGTGGCCGCCACCAGCCTGCTGACCGCCGGCATGGCGCTGGGCTCGGTGCTGGCCTTTGCCATCGCCGCCCGGCTGCTGCAGCGGGGCTTTGACGCCTACCGCCTCGCCGCCATCGGCCTGCTGATCGGCATCTGCGCGTTCTCGGCCGTAATCTTCGCGGCGCCGCTGGATTCTGGCATGTTGTTCCGCTTCGGCAACTTCCTAATCGGCCTCGGCGGCGGCCTGTTCGCGGTCAGCACGCTGGTCGTGGCGATGGGGCTGGAAAGCCATGGCTGCGCAGGCCTGGCCCTCGGTGCCTGGGGCGCCATGCAAGCCACCGCCGGCGGCCTGGCCGTGGCGCTGGGCGGCACGCTGCGCGACGGCTTCGAGGCGTTGGCCGCCCACGGCTGGCTGGGCAGCGCGATGTCCGAGCCGCAGGTGGCCTACAGCGTCGTCTATCACCTGGAGATCGCGCTGCTGTTCGGCACGCTGATCGCCATCGGTCCCTTGGTTCGCCCCGCAGGCGCACGCCGTTCATCCCGCCAGCGTTTTGGGCTGGCCGAGTTCCCAGGCTAGGAGGCCTCCATGCAAACAGGTGCCATCACAGGCTATGTCGACGTTGCCCAACTCGTGCTGTATGCGTTCTGGATCTTCTTTGCAGGCTTGATCTACTACCTGCACCGCGAGAACAAGCGCGAGGGCTACCCGCTGGAGTCCGACCGCTCGCGGTCCATCACCGTGCAGGGCTGGCCCGCCGTGCCCGAGGCCAAGACCTACCGGCTGGCCAACGGCGACACCGTCCAGGTGCCCAACGGCAAGGTGGCCAACCAGCCGCCGGTCCACGAAGGCGCGTATCGCGGGTCGCCGCTGCAGCCTGAAGGCGACCTGCTGCTCGCGGGTGTCGGGCCCGGCAGCTGGAACGACCGCGCCGATGTGGCCGACCTCACCTACGAAGGCCTGCCCAAGATCGTGCCGCTGCGCGTGGCGGCCGGCTTTGGCGTGGCCCACCAGGACGTTGACCCGCGCGGACTGCCAGTGCTCGGCGACGACGGCGCCCAGGGCGGTCGGGTGGTGGACCTGTGGGTCGACCGCTCGGAAATGCTGTTCCGCTACCTGGAAGTGGATGTGGGCGGCGGCAGCCATGTGCTGCTGCCGATGAACTTCGCCCGCGTCGAGCAGCGCCGCATACGCGTGCAGTCCATCCTCAGCCACCAGTTCGCACGCGTGCCAAAGACCCGTTCGCCCGACCAGGTGACGCTGCTGGAAGAGGAAAAGATCATGGCCTACTACGGCGCCGGCACGCTCTACGCCACGCCGGGCCGTCAGGAGCCGCTGCTGTGAAAGCCGTCGCCACCCTGGTCAACGTGCTGGCGCCGGCCCACGAACACGAGTTCGAGGCGGCCCCCGGCCTGCCCGAGGCCTTGCCGACCGACGAGGTGCAGCTGTGGCAAGGCAGCCCGGACGCCCTACTGCTGGCCCGCCAGGCCCTGCACGTGGATGCGCTGCTGGTGTATTTCGGCGCGCTGCTGGCCTGGCGGGGCCTTGGCAGCGCCTACGACGGTGCTTCTCTAGGCCAGACACTGATGGCCATGGCCGGCATGCTGCCGCTGATCGCGCTGGCCCTGTCGCTACTGGGCGGAATCGCCTGGCTGATGGCCCGAACAACGGTCTACACCCTCACCAACAAGCGCGTCGTCATGCGCGTCGGCGTGGTACTGAGCATCACCTTCAATCTGCCTTACGCGCAGATCGCCTCCGCAGGCTGGCGCCCGCGTGGCCAGGGCGGCGACATCGTGCTGAGCCTGGCCGGCACCGACCGCATCGCCTATCTGCACCTGTGGCCGCATGTGCGGCCTTGGCAGCTCAAGCGAACCCAACCCATGCTGCGCGGCCTGAGCAACGCCCAGGCCATCGCGCAGATGCTGGCCGCCGCACTGCAACAGGCCGAGGCTGACCGCCACGTGCTGCCCCTGCGCGCGGTGGGCGCCGTCGACGCGCGCACCGGCGTCCCCACCCTGGTCGCCAAGCCGCTGGCGCACGCGGCCTGAACGCGCACAAGGATTCATCATGAACGCGAGCCTGCAAGCCAAACTGCCCATCGTGCCGCTGGCGGCCATGGCAGCCCTGGTGCTGAGCTGCCTGGTCGGCGTCAGTGCCGTGCGTCTGTCCGGCATGAGTGCTGTGCAGCAGGCCGACGCCGCCACGCTGAGCGCGCGCCAGCTACGCTTCGAGGACCGCGATGACGGCGGCATCGCAGTCCGGGATGCCGGCAACGGCGCGCTGCTGACCAGCGTGGCCCCAGGCACCAACGGCTTCCTGCGCAGCACCATGCGGGGCCTGGTGCGCGAGCGCAAGCGCCAGGGCCTCGGCCCGGAGCTGCCGTTCGAGCTGGTCGCGCATGTCGATGGCCGGCTCACGTTGATCGATCCCGGGACCCACCGGCGCGTCGACCTTGAGTCCTTCGGACCCACCAACTCAGCCGTATTCGCCCAGCTGCTGCCCACGTCTTCTGGAGCCGACCATGTCGCACAGCGTTGAACTGCAAAGCCCCGAGGACGCCGCCCGCCTGGCCAAGGCGGAAACGGTGCTGACGCCCCGCTTCTACAAAACCGATTACGCGGCCATGGACCGGTTGGACATGAGCCCAATCCGCGCCGAGTGGGAAGCGATGCTGGCCGAGTACGAAGGCGACAACAACCACGACCACTTCCAGCGAACGGCGGAGTTCGCGGCCGAGGTGGCCGAGCTGTCCGCCCATTGGTCGCCGCAGCTCAGGCGCGACTTCCAGGAGTTCCTGGTCAGCTCGCTGACCAGCGAGTACTCGGGCTGCGTGCTCTACAACGAGATCCAGAAGCACGTCAGCAACCCCGACATCAAGCAGCTGATGCGCTACATGACGCGCGACGAGTCGCGCCACGCCAACTTCCTCAACCAGTCGCTGAAGGACTTCGGCCTGGGCGTGGACCTGATCAACCTCAAGCAGAGCAAGGCCTACACCTACTTCAAGCCCAAGTACATCTTCTACGCGACCTATCTCTCAGAGAAGGTCGGCTACGCCCGCTACATCAGCATCTACCGCCAGCTAGAGCGCCACCCCGAGAAACGCTTCCACCCAATATTCCGGTGGTTCGAGCGCTGGTGCAACGACGAGTTCCGCCATGGCGAATCCTTCGCACTCATCATGCGAGCCCAGCCCGGGCTGCTGCGGGGCGGTAACAAGCTGTGGATCCGCTTCTTCCTGCTGGCCGTCTACGCCACCATGTACGTGCGCGACCATACGCGGCCCTGGCTCAGCGAGGCGCTGGGTATGGACCCGACGGACTACGACTACCGCGTCTTCGATATCACCACCGAGATCACGCGCCAGGTCTTCCCGCTGAGCCTGGACACCGACCACCCGGTCTTCCGCGCCGGCATGGACCGGCTGTGCGAGATCTCCGCCGCGGCCGAGCTCGCCAAGGCGCGCGGCGGCCTGGTCGGACGGCTGCAGCAAGGCCTGTGTGCGGCGCGCGCCGCGCTTTGCTTCGGCCGGCTTTACCTGCTGCCCACCAAGACCCACGAGCTGCCGCGCGACATGCGTGTGGCGCCGAGCTGGTGAGCCCAGACCATGCAACACGGCTGGCCCGCCCTCTACACGCTGCTGCTGTGGTGGTTCAGCACGGGGGTCATCCTGTACCTGAATGGCCTGCCGCGCGCCACGCACAAATGGACGTTTGCGTCGGCCACCGTGCTGCTTGGAATATCGCTGCTGGGTGTGGCAGTGTCGGCCTCTGACACCCGTGTCACCGGGGCCTACCTGGCTTTCACCGCCGCACTGATGGTCTGGGCCTGGCAGGAGGTCGGCTTCCTGCTCGGCTATGTGACCGGCCCACGCCGCCGCGCCTGCCCGCCCGGCGCGCGCGGCTGGCGCCGCGCCGGCCACGCGGTGATGGCCATCCTGTATCACGAGCTCGCGCTGATCGTGCTCGGCGGCGCCATCCTGGCAATGACCTGGCAGCAACCCAATCAGCTCGCGCTTTGGACATTTGGCGTGCTGTGGCTTATGCGGCTGTCTGCCAAGCTGAATGTCTTCCTGGGCGTGCGCAACCTCAACGAGCAGTTCCTACCCGAACACCTGCGCTACATGCACAGCTACTTCCGCCAGCGGCCCAGCAACGCACTCTTCCCCGTCAGCATCATCGCCGTCACCGCGCTGGCTGCAGCGGCATGGCACAGCGCGGTAGCGACACGCTTCGGTGCCTTCGAGGTGACCGCCAGCAGCTTCGTGGCGATGCTGCTCAGCCTGGCCTTGTTGGAGCACTGGTTCATGGTGCTGCCGCTGCCAAGCGAAAGACTCTGGGACTGGGGCATGCGATCGCGCGCGCCGCATGTCTGACATTCGACCAGAGGCAGCTCCGCGCCTAGCTGAAGGGCAGACTTGAATAGATCGGCTAAGCCATCGAGAGGGATGTGTCCACCTGCAGGTCCCCTTGAATCACGCCTGCGCAGCGCGGTGTAACGACAAGGCCTCTGAAGGGGCGTCCAGGCCCCATCAGCCACTCGATCTAGCGCGAGGTGTTCGGCACGCAGGCCTGGACGTTGACCAGTTGGGCAAGCCCTGAAGCCAGGGAGCGGTTTACCGGCGATCTCCTGCACCTCGACGCGATGCGAGCCAGCCATCATTTGCTGAACTGCACGTCCGCCGACTCGAGCTTCGCAGTGACGAATTCCACTCAGCTGGGCAAAGGCACTCTCAGAGTTGGCAGCGAACTACCGCGCGTCTACCGCCCAGTTGGATCATCCTTGAGCCGCGCAGCCTTGACTGCAGGTTCTTGAGCGCGAGGCGGCTATGTCGAACCGGTCACGCCGTCGATCGGCACCGCGAGCATCGCCTGGACTGCACTTCTGCCCGATGACGGCCCGTGCACGACTTCCTCGGGGGCGCCCACGTCTTGCCACGGTGCCTGCACTGCTTGATCTCGCCCCTAGATCTAGGGAGATGCCATCACCCTTGAAATGTCCTGGCCTGCACCGAATTCCGCTGCGACCGGCTGGAAGCCCCGGCCGGTGAACACCACTGAACGGAGATCAAGCCATGTTGCATTCATTGCTGACCCATCCGAACAGCCTGTTCGGACAATTTGACCGCTTGCACCGCGAGCTCGACGAGGTCTTTGGCATCTCAGGGCTGCCTACCAGCATCCGCTCTGTTGCGTCGGGCACCGTGCCGCAAATCAATGTCGGGCGTACACCGCAGAGCGTGGAGGTCTACGCTTTTGCCCCCGGCCTGGACGTCGGCAAGATCGAGGTCACCCTTGACCGCGGCGTCCTGCGCCTTGCCGGCGAGCGGGTACAACCGTCTTCCGGGACTGAGCGCCAGCGTTTCTATGCGCGAGAGCGCGCCACCGGCCGCTTTGACCGGACCGTCGCCTTGCCCGACGACGTTGATCCGGACCAGGTCAAGGCGAGTTATCGAGACGGCGTGCTGCAGGTGAGCATCGCGCGGCGCGAAGCGGCGCAACCCAAGCGCATCGCCATCCAGTAATCGCTGCCAAGAAGGAGTCGACATCATGAGCAAGGAACTTACTCAAAGCGACAAGTCCCAGGCTGCTGTGGACAACGCCTCCACCGAGCGCGCCGTGACGCCGGATGTGGATGTCTTCGAGGACGAAACCGGCATCACGCTGCTTGCTGACATGCCTGGGGTTCCTCGCGATCAGTTGGAACTGCATGTGGAGGGCGATTCGCTCCTCATTGAGGGACGAGTGCAACCCCAGACGCCCAATGGCCTGGAAGCCATCTATGCCGAGCTACGCGCACCCCGCTACCGCCGCGGCTTCACGTTGAGCCGGGAACTGGACACGTCCAAGATCGACGCCAACCTCAAGGACGGGGTGCTGACCCTGCGCATTCCCAAACAGGCGCACGCACAGCCCCGGCGCATCGCCGTCACCGCAGGTTGACCGGAGGGCCGAAACCATGACCCATCTTGCAGAGCAGTTGAAGCATGGCGCCGGCCAAGCCTGGGAATCTCTGACGGAGGGCTGGCGCGAACTGGGAGCGCGGGCCAATGGCGCGTTGACGCGCTTCTGGAACGAGACCGAAGACGCCCAATCCACCGATGCTGAAGGCGGCACGCCGGCCCAGGCCGGCCACGCCGATAGCTGGTTGCCGCCCACCCGATGGTCCTTCATGGCCGTGGATGTCTACGGATCACACGACAAGCTGATGGTCCGCGTGGAGGCTCCTGGCATGGCACAGGAAGACTTTCAGATCGAAATGATCTCGTCAGAGACGCTCAGCGTCGTGGGACGCAAGCGTTACGACCGCGAACGCGCCCGCAGCAACTATGCGCTCGTGCAGTGTGCCTACGGCACTTTCCGGCGTGACATCCAGTTGCCAGTGCCCGTAGATGTCGAGCGCGCGAAGGCGACCTATGAGGCAGGCGTATTGCGCATCGAGCTCCCTCGTCGAGAGCTGGCTTCGCAGCGCCGCATCGAGGTGCGCGTGGCTTGATGCCTGCGCCCAACGCTTCGCGGCCCACGGAAGCTTGCTCCGACAAGTGACCGTGGGGGCTGCGGCCCACCTTTGAACAACATCATCCGATTTGCTTGGGGTACCGAATCATGGCCAAGTCGAATTCCGCCGCTACCAAGTCCGGACGCTCGTCAGGTTCGCGCCAATACATGACGCCGTCCCAGATCCGTGCATACCTGCTTGCCCGCGAGACGCTACGCCGCGCCAAGCAAAAAGCGTCGGGACTGAACTCACAGGCAACGGAGGCTCGGAGATGAGCGCCGAGTGCTATCAAGTTTGTGTTCCTGACGGTAGACGACTGACCGGCTTGACGGTCGCTGGCCAGCGAGTTCCCATCCTGCCCGGCGAGTACCACGTTCATCGCCTGCCGCCCAAGGCAGGGGTGCCGGGTGAAACGACGTTGCGTTTCGTCGGCGCGCATGGTGGAGAGAACGACGTCCACATCAGGCTGCACGAGGGGGCCGACCTGTGCGCAACGTTAGCGGTTGAAGTACAGGCGGTAAAGGCGCTCTGATTGAGCCCGTGGTGATCTGCAACTCAGCGGTGGTGTGGCACGTCCACAAGGGGTACGAATGAGTCGGCTCAACGAACATCAACCTTGCCGGGCTCCACGCGCTAAGGTTTATACAGATCCAGTCTGAAAGCGAACGAAATGGGCCCGCCCTCGTCGCGAGTGTGTCGATGCGATGAAGATGGGCCGAGGTGCGGTGATCGCCTTGTTCTGGTCGCCCGCCCTTCGTCGCAGGGCCCATGCGGACCGGGCGGTATTGACCTAGATGGTGCTCGATCTGCTTCCTGAATCCCCACTTTGCCCATTGCTGCGACGCAGGGCCATGGCCCGCCGACCGGTTTGATTGGCTGTTCGTCCTGCGCGATGCTCAGCGAGATTGATCGATGACGTGCTATCTGCCCCCCAAGGCGCCGGGCTTCTCGATCACGACGAATGCAGAGTCGCTTGAGCTCTGTCTTTTCCAAGCCTGAAGCGGGCCTATCGCAACCCACCGTCGCGGGCCTGACGATCACGTTCCGAACGCGGCGCACTCCCACCTCGAACGAAGGCAGGAAGCCGCAAGGACCCTTGCGCTGGGGGTGATAGGTGTTTTTACTGGTATTACCAATATACAGATTTGATAAACTGGTCATACCGCGCAAGCGCTGTACCGGCGTTATGCGATGGGCGGGCGCGGCACCCGAACCCGACGACAACACTGGAGACACCATGCTGAATCGATACAAGACCGTCTTAGCTGCCTCGCTGATCGCTGCATCCCACCTGGCTGCCGCCGACATGGCGGAGGTGAGGATTTCGAACTTGACGCTGTCAACCTCAGGTGGCGAATGGTGGTACTACCTGCCCACAGAGGTGGAGTGGGTTTCCAAGACCGCAGGTGCATCCAGCGCTCTGCTGAATCCCAGCTTCAATGACAGCGTTATCGGATGGCACGGCAATGCGCTGGGCGCCTCGGTAGCGAACCAAATGTCCTCGGCCCAGGCCGGCCTCACCGCCAAGACTTCCAGCGACCTCAATGGCGTGACGGCATTTGCCTCCGTCCAAGTCGACGGCGGCCAGTCCGGATGGGCTTTTGCCAAGGTTTTCGACGGCCAGATCATGGTGAGCGGCAACACCACGATCACGGTCAGCGCCACGCTGGACGGCATCCACGCCAGCGGTTCGATGGCGCAGGCCAACGCCTACATCGAACTGTGCAGCACCGACTTCGTCACCGATACCTGCGATTCGGCCAACTACGTCGAAGCCTTCATCGACGCCAGCTCGCCTAACTACGGGGGCCCCACCCTTCTGACCGCCTCCTGGACCAATCCCGGGGCCACCACCTGGGCAAAGATGCGCATCGGCCTGACCGCCTCCGCGGACTCCGTGTCCGCCGTCCCGGAACCGACCACCACAGCCCTCTGGCTGCTCGGCCTTGCAGCCGTGGGCATCAGCGCACAGCGCCGCCGCCGCCGCAACGATTAACTGGCTCGTCTCCGAGTCGGCCAGGCACACGTTGACCTGGTTTTGTCGCGCGGTCTTCAAAAGGGGCCGCGCGACCTATTTTTTCCTCGATTGAGCCCCGCCCGGACCTCCGCAGCCGCCGGGGCTTTTCCATTTCGAGCGCCCGATCCATAGAGAGTTGAGTCATGCCCCGCGCGTCTTGCATCCCGTATTGGCTGATTGCCACGATCGTCGCCCTGCTCGCACTGGCGACAGGCCCCGCACAGGCCGCTGGCCGCGAGCGCCTCTCGCTCGACAGCGGCTGGCTCTTCCACCGCGGCGACGTGCCGATGCCGGCGGTCAAGGGCCATGGCATGAGCTATCACAACGGCAAGGCCAACGGCGCCTGGGGCGCTGCCGCCGCCGATTTCGACGACTCCAGCTGGCGGCGCGTCGACCTGCCGCATGACTGGGCAGTCGAGAACCCGTTCGACCGCAACGAGAACGCGTCGCAGGGCTACCGCCAGCGCGGCTTCGGCTGGTACCGGCGCTACCTGCCCCTGCCCGAATCCGACCGCGGCCGCCACATCGAACTGCAGTTCGATGCCATCGCCACCCACAGCACGGTCTGGGTCAACGGCATCGTCGTCGACCGCAACTGGTCGGGCTACAACGGCCGCAGCATCGACATCACGCCCTATGTCCGCTACGGCGCCGACGCCAACACCATCGCCGTGCGCGTCGACGCCGAAGCTCAGGAGGGCTGGTGGTACGAGGGCGCTGGCATCTACCGCCACACCTGGCTGGTCAAGCGCGACGCGCTGCACATCGCCACCGACGGCTTGCATGCCAACCCGGTCAAGCAGAACGGGCGCTGGACGATTCCCGTCGAGGTGACGCTGCAAAGCAGCGCCAAGTCCGAGCGCAGTGGTGTTGTCGATGTGGTCGTCATCGATCCATCCGGCCGCGAAGTCGCCAAGGGCAGCACGCGCGCGCGGGTCAGCGGGCTCGAGTCGGCCGTCGCGCGCATGAAGCTCGATGTGCGCGAGCCCAGGCTGTGGTCGCTGGCGCAGCCCCATCTCTACCATGTGCGGGCGACGCTGCGCGACGGTGCGAAAGAACTCGACCGCACCGAGGTGCAGACGGGCTTTCGCAGCATCCGCTTCGACGCGGACCGCGGCTTCTTCCTGAACGACCAACCGGTGAAGCTGCAGGGCGTCTGCGTCCACCAGGACCATGCCGGCGTCGGCGTCGCCGTGCCGGAGGCAATCTGGGAGTTCCGCCTGCGCCGCCTGAAGGAGATGGGCACCAACGCGATCCGCTTCTCGCACAACGCGCCCGCGGCCGAGGTGCTGGATATCGCCGACCGGCTGGGCCTGCTCGTCATGGACGAGAACCGCAACTTCAACCCCTCGCCCGACTACCTGAAGCAGCTGACCTGGATGGTGCGCCGCGACCGCAACCACCCGAGTGTGATCCTGTGGTCCATCTTCAACGAGGAGCCGCTGCAAAGCACCGAGCCGGGCTACGAGATGGCCAGCCGCATGGTTGCCGCGATCAGGAAGCTCGACCCAACGCGGCCCGTCACGGGCGCGATGCACGGCGGCCTGTTCACCGACCTGAACGCGGCCGATGCGCTCGATGTCGTCGGCGTGAACTACCAGATCGGCGCCTATGACGGGTATCACCAGAAGCACCCCAAGCGACCGATGACGAGCACCGAGGACACCGCCGCCTACATGACCCGTGGCGAGTTCACGAGCGACCGCGCCGGCCAGATGTTCGGCAGCTACGACGACGAGCCCTCCTCCTGGGGCAATACGCATCGCCAGGCCTGGCGTGCCATCGGCGAGCGGCCCTTCATCGCCGGCAGCTTCATCTGGACCGGCATCGACTACCGCGGTGAACCGACGCCCTACGAGTGGCCCAGCGTCGGCTCCTTCTTCGGCGCGATGGACCTGGCCGGCTTCGCCAAGACGGCGTTCTGGATCCACCAAGCACAGTGGGTGAAGGACCGCCCGGTCGTCAAGCTGGTGCCGCACTGGAACTGGGCCGGCCGCGAAGGCCAGGCCGTGCACGTGATGGTCGCCAGCAACGCGCCGCGCGTGCGGCTGCTGCTCAACGGCGCCGTCGTCGGCGAGCAGGACGTCGACCCCTACGAGATGGCGCACTTCAACGTCGCCTATGCACCGGGCCGCATCGAGGCCGTGGCGCTCAAGGACGGCAAGGAGATTGCGCGCGATGTGGTCGAGACGAGCGGCCCTGCAGCCCGCCTCGTGCTGGCGCCGGACCGCCCTGCCCTGGCCGGCGACGGGCTGGACGCGATGCCGGTGACGGTCAGCGCCGTCGACGCCCAGGGCCGGCCGGTGCCGACGGCGACCGCCCGCGTGCGCTTCGAGCTCGATGGCCAGGCCAACCTCATCGGCGTCGGCAACGGCGACCCGAACTCTCACGAGCCCGACAAGGCCAGCGAGCGCAGCCTGTTCAACGGGCTGGCCCAGCTCATCGTGCAGGCCCGGCGCGACGGCCGCGGCGAGCTGAAGCTGCGCGCATCTGCCGACGGCCTGCAACCCGCAGAAGTCGTGCTCAAGCTGCAGCCAGCCGCCGCGCCGCCGAGCGTGCCGACGGCCGAGCCGACGACGCCGCTGCTGAGCTGGCGTGTCTCACCGGCCCACGCCACCCGTCCTGATCCGAATGTCGTGCTGGCCGAGACCGACATGAACTCCTGGGGCTGGGACGAGCCACCGATCCGCCGCGGCGCAGAGGCGCAGGCCTTCCGTCTCTACCGCAGCAGCGTGCCGGTGCGCGCCGACCGCAACGACGGCCGCGCGCAGCTCGTCTTCGGCAGCATCGCCGGCAAGGCCGAGGTCTGGGTGGACGGTGTCAAGCTCGGCGAGAAGGCCGGCGCCGAGCCGGCGCCCTTCGCGGTGACTCTGCCCCAGGGCGGCCCGCGCCGCCAGGTGACCGTGCTGGTGGAGGCCACGGCCGGTCAACCCTCCGGCCTGTGGGGCCGCGTCGTCCTCGAACCGGGCGCCCGCTGATGCTGCGCGCCGCGCTCGCATTGACGCTGAGCCTGCTCGCGCTGCAGGCCCAGGCCGCCCGCCTGTCGACCCTTGTCGGCGGCACCTGGCGCTTCGAGCGCGCCGACGCGGCGGGGGCCGAAGCACCCGGCTTCGACGACGCCGCCTGGGCGACCGTCGCCCTGCCCCACTCCTACAACGGCGTGGACGGCGAGGCTGGCGGCGCCTACTACCGCGGCGCGGCCTGGTACCGCCGTGCCATCGACCGGCCCGCCGCAGCCGGCGCCGGCCGCCGCCAGTTCCTGGAGTTCGACGGCGCGACGATGGCTGCCGACATCTGGGTCAACGGCCGCCACGCCGGCCGCCACGAGGGCGGCTATGCGCGCTTCCGGCTGGACATCACGCCGCTGCTCCAGCCCGGCCGCAACCTGCTGGCCGTGCGGGTGGACAACGGCGCGCTGCCGCAGACCGCGCCACTCGGTGGCGACTTCACCGTCTTCGGCGGTCTGGTGCGGCCGGTGCGCCTGATCGAGACCGACGCCGCCCACATCGAGCTGCTCGACCACGGCGGCCCCGGCGTGCAGATCGACACCGAGACGCTGACCAGCGAACGCGCGCAACTGGCCGTGCGGGTGCAGCTGCGCAACGACGGCGCCGCTCCCGCAGCCCGCGAGTTGCGCGTGACGCTGCGCGATGCCCAGGGCCACGTCGTTGCCGCACAGCGCCAGCCGGCGCAGCTCATGGCCACGCAGGCCGGCATCCTCAGCGCCAAGCTGCAGGTGCCCAGGCCGCATCTCTGGCAGGGTGTGCAGGATCCCTATCTCTACCGCCTCAGCGTCGAGCTGCTGGACGGCAGGCGCGTCGCCGACGCGGTGCAGCTGCCCATCGGCCTGCGCAAGATCGAAGTCGACGCGCAGCGCGGCTTCCTGCTCAATGGCAAGGCCTACCCGCTGCATGGCGTCAACTACTTCCACGCGGGCCGGCCCGGCCGCGGCGTGGCGGTGAGCGATGCCGACATCGACGAAGACCTGCGCATCCTGATGGACCTCGGCGTCACCGGCCTGCGGCTGGTGCATTACCAGCACCCGCCGCATGTCTACGAGCGCGCCGACGAGCTCGGCCTGGTGCTGTGGACCGAGATCCCGCTGAACGCGCTGATCAGCGAGACGCTGGCCTTCCGCGACAACCTGTTCCAGCAGCTGCGCGAGCTGGTGCGGCAGAACCGCCATCACGCTTCGGTCGGCGTCTGGGGTGTCGGCAATGAGGTCTACCGCTCCGACGAGGCGATCACGACGCTGCTGGGCGACCTGCACCGGCTGGCCAAGCAGGAAGACCCGTCGCGGCCCACCACCTATGCCCACTGCTGCGCGCCCGACGACCACACCATGGCCCTGCAGACCGATCTGGCCTCCTACAACCGCTACTGGGGCTGGTACGACGGCGAGTTCACCAACATCGGCCCGTGGGCGGACGCCCTGCATGCCAAGCTGCCGACGCGACCCATCGGCCTCGGCGAGTACGGCGCCGGCGCCAGTGTGCTGCAGCAGGAAGACCCGCCCGCGCGCCCGGGGCCCGGCGCGCGCTGGCATCCCGAGCAATACCAGGCGCTCTTCCACGAGTCCTATGCGCGACAGATCAACCAGCGGCCCTTCCTGTGGGGGCATTTCATCTGGCTGGGCTTCGACCACGCTTCGGCCGGCCGCAACGAGGGTGATGCGCCCGGCGTCAACGACAAGGGCCTCGTCACCTATGACCGGCGCTTCCGCAAGGACGCCTTCCACCTGTGGCGCGCCTGGTGGCAGCGCGAACCGGTGGTGCACCTGGCCAACCGCCGCGCCAGCCTGCGGCGCGCCGGGCCAGCCCTTGTGAAGACCTACAGCAATGCGCGTGAACTGAGCCTGGAGGTCAACGGCCGCCCGGTGGGGCGCGCCCAGGTCGTCGACCGCATTGCCGTCTGGCCGCAAGTAGCGCTGTCACCGGGCCGCGCGACGCTGCGCGTTCGTGACGAGCATGGTCATACCGACAGCATCGAATGGACCGTTCAACCTTGACCTCGCGCACCGACATGACAGCCGACATGAACAGGAAACTTCGCACGGGATCGACCTCCGGCGATGCCTGGGACGGTGAGCTTCCGGCGGATCTCCTGCGACGCCGCATGCTGCAGGCGATTGCCGCGGCGCCGCTGCTGCTCGGCATGCCGGCCGAGGCCGACGAGGCGAGTGGTGAGGAAAGCGGCCCGGGCGAAACCGCGCAGCCTTTCCCCTTGTCGGATGTGCGGCTGCTCGACGGCCCATTTCGCAAATCCGAGAACCTCAATGCGCGCTATCTCGAGTCGCTGAACTGCGACCGCCTGCTGCATAACTATCGGAAAAGTGCAGGCCTCAAGCCAAAGGCGCCGGTGTACGGCGGCTGGGAGGCCGAGGGGCTTTGCCCGGGACACACCCTGGGCCATTTCCTGAGCGTCTGCTCGCTGCTGTGGGCGTCCACCGGGCGGGAGAGTGCGCGCGTCAGGATCGACTACGTCATCAAGGAGCTGCAGGCCTGCCAGGAAGCGGCGCCTGGTGGCCTGGTCTGCGGCTTCCCCGATGGCGATACGCAACTGCGCAACTGCCTGGCCGGCCGGCCTGTCATCGGGGTGCCCTGGTACGCGCTGCACAAGTTCATGGCCGGGCTGCGCGACGTGCATGTGCACCGCGTGAACAAGCGGGCGCTCCCCATCCTCGTGCGTATCGCCGACTGGATCGACGAGGCCGCGCGGCCCATCGACGAGGCGCGCTTTCAGAAGATGCTCGATCTGGAGCACGGCGGCATGAGTGAAGTGCTGGCGGACCTGCATGCACTCACCGGAGAGGCGCGCTACCTGCGCCTGGCCGAGCGCTTCAGCCACCGGGCACTGCTCGCGCCGCTGGCCGAAGGGCGTGACACCCTCGACGGCATGCACGCCAACACGCAGATTCCCAAGGTCATCGGCTTTGCCCGGCTGCACGGGCTCACGGGACAGGCGCAATACCGACGAGCCGCGCGCCACTTCTGGCGCGCGGTGGTCGAGCAGCGCTCGTTTGCGACCGGCGGGCATGGCGACAACGAGCATTTCTTTCCGCCCGCCGAGTTCGAGAAGCATCTGGCCTCGGCCTCGACCATGGAGACCTGTGGCACCTACAACATGCTGCGCCTGACGCAAGCCCTGTTCGCGGCGCAACCGTCGGTGGCCTACGCCGACTTCCACGAACGTGCCCTGTTCAACGGCATCCTCGCTTCGCAGGACCCGGACAGTGGCATGTTCACCTACTTCCAGGCCACCCGACGCACCTATCCGAAGCTCTACTGCTCGCATGAGCATTCGTTCTTCTGCTGCACCGGCACGGGGATGGAAAGCCACGCCAAGCACGGCGACTCCATCTATTTCCACCGCGGGGACGTGCTGTATGTGAACCAATACATGGCGTCGGATCTGCACTGGGCCGACCAGGGCGTGCATCTGCGCCAGACGACCAACTTTCCCGAGCGCGGCGCCAGCCGGCTCACGCTGCGGCTGGAGCGGCCCACCCAGCTCGTTCTCAGGCTGCGCCACCCGGGCTGGTGCAAGCAGATGAGCGTGCGCCTGAACGGCCGCCAACTCATGGCCAGCGACCAGGCCGGGCGCTACATGGAGCTCTCGCGCACCTGGCGCAACGGCGACGTGCTGGATATCGATCTGCCGATGCATCTGCACCTGGCGCCGTTGCCGAACGCGCCTCAGATTGCAGCGCTCATGTATGGGCCGCTGGTGCTGGCGGCGCGCATCGATGGCCCCGCCATGGCGCCCGGTGCCGACCTGGTGGCGCACAACGTGTCCTATGGCAAGAAGTTCACCGAGCCGCTGGAGATCCTCCCGCTGCACCTGGAGGGCGTCGGCCTCGACCGGGCGGTCCGGCGCGGTGCTGGCCCGCTGACGTTCCATCTGATCGGGCCGAGCCCGGGCCAAGCGTACGAGCTGATGCCGTTCCACAGCATCGCGCACGGCTACTCCAACTTGTATTGGCGGCTCAGCTGACGCGGCGATGCCCCTTTTCTACGAATCACCAAGGAACCTGAGAAGTGAAAACAAGGCACACAACACACAAGTCGCTGTTCCACAGCTGGGCAATGATGGCCGCCGCGGCGCTGACCCTGTTCCTTGGCGCGGCAGGCAATGGCTGGGCTCAAAAGACTGAAGGCCTGGCGCTCACCCCGCCCATGGGCTGGAACAGCTGGAACAAATTTGCCTGCGATATCGACGAGCGCCTGATACGCGAGACCGCCGATGCCATGGTCAAGTCGGGCATGAAGAACGCCGGCTACCAGTACGTGAACATTGACGATTGCTGGCAAGGCCAGCGCGACGCCGACGGCAACATCCAGCCCGACCCCAAGCGCTTCCCATCCGGCATGAAGGCGCTGGCGGACTATGTGCATGGCCAGGGACTCAAGCTGGGCATCTACTCGGATGCCGGCGCCACCACCTGCGGCGGCCGTCCCGGCAGCCGCGGCCACGAATATCAGGATGCGCTGGTCTACGCGCGCTGGGGCATCGATTACGTCAAGTACGACTGGTGCGACACCCCGGGCATGAGCGCCGAGCCGGCCTACACCACCATGCGCGACGCGATCGCCAAGGCGGGCCGTCCGATGGTGTTCAGCATCTGCGAATGGGGCATGAGCAAGCCGTGGGAGTGGGCCGGCAAGGTCGGCCATCTGTGGCGCACCACACCCGACATCTACAACTGCTTCGACTGCCAGTTCAATCCCGGTTTCTCGACGGGTCTGGGCGTGCTGCGCATCCTCGACAAGCACGCTGACGCCAACCTGCGCAACTTCGCAGGGCCCGGTCACTGGAACGACATGGACATGCTCGAAGTCGGCAACGGCATGAGCGAGGATGAAGACCGCGCCCATCTGTCGATCTGGGCCATGCTGGCCTCCCCCCTCATCCTGGGCAACGACCTGCGTTCCATGTCCGAGTCGACCCGCCGCATCCTGACCAACGCGGGCGTGATCGCGGTGAACCAGGACAAGCTGGGTGTGCAGGCGCTGCGCGTCCTGGTCGACGGTCCGCTGGAGTTCTATGCCAAGCCGCTCGACGGCGGGGATTGGGCACTGATGTTCCTGAACCGCTCCAACCAGCCTGCCGACGTTCACCATGACTGGAAGAAGCAAGTCCTGGGCGATGACCTGAGCAAGCGGTCAGTCGATTTCAAGCAGGCCGTCTACCGCTGGTCCGACCTGTGGAGCAAGAAGACGGGCGACACCAGCGGCAAACTGCAAGCGCGGCTGGCGCCGCACAGCGTGCTGATGCTGCGTCTGACCGGCCCTGCGAAACCCTAGGGCCCGGCCGCGATGAAGAAGACCTCCCTGATCGCGGCCCTGCTCGCCGCAATGCTTGTCACGCCCGTCAGCGCCGCCGAAGCCCCGCGCCTCGTGCAGCGGGACGGCCACCATGCCTTGCTCGTCGACGGCAAACCCTTCCTGATGCTTGGCGCCCAGGCGCACAACTCCAGCAACTATCCCAAAGCCCTGGGCAAGGTCTGGGCCGCGGCCAACGATGCGCATGCCAACACCGTGCTGATGCCGGTGGCATGGCAGCAGGTCGAGCCCCAGGAAGGCCAGTTCGACTTCAGCTTCCTCGACGTCCTGGTCAAGGAAGCGCGGCAGCAGGACAAGCGCCTCGTGCTGTTGTGGTTCGCGACCTGGAAGAACACCGGCGGCTCGTACACCCCCGACTGGGTCAAGCTCAATGGGAGGCGCTTCCCTTCCATGCTGGACCGCGACGGCAAGCCCAACTTCTGCTTCAGCCCCTTCGGCGAAGAGACGCTCAAGGCCGACAAGCGCGCCTTCGTGGCGCTCATGGCCGACCTGAAGAAGATCGACGCGACCGAGCGCACCGTGCTGATGGTTCAGGTCGAGAACGAGGCCGGCACCTACGGCCTCGTGCGCGACTTCGGGCCAGCGGCCCAGGCGGCCTTCGAGCAGCCGGTGCCCGCCGAAGTGCTGGCGCGCCAGAAGCCCAAGGCCGCCGCATCAGGCACCTGGCGCGAGGTCTATGGCGACTACGCCGACGAGTACTTCCACGCCTGGGCCATCGCCCGCTACATCGGCGAGATCGCCAAGGCCGGCCGCGCCGTCTACGACCTGCCGATGTACGTCAACGGCGCGCTGCGCGAGGCGCTGGAACAGCCGCCCAAGCCCTGGCAGGGCAACTTCGCCAGCGGTGGGCCGGTCTGGGACGTCATCGACATCTACAAGGCCGCCGCGCCGGCCATCGACATCGTCGCGCCCGACATCTATACGCCCAACTCCGAGGGGATCAAGGCCAATATGCGCCTGTACCAGCGGCCTGACAACGCGCTGTGGATTCCCGAGATCGGCAATGCCGAGGGCTATGCGCGCTGGATCTACGCGGCGCTGGGCCGCGGCACCCTGGGTGTGGCGCCCTTCGGCCTGGACTACTTCAACTACGCCAACTTCCCGCTGGGCTCCAAGCGCACCGACAAGACCATGGTCGAGCCCTTCGCCCGCGTCTTCGGCGCCTTTCGGCCGATTCAGCGCCAGTGGGCGCAGTGGGCCTTCGAGGGCCGCACGCGCGGCGCCGCTGAAGGCGACGACCGCAAGCCCCAGTCGCTGGAACTGCCAGGCGGCTGGATCGCCAAGCTGACCTACCGCCAATGGCAGTTCTGGGACCTTGCGTGGGACAGCAAAGACGAGCGGCCGGCCGGCACCGAACAGCCCGGCGGCGGCGTGGCCATTGCGCAGATCGGCGACGACGAGTTCCTCATCGTCGGCCAGCGCACCCGCGTGCGCATGGAAGGCGGGCCGCAAGCAAGCGGCTTCATGCTGCGCGTCGAGGAAGGCAGCTTTGACGACAAGGGCCGCTGGCAGATGGAGCGCGTCTGGAACGGCGACCAGGTCGACAGCGGCCTGAACCTGATGGCCGAGCCCATCATGCTCAAGGTCAAGATGGCGCGCACGCGCTGAAGCGATGTTGCTGCGCCTCCAACTGAACGAGCTCAGGGCCGCCAGGAAGGGCCCTGGCCTCTGCATTTCCGACTTCAACCGCGGCGTGAGCACCACGGACCCAGCGGAAGATGCACCCTGTCTCACGGCTCGTCTTCAGGCTGCGTCACCCGGGCTGGCGAAGACAGCTGAGCGTGCGCCCGAACAGCCGCAGACTCATCGACAGTCACGGCGAGCGCAAGCCCACGCCGTCAGCATGAGCATCCGCTCGTCGCGAGTGAGACATGCGTCGCCCTCGCCCTCGCCATCGCCCAGCCTGCCCCCGCTCATGTTCAGCACGCCGGCATCGGGCCAGGCTCGGGGCGCGCCTGCGACGCGCACTCCAGCAGTTTGACGATGCCGTCGCGCAGTTCGGGCCAACCGCCCTCATGCAGCAACTTCGGGCCAGGCGCCAAGCATCAATTCGATGCGACGGCCCGTGGCTTCGATGGCGCGGCGGAGCAAGCCGACCTCGTCTGCCTGGCCGTCCAGCGAGGCGCTGGCATCGATCGAGACCGCGTCGACTCCGCATGCCGCGAGCTGGGCGAACCAGGCACGGTACCAATCGAAAGCGCCGGGGTGGTCGAGGTTGACGCCGCACATGTCGGTGTTCCAGGCGCCGGCCGAGCCCGGGTTGGCGACCTCATCGCAACGCCATGGGCTGCCGGCGATAGGCAGCCCTCGCGCGACCGCTTCGCGGGGGATGCCGCGCGTCAGGTGCACACCGAAGCGCAAGCCGAGGCGGTGAACCTGGGCTGCCAGCGGAGCGAAGCCGCATCCCTCCATGGCGCTGGGGAAGCGGTCCGCCGCGGGCTGCGGTCGGCCGTGGGCATCCAGTTGCACCAGGGCAAACGGCGGGCATCCTGAGGCTGTCGCGTCCGCCACATACCACTCGGGCGCGACCATGGCGACGTCGTAGCCAGACGGCAACAGGCGCTCGGCCAGGATGCTCGCATTCGCCAAGTACCCGGCTTCAGTCATCGGGGCGCCAAGACCATCCCGGCTGCTCCAGCCCATTGACGGCGCGGAACCGCATTCGTCGCCGGGCTCGCCGTTCCCCGCCGTCACCGCAAATCGGTCGCTCGCGGCATCGTGACGATCACGCGAGCCGCCTAGACCAGGCCTGGGAGCCATCATCGGAAAAGAGCCCGCCGGAGAGATTGTGTTCAACCTGGATGAGGACATAGGACGCTTGAAGGCTCGCACCTTGATTCGACGCCGAATTGAAGTTGATTCGGCGCCGAATCAACGGAGGAAAATAATTGCGGCCGTGCCGCGCAAGCATCGTAGTTCGGTCGACGGTCGAACTAACTAGGGAAAAACCTAGCCACTTTCCTGCGTGTCAAGGGATGGTCAGCGGCTCGCTTCGAGGTCCCGGCAGCGTTCGCCTGTGAACAAGCTCGACCGGCATGACGATGTCGCGAGGGCCCTGGTAGGCCTCACCACGGCGCTGCGCCTCGATCAGCTGCATCAGGACCTCAACCGCGCGACGACCCATCTCAAGCAGGGGCTGGCGCACGGTCGTCAGGCGCAAGGTGCGGGCCATCAAGGTGTTGTCGAAGCCGGTGATCGAGATGTCCCGAGGAACGCTCAGCCCGCAGCCCTCCAGCGCGTCGATGCAGCCGAAGGCGATGTCGTCGCTGCCACAACAGACCGCCTCGGGCAACGGCTGACCGCGGTGGCGTTCCATCCATTCCTGCATGGCCTGCCTACCCCCTTCGGACGTGAACCAAGTGCGAATCACGTGGTCGGAAGCAACTTCCACCCCGGCTTCGGCATGGGCGCGCAGGAAGCCATCGACGCGATGGTCTGCTCCCTTGGTGCGCATCGGTCCGCCCACACAGAGGATTCGGCGATAGCCAAGCCCAAGCATGTGGCGCGCGATGGCATAGCCGCCCGCTTCATCGTCCGCCTCGACGTTCACCTCGGCCCGCAGCAGCCTGCCGGCGTGGATCGTGACCAGGGGTGTGTGCGGTGGCAGCCAGGTCGTGGTGTCGTCTTCCAGGTAGGGCGCCAGCACGACGAGCCCGTCGACACGGCCGTCGCACAAGGCCGGAATGCGCTTGGGTGCTTCTTCCCAGCCGCCAAGTGGAAAGATGCACGCGGTCTGGTGGGCCTCCGTCGCGCCCCGCACGACGCCGTTGAACACCTCCAGGAAGTAGAGGTTGGGTTCCTCATGGGCGATGTTGGCGACGAAACCGATGGCGTTGGTGCGTTGATACGTCAGCGCACGCGCGGTCGCGTTCGGCCGGTAGTGCAGGCGCTCCGCCGCCGCCAGCACCCGCTCCCGCGTCTCGGCCGATACCCGCGTCGAACCCCTGGCGCCGTTGAGCGCGCAGGACGCCGCCACATCGGAAACCCCGGCTTCTCGCGCGACATCGGCGAGCGTGGGCAACTTGTGACGACGGCTCTTCGGTGGCTTGGAAGGCTTGGGTAGGGAAGCGGGCACTGTCCGGCGGGCGGGGGAGGACGGGGGCGCCGCACTCTAGCACCGCGCCCTTTCGGAACCCATCAGCACGCCGTGCGTAGGTGTTTGCACTGGTTAGACCACTTTGGTCAAAATTGCGAAACTGGTTATACCAATCGATGGGGGTGCGATGAGGTTCCGTAGCCGGCTGCTGCCTCGGGCCTCACGGCGAGCCACCAGCGTGAGTTGGCCGAGCAACGAGACAAGCTCGACACGCCAGACAACCAATAAAAGTTCACACCTGAGCCATGCGCCTCCCTAGCCTCCTGCACCACATCGCCCTTTGCTGCGCCGCCCTCGCCTGCGGGACTGCGCCAGCCGCCGAACCAGCGCCCGGCGCCAACCCCGTGCTGCGCGACCGCTTCACCGCCGACCCCGCGCCGCTGGTCGTGGGCGACACGGTTTACCTCTACGTCGGCCGTGACGAGGCCAAGGGCGACGACTTCTTCCTGATGAAGGAGTGGCTGGCCTATTCGTCCAAGGACCTGCGCCACTGGACCGCCCACGGCGCCTTCATGAAGCCCACCGACTTCAAGTGGGCCACAGGCGACGCCTGGGCCGCGCAGGTGGTGCAGCGCAACGGCCGCTTCTACTTCTACGCCACCGTGCAGCACAACGACACGCGGCCCGGCAAGGCCATCGGCGTGGCGGTGGCCGACAACCCATTGGGCCCGTTCAAGGATGCGCGCGGCTCGGCGCTGGTCACCGACGCGATGACGCCCGGCCCCTACAACTGGAACGACATCGACCCCACCGTCTTCATCGACGACGACGGCACCGCCTGGCTGGCCTGGGGCAACCCCGTGCTCTACCTGGCGAAGCTCAAATCCAACATGACCGAGTTGGACGGGCCCATCGAGAAGATCGCGCTGCCCAACTACACCGAGGGCCCGTGGCTGTCCAAGCGCAAGGGGCTGTACTACATGACCTACGCGTCCATGGCGCACCAGAACGTCTGGGAGCACCTGTCCTATGCCACCGCGCCCAGCCCCCGCGGGCCCTGGACCTACCAGGGCGTGCTGACCGGCCCGACGAAGAACAGCTTCACCATCCACGCGGGCATCGTCGACGACTTCAAAGGCCAGTCCTACCTGGTCTATCACAACGGCGCGCTGACCCTGCCGGATGGGGAGACCGGCGCCGGCGCCCGCCGCTCCGTCACGATGGAATACCTCTACTACGACGCCGATGGCCGCATGTGGCCCGTGACGCAGACCGAGGCCGGCATCAGCACGCCGCCCCGACCGCCCGCCGGCAAGGTGCCCGCGCCGGCGGACCCGGGTCGCTCCGACCCCCGCGTGGCCGTTCAGCAGTTCGCCCAGGGCTATCCCGAAACCTGGCCAGGCAGCCCGGCGCTGGCCTCGGTCACCCGGCCTTTCGAGCAGGCCCCGGAACCTGTGGGCTTCAAGCGCGACGGCGGCGGCGCCAGCCGCCTGGTGCAGACCTTCACGCCACGTGCCGACATCGCCCTGGGCCGGCTCAGCCTGTACGCCGGCGACGGCCATGGCACGGACGCCACGCATGCCTTGCGGCTGTCGCTGCGTGACGTGGAGGCCGGCACCGAACTGCTCGGCGCCGGCGAGGGCCTGGCCATCGCCTACCGGCCGCAAGGGGCCGGGCTGCTGAGCTTTGACTTCAGCGCCCATCCGCCGGTCGTGCTGAAGTCCGGTCGCCGCTACGCGCTGGCGCTGCAGGGCGAGAAGGACGCGCTGATGATCAATCTGCGCGCCAGCCGCAGCGACGTCTATGCCGACGGCGAGGCCAGCCTGGACGACCGGCCGTTGAAGGACCGGGAGAGCGGCCGCCCCGCGGACTTCGCGTTCGCGCTGTACACGCGCCAGGCGCACTGAGTCGGCCGCAGGCCATCGGTGCATGGCGGCCGCGCGGCCCGCTTGATGCAACCGATGCCCTGGCTCGCATAACGACCCCGGAGACAAGACATGGACAAACGCCCCGACGGCCTGAGCCGCCCGATCTTTTACCTGCTGATGGCTCTCGTCCTCTGCGTCGGGTCTCAGGCCGTTGCGGCGGCAGAGGCTGTACAGGCAGCACCTGCCCACAACCCTCTGATCTGGGCGGACGTCCCAGACATCGCAGTCATCCGGGTAGGAAAAACCTACTACATGAGCAGCACGACGATGCACATGAGCCCGGGGCTTCCGATCATGAAGTCGACGGACCTGGTCAACTGGAGCATGGCCTCCTATGCCTATGAAACCCTCGCCGACAACGATGCCATGCGCCTCGAAAACGGCAAGAACGCCTACGGTGCAGGCTCCTGGGCCAGCAGCCTGCGTCACCACAATGGCGTGTTCTACGCCTCGACTTTCGCCTACACCAGCGGACGCACGCACATCTACACCACGCGCGATCCGGAGCGGGGCCCGTGGAAGGAGACGAGCTTCGAGCCCGCGCTGCACGACCACAGCCTGTTCTTCGACGACGACGGTCGCGTCTACATGGTTCACGGGGGCGGTCGCATCACGCTCATCGAGCTGAAACCCGATCTCTCTGGCATCAAGCCCGGCGGCGTGAACAAGGTTCTCATCGAGAACGTCAACACCATCTTCGGCACCGACCTGGGCGGGCTCAATGGCGAGGGTTCTCAGCTTCTCAAGGTCAACGGCCGCTACTACCTCTTCAACATCGCGTCGCCCGGTAGCCGCTGGGCGCGGACCGTCATCGTCAGCCGCGCCGACACCATCAATGGCCCCTACGAAAGTCGCATCGCGCTCGATGACCGCGGCATCGCCCAGGGCGGCCTCATCGACACCCCGGAAGGCAAGTGGTACGCCTATCTCTTCAAGGACAACGGCGCCGTCGGTCGCATCCCCTACCTCGTGCCCGTGACCTGGAAGGACGGCTGGCCCATGCTCGGCCAAGACGGCAAGGTGGCCATGACGCTGGACATTCCCGCCGCCGCTCAGGGCGTTTCCGGTGTCTCCGGCATCGTCGCCTCCGACGAGTTCGACCGCCGGCCCGGCGACCCCGCCCTGCCCCTCGCCTGGCAATGGAACCACAACCCGAAGCCCAGTGACTGGTCGCTCAGCAAGCGCCCGGGCTACCTCAGCCTTGTCAGCAGCCGGATCGTTTCCACACTGCCCGAGGCCACGAACACCCTCACGCAGCGCACCTTCGGCCCGCGCAGTTCGGCCATCACCAGCATCGACGTGAGCGGCATGAAGGACGGCGACTGGGCCGGCCTCAGCGCTTTCCAGAAGAACTACGGCTTTGTCGGGGTCAAGATGACCGATGGCGCCAAGTCTCTGGTCATGGTGAGCGCCGACGCCGACAAGCCGGAGGAGATCGCCTCGATTCCGTTCACGGGCAAGACCGTTCACCTCAAAGTCGACTGCGAGTTCGAGCCAGGCCCCGAGGTCGCCCGCTTCTCCTACAGCCTCGACGGCAAATCCTGGACCACTATCGGTCGTTCCTCTCGGCTTTCCTACACCGCGCCGCACTTCATGGGTTATCGCTTCGGCCTCTTCTATTACTCGACCAAGACCGCCGGCGGCCGTGTGGACTTCGACTACTACCGGATCGAGCCGGGCGGCGGCTCGCGCTGACCTTCGCCAGCGCCGTTTGCGCGGCTTGAGCGAGGCCTGCTCGACCGGGCTGCCACGGGGTCCTCCCGGGGCACCCCTCAACAACCTATTGACGTTCCACATCCACCCATGCGCCTTGTCAGATCCCTGTACCCCGTCGCCTTCTGCTGCGCCGCGCTCATCGGCGCGAACGCGCTCGCCGCAGAAGCGTCGCCCGGTGCCAACGCGGCGATGAGCGCCAGCGCCCTTGCGGCGGCACCGTCGAACCGTGCCCACAACCCCGTCATCTGGGCCGACGTTCCTGACATCGCCATCATCCGTGTCGGCAAGACCTACTACATGAGCAGCACGACGATGCACATGAGCCCGGGCCTGCCGATCATGAAGTCGACGGACCTCGTCAACTGGCGCATGGCCTCCTACGCCTATGAAACCCTTGGCGACAACGACGCCTTGCGCCTCGACAACGGCAAGCACGCCTACGGTGAAGGCTCCTGGGCCAGCAGCCTGCGTTATCACAACGGCGTGTTCCATGCCTCGACGTTCTCGGCCAATACCGGGCGCACCCACATCTACACCACGCGCGATCCGGAACGCGGCCCGTGGAAAGAGACCAGCTTTGAGCCCTCGCTGGGTGACCACAGCCTGTTCTTCGATGACGACGGTCGCGTCTACATGGTTTACGGCGGCGGTCGCATCATGCTCACCGAGATGAAGTCCGATCTCTCGGGCATCAAACCCGGCGGCGTGAACAAGGTCATCGTCGAAAACGTCAACGGCCTCTTCGGCGCCGACCAGGGCGGGCTCAAGGGCGAGGGCTCCCAGCTTTTCAAGGCCAACGGTCGCTACTACCTCTTCAACATTGCCTCGCCTGGCAGCCGTTGGGCACGCACCGTCACCATCCACCGCGCCGACACCATCGACGGCCCCTACGAAGGCCGCATCGCGCTCGATGATCGCGGCATTGCCCAGGGCGGCCTCATCGACACGCCCGACGGCAAGTGGTACGCCTATCTGTTCAAGGACAACGACGCCGTCGGCCGCATTCCCTACCTCGTGCCGGTGACCTGGAAGGACGGCTGGCCCGTGCTCGGCGAAGGCGGCAAGGCGCCCATGACGCTCGACATCCCCGCCGGCGCGCAGGGCGTCTCCGGCGCCTCCGGCATCGTCGCGTCGGACGAATTCGTCCGGAAGCCCGGCGACCCCGCCCTGCCCCTGGCCTGGCAATGGAACCACAACCCGAAGCCCCATGACTGGTCGCTCACCAAGCGCCCGGGTTACCTGAGCCTCACCACCAGCCGGGTCGTTCCGACGCTGCTCGAGGCCCCGAACACGCTCACCCAGCGCACCTTCGGGCCGAGCAGTTCGGCCACCACCCGCATCGACGTGAGCGGCATGAAGGACGGCGACTGGGCCGGCTTGTCCGCCTTCCAGCGGCAGTACAGCTTCGTGGGCGTCAAGATGACCGACGGCGTCCGTTCTCTGGTCATGGTGAGCGCCGAAACGGACAAGGCCGAAGAGCTCGCCTCCATTCCCCTCTCCGGCAAGACCGTTCATCTGAGGGTCGACTGCGACTTCGAGCCCGCGCCCGAACTGGCCCGCTTCTCCTACAGCCTCGACGGCAAGTCCTGGACCCCCATCGGTCGTCCCTCTCCCCTGAAGTACACCTTCCCGCACTTCATGGGTTATCGCTTCGGCCTCTTCTACTACGCGACCAAGACGGCCGGTGGCCGCGTCGACTTTGACTACTACCGGGTCGGGCAAGGGACGGAAGAGCGTCGCTGACAAGGCGCGATCACTTTCAGCCTTCCTCCACTTCCGCCCCACCTGAATAGACACCCCCTGTGAACCCCATCAAGCACGGCCTCGCCGTACTCGGCCTGATCGCGGCCCCGGTCTTTGCCGCCAACGAGGTCAGCATCAGCATCGACGCCGGCAAGGCCGGCCCGGTCATCAGCAAGTATGTGTACGGCCAGTTCGCCGAACACCTTGGCACCGGCGTCTACGAAGGCATGTGGGTCGGCACGAAGTCGAACATCCCGAACACCCGAGGCTGGCGCAATGACGTCGTCGGCGCGCTGAAGGAGTTGCATGTGCCGCTGGTGCGCTGGCCGGGCGGCTGCTTCGCCGACACCTACCACTGGCGCGACGGCATTGGCCCGCAGGACAAGCGCCCGAGCAACGTCTGGGGGAACCATGTCGAGGAGATCAACGCCGTCGGCACCCACGAGTTCTTCGACCTGATCGACATGATCGGCGCCGACGCCTACATCAACGGCAACGTCGGCACCGGCTCCGTGCAGGAGATGGCCGACTGGGTCCAGTACATGACGGCGGACGGCGGCTCGCCCCTGGCCAGGCTGCGCGCTCAGAACGGGCGCGAGAAGCCGTTCAAGGTCGCCTTCTTCGGTGTCGGCAATGAGTTGTGGGGTTGCGGCGGCAACATGAAGCCCGACCACTACGCGAACCTCTACAGCAACTACGAGCATTTCCTGTGGGCGCCCGAGAAGTCCCGGCCGAAGATGATCGCCAGCGGCGGCAGCGGCTTCGACACCAGCTGGACCCAGATCCTGAGCAAGGAACTGAAGGACCGCACGATCGGCATCACCGTCCACCAGTACACCGTCCCGACCGGCAACTGGGAGGTCAAGGGCAAGGACCTCGGCTTCAAGGAAGGCGAGTGGATTTCAACCCTTGCCAACACCTTGAAGATGGATCAGCTGGTCAAGGATCACGTGGCCGTGCTGGACAAGAACGATCCCCAGAAGAAGATCGGACTGATGGTCGACGAGTGGGGCACCTGGTATGACGAAGTGAACCCCAGAGGCGGGCTGTTCCAGCAGAACTCCCTGCGCGACGCGCTCGTGGCGGCGCTCAACTTCCACATCTTCCATGAGCACGCGGAGCGGGTCACCCTGACCACCATCGCCCAGATGGTCAACGTGCTGCAGGCGATGGTCCTGACGGACAAGGAGAAGATGGTCCTGACCCCGACCTACTACGCGTTCCAGATGTATGCACCGTTCCAGGATGCCAGGTCGCTGCCGCTCGCCATCAAGGACAACACCAGCTACACCCTGGGTGCCGTGACCATTCCGGGCGTGAGCGCTTCGGCAGCACGAGCCAAGGACGGCAAGGTGTACCTCGCGCTGGTCAACGCCGATCCATCCAAGGCGGTCGATGTCGCCATCAACGTTGCGGGCACGAAGGTCAATGGTGCGGCCGGCAAGGTGCTGACCTCAGCCGCGATGGACGCGCACAACACCTTCCAGAATCCGCAGGTCATCAAGCCGGCGGCGTTCAGCGCGCGTGCCGCGGGCGGCAAGCTGTCGATCAAGGTGCCAGCCAAGGCCGTGATGGTGGTCGCGTTGGAGGAGTGAACGCCTCGCGCGCAAGCGCCTCGTGATCGCGCCTGCGTACGCCAGCGATGTTGCGCAGCTTGTCCGCTGCTCACGCCCACCGAATCGCTGTTGAACTTGCATGCCAGACTGCTCGTCAGAAAACTTCTTTGAAGCGGCCGCAGCGCGAACAGCGCCGCCCCGCCCTGCCCACGCTGCATATTGACGGACCGGCCGGGCAGCGGCTTCACGCTGCTCTTCGAGGCGCTCGCCTTGACGCTGTGCCGATCGATTCCGGTCGCGCACGCCGCCGGCCGGTTGCGCATCAACGCGAAGCAGTTGTGCCGCCGGATCGAACACCACGTCGGCGTGGCACGCTCCCAGAAGACATGAACGGCGTCGCCGTGGTCGGCATCAACGACTTGAGTTTCAGGCGTGGCCAGGACTATGTGGCGCTGGTCCATGGCCTGAAAGGGAAACGCCTGCTGTTCATGACCGAGTGCCGCAAGCACGCCACCGTCATCGACTTCAAGGCCGATTTGATAGAGCACGGCGGCGGTCCTGACGACAAACGCCGTGCGCCCGGGAAGCGTGAAATCTCGCTAGGTTCTAAGCTGGCGACATCTGTCCACGCTCGGTGAGCACGCGGTCGCGGTACGCAAGCGGCGCACCCGACCCAAAGCCCGACACCCTCCTAGCGGCCTACTTGGTCGACAGCACCAGCACCGTCACCGAATACGGCGCGAAGCTGTAGCTGAACTGCTTGCCGAGCCCGCTCGCCTTGCTCGCCACCGGCACCACCTTGGTCGGCTCGGCGATGGTGTTGGTATCTTCCTTGTGCGTCGAGCTCAGTACGATTGCCTTGCCTTCGGCCGCCACCTTGACGGCGCCGGCCAGGTCGACCTGCACCGTCTGCGCGTTGCCGATCGCGTTGACGACCTTCAGGTAGATCTCGCCGCGCTGGTCCGACTTGGTCGCCGAGAAGAACATCGTCGGCACCTGCCTGGCCGGCGGCACGTCCTGCGGCGTCTCCTTCTTGGCTTCTTGCTGCCAGGTTTGCATGCTGACCTTCTCGGCGTGCACCGGCAGCGACACATTGCCCAGATAGTTGCTGAACATCTTTTGCGCGTAGTACGACGGCGAACCGTAGCTGGACTGCGCGTTGTAGCCGATCAGGTTGTACTGCCACTGCATGCCGCCCGGGTTCACGTTCACGAACAGCGGCGCGTAGCAGGACATCTCGACGACGTCGGCATTGCGCTCCATGCCGGCCATGAAGGCGGCATCGGCCAGTGCGGCGTGCAGGTTGGTGGTCGGCGTCCCTTCCTGCCCGGCCCATTCGCCGATAAAGATTTTCGGCCCGCTGCGCGCATAACTGTCGTAGCGCGCGGCGTCGTTCATCATCTCCATCGGGTTGAAGTAGTAATGCTCGTCGATCAGGTCGGGGACCCGACTGGTCAACTTCTGTTGCGAGCCAACCCAGTCCTTGCCGTTGACCGTGGAGATCAGCTTGATCTTCGGGTACTTCTTCCTGATGGCGTCGTGGAACTGGGTGTAGCGGCCGTCGTAGGTCTTGTTCTTCTCAAAGCCATCCTCGTTGCCGATCTCGACATAGCGCAGCTTGAACGGCGCCGGATGGCCGTCCTTGGCGCGCTTCGCGCCCCACTTCGTGCTCACGTCGCCGGTCACATATTCGATCTCGTCGAGCGCGTCCTGGACGAAGGGCTGCAGTTCCTTGCCGACCGGGACGGACTCGCCGTTGAGCGCGTAGCCGGCGAACACCGCCAGCACTGGCTCGGCCTTCATGTCCTCGCACCACAGGAGAAATTCGAGCAGCCCCATGCCGTCGGTAGAGCGGTAGCCCCAGGTGCCGGGATTGCCTGGACGCTGGTCGATCGGGCCCAGCGTTTCCTTCCACTTGAAGCGGTTCGTCACGCTGCCGCCTTCGACATAGTTCCCGCCGGGGAAGCGCAGGAAGCCCGGCTTCATGTCGATCATCTTTTGCATCAGGTCGGGCCGGTTGCCGTTCGGCCGGTCCTTGTGGGTCGGCGGAAACAGCGACACCAGGTTGAACCACACCTTGCCCGGACTTTCGGTTGCAAGCACCAGGCGCGCGTCGGCGGTCGGCTTGACGTTCGCACCGGTGGCGAGGGTGACGCTGTAGCGCTTCCATTGGCCGTCGATGCGGCCGCCCTCGGCCTGGGCGTAGATGGTCTTGCCGTCGACGCCTTCAATGCTGAGGGTCAGCGGCACGCCACCGGCGCCGGACGTTTTGGCGTAGAAGCTGGCGCGGTAGCTGGTGTTCGGCGTGACCGGGATGCCCCAGTAGCCAGCATTCGCGATACCGACACGGTGACCCGGCGAAGCGTTCTCGGCGTCGATCCGCAGACTGGTCGTCAGGGCGGTGCCGGCGACCGGGTAACGCTCGTCGAGCGCCATCGCGGCGCTGCCGCCGGCGTCCTGCACCAGCGACCAGTGTTCCGGCGTGGAGCCGTGATTCTTGAAGGCGCGGTTGCGCACCAGTTCCGCATACAGGCCGCCATCGTAGGAAAAGTTGATCTCCTCGGTCATCAAACCGTACAGGGTCGGACTGACCGGTAGGCCAGGCTTGGCGAGGTCGATCCGGACGGTGGTCTGCGCCATCGCCAGCGCCAGCGGGGCGATCAGGGCAACCAGCGACAGCTGGCGGGGGGCGCGGAAGCGGCGTTGCATGATTGGCATGGCGGCGCTGTGCGATGGAATGTTCGAGTTCATGGGTGGGATGGTCCGGTAGTGGTGCTGCGCTTGCGGGCGCTTTTGTGTGAGGTTCGCGGCATCTACACCGCGAACGTGGTAACAAGAACGGAAGGCCAGGCGCTTGGCGGCCGCGAGCCCCTCGGTCGTCCACCTTGTCTACAAGGTCAGCGCATCCACACGCTCCGGGATCTCGCGGTCCGGCATGCCGCGCACATCCCTGGCCGAGAAGTCGCTGACCCCGCGCAGCGCGAACAGCGCCGCCCCGCCCTGCCCGCGCCGCAGATTGACGGCATGGAAGCTGGCGTCTCTGACATCGTCCAGCACGACCGCGGTTCGCCCCTCCGGCTTGACGTAGCCAACCTTGACGTGATGAACCTCGATGGCCTTCACGTGGCGCATGTAAAACGCATACGCCGGCGCCTTGCCGAACATGCCGGGCTCCGGATACCCGTTGGGATTTTCGGGCGGCACCAGCGCGCTCCAGGCCGCATCGCCGCCGCCCTGGGTTTCTATCTGCACATTGCTGATGCGAATGTCCTCGATCAGATGTCCTTCAATCCCGGCGATGGTGCTGGCGTGATTGACGTGCGCACCGGACACCACAATATTGCTGATATTGATGCGCTTGATGGTGCCCACCGGCGGCTGATTCGGTCCGCGCAGGCGCGCGCCCAAGCGTATGAAGATCGGATCGTTCACCACGCCGCGCATGGTGATGTTGGAAATCGTCAGGTCCTCGATGTGCGAACCGTCCACGCTCTCGATCGCCAGGCCGCGGCACTCGTCGAAGATGCAGTTCGTGATGGTGATGTTCTTGAAGTCGCCATTCGATTCGGTGCCCATCTTGATGCGGCCGTATCGCCCCGACCGGTACTCCGGCGCACTGCGCTTGAACGTGCCATCAATCAGGCTGCCCTCGTCGAAATTTCCCGACACCATGCAGTCGGATATCGTGATGTTTTCGCAGTGCTGGATGCGCCCCAGGCCGTAGCTGGCCTTGAGGCAGATCGCATCGTCCCAGGGCGTATTCAGGCTGCAATTCGTGACGCGCACGTTGTTGCACCCGTCGATATCCATGCCGTCGCGGTTGGTGTCGATGGTCAAGTGGTCGATCAGCACATTGCCGCAGCCGGTCGCCAATATGCCGAAATGGCCGCCATGCAAGATCGAGAAATCGCGCAAGATCACGTTGCGGCACTCGCGCAGCGCGATCGCCTTGTCGGCTTCGCCGGGCTGGTCCGGTTTGTCGGTGTAGTAGCCGGTGTACTTGTCGTGGCCGCTGATCAAGCCTTTGCCATGGATCAAGCCACCGCCCACGATGGCCACGTTGTCCAGGCCAATCCCCCAGATCAGGCTGTTTTGCCAGTGACTGTGGCCGTAGTCCTGATAGTTGCCGCCGGCCTCGTTCGGCTCGGGCAGGTCATAGCGCGCCACGCTCGCGTCAACCGCTTCGATCACCGCGCCCGCCTCCAGGTAGAGCGTGATGTTGCTCTTGAGCCTGATTGACGCGGACAGATAGCGTCCAGGCGCGAAATAGACAGTACCCCCGCCCGCTGCCGCTGCGGCCGCAATCGCAGCATTGATCGCCGGCGAGTCGAGCGTGCGGCCATCGCCCTTGGCGCCGAAACGCTTGACGTCGAACAGCGAACTCGTGGGTATGGGCGGCGCCGCCAGCGAGCAAGCCGGCAACGCGGCGACGAGCGCAACGGCCCGTGCCAAAAAATGTCTACGTATGGGCAGCAAGGTGAATTTCCTGAACGCCATTTCTTGAACGCCACGCAACGGGCTGGCAACGACCCAGGCGGTGGGGACCAGCGATGAGCCAACAGCTCGTCGATGCGATTGGCAGACCGCGTTGTCATGCGAGCCCGCCGCCCGAAACCTTCAACGCCACGGCATCGCTGGAATACGCAAGACCTTCCGCAGCCCAGTTTTTCCTAATGACCTTGGGGCAACACCCACTCGATGCCAATGCGGCGCGTGGCCGTTCCGTCGCGCATTTGCGCAGGGTCGGGGGCAGCGGCGGCGGTGGCGGCGGCGCGTGCCAGGCTCACGGCGTCCAGTTCGCGCTCCAGGGCCAGGGCCGGCACACCGCGCACGCCAGCCGCCGTGATCTCGCGGCGCTGCACGAAGCTGCGCACGATCTTGCCGGCGGCATCGATGTCCTGTTCCACGACGACCGTACCCGCGAGCTCGGCACGGCGCGCGAACAGCGGAAAGCCGTTCGCGTCGGTGGCGCCTGGCCCGCTGCGCGGCATATCGGGCAACAGATAGGCCTGCGAACGCACGGCCAGCGCGGTGCGCCAGGCTTGCAGCGCGCGCGGCGCCGTCATCCGTCGGCTGCGCACCTGCTCCTGGCTCCACCAGCGCAGCAGTTCGCAGCGCGATGCAGGTGATTGGCCGGCATAGGTCCAGCCCGCCGCCTGCAGCGCGTTGCGCACCTCGGGGGCAAGGCTGGACGTGTCACCCGGCAGCTTGGCCAACGTGGCGACCAGCTCGTCCTCGAACGCACGGTCCGGCGAGGGCGGCACCTGCCGAGGCGCCTGCCCCCACCGAGCCAGGCGCTCCGCCTCGCCCTGCCACGCGGTGTTGCGCTGCGCTGCGGGCAGCGCCTCGATCAACTGCGCCACCTGCGCCGCAGGCCGTGACTGATCCAGCCCATTGCAGATGCCGGGCGTCTTGAGCGCTTCGATCCAGATCGTGTCGCTGGGCTGCGGTGTCGCATCGGCCTGCCAGAGCGCCACTTCGTTCAGCACGCGATTGCTCAATCGCTGCGCGGCTACCTCGGCGCGCAGCTCACCCTTGCCCTGGGCGGTTTCCTCGGTCAACCATGCCGCCCAGCTGGCCTGGGCGCGCTCACGTTGTTGACGCAGCACATCCTCGGCCACGCTGCGGTGCTCGGGCGAGAGCTTCAGGTCGGCAGGCAACTGGAACATGCCCGCCAGCAAGTCCACCGGCTGGCGCAGCAGTCCCGCATCGCGCTCCAGACGCTCACGCAGCTTGGCCCGCTGTTCGACCATCAAGCGGCGCGCAGCTTCGTCACGCTGCTGGTCGATCAGCTCCTGCGCCATCTGCTTGTTCTTGGCCGCAGCCGCCGCCTTGTCCGGGTTCTGCCCCTCGGCCGCCACGCCGCCAACGCGACCGGGCTCCATGCCGGGAAAGGTGCCCTGAGCCAGCACCGCCGCCGGTGCATGCAGGAGCGCCGCCAGCGCAACCAGCCGCAGAGAAAACCACCGCCCAGAACCCGGCATGACGTCGCCACGACGTCCAACGCGTGATGCTTTCATGAACGCTTCCAGTTCAAGGTTTTGCCCTCGGCCAGCACGGTGCTGCGTTGCCCGTCCACGTCCAGGCTCCAGTCGCGCAGCGCACCCTCGGAGACCTGGGCCGTGTACTGCCCGCCGCTGCGGCCGACCGTGCCGCGTGCCGCGACGTTGCCGTCCAGGCCCACGACCGTGAAGGCCGCGCTCTTGCCGTCAGCCAGCTCGAACACGCGCAGCACCGTGCCGCGGGCGTAGTCGTAGTCCGGCTTCTCGGTCTCGGCGCCCCAGGCGATGACGCTGCCCGGCGCGGCGTAAAGCGGCAACGATAGGAAGCCATGCGTCTCGCGATGCCAGCGGCCGCCCTGCTTCTTCTCGCCGCTGAGCAGATGGGTCCAGGTG